>CALLQB010000059.1 GCA_938015295.1 uncultured Acidimicrobiales bacterium
CCCGAAGTTGTGCACGCGCTGGCAGGGCTACGTCAGCGACAAGCGCTCGTCGCCGAGCCCACTGCTGGACCTCCGCGGGCCCACGACTGGCTGGATGACCACAAAGGGCCAGCGGTTCTGCCCTCGGTACTTCGAAAGCGCCGAGGAGGCGTGTGCCCACTTCCTCTGGATGGAAGCCAACTGGGTCCTTCGCCGGGTTCGGACATGGGCGGACGCCGTCCCAACGGAAGCGCTCGCTCAGATTGCAGAAGAGGAATCGAAGGAAGCGTTCGACTCAGCACTGGAGGAGTTCCGTGCCGCCCAAGGGCTCGAGATCAGTGACGCGATCGAGGTCGTTGCGGTTGTAGTCGCCGAGCAGTTTCTCAAGCACACAGTGTCATTCGAGCAGGGGGACCAGATCCTCAACCTCCTCTGGATCCGAATCACCGACGACCTGGTCGAACAAGGCACAAGCTCGTCCCTGCCCAAGCTCGCCTACGACATCTACGACGCCTTCGATGCCGGCGAGTACGACCACGGAGATGGCAAGGACCCCGTCATGACGCACACGATCCCGGCGCTCCAAGAGACTCTCACCAACCTCGGCGCGTGAACCCGCCTGGACCCGAGTACATCCACACCGACCACATTCGTGCCTACAACGTGCCTAGAACATCGGGGAACAGGGGTCGCGAGCGGGGTCCAGCGGTCAGAGCACAATCCGTCGAAAACCGCCTCCTATCAGGGAAAACGCTGGTCAGCGGCGGATCGCCCCAACCCAGCCGAGCAGCTTCCCAAGCTGAGAACGCGAGTTCGATTCTCGTCACCCGCTCTACTCGAAAGCCCCGATAGCCAGCGGTTTCGGGCCCAACCACTGGATCGCTACCACGCTCCCTGCGTGTAATAGGCGGATCTTCTTTCTTCGGCACTACCCGAAGACGACGACCGTCAAGCCGTCGTCGCCGACCTGCGTCCGCGCCGAAACGCAACCCGCTGAAGTAGCCCTCAGGGGCTTGGACGAGTTCGACGCTGAGCTCGAGTCCGCTGTCAGCGGCACCGAGACCGATCAGTCGCGCAAGTTTCGGGGGCGAAACTTGGAATTACAGGTCTGTAATCCAAGTCTGGAGCCAGAACATCGGGGAACAGGGGTAGCGAGCGGGGTTCAACGGTGGAGCTGATCTCGCCATCCTTGCGACAAGACCGTTTGCGCAGCGGGAGCCGCCCAGTGTTCAGGTGTTTGGCGCTCGGCGTAGAATGAACTCTGTGACAAACGGTGTGGTCTTGTGTTCACTGACGACCTGAAGTCCCGCTGCTACGAAGTCAGCACTCCACACAGATTTCGGCAAGAAGTGCGACACTCCTGCGCTAAACGCCAGTGCGTTCGGGATATCTCGAAGGTGTTCAACCACGACGAGTGTCCCGCCTTCGGCGACGCCATCTTTCAGCTCGATCAGCAGTTGCCGCCTCGTAGCTTGGATGCGGATCTCGTGAAGACACATGAAGGCGACCACCCAATCGAATGTCCCGGCCCTCAGCAAGGGTTGACCGCTGGTGGCGCTGCTTGAGCCAGGTGCCACGGCTTGATCTTGAGCTCGGCGGATTGATGGTTCGGCGAGCTCGATCCGGTCGTAGAAGCTCACCGCGTGCGGGTCTGCGCCGAGGCGTGCCCTGAGTAGTGGCGAGACTTCGTCAAAGCCAGCGTGGACCACCACAACGCGATCGCTTCGGTTGATCGTGTTTGACCACCTGAGGTCATAGAGAGCCGACCGGTCATAGACCCAATGGCTGACGCCGAGCGAGACAGCCACTCCGAACACGATCGTTGCTATCGCAATCAGCGCCGCGAACCTAGAGCTGGCATACGTCGCTGCGACGGCGAGAGCAGCAACAGCGACGAGCGCGGCGACGTACTTGCCTCGGTTGAACCGCACGATCTTCGCAACCCCCGAGAATCCGGGTCGAGTTGAGGTCATACGTCGATCCGGCTGTTGCGCCAGAGATAGTCTACGTTCTCGACCTCGATGGCGTTTGGTGGTCCATCGAACTCGATACCCAATTCATCTACCGTTGCGAGATCGGCCTTCAAGACCGTCGTCGGTCGTGGCTTCCAGCCCCTTAACACGCCGCGAATTACAAGGGTCGCATTGGAGCGGCTCAGGTGTTGGAAGTTGAAAGACCTGGGCTTGGACAGCTCGTCGTAGTAAGGCCACGCTCCCTCCTTGTTATCCGGAATACCTGCGAGCGAGAGGGCGACGTCGATGCCGGCCTTGTCCGATTCGAACCGTCTGATCTGATCGGTATGGGTGACCTCTAGGTCGATCTTGCGGAACCGGTAGTGGGTAAAGAGCCGGCTCCCAGCGCAAGCCAGGATGCTCGGAGTGTCTGATCGGAGCAGGTAGAGACCCCGCATCTGGCGCCCATCCGATGACTCGTAGGTGACGAATGCGAGGTACTCGACCATGAAGAAACCACGGCCTACCCAACGAGGAAGGCCTCGAAGGCGAAAGTCACGTTGATCAACGAATGCGACAGCGAGATGGCCGCGCCCGCCAATCACATCGACCTCGATGCCCGGGCAAACCAACCGTTGAAGATCACTCGGTTCACACGAGTACAGCAGAATCGAGTTCGTGACGAACGTGCTGGCAATTGCGAGGCGGCCGTTTCGAGGGTCGAGACGATCGAGAACATGAGATGGGTTGTCCCGAGCCATCTCCTCCCATCGGTCAAGGCCACCC
Source organism: uncultured Acidimicrobiales bacterium (assembly GCA_938015295.1). Lineage (GTDB taxonomy): Bacteria > Actinomycetota > Acidimicrobiia > Acidimicrobiales > SHLQ01 > CALLQB01. Next base: position 2,718 of record CALLQB010000059.1, read on the forward strand.
AATACTGTGGCCGACCGAATAGCTACCGCCAGGGCATGAGGCCAACTCGCCGCCGTTAGGTCGCCTAACCGCCAACCACTCCTGTGCCGCAATCGACCGCGAAGGAGTCGTTCAACAACTCGCCATTCAGGAACTCGATAGCAACGGTCGAGCGGAGAATGCGGGTGCCTTCCGGAAAGCCGATCTTGGAGGTAGCGCGAACGCTCTGCCCGGATACTCGACCGACTTCGGACTGCGTGAAATCCTCACCTGGAAGCGCCCAGGCATACCGATACACCCACCCGACGCCGTCGCTTGCGAAGATACCTTCGGCTTCCCATTCGAGAGTCACACCGTCGCCCCGATCGACAACCGTACAGCTAGTAATATTGGCGTCAACGGACCCGCCAACCGTTGCGGACCCGCACTCAGCTCTTGCCCCCGAAGTGATCTCGCCATCGGCAAACTCAACCGTGACCGTGGCAGACGGCACGTTTGTGCCGACTGGCCACTCGATCTTGTTCGTCGCACGAACCGATGCTCCATCGATCCGGCCAACCTCGCTGAACAGCGAGTCGTCACCAGGAAGCCGCCAGCTATACCGGTATGCCCAAGTCACTCGGCCGAAACGTTCGGTGTTGTCGGCATCCCACTCAATAGTCACACCGTCACCCTGGTCAACGATCCGACAATCAGTGATCACAATCGCCGGTACTTCTCCGCCGACCGTGGCCGTCCCGCAAGAAATCGATGGGGTGTAGCGACCAGTCGCATCCTGCCCGGACAAAAACACCGCCACGTTCGTGCCCGCCGGCCCGGCTGCGATATCGACCTGGTTGCCGGTTGCGCCACCGTACCGATTGTTTTGGCCAGCAACCTCAAGCCGGTAGACGTAACGAACGGCGGAATCCTTGGTAGTCCAGGTCAACGAAAGGCCATCGCCACTCGATTCGACTGCACAGGAAAATGGCTTCTCGCCAGTGCCAGAAGTCGCAACGCCAGATCCGCAAGCGACGCTTGGTTGATAACGCCCATCGGCGTAAACCGCCGAAACAGCAACCCCAGCCTCGATGCCCTCGGGCAGCGGAATGAACGTCGACGTGCCACTGACCCTGTCGTAGCGAACAGCAAACTCACGAGTGGTCAACCGGTAGACATAGGTAACGGCCCCCCGCACTGGGGTCCACGCCACATCGATCCCACCATCGGCCGAGGTGACAGTGCACGCACTATCTTGTGTGCCCGTGCCCGGCAACGCTTCGCCGCTCCCACAGGAGCGGCGTGGCTCGTACGTGCCGTCCGCGTATTTCGACGACAGAGCAACGTGGGCGACAACGCCATCACGCAGCTCAATGAACGCGGTTCCCCCATCAACCTGGCCATACCGGGGGTTCGCGCCCTCGACCTCAAGCCGGTAGACGTAGGTCGCAGCGGCCGGATCGAGAGTCCACGAAAGCGCGATGCCGCCATCAGCAGAGGACACCGAACACGTCGTGCCCGACTGCGCACTTACGCTTGGAACAATGGCCAACAACGGGGCCAGTAAGGCCAACACCAGGAGGCCGATGGCCCTCATAAACAATCGCCGAACGGTCAACATCTGTTTTCCTTGCGTCTTTGGGGGAAGCAGCAAGATCTAGTCAAGCTTTGACCAGCTGAAAGCACAAATACACCAGCGATGTCGGCGAACGGACAACCGTCCGTCCACCGACACCTTTCCGACGTGTGGGTCGGCCTAACTCAGAGCCTTACGCTTCCGCGATAGTCAAACTCAACGCCGATCGAATTGCCGTCGGCATCGCGCTCGATGATGTCTTTGAAGTCGAGTCGTCCGGTTGCACCCTCAAAGTCGCCAGTACCGCTGCCAGGCACAATCTTGTGTTGGCAACGTCCAAACACCTGATTGGACTGCCCCGGAAGACCGTCCCACTTCGACGTTATGTGCGCCACAAGATCGAACGAACCACACAGATCACCCAAGCAGCCGACAAACGTTTCGGTGTTTCTGACCGACAACGTGCCGCCCTTCGAGAACTTCACGGGACCGCGGACGCCATACAGGCAACCGGTGAGGTCACCCGAACCCTCGGGCATCGCAAGGATGTAGTCGACGGGCCCCGTGGCCGTCGGGTCACACGTGTCTGGAGCCACCGGGAATGGCACGGCCGTCCCCGACACCCGGCTGCCATTGCCTGCCGCAGCAGTGCCGGGCAATGCAGCAAGCATTGAGAGAGCCAACAACACAACGGTTACCAATCGAAAACTTCTTCGCCCCATAAGGGATTCCTTCCGTCACGGACAAACCACACAGCTCGCCCTGTCTTGCTAGCTAGTCGGCTGCCGACCTCAGAATCCCTCGCTACTGGAGGTTGTTGCTGGCCTCGCTCCTTCAGCAATCCTTCAGCTGGGATCCCGTACGGTTGCCCCATGAGTACGCAACACCAAACTCCTTTTTGGCGTTCCGCCCTCGGCCGACCGGCCGACTGGAACCTTCGCCGACCAGCTCTAGGCCGTCCGCGCCCCGGAATCCACTGGTCAGGCCCAGCAACAATCCTCACCTCACTGGCAGTTTCGTGGTTTGCCTTCAAAGACGCGACCGGCGACGGAAACGTTGCCTTTGGTTTGTTCATCGGGGCCGTCTCGATCTTGCTTATGGCGTGGAGCTTTGTGCTCGCCCTCCGACTGCAATGGCTCGAACGATTCTTCGGCGGCCTGGACTCGATGTATCGCGTGCACCGGTGGGCCGGAGTGCTCGCCATCATCGCCATGTACCTGCACACCTCTATCGAACCCGAAATTGAAGGCGGCTTCAGAGGTGCAAGCCGTTCGATTGCCAAAGCCGCCGAAGACCTGGCCGAAACCGGGCAAACGATGCTCTACATCCTGGTGGGCATATCGCTGCTGCGTTGGCTTCCGTACCGTTGGTGGAGGTGGACACACAAGCTGCTTGGCGTGCCATTCGCGTTCGCCAGTTGGCACTTCTTCACCGCGATGAAGCCCTATGAGAACAACTCGCCTTGGGGCTGGTATTTCGCAACCTTCATGGTGGGAGGACTCGCCGCCTACGTCTGGCGTGTGGTCGTCCGCGACATGTTGATGCGTGGCTCGGACTACGAGGTTTCTGCGATGGAGACAACCGGTACGACTACGGCACTCTCGCTGAAGCCCAAGGGCAAACCGCTACGCCATGAAGCCGGCCAGTTTGCCGTGCTGAAGATCGAGGCGCCAGGGCTTCGCGAACCGCATATCTTTACCATCGCCTCATCCCCCGAAGACCCGCACCTGAAGTTCTTCATTAGAGACCTTGGCGACTGGACTGCGCGGCTGCAGGGCACCGACATCACCGGAACTCGCGTTCGGGTGGAAGGGCCCTACGGCGAGTTCGCTCCGACCCGTGCGGTTGATGGGCCCACGGTATGGATAGCTGGCGGAGTCGGTATCACACCTTTCCTGTCCGCCATCGCGGGCCTGCGACAACCCGATACGCGCAACCGACCGACCTTGTTCTATTGCGTTCGCAGTGAACAAGAAGCGACCGCTCTTGCCGAGCTGCGTTTGGCCGAGGCGTCAGGGCTGATCGACCTCGAAATCTGTAGCTCTTCTGATCAACGACGTTTCACTGCCGACCTGCTCAACGAGCGCTACGGACCCCAGGGTCTGCAACAAGCGCACGTCGCCGTGTGCGGTCCAGCAGGACTCATCAGCACGGCGACCAGCGCAGCGCACGCGTTGGGGGCTCGACGGGTCGAGCACGAAGACTTCGACATTCGCCAAGGCTTCGGACCAGACCTTTCAAAGCGCATCGACCAACTCACACAGCGGCTCACCCCAAGCAGATAGCTGGCGCTAGTTGGCCCCGCCGGCCGCACTCGCCGACAAATGCACCAACAAAGACTCGAACCCTGAGGCACAATAGACAGATGCTGATCGACACCATTCGTGCAGACCTCACCACCGCGATGAAAGCCAAGAACACCATCGAACTCCGCACGCTGCGGTCGGTAATCGCTGCGGTGCAGGAAGCCCAAACCTCGGGCAACGGACCGGCCGAACTCGACGACGACGGCGTGAAGAAGGTCATCAGCGCCCAGGCGAAACGACGCGTTGAAGCAGCCGAAGCGTTCGCCGAGGCTGGTCGACCCGAACAAGAAACCGCCGAACGCGACGAACTCGCCATTCTCGAACGCTATCTACCAGCGGCCTTGGGTGAGGCAGAACTGGAAGCGCTCGTCGACGTGGTGCTGGCCGACAACGGCTTCACCGCCAAGGCCGACATGGGTGCAGCAATGAAGGCCGTAAATGCCGAAGTGGCCGGCCGGGCCGATGGTCGAGCCGTTGCAGATCTGGTGAAATCCAAACTGCTTTGACCGATAGAAGGCGATGGTTGAAACACCGTTCGGGCTTAGCTGGCTTCGGCACTGGCGCTTCCTCGCCGCCCTATCAGCCCCGTTGCTCTTTTGGTTCACGATGGCCGTGGTGCCGAGTTTTAACGTCACCTTCCTGAACGAAATCTTCCACCTTTGGTTAATGGTGGCGATTGCCGCAATCTCCTTCGCTGTAGCGGTGATGGCGGCGGTTGCCTCATCACAAGTTCGCCAGCCCGGTGTGGTGTTACTCGCCTGCGGTTGCCTACAAGTTGGGCTTCTTTTGCTCGGCCATGGGCTGACTACACCGCTCGTTTTTGGACAACCCACCAATCAGTGGGTCGGCCGACTTCCCTTGCTGACGCTTTCACTTCTGTCACTATGCCTACTTCTTGCCGCCAGCCGACGAGCCACCCGTCGACTCGCCTGGGTCGGCCATCACCCGGTTGTGATGATGTCGGCGGTAGCCATCGCCGCCGGGTCTCTCACCGTGGTCGTGTCGTTATGGCCTACCGCGCTTCACGGTTCGACACCGATTCCCTACGAAAACGAGCTCCGGCAAGCCATCGTCGCCCTTTCGGTCATACTCCTCGTGCCCGTCGCAAGGCTCCACTGGAGGCGCTACCGTCTCGGGCTCGACATCGTGCAGTTGGCGCTCACCCTCGCAGCGGTCATGACCGGCGCAGCGATGCTATCGATGAAGTTCGCCGACCTCTGGAGCTTGTCGTGGTGGAACTATCACGGCTGCCTAATCGCCGGATTCGCTGGCGTGTCATTCGCCGTGTTCAAGCGTTGGTCGGTAACACATACCGCAGCCTCGATCCTCGACACGGCCTTCGTCGATGATCCACTGACGTTGATCGCCCACAACTACCCAGTGCCACTCCAAAACCTGGTCGCCGCGATGGAGGAAAAGGACCCCTACACCCACGGCCACTCGGCTCGCACCGCCGAACTAGCGGTCGCAATCGGTGTTCGCCTCAACCTTGACCCAGACGAACTTCGCACCCTCGCCCAAGGTGCGTACCTCCACGACATCGGCAAGCTGGGCATCCCCGATGAGCTGTTGAACAAACCCGGCGCTCTCACCAGTAACGAACGAAAGATCATGCAAACCCATCCGGTCATTGGTTACGTCATGACCGAGGGTCACGATGTCTTGAAACCGTGCCTTCCAATCATCCGACATCATCACGAACGGTTCGACGGTGACGGCTACCCCGATGCCTTGGCAGCCGACGACATCCCGTTGCTTGCCCGCATTGCCGCCGTGGCCGACGTCTGGGATGCGTTGACAACCGACCGTGCGTACCGGCCCGGCTGGAGCCCAACCCGTGCGCTCGACCATATGGTCGACGGTGCCGGAAAACACCTCGACCCCGTAGTGCTGGCCGTCCTCCTTGAAATTGCGAGCGAAGAAGGCCACAAACCATCGGGGATCGGTGGCGACAGCGCCGAAATCGACGCGGCGACGGCCGATTGTCACGAGTCGGGTGCAACCAGCGCCGACATCACCGGTTCAGTCCACCGCCTGCTCGCCGACGCGGGAGTCGACCCCGAGGGTTGATGCTCTAGATCTCCATGGGGCAGCTCTGCTCGGGGGCAAGCACCTGCGTCAGACGACCAAGGCCAAGAAAGCTGGCTACCAGCACCGACAGGTCCATGATTTCTGGATCGTCCCACTCAGCTCGGAAGCGGACCCAGAAGTCGTCGTCCAACGCAAGGTGATCGATCGCGAACAGTTCGGCGTACTCGATGGCGACTCGCTCGCGACTAGTGAACCGGTCGCTGGTACGCCATTCGGCCACTGCCTGGTAGTCGTCTTCGGTCAGTCCGTGCTCCGCTAACTGCGCAGCCCTTGTTCCAAGTCACGTAAGACACTGATTGATCTGAGCGATACGCATTCGCACCAGTTCGCGCTCGCGTACAGCTACCTGCGATTTCTCGTACGCCTTCGCACTGAACGAGCCCGCAACCCCACCCATAGCGGGGTTCGCACCCCACATACGGATGATCTCGTTCTCCGGTCCATCAGGAATAGTGATTCGAGCCATAGCCAACGCTAACCCACACGCCGCCCGCTCTCCCAAGAAATGCACCCGCTCTCCGAGAAGTACAGTGTGCATATGGCTGAAGACTTCACCGATGCGGCCGAGTCGATGATCGAGTCGATGAGCCTCGACGGCGACCCCAACAAACTCGCTGCCTACTACGACAAATGGGCCAGCGAGTACGACGCCGATGTCTCAAGTCACGGCTATGGCCTTCCTACCATGATGGTCTCGCTGCTGCGTCAAGTCACTCAGCTCGACCTCGACTACCCACAACTGCTTTCTCCAGACTGTGCTGTGCTCGACGTGGGATGCGGAACCGGGCTCGTGGGCGTCGAGTTGGCTGCCGCTGGCTACACAAACCTCACCGGCATCGACCTTTCCGACGAGATGATCAAGGTCGCACGCAGCCGCAACATCTATACGAACCTCATCGCCGGCGTCGACATCACCCAACCGGCGCCAGCAGCACTTCGCTCAAGCGCCGACGTGGTTACGATCGCCGGGGTTTTTACGGTGGGACACGTGCCACCAGAAGCCTTGGCCGTGGTCTCAACGATGGTTCGCCCAGGGGGAATCGTCTTGGCCAGCACAAGAGCCGCATACTTCCAGAACACCAACTATCAGGCGTTCAGCGATTCGATGCTCGAAGACGGGAACCTCGAGTTGCTTCTGCGAATCGACGACGCGCCGTACACGATGGACAGCACGGCGCACTACTGGGCCTACCGCGTGCCTTCTCACAAACGAAGCAGCTAGTCCGACAAGTAACTAGGGCAAGCTACAACCAACCAGAAGGCCACCACACGGCTACCGAACTTCATACCACGAGGTCCTCGCACTGCCGCGAGCCCAAATAGGAGTACTGTAAACAGCGTGACTTCGAACAAAAAAATGGTCGTCATGATCGACGATCAGGTTTCCTACGCCGAAGCGCTCGGTCTCGCCCTGTCTCTCACGCCCGACCTTCACCTGGCCGGACAGGCGTCTGACGGAACCGCTGGCCAAGAAATCGTGATGCGGGTGCAACCCGACCTCTTGGTCACCGACTACCGACTGCCCGGCACCGACACCGGCATTGCTCGCGCGGCCGAGCTCCGCGCCGACGGATTCACCTCACCGATTGTGGTACTCACCGGCTACCCCGCACCGCAGGTGCTACGCGAAGCAGAAGAACTCGAAAATATTGCGGTGCTCTCCAAAGACCTTCCGATCATGGATCTGGTCGAGGCCTTCCGCGAAATGCTCGTAGGAAAGCAGCCAACATCAGCGCTCACTACCGGTGGCGCAAGAGTCGAGTTGTCGGCGGGCGAACTCGAAGTGCTCGAATTACTCAATCAGGGAATTACGCCGGCCGACATCGCCGAACAACTCTTTCTTTCTCTGCACACCATTCGAGCCCGCATCAAATCATTGCTGCGCAAACTCGACGCCAACAGTCAACTTGAAGCGATAGCTACCGCAACACGCCAAGGTCTGCTGGTTCCACCAACCTGATTCGTTTACGCGGCCTGATCTGCGGCATCTGCGGGAGCGGTGCCGGCTAACTCGTTCGCAGTAGTGGTCAGCAGCGCCGCCAGCGCATGGCGATCGACCTTGTTGTCGCGCAGATCTGCGTCGAGCTGACTGATCTTCACCGTCATTTCTTCGCGCAGAGCCGCCTTGGTTTTGGCGAGACTTTCTTTGCTGGTCGTCTTCAGCGTTGCGACAGCCTTGTCGAGCTTTGTCGTTGTCTTTTCGAGGTCGCGCTGAAGTCGAGTTGTCTCGCTGCCGGCCGATCGACCGACCGTCTCGACTGCTTCGATCCTGTCGCTAATTTCCTGGTCGACGATCGCCTTGGTCGCATCGATTTCACTCGATAGGTCGACCTTCATGTCGGCAATTGCCGCAGCCAAGGCAGCCTCCAACGCGTCAATGCGCGCGTTGATCAGTTCGAACTGGTCGCCAAAGAGAAGGCCTTGCACCCGTCCGAGGTCGCCGTCGGCAAACGGACGCTCGGCTGCGTTCGCAGAGCTGGCTGCTTCGCTAGACAGGTTGTTGGTGTCAGATTTCGCGTTCATGGTGTCCCGTGTTCTCCCGGTACTGCGTAAGGACAAGGCAAGTCCTTGCGCCGCTTGTATTCTCTTTTGGTCGGCGAATGCGGGGAACATATGAGTCAAACGACCTACCAACATCAACGAACGACAAACACTTGTCTTGGCGTATTTTTTCGAAGCGGTTGATGCGCTCGGTGAAGTTGTCGATACAACATGTATGGCTATGACATCGGCGGACCGTCCAATTGCCCCCCTCGACCCGCTACGTACCGACGCCCTCGAAGACGAGGGGTTGCAACGTCTCGTCGACATCGCGCGTCTTTCCACCGGCGCCGAAGTCGCCGAGCTCTATCTCGAAGGGTTCTCCAGCTGCACGTCGACCGCAGATGGGTTAGGGCGAACTATCGGGTTTCACGACAGCACCCAAACGACAAGGGTGGAGCACGGTGGAGCCGATCGAACCTTCGATTGCGAGCCATGGGCCAAGACCTTTGCCGTCGTTCCCGTTACCGGCCCGTCCGCCGAGGTTGGTTGGTTGGCGGTCGCCCACGCAAAACCCAACAGCTTCAACAACAATGTGCTCGAAATCCTCGAACCGATCGCGTTACTGACCGAGACATGGTTCGATCGCCAGTTAGAACAACTTCGCTTGGACGATGTCAGCGCGCTGCTCCGACAGAGTCAGATCGAGCTTGGTGTCAGTTCTCGCCAGCTCGAAGCGAGCAACCGCGAACTCGAACAGTTTGCCTACGTGGCGTCTCACGAGCTGGTTGCCCCACTCCGAGCCGTCTCGGTCTATGCGCAGCTGGTTCGCCAACTCCTCGAAAAGAACGACGACGACGCACCCCAAAAGATTCGCGCCTGTGTCCAGGAGATCAGCGAAGGCGTTTCGTTGATGAATCAACAGGTACAAAGCCTGCTCGAACTTTCGAGCATCAACGCAACAGCCGCCGATCCCGAACCCGTCTCGCTCGACGAGGTCGTGCGTCGAGCCCTCGATACTCTTTCAAGCCACCTCCACGACGTCGGCGGAACCGTCACGGTAAGCCCCTTGCCGCTCGTCAACGGCCAGCATGTTCCGCTCCAAAGCGTCTTTGCGAACCTATTCTCTAACGCGCTCCGTTATCGCCACGCCGATCGGCCGTTGCACATCACCGTCGAGGCGACGACCGACACCACCGATGTTGTGGTCACCGTCGAAGACAACGGTCTCGGGGTTATCGATACCGATCGCGACCGCATCTTTGGTCTGTTCGAACGCGCATCCACAACTACCGATGGCAGTGGCATTGGTCTGGCGCTCAGCCGGCGCATCGTCGAAGCGTTCGGCGGAACCATCGGCGTCAGCGAAGAATCGGGCCCACACGGTTCGATCTTTTGGATCCGCCTGCCACTTGCGACACCCGAACACGCAACCTCCTAGATTCTCCGTCGCTGCCGACCAAGTACTGGAAATTCAGGGGAATACGTTGGTCGACTACCGGGTTGCGAAGCGGCCAACCTTTCCTTTTTTCCAAAGGCGACCTATGCGATCCCCAAACGTATTCGTGCGATCCTCCAGCTCGAAGCACCAACGACCCCTCGCAGCCGGCCTGCTAGCCGCCGCAGCTCTACTATCAGCATGCGGAGGCGGCACCGAGGCAACCGAAGCTGTTGCCACCTCGACAGGGGCAGAGGCAGCCAGCCAAACCACCGCTAGCCCCTCTGAGGCTGCGAAGGCAAACAAAGACTCGCTTGTCACGACCGACGACGCTCGGACCACCCAGATCCTCAACACAACCGACGGCTCGGTGACCACGATCAACGACGTCGTCACCGGCGACCGACCAGTTCTTTTGTGGTTCTACGCACCCCATTGACCAACGTGTCGGGCCGAAGGCCCTGCAGTTGAGCAGTTTGCTCAACAACACAGTGACAAGGTCCAGGTCATTGGCGTGGGAGCCCAAGACAGCTTCGATCAGGCGCTCGATTTCCTCGACGACACCGGGGTTGCGACACCCGACATGTTGTACGACCCCACCTTTGTTACTTGGCAATCGTTTGGCATCCGCACTAACTCGCAGATGCAACTTCTCACACCCGACCTCACATCGGGCTCCGATCTGCTGTTTGGCTTCAACGACGACCAGCAACAGGCAATTCTGCAGGCACTCGACGCCTTTACATCTGGCTAAAGCCCAATATTTCCGATGTTTCTCGCGATCAACGACGCGAAGCGGTGCGGGTAGGGCACCAATCGCACTACCGTTAGAGCTGTATGCGCTCATTTAACGCCGGAGGATTCGGCAACAGCGACAACCCGTGGTTCAGGGTTGGCAACATCGACATCACCACCACCATCGCCGTACTCGGCCTCGGGGTGCTATCGATGTTCATTTGGGCTCTCGAAGGGCCAGGCAGGTCGATCTCAAAGTACCTGTGGCTTGTGAGCCGCGACGGCGGAGAGTTCACCGGCGGCAGTGTGCTCGGCGGCCAAATCTGGCGCCTGATCACCTGGCCTATCCCCAACGCTCCCGACTTCTGGACACTCATCCTCTTCGCCGTCTTCTACATGCTCGGGTCTCAACTCGAAGCGCTCATGGGTCGGCGGCTCTACACGATCTTTCTCGTAAGTCTCGCCGTCATCCCCGCGGTGCTTCTCACCATTCTCGAGCTCATCTCGGGAATCGATGGGTTTGCTGCAGGGCTCCGCTTCGTTGAACTCGGTGTACTGATTGGCTTCGCTGCCCACTTTCCTACGGCGAGGTTCTGGCCTGGTATCCCGGCATGGGGCATCGCTATCGGCATCGTGATCCTCGACATCCTGCAAACGGTAGGCAACCGCGACAACTACTCGCTGGCGTTGCTGTTCTTCACGGTGGCGATCGCGTTGTTTGGTATCCGCGCTCTTGGCTTCGCCGAAGAACTCCATTGGCTGCCGAAACTGGCGCTGCCCGCAGCGGTGAGCGGCACCGCAACGACAGCCAAAACTCCGAGATCCGGACCAAACATGTCGCGGCCTTCACGCAAACGTGGCAAACGGAACCTGAAGGTTGTGCCGCCGGTAGATCCACGACAGAGCGACCTTGACGACATGGAAATCGATGCGTTGCTCGACCAAGTGGCAAACGAAGGCCTCGATTCGCTAACCAAAGATCAGCGAAAGCGGCTCGAGCTCCATTCAAAGCGGCTTCGCAAACGCGACGAGGATCTGTAAACACAACGTGGCACTTGCAGACAACGAGCTCGCGGCTCGGGCCAGTGACTTCTACGTGATGTCGGTACGCGATGGAAAGAGCCGCGCCGCTGTCGAGACACACGTGGGCGAAACCTACATCCAGCACAACCACCGTGTACCTGACGGCCCCGAGGGGTTTCGTAAGCGCTACCACGACATGTCGCACGATTACGGGTACCGCGACGTTGTCGTTTACCGCGCTTTCGCCGGCGACGACACCGCCTTTTTGCATGTGCTGCAGGATCTTGGCGACGGTGGCGTTTGGTTGGTCATGGTGTTTCTGCGCTTCGAAGGCGACAAGATCGTCGAGCAATGGGACAATGCAACGGAGGTAGCGAACCTGTCACTGGCTCAGGGCTTCCTCGGCGGGCCAGCGGCACCCGATGGGCTTGAAGACACAGCGCAAACGGCCGCTCAGGCCAGCAGCATCGTGCAGGCGCTGATCGACAACGAACCGATTTCGAGTGCAGGTGCGTTCGACCACCGCAAGTTCCGCCACCACGATCAGGGCGAGGGTCTTCGTGCATTTCCCGCCGAGTGGTTCGACGGACGATCGCACTACAGCTACAACAAAGTCCACCGCGTCGTTTGCTCACAGAATTTCGCTGCCCTGCTAAGCGAAGGCAGCGTCGACGGCCAACCGGCCGCGATCACCGATCTTTTTCGTTGCGAACAAGGACTCGTCGTCGAGCACTGGGGCATCGTTGAGACGATCGGTGCCGCCGATGATGCTGCGCATTCGAACGGCAAGTTCTGAACGTCGCACGCCCTCGCCGCGACCAAGGGAATGTTTCGAGCGGTTGCCCGGTTCCTTGTCTCGAAGTCGCATAGCGGCCTCTTCCCCACTACTTCACGCACTACCCACTCTGTACCTACACACCTGACAGGAGCCCACCGTGGCAACTCTCGACATCACTATCGAAAACTTCGAAGAAACCGTTAGCAAGGACGGCGTAGTTCTCGTCGACTTCTGGGCTGAATGGTGCGGCCCCTGCAAGAGCTTCGGACCTGTATTCGAAAAGTCTTCCGAAGACAACCCCGATGCCACATTCGCCAAGGTCGACACCGAAGCCCAACAGCAACTCGCTGGCGAACTCGGCATTCAGTCAATCCCGACCATCATGATTTTCCGCGACGGTGTCCAAGTGTTCTCACAGCCCGGAGCGCTACCTGCCGCAGCACTCGAAGACCTGCTGAGCCAGGTCGAAGCGCTCGACATGGACGAGGTCCGCAAAGAGATTGCGGCGCACGCCGCCAACCACGAGCACGGGCCTAACTGCAACCACGACCACTAACATGGCGAGGTATGAACTTTGCTGATCAGCCTGGCGTTGCCCTGGTTATAGGCGGTACCGGCGGTGTCGGCAGCGCGACTGTCCGACGACTCTGTGAACTCGGCAGCGCCGTGGTCTTCACCTACCGGTCCGCCGCCGACGCCGCGTCGGCAGTAGAGGCCGAACTCGATGCAGCAGGGCACACAGTGCGGTCGCTCGAGCTCGACATGGTCAACATCGATAACTGCGCCTCGGTGGTCGGCGACGCGGCATCGAACGGGTTGCACACACTCGTGTACGCAGCTGGTCCGAAAGTCCCTCAGCTGCATCTGAGTCGCGTCGATCCTGCAGTGTTTGCCGAGGCGGTTGATGCCGAGGTGAAGGGCTTCTTCAACGTTGTTCATCCTGCGCTACCCCATCTACGTGAAAGTAGAGGTTCGGTGGTCGCAGTAACGTCGGCAGCCACCGATCGCTACGCGGTGCGTGACGGATTGTCGGCAGGGCCAAAGTCGGCAGTCGAGGCACTGATCAGGGCGATCGCGGCCGAAGAAGGCCGCTTTGGCGTGCGGGCCAATGCGGTTGGCCCCGGCATGCTCAGCGATGGCATGGCGGCCACGTTGATAGCCGAAGGCCACTATGACCAGAAGGCGCTCGACGCGGCGACCAACAACATCGCCCTTCGACGTTTCGGCACCGCCGCAGACGTTGCCGAAGCAATCTGCTTTTTGGCCTCACCGGGGGCCAACTACATCTCCGGCCAATCGCTCAACATCGACGGCGGTTATTCCCTTTAACCCGTTCCTCTAAACCCTCCCTCCAAAACCGTCCCTCCAAAACCGTTCTGTTGACGCAAAGCGACCACTTTTGGGTATCCCCGGTGAAAATTTCGAGAGACGGGTGTGGGGGCTAGCGCTTGTAGTTGGGGATGACGAAAGGGAGGTCGGCTACGTGACAAGGCACTCTTTTGCCTCGCACATCGGCTTCCAACTGCGTGCCTACCGTTGCTGAACTGTCGGCGACATAACCCATCGCAACAGGCCCATCGACCGATGCACCAAACCCACCGCTGGTAACAACGCCGACGCGTTCGCCGTCGAGAGTAAACACTTCGTTGCCAGGTCGAATCGGACGCCGCTGCGCGGTGCCAATACCAACACGGTGGCGGGTGACCCCATCATCGAGCTGCGCGGAGACCACACCAGCGCCCGGATAATCGCCCGCTTCGCGGCGACGTTTCGGTATCGCCCACATCAACCCGGCTTCGACCGGCGAAGTGGTGTCATCGATGTCGCTGCCATACAAACAGAGTCCGGCCTCAAGGCGGAGGCTGTCGCGAGCTGCGAGACCAGCCAGCTCGACTCGGTCGTCGCTAAGGATTTGTGTAGAAATCGTGACAACAAGATCGGCCGGGATAGCGAGCTCAAATCCATCCTCGCCGGTGTAGCCACTTCGGGTCACGCGCACTGGCGTGCCATCGACGTCAGCAACCATGCCGCTCATAAAACCGAGCGCCGAGACATCGATGCCCAAGTCGCTAAGCACGCCTTCGGACTTCGGACCTTGCAAAGCGACCAAATGCAGATCGGCGCGCTCGATGACTTCGACATCAGAAAGAGTCCGAAGATGTGCAAGGTCGTGGTCGACTCGAGAGGCGTTGACAACCACGCTGACCCGATCGCCCATCGCCCAGGCAATGAGATCGTCAAGAATCCCGCCCGTGTCGCTGGTGAAAAATGTGTAGCGCAGTTTGCCCTCAGCGAGCGTCGTAATGCCTCCGGGCACCAACGTCTCGAGCGCCGCTGCGGGGTCGGACCCGACGAGATCGACGGCCCGCATATGCGACACATCGAACAACGACGCCGAAGAACGGGTGTGCAGGTGTTCGGCAATCGCTCCTTGGCCGTCGTAAAACAGTGGCATCGAATAGCCGGCAAACGGGCCAAACTTCGCACCCGCCTCGGCATGCAGCGTGTGAAGAAGAGTTTCGTGGAGTTCTTGATCAGCCATCGGAGTCACCGTGCACATACTGCCAGCCAAAGCGACCCTTGATGCACAGATTCCCCCAAGTCACCGAATGGTCATCGGGTGAGGTGACCTTCACGATGCGCTCATCTTGGGTGTGTAACTCAAGGTTGCAACCCACGCCGCAGTACGAACAGACAGTGGTGGTCACCGATTGATCCTCGGGCCGCCAGTTCTCCATCTTTCTCAGATCGAACTCGGTTTTGAACTGCAGTGCGTTGGTCGGACACACAGCAACACAGTTTCCGCAATACACGCAGGCAGAATCGGGGAGGCTCACATCAAACTCTGTGGCGATGCGAGCACCAAACCCGCGACCCGACACCGAAATGGCATACGTGTGCTGCGCGTCGTCGCCGCAAGCTTCAACGCACTTGTAACAAAGGACACACTTGTCGTAATCGCGAACGTAAAGATCGTCTTGGATCTTGACTTCTTCGTTCATCCGTTCCGGATTGTCGTAGCGCTCGGGTTGCGCGCCGTACTGCTGCATCCAACCCGTAATCTCCTCGGCCTGACTCAGGTCAACACCCGAGCCGAGAAACTCAAGAACCATCTTGCGGCTGTGGTTAACCCGCTCGGTCTCGGTCTGCACGACCATGCCCTCTTCAACAGGACGCGAACACGAGGGCACCAAGGTGCGAGAACCTTCGAGTTCAACCACACAGACTCGACACGCGTTGACTGGCGTGAGCGTGGGGCCGTAGCAGATCGTTGGTGTATCGACCCCGGCAGCGGTACACGCATCAAGAATCGTGTCACCGGCAGCGACCGAAACGTCAGATCCGTTGACCGAGATAGTTACCGCAGTTTCGGTAGTGGTGGTCATTGGTCGGCTCCGATCAGACCGAGCGCCAAAGCACTCTTGATTGCTGAGGCGGCGGTATGGCCAAGGCCACAAATCGACGCATCGGCCATAACTTTCACCATGTCTTCGTGAAGGTCGCGTTTGTCTTGCGGCATTGGTTTGCTGCCAATCGCCACAATCATTTCGTGTTGGCGAACCGCCCCCACTCGACACGGCACGCACTGTCCGCATGATTCGTTTTTGAAAAACTCGGCGATCCGCTGACACACGTCGACCAGATCATCCGACGCGTTGAACACCATGACCACACCCGAACCAAGAGTGGTTCCGGCTTCGCGAGTGGCTTCGAGGGTGAGAGGAAGGTCCATCGAATCGGCGGTGACAAAACTGCCAGCCGCGCCCCCGAGCAGCACAGCTTGCACGTCGCCCTCAGCGCCACCGGCCGCGGCGATCACATCACCAAGCGTCGCACCAAAGGCGTGTTCGTACAGACCTGGTGTGACCACTCGACCAGATACACAGAACAACCGAGTTCCCGGCGAACGCTCGGTGCCGCGCGACCGGTACGCCTCAGCACCCTCGAGAACAATAGGGACGATGTTGAGGAGCGTCTCGGGGTTATTGATGACCGTTGGTTGATCGAACAAACCGTTGGTGGTGGGAAACGGCGGCTTGTTGCGCGGTTCACCACGGAAACCCTCAAGTGAATTAAACAGCGCTGTTTCCTCACCACAGATGTACGCGCCGGCACCGCGCCGGACTTCAAGCTCGAAGCTTTGTCCCGAGCCAGCGACATCATCGCCGAGCAGTCCAGCGTCGCGCGCTTGGGCGATGGCGTTCTCGAGACGACCTGTGGCCTGTGGGTACTCGCCACGGATATAGATCCACCCGTTTGACGCGCCAGTGGTTACCGCGGCAATGGTCATTGCTTCGACCAGCGCAAACGGGTCGTGCTCCATGACCATACGGTCTTTGAACGTTCCGGGCTCGCTCTCATCGCAGTTAGCGACGATGTGTTTGTCGGCGCCCTCGGCCTCGCGAACAGCAGTCCACTTGATGCCAGTGGGGAAAGCAGCTCCACCGCGGCCCGACAGGCCTGCGTCGGTGATGGCCTCAAGCACGGCTTCGGGGCCCATCTCAAGGGCACGCGTGAGTGCTTGGTACCCGCCGTGTTCCAAGTACGACTCGAGGCTGGTGGGATCAACCACGCCAAGGCGTTTCAGCAGTTGCAAGTTGCCGTCGCCGGCTTGGGGCAGCACGAAGGGCTCGGCATCGGCGGGCACCACGTCGGGCGCTTTGCGGCCCTGAATGAACACGGCGGGCGGCCGCTCGCACTGACCAAGACACGGGCTGCGGTGAACGTGCTTGCCTTCGGCTTCGAGCGACGCGATCAGTTCGTCGGCACCATCAATGCGGCAGGCCGGGTCGATACAAACATGCACCACATCGTCATCGTGCCCAGGTTCGGTATCGACCCTGAACATCTCGTAGAAACTCGCCACGCCATAGGACTCCGCAGGTGGTACCTGGAGAACCTCCGACACATAGTTGAGACCACCGGGGCTTATCCAGCCCGACTCCTTTTGCAGCGCATGCAAGGCCGGCAAAAGGAGATGACGGAGACCCCGTCGACGGCTTGCGCCACCACGGACGACTCGCTCACCTTCGGCTTCGGTCGCTCGATTATCGCCCAGCGCGAGGTCGATAGCGACACGTTCGCCATCGGTCGCAACGGCATCGGTGAAATGCAGATCGGCCATTGTTTGCCTTACCTTCTCGCCGCGGCGAGCGGCTCGACGCGGATGGACGCTGCTTTGAATTCAGCGGTTCCTGACTTTTTGTCCCACGCATCGTTGGTGAGCACGTTGGCATCGACCAGGTCGGGGAAGTGAAAGGTAGTGAAAGTGAGCCCTTCGACCAACGAATCGTCGATACGGATGCGCATCTCGACCGACCCGCGGGGCGACGACACCACGGCCATATCACCATCGGCGAGACCGAGACGCTCGGCGTCGATGCGATGCATATCGAGCGCGTCGCCGTAACGAATCGGCGAACTGAAGCCACCCGATTGCACACCGGTGTTATACGAATCGAGCGCCCGCCCTGTAGTGAGGCGAAGGGGAAATTCGTCGGTGAGTTCTTCCTGCGGCCCCTGGTGGGTAACGGGCACAAATGGTGCCGGAGCCCGACCTTCGAGATCGTCGGCCCAGAGCCAGCCGTGGAGAAATGGCGACCCAGGATGATCGAGTGATGGACAGGGCCACTGCAGCCCGCCGGTTTCTTCCAAACGGTCCCAGCTCATGCCTTGGTGCATCGGCGAAAGCGTGCGCAGTTCATCCCATAGCTGCTGAGGGTCGGGTTGTCCCCAGTCGTGTCCCATGCGCTCGGCAAGAGCGAACAGGATGTCGATGTCGTGACGCGCTTCGCCTGGCGGCGGCACGGCCGCCCGACTCCGCTGCACCCGTCGCTCAGATGAGGTGACGGTGCCGTCGGACTCTGCCCAGGCCACCGACGCAGGAAACACGACATCGGCCATTTCGGCGGTGCGAGTAAGGAAGATGTCCTGCACAACCAGTAGGTCGAGACCCTCGAGAAGTTTGCGAGCGTGCTGAATGTCGGCCTCAGAGTCGGCAGGGTTTTCGCCCAATACATACGCCGCTTTGATCTCGCCACGTTCCATCGCTTCGAACATCAACGTGAGGTGCAGGCCCGGTTTGGGATTGAGATCGATGCCATAGGTCTCTTCGAACTTGCCGCGCGCTGCGTCGTCGTCGATGTTCTGGAAGCCAGGCAACTTGTTGGGAAGCGCACCCATGTCGCCGCCACCCTGGACGTTGTTTTGTCCACGCAGGGGCACAAGGCCACTCCCCCACTTACCAATGTGTCCGGTAAGAAGCGCCAAGCTGCAAAGAGCCAAAACGTTATCGACCGCGTTGTGGTGTTCAGTGATGCCGAGCGTCCACAGAATTTGCGCCTTCTCGGCGGTGGCATAGTCGTGTGCCAGTTCGCGAATGACATCGACAGGAAGACCAGTTAGTTGGCTCGTGAACTCAAGCGTGTACGGCTCAACAGCTTCTTTGTACGCGTCGAAACCTTGGGTCGAGTGGGCGATGAACTCTTCGTTCGCGAGGCCAGCGGCAATGATCTCGCGACCGAGGCCATTTGCGAGAGCAACATCGCTACCAAGGTTGAGGCCCATCCAAACGTCGGCGAATTTGGCCGACGACGTGCGACGCGGATCGACGGCGAACATCTTGGCGCCATTGTCGATGCCCTTCATCAGGTGATGGAAGAAGATCGGGTGTGCGTTACGGGCGTTCGAGCCCCAAAGCACGATGAGATCGGTTTCTTCGATCTCGGTGTAGGAGGAGGTTCCGCCGCCTGCACCAAACACTGTCGCCAGACCGACGACCGAAGGAGCGTGTCAAGTTCGGTTGCAAGAGTCGATGTTGTTCGACCCCAACACCACCCGGGAAAATTTTTGCGCCGCGTAGTTCATCTCGTTTGTCGCCTTCGAGCAACTGAACATCGCAAAACCGTCTGGGCCGTGCTCGTCGAGCACCTTGGCGAAGCCACCGGCGACCCGATCGAGCGCTTCGTCCCAGGACGCCGGGCGGAGCGTGCCGTTCTCGCGAATCAGCGGAGTAGTGAGGCGCTTCTTGGGGAGGAACTGCTGTGTTCCCCATTTCGACTTCGACACGCCGAACCCCTTGCATAGATGAATAGGTAAATCTCCCCGAATCCTACCGACCAGCCAACGGTCGTGAAGAGCGCAGCCAAAACTTCCCACATTGTGGGATTGGGTTTCCCAAAACGACTTTCGTTGGCCCTGTTGGCTCCACTAGTAACTCCACTAGTAACTGCACTGTTGGCGGCGGTGAATACATCAACCCTAGGGTGCGAGCCATGACCTCTCCTGCCGCCGACATGGCCCCAACGCAAGTCGCAACAAGTGACGTCGCCATCGTGACCGGCGGAACACGTGGCATCGGTGAAGCGGTTGTTCGACGACTCATCACCGAGGGCCGGACCGTGGTCGCTTCTTATGTACAGAACAACACTGCAGCAAGCGCCCTCGTCGCGGATCTCGCCGACGCGCCAGGTTCGCTCACTGTTGTGCAGGCTGACGTCGCAAACGAAGCCGACGTTCTGCGAATCTTCGCCGCTGCCGACGAACTCGGC
The DNA here is from genome assembly GCA_938015295.1 of uncultured Acidimicrobiales bacterium. Taxonomy (GTDB): domain Bacteria; phylum Actinomycetota; class Acidimicrobiia; order Acidimicrobiales; family SHLQ01; genus CALLQB01. Next base: position 22,654 of record CALLQB010000059.1, read on the forward strand.
GTCGTCACCTCCGTTGTCAACAACGCCGGGCTCATCTTTCCTATCGGCCGACTCGCCGACTTCGACGCAGCAAGAATCGAACGAACAATGGCCGTCAACGTCACGGGATTGCTTCTTTGCTGTCGAGAGGCCGTACGTCGAATGTCGACCGAGTCGACCGGGCACGGAGGTTCGATAGTCAATGTGTCGTCGAGAGCAGCGTCGTTCGGCAGCCCCAACGATTTCATCGACTATGCCGCATCAAAAGGTGCCGTCGATACCGCAACCATCGGTCTTGCCACCGAAGTCGCCCGAGAAGGAATCCGGGTCAACGCGGTACGCCCCGGCCTTATCGATACCGACATTCACGCAGATGCCGGATTCCCCGACCGGGTATTCGCCCTAGGCGACAAGGTTCCGATGGGACGACACGGCACCGCGGATGAAGTAGCGGCGACCATCACCTGGCTGCTGTCGGACGAAAGCTCCTACGTCACCGGCGCGCTACTCGACGTTGGTGGTGGCCGGTAAAGCGTCCTGCTCTGGCGCAGGACTCGAGCCAGTGTTAGTTCGGCAACTGCCACTCGATCGGAGCACGACCGGCTCGTTCTAGCGCTGCGTTCGCCGCCGAAAAGTGGCCACTGCCAAAGAACCCGCGGTGCGCGGACAGCGGTGATGGATGCGGCGCCTCAAGCACCACGTGCCGAGCGGTGTCGATGAGCGCCTTCTTCTTTCTTGCGAAAGCTCCCCAAAGCAAAAACACCACCAGGTCGTCTTTTGCACTCACCGCCCGAATGACCTCGTCGGTGAAAGTTTCCCAACCGCGGTTCTGATGCGACCCGGCGTCCCCGCTCCGAACGGTCATGGTGGTGTTGAGCAGCAGCACACCTTGGTCTGCCCAGTGTTCGAGGTTGCCGTGATTCGGCGCCACAAAACCAACATCAGTCGCAAGCTCTTTGTACATGTTTGCCAGCGATGGCGGCACCCGCACGCCGCGGCGCACACTAAAACAGAGACCATGGGCCTGCCCTGGCCCGTGATAGGGATCTTGACCAAGAATCATGACCCGCGTGTTCGCCAACGACGTGAGGTGTAGCGCCGCAAACACCTCGTCGTGCGGCGGAAACACCGCCGTCTGCGCTCGTTCGTTGGCCACGAACTGTTGCAGTTCGGCCCAGTACGGCTTGTCGAACTCGCCGCGCAGAACAGGGTTCCAATCGGTTGTAGCCATCACTCCCTAAGACACACTCTCCCTAAGACATGATGCTCGCTATCGCCCAGATCGACGCAGCGATACCGAGGACGATGTAGACGAGACTTCGTGTGAGCGGAGCGGCTGCGAGATCGTCGTCACCTTTCGGTGCTTCAGGCGGGCGGATCAGTGCCAACAGGTTGCCGGCTGCCATCGCACCACCGATCGCTAGGACCAGAAGCGGAAGAAGGTTGTCACCAAGTGGGTTCATCGAAATATTTTTCTCAAGGTCTTGCCAGGGACGCCGATCATCTTTGTACACCAGTGGAATCGCCCCTGCTGGTGTAACGGGTTCTGAGTGGGAGTCACTTACTCCCTCCAACGCATAGCCACCAGCGCTTTTCCAGGGTGCTGGCACGCAATGATAGTGGCTTCCGCTCAACCCACCCGTCTTAGCGAGACGACGCGACGTTCGAGATCTTGCGGCCGATGTCACTCACCTCGCGGCACTTCACCGAGCATCACTAGGAAATCATCAGTGGTGACCTCGGTTCGCACGTTTTGGGCTTCGACCGTTTCGACAATGCCGTTCGAGAACTCGGTACGACTACGAACAAGCGTTCCGTTTTGTGGGTCGAAGCAATAGGTCGCCAAGTCACCAAACGGCGCTTCGAGCGTCTCGATTGTCAGGAGCAACTCCCAACAACCTGGCGTGTCATCAGCAAAGATTCGGTATGCCGGCGGGTTGCCCGAGAACAAAGCCTCGAGCGACAAAACTTCGGCGTCAAGGGCCGCATCGATGCCCGGACTACCGTCGAGATCTCGACACGAAAGCTCACTTGCACCCTCAACGGTTGTTTCGGGCGTCGTGCAAAACACTTCGACGCCACCAAGGTAGCCCTGCACGCCAGCGAGGCTTCTGATCAGCCTGTCGCCAGGGCGTTGCGCCAGAAGTTCGACGGTCTCAAGTCGTTCGCCGTCGGCGGTCGTTCGCACCCACGTCGACTCAACCAGACTCTCGACGGTACGAAAGGTCGTCCAAGCTTCAACGAAGGCCTCGGCCCGCTCGGCCTGCTGCGCTGGAGATACCTGTTCAAAAGCCGTCTCAGCGACCGCGACCGATTCGTCGGTCGCCGGACGCGAGTCGGCATCATCGTCCAGCACGACAACGGCCAAGATCACGCCAAGACCGACACCGATCGCCAAGCCAAAAACCACGAGAAAGCCGAGTCGCACAACAAAAGGGTACGACCTGCGCCTCCAGAATCCGCTTCGGTGAGCGGGACTCAGGTCGAAACGGCTACCGGGAGTCGATGCACCGAAACCGCATACTTCGACTCGTGCTGAAACGGTTCGCCATCCCAGGTGGCGAACCGGTCAACAAACTCCAGACCACTAGCGAAACAGAACTGGTCGTAGTCGCCGACCTGCAGAACGCCGTTGAGCTGAAAACCAGCTATCAGATACCCACCTGGCAAAAGGTGCTCTACCAGCCGTTCGACGACGGCAGCTTCAGTGCCGGGAAGCAGAAAGATCATGACGTTGCCCGGCAACGCAACAACGTCAAAGAGGTCGTCGAGTTCGAGCGATGCAAGGTCGGCGAGGACCCATTCGATAGCTGGTTCCTTTTTCCGGGCCTGCGCAAGCATGCTTTCGTCGAGGTCGGTTCCGACGACCTCGATGCCGCGGTTAAACAGCTCGATGGCTACGCGACCCGTGCCACACCCGGCATCGAGCACTCGGTTCGGCGCGAAGCGTTCGATGAACGCAACTTCGCCATGCATCTCTTTGCCGGTTGCCGCTAGCGCAGCGAACCGCTGGTCGTACTCGGCGCCGTCGGCGCCACGTGCCGACCAGCGCGAGGGTGGTCGCGAGCTGGGAGGAGTATCAGCCATCGTGGCGCAAAACCCACACATGCAACGTGTCGACATCGGTTTCGCCATCGATCGTCCACCCCGATGCCTGATACATCCCGACGTTGTCGGGGTTCGTTGTCTCAAGAAACGCGGTACCCGAAGCCGAAGCCACCGTATCGAGCCCGACGCGCATAACGCCGCGGCCAAGACCCTTACCCCAGTGGCTGGGGTGCGTAGCCAATATGCCGAGGTACCAACAATCAGCGGGAACCAACGCGTCGACCTTCTGGTCGTAGGCGGTCAGGCGATCGAACGCTCCCGCAAAGGGAACGAGAGCTTGTTCCATGGGTGAAGACTCGGCGTCGGATTCTCCGGGACCATCGGGAGGCGACCACATCGCCAAGGCCGAGCCGTCATCGGTCATCCATACCGCCCGGTGATCCACCCGTTTGTCGAACAACAGCCCGACAAATCGCGAGGCGGCTTCATCGAAGGTGTCCTCATCGGCAAAGAAGTAACGAAACGCCGGATCATCGGCGAACGCGGCGACCGTAGTGGCCACCACAACCTCTCGATCGGTTGGCTCAGCGATCCGGATTTCTCGTGGCTGTGCGGGTTGTGTCACACCGACCGGGCCATGTTTGCGAACCTTGTGTAGTGCGGGAGGAATGCGAGCCGAACAGTACCGACCGGTCCGTTTCGGTGTTTGGCGATAATGATCTCAGCCGTGCCTTGATCAGGGCTTTCGGCGTTGTACACCTCGTCGCGGTAGATGAACATGACGACGTCGGCATCCTGTTCGATCGAGCCACTCTCACGAAGGTCGGCAAGCATTGGCCGTTTGTCTTGTCGCTGCTCAAGCTGACGAGAAAGCTGCGACAAACCAACCACCGGACACTCGAGCTCGCGGGCAAGGATTTTGAGTCCACGACTGATCTCGGAGACCTCGACCTGGCGACTCTCAGCGCCGGCTCGACCGGTCATCAGCTGGATGTAGTCGACGACCACCATGCCAAGATCGCCAACGCGACTCTTCAGCCGCCGAGCCTTGGCACGAATTTCCATGATCGTAAGGTTTGGATTGTCATCGATAAAGATCGGCGCCTGCGCAAGGCGTCCGACGCCGTGGCTGATTTTCGACCAGTCCTTCTCAGTGAGCTGACCGTCGCGGACGTTCTTCGAATCAACCTTGGCTTCCGAGCAAAGGATGCGGTTGGTCAGTTCGAGCTGGCTCATTTCGAGCGAGAACATCAAGACAGGTCGGTCGGACTCGACCGCCGCGTGAGTAAGCGCTCCGAGGGCAAAACTGGTCTTACCCATTGCAGGACGAGCGCCAATAATAATGAGTGCGTTCGGTTGGAACCCCGACAACAACTCGTCAAGATCGACGTACCCGGTTTGCGTTCCAGTTATGGCGTCGCCGCGTTCGTACAGCTCTTCGAGACGGTCGAGGTTCGCGTCAAGTAGATCCGAAATCTGCGCCATGGTGTCAGCAACCCGACCCTCGGCCACCTTGTACATCAGTGATTCGGCGGTATCGATTGCCTTGACGACATCGTCGGGTTTGCTATAGCCAATCTCGCTGATTTCGCCAGCGACCTCGATAAGCCGACGAAGCTGATATCGCTCAAAAATGATGTTTGCGTATCGGCCAGCGCTCGACGTTGCTGGTGTGTCGATCTGCAGGTTCACTAAAACCGCGGGGCCACCAATGGGTTCGAGCATGCCGGCCCGGTCGAGTTCGTCGGCGACGGTCACGGGGTCGGCCGGCTCACCCGCTCCGTACAAGGTGGTAATGGCATCAAAGATGTGTGCGTGGGCCGGCTTGTAGAAATTCTCCGTCGTCACCACTTCGATGGCGTCGGCGATCGCGTCACGCGAAAGCAACATGGCACCAAGCAGCGATGCCTCGGCGTCGAGGTTGTGGGGCGGAACCAGGCGACTGGCAGGCGGATTGGACGAAAACTCAGACATCGGGGCTCTGGTTGTGAAGAAGACGGGGCTGTGAGAAAGGCAAGACAGGGACGAAGTAGTTGTGACGAAGTAATTGTGCTGATGAGGTCTGACAAACCAGACCCCTGGGGACAACGCACCGCATTTCTCTACGTTCCTACCATGCCTCAGAGTGCCTGTGAGTCACCAGAGGATAACCTCGGGAAAACCCCTATGAACTGGGGAATTACGTGGGGAAATTCCTGTGGACAGACCACTTGGGCCTGTGGAGCTGCAGTGGACAACCAGCGAGTTTTCCACAGCTTTGTGGATAACTTGACGAAGGGGGAAAACGGCGCCGAGCATGCTCGCGCACCGCCTGGCGAGGCGCAAATTGCGCCCAAAAAAGTGTCACAGCCGCACCCCCTTTTCGAGTAACAACCGAATAGTTGCGACTCGCAAAGAAGATGCGACTGTGATCAATGATCAACCGCTGCAGTCAGCGGGGAAGATCGGTAACGTTAGGAAACGGCGACGATGTCGAGAGAGATCGGGAACTGCACCTCAGGGTGCAGTTCGGCCATCACCTGATGACTGCCGACCGTCTTGATTGCTTCATCGGAGTGAATCTTGCGCTTGTCGATGACAATGCCGGTCTGCTCTTCAACCGCGGTAGCAATGTCGGCCGTGGTAATCGAACCGAACAACTTGCCTTCCGAACCGGCCTTTGCGCCGATCGTGATGACCGACGGTACGAGCTTGGTGGCAACTTCTTCTGCCTCGGCACGATCCTCGGCTGACTTCATCACACGCGCTTCGCGCATGGCCTCAGCCTGAGCCTCGGCGCCGGGAGTCGACTTCATTGCGAGACCCTTGGGCAGAAGGTAGTTACGGGCGTAGCCAATAGCTACCTCAGCAATATCGCCTTTCTTACCAAGGCCGTCGACGTCGGAACGAAGGATTACCTTCATGCTTCCTCCTCAACAACCGGGGTGTCGCTTGGACCAGCGTCGACCGTTACTCCTTCGATGTTGCTTACATCGAAATCGTCGGTCGTGATGGCGTCGTCAACCACTGTCTCGTCACCCTCGCCCTCGTCCCCACCTGGCGGCGGAGCTGTTGGACGTGGTGGTGGGCCGTCGGCGCGTGAGCCACGCTCACGACCGCTTCCGCGCTGAGTGGTTACTCGGTTGGTGTACGGCAGAAGAGCCATCTCGCGAGCGTTCTTGATTGCTCGTGCGATTTCGGCCTGCTGTTGGGTGCTGTTACCCGTTACTCGACGAGCACGGATCTTTGCGCGATCGGAAACAAACCGACGGAGCAAATTCATGTCTTTGTAATCGACGTAGTCGATCTTTTCTTCGGTAAGGACGCTGACCCGTTTTTTCGCCCGACGGGCGTTGTCCTTGTTCTTACCGCGCTTGGGCGCTGGCTTAGCCATAGTTTGTGTCGTTCCTGGATCTAGAAGGGTTCTTCATCGGTGTCATAGGCCGGTGCAGCGGGAGCGCTAGGAGTGTTGGAGACCGGACGGTTGCCGCCTCCACCTTGTCCTCCGCCTTGACCGGCACCGGGGGGACCGTTGTATTCGTTTCGGGTGATCTGTGCACTGGCCCACTTGAGGCTTGGTGCAACATCGTCGGCCACGATTTCGACCTTGGATCGCTTGTCGCCATCCTGGGTCTGCCACGAGCGCTGCTCGAGTCGGCCGTAGACGACGACACGGGAACCCTTGGTAAGGCTCTCGCTGACGTTCTCGGCCAACTGACTCCAGCAGGTCACATCGAAGAAGGAAACTTCATCTTCTCGACCATTTTGCCCCTTCTTGTTCCACGCGACGCCAAAGTTGGCGACGGCGGCACCACTGGGGGTGAAGCGGAGTTCAGGGTCGCGGGTAATGTTTCCTACAACGGTGATGGTGTTATCGAATGCCATGTCAGATACCTCGTTGGGTTAACCGGCGGTGGCCGGTGCAGCGCCACCCTCGAGCAGGCCACGTTTTTGGCCCTCATGCTCAGGAAGACGCAGAAGCTTGTGGCGAACGACATCGTCCGCGAGTCGAAGCATGCGCTCGATATCGTTGAGATTCGTCGCTTCGGTAACGATCTCGTGGACCACGTAGGTGCCTTCCCACTTGTGGTCGATCTGGTAGGCAAAGCGTTTTTTGCCCCAGTTGTCGGTGCTGGCGACGGATCCGTTGCCGGCCACCACCATCTCCTCGACGCGCTTGAGAATGGCATCGATGGCTGGCTGTTCTGCCTCGCCCTCGAAAATGGTCATCAATTCATACGCCCTAGTGGGCATGGATAATCTCCCTTTGGTTCCGAATTCCGGAGCCCCACACGATGTGGAGCAGGGTCTTCCGCCAACCTGCGTGAGCGTTGGACGCCCGTTGCAGGTGAAACGGATATGACCGGTCAATCCTACAGACGAAACACCAAATTCCCGAACTGGGGCGAAAGCGCATACCAACATCGTGCCCCGAGGGTGTGACAGGCCCGATTTCAGCCACCTATTCGCCTTCCGTGAACGCCTATCTCTTTCGCGAACACCACTTTCGCGAGCGCCAATCTTTGAGAACACTGTCTGCCTTTGAAAACACTGTCTGCGCCGGGTTTCCCTTGACCAACTCTCCGCCATCGGAGATACTGAATCCACCGCTGAGAGCCACTGGCCTTGGACGGGAAAGGAGCCAGAGATGGCAGAAAATGCTGGCGCAGACCACCCTGCGCGTAAAAAAGTCACCGCACCCTCTATTGGGTCAAAGAAGGTCGCCGAGGGTCACGAACCCATGGTGATGCTGACCGCCTACGACGCTCCGGGCGCCCGCATGGCCTCCGAAGCTGGCGCCGACATGATTCTCGTCGGCGACTCGGTAGCCATGGTCGTGCTCGGCTACGACGACACGCTGCAAGTCACGGTCGACGACATGGCACATCACACGGCCGCGGTGGCCCGGGCCAAACCACATTGCCTCATCGTTGGCGATCTGCCCTGGATGAGCTACCACGTCTCTGCGGAAGAAACCGTCCGCAATGCGGCAACCCTGATTCGGGCCGGCGCCGAGTGCGTCAAGCTTGAAGGCGGTCGCAAACGGCTGCCGATGATCGAAGCGTTGATCGATGCCGAGATTCCGGTGATGGGGCACCTTGGCCTCACGCCCCAATCCGTTCACACGATGGGCGGCTTCAAGGTGCAGGGCAAGAAGGCCGACGCGGCGCTCGCACTCGTCGAAGATGCCAAAGCCCTCGCCCACGCCGGCTGTTTCGCTGTGGTGCTCGAAGGCGTGCCGGTGCGAGTAGCCGAGATGATCACCAACGCCATCGACATCCCCACTATCGGCATCGGTGCCGGACCTCACTGCGATGGTCAGGTGCTCGTGTACCACGATGTCTTGGGAATCGAAGACCGGTTCGTGCCAAAGTTCGTCCGCCGCTACGCCGACCTCAAGTCGGCAAGCATCGATGCGCTCAGCCAGTACGCTGCCGACGTTCGTTCAGGAGCCTTCCCGAACGACGAAGAGAGTTACCACATGGGCGACAGTGAAGCCGATGCCCTTGGCCTGTACGGCTCAGGCGAACGCTGACCTCGAAACATATCCACCTGGCACGACAACCGGGCTAACCCAAGTAGCTGGCCAAACCCAATTACCTGGCCGCATCAACCGATCGGTAGTGCGTGGTCAGCTCATCGAGTTTCGCTTTGAGATCCGCATCCATCGGCGTCTCGACAGCAGCGATCGAATCAACCAGCTGCGAAGCCTTGCTCGCACCAACAATCGGAATAATGCCGGCCGGGTTGGCCAGCACCCAAGCCATCGACATCTGCACCATCGACATGCCGGCATCGGCCGCCAACGACTTCATTTCCTCGATAACGGCAAACTTGTCGTCGTTCCAGTAGCGCTGCTGGTACCGAGCGGCAGCTCCTTCGCCAAGCGTAAAGCGAGTGCCCTCCGTTGGACCGGTGCCCTGTTGGTGTTTGCCGCTCAACATGCCGCCAGCCAACGGGTTGTACACAAGGATCGACAGACCTTCGTACTCACACATGGGTACTAGCTCGCGCTCGATGTTTCGAAACAGCAGGTTGTAGCGAGGTTGGACTGACTCATAACGAACAAGTCCCAGCGCCTCGCTTCTTCCGACAGCCATCGAAACCTGCCACGCCGCATAGTTCGAACAGCCGATGTAGCGAATCTTTCCAGCGCGCACCAGATCATCGAGCGTACGAAGCGTCTCCTCGACCGGCGTCGTCTCGTCGAAAAAATGAATCTGGTAAAGATCGAGATACTCGGTTTGCAGCCGGGTCAGTGAATCTTCCAACGCCCGCAAAATGTGCTTCCGGCTGGCACCCATGTCCCAAGGGTTCGGACCCATCGGTGCATAGAACTTGCTGGCCAACACCACGTTCTCGCGATGGTTTCCGGCCTGCATCCAGCGGCCAATGATTTCCTCGGTAAGGCCAGCCAACTCGCCTTCCTGCCCATTCGGGTAGAAGTCGGCGGTATCGATGAAAGTAATGCCGGCATCAAAGGCGGCGTCGAGAATACCGAACGACGTCGATTCGTCGGCCTGCGTTCCGAACGTCATTGTGCCAAGGCACAGGCGGGAAACCTTGAGGCCGGTCCGACCAAAGCGAGTGTGTTCCATCTCTCTTTCTTAGTGCGGAACGACTCTCTCGCCGAATTACCGGCCTAGCGAGCCTGCAACGGACGAAGCAGATACGTGCGCGTGAGATGATTCCAGCCACAGCCCGTGCAAACCTCAACCACGTAGCCGGAGTAGTTTCCGGCCTTCTCGCGAAGCCGTTTCATCTCGGCCTTCGTCGTAACGCACCGACCTGAGGATGGCAGTCGCGGACCAAACACGTAGGTGACGTGCACCAATTCGTAGTCGTCGCATACCGGGCACATGTCGCCCGTCGCGGTGCCACAGAACTCGGCGTTGCGGTGTAGTTCGGGCTGTGCATCACAAACCTGGTTGCGATCGAGGTCGCCAGATCGGTACTCGTTGAGCACACGTTGGCGTTCGAGGCGGTAGTCGATTTCGCCCGGGCCCGACGATTCGCTGGGCTTTTTGGCGTCGGTGGATTCGCCAGTGTGGTTGCCGCTCAGGCTCATGTTCCACAGGGTAGGCCACTTCGGGCCGTACACTGACACGGTGCCCACTACCGAACCTTCCTGGCATCGATACACCACCTCATTTCCGGGTGGCCGCTACCGTCCCACCGATCACGTCGAACTCGGTCCGAATTTGCCGGCCGGCCTCGATCGCCGTCTGCTCGGCGACGTCGCCGACAAGCGGGTGCTCGAACTCGGCACCGGGATGGGACACAGCGCGGTCGCCATGGCCAAAGCTGGCGCAAAAGTAATTGCCGTCGATCCCGACGCGTCGCAACTCGACCACGCGCGCCAGCTCGCCGAAGAACACGAAATACGGGTCGAACTTCACCACGGCGACCTTGCCGACCTGGCCTTTATGCGCAACGAAAGCATCGACATGGTGGTGAGCATTCATGCGCTCGCGGCCGAAGCCGATCTCGACCGAGCATTTCGCCAAGCACATCGTGTACTCAAAGCCGACATGCCCTTCGTCGTGTCACTCCCCCACCCAACAGCATCGCTGGTCGATCATTTCAGCGACGACGAGCATCGGGTCATTCGCGGCTATTTCGATGCGGCGACGCTAGGCAGTGGCCCGTCGGTGACTCACCGGCATCTCATCGGCGATGTGTTCTCGGCGCTTACCCGGGCGAACTTCAGGATCGACACGCTGATCGAGAACCCCTACGCCGACAAACCAGGATTACCCGAAACCTTGGTGTTCCGCGGCAAGAAGATCGGTAACTAACGCCACGACGGCGAGTCAACGAGTTGAGCGGCGCTGCCAGAAATCGCGAACATGATCTTCGAGTGCCTCGGGTGAATGTCGACCCTCGCGTAGTCGCAAGTCGCCCAGCTCGGCCAACACTTCACCCACCATCGGACCAGGTCCGAGGTCGAGAAGTTTCATCACCTGCTCGCCAGTGAGCTCGGGTCCAAGATCATCGAGGTCGCCGGACTCCCGTTGGCGGCTGATCGATTCAACGAGAGCCGCTGCGTGCGGAAGGTTCAGCGAGACGCCCAGCGAGACAAACCGGTCGAGCTCGCCACCGAACCGAGCGGCAAGTCGACGGACAGCTTCGTCGTCGTGAGCACTGCGGCGGCGTGACCATGTCGAGGCTGCGTCAGCCATCTTCGCAATGGTGCGAGTGTCGTCGTTGCTATGGCGGAGCGCCTGCAAACGGGTCTTCACCACGTCGGGCTTCTCACCAATCATCGCGGCAGCTAGGCGGAGGTCGGGAGCCGCTTCGACAGCGCCGATACGTTCCACCGCCGCGGTATCGAGCTCAGGCCAGAAACTGGCGGTGAGTTGGTTTGCCAACAAAAACGCGAGACCAGCCGACGGGTCGGGTAGCCGAAGCAGCTTGTGTACTTCGTCGCGAATCCTCTCGACCGACACGATCTGGAGACGGTCAGCCATCTCGTTGGCCGAAGCGACCAGGGCCGGCTCGGGCGCCAGGTCGAAGCGGGTAAGGAACCGGGCCGCCCGCAACATGCGCAAGGGGTCGTCACTGAACGACACGTCGGGGTCAAGCGGGGTGCGGAGGACCTTGGCCGCCAGATCCGCCTGGCCCCCGTAGGGGTCGATGAGGGCACGGTCGGGAATCCGCCACGCCATGGCGTTCACCGTGAAGTCGCGGCGGCTGAGATCGTCGATGATTGCGGTGCTGAAGGCAACCGAAGGTTTACGCGAGTCGGGCTGGTAGGCCTCGGCGCGGTGGGTGGTGATCTCGTACACCCGGTCGCCAACCTTCCCACCGATCGTTCCGAACCGTTCTCCCTGGGTCCACAGCGCCTCGAACCAGTCGCGCACGAGCCGTTTTATGTCGGCGGGTTCAGCATCGGTGGTGAAATCGACATCGTCGAGGTCGGCGTGAATGCCTGCCAGGTGATTGCGAACGATGCCACCGACGAGATAAAGCGAGAAACCAGCGTCGGTAAACCGTTGACCAAGTGGTTCGATTTCGCCAAACAGCTCGTCAAGCTCAGCCAAAACCGTGAAGGTCCTGCGCCACAGCAACCATCTGGGCAACCTCAGTCGTGCTGCCTGAGGTGACCGGCTCCGGGCGCACCGAAGCGCCGCACAGTGCACCAAGCGCGGCAACCGTCGACATCGTAAGGGCGTCTAGGTCGTAGCCGCCTTCAAGGTACACAAGACGCCGACCAGCTGGAACGACGGGCAAAAGTCGCTCGATCAGGTCGCCGTAGTCGCCCGACGACAAACCAAGATCGGTGATGGGGTCATTGCGGTGTGCGTCGAAACCAGCGGAGATAAGCAGCCACGTTGGCGAAAAGGCTTCGATGCTCGGCAGGACGACCGAGTCGAATGCCACCCGGTACGAATCGCCCTGCGTGCCCGGAAGCATCGGCAGATTCACTGTCGAGCCAATCGCGTCGCCATCGCCGATCTCGCCGACCGCACCCGAGCCCGGATAACAGGGCATTTGGTGAAGCGAAACAAACAACACGCTGGGGTCCTCGTAAAAAATGTCCTGGGTACCGTTGCCGTGGTGCGCATCGATATCGACGATGGCCACGCGCTCGCCGCGATCGGTGAGCGACCGAGCGGTCACCGCGATGCTGTTAAAGAGACAGAACCCCATCGACTGCGATGGCGTCGCATGGTGGCCCGGCGGACGCACCGCACAAAAGGCGCTGTCGCCTTCACCGGCTTCAAGTGCCGCCACCGCATCAAGGCCGGCACCGGCGGCGAAGAGCGCGGCCTCAAAGGAGGCTGCGTTGGTTTTCGTGTCGGGATCGAGCCGGCCACCGCCTTCGCGATCAAGCGCCGCAATATGGTCGAACAAGGCGCCGGTGTGCACCTTTTCGATCATCGCCCGGTCAGCTTTTGTTGGCAGACGCAGGTCGAGGTCGTCAGCGAACGCCGACTGCGACACGCCTCGTTGCACCGCGCGAAGCCGATCGGGACGCTCAGGATGACTAAAGCCGGCCTCGTGTTCGAGATACCGGTCATGGGAGAACCAAAGGACGCTCACAAGTTTCATCCTACCTCCTAGTAGTTTGCTCGTATGGAGGTGCTCTCGGCAGGAAACGACCGATTCCGTGTTGGCTCATGGCGCGGCGATCCTGCTGTTGGGTATCTGATGCCACTCACCCGCATCGGACCCGGTGCGCTCGACACCGCGTTGCGCAGCATGCACAGCGAGGGTTACCGCAGAGTGGTCACCGGCGCACTTGGCCATGACGAACAAGGACCTTTCCTCCGTCAGGGTTTCGTGGTGCATGAGCGCCTCCACCTGCTGAAACACGACCTCCGAACCATCCCGTTCGCGAAGCGCGACGTTCGCATTCGACGCGGCTGGCGACGCGACCGGCAAGCCGCGATCAACATCGACAACCGGGCATTTGACGACTTCTGGCGATTCGATAAAGCCAGCTTTACCGAGGCAGTCGAGGCCACGCCGATCAGCAGGTTCCGAGTCGCCTCAGCCTTCTCGCCAGATCGACCAGCCGACCGCACGCGAATTTGCGGCTACAGCGTCGCAGGCCGGGCGGGACGAACCGGCTACTTGCAACGCCTCGCAGTGGACCCGTCGGTGCAAGGCCGGGGGGTCGGAACAGCACTCATTGTCGACACCCTCGAGTGGCTCGATCGTCGTGGAAGCGTCGCCGCTTTGGTCAATACCCAAGAAACAAATGTGGGCGCGTACGAGCTCTACCTTCGGCTTGGCTTCGAGCCAATCAAACCAGGACTCGCTGTTCTCGAGATCATGTTGTGAAGCAGACGGCGAAACACCGCACCTTCCTGATGACCCGACGGTTGGTTTCTGTACTCGGCGTGTTTGTTCTGCTCGCGGTTTCGCTCACACCCGGTACTGCGGCTGCGTCTCAACGTGCGGGTTCGATCGAGTTGGTTAACCAGGTGGCGGCCATCAAACCCGGCCGACAGTTCACGATGAACCTTTTGATGCAAGGCGGGTCGAACGATCATCTCATTTCGGCCAGCGTGTTTGCTCCTGTCGCCAATCGGGACGAGTTTGCGCTCCAGATTCGGGGGTTTGCCGAGTTTGGCGAACCTCTCTTCACGCTTGATCCGGTAGCGGTTCAAAAAGTCCGGTCCGGAAGAACCGCTGGAACACTCAGTCTGATCGTCCTTGAAATTTCGACCTCCGACAACCCGAACTCGAAAGCAGATCTTCTCATCGAGCAACCTGGCGTGTACCCGGTGATTGTGACGCTCGCCGACCCCGACGGCTCACAGCAAGACGAACTACTTACCTATCTGGTCATCGCGCCGCGTGGACAGCAATGCCCCATAGTCGAAGCAGGCGACCCTGCGACAGACCCACCAGATACAGACCCACCAGACACAAACCCACCAGACACAGACCCGGCGAGTGGTGACGGTGCGGTCGAACCCGAAAGTTCTCCGAGGCGAACCCCTCGAGATTGCGTGAACCCGCTGCGGGTCAACATCACCCTGCCTCTGCAAGCCAGTCCTGCACTGCAACCCGATCAAAGCAGCTTCGTCAGCGAATCCGACCGCACACAGATGCGCACCATTGTTGATGTCATTGCGAGTCGACCCAGTATGGATCTCACCATCGCTGTCGTACCCGAGTCGGTGGTCGCGCTCGAAAGCAACATCGACGACATCGATCTGCTCACCCAGCTATCGGTGGCCACGGCGCAACGTGAAGTTCTGCGACTCCCCTACGTCAATGTCGACGAAGAAGGGTGGCGTCGCGCCAATATCGAGGAGGTGTACACCAAGTTGCTTCGAGCAGGCGACCGCGTACTCGAACGCGACCTCGGGGTCGGAAGCATTGTCACCGCGGCGTATCTCGACAGCGATGCCGACCCGAACACCCTCGCGATGCTCGCAACGCAGGGCTACGACCGATTCCTCGTCGCCGACACACAATTGTCTCCACTTCCGCCGGCAATGTTCCCCTTCCCGGTCACCCAGCAGTTCGAAATCATCGACGCGGATGGCAAACGCCAGCCAACAGCAGCGGTCGACACAGCCCTCGGCCAGCATTTCGGCGCGAACGACAATGAGATCCTCGACGCTCACAATTTCATCGCCGAGCTCGCCCTTCTCTGGTTCGACCAACCAGACATCACCCGCGGTGTTGTCGTGCGGCCCTCGCGTGAATGGGATGTCGACGACAACGTGCTCACTCTCGCCCTGTCGGGAATTACGGCGACTCCCATCTTTCGAGCCGTCAGCCTTGAGATGTACTTCGACGAAGTGAGCGTTCTCCCAAGTGCAGGACACGAAGCCAGCAAGGTGGGGAAAGTACCGAGAGCAGTGCGGCGAGAACTCGTACCAACGGGCGCTCCCGAAGACCTCGTCGATTTCGCCAACAGGTACGCACAAACCGAAGCCACCTTGGAGAGCTACGAAGAGATCGTCGGTGGCCGAACGCCCGAATCAGCGCCGTTGCGCGAACTTCTGCTGGTCGCCGGCGCCCGCGGGGTCGACTTTCGCGACCGACTCGACTACCTCCAGGCTGTCGACGACGCAGTCGACGATGTCGCCCGCCTCATCAGCGGTCCGGGTGAAAACCTTGTGAGCATCACCGCTCGCGAAGCAAACATTCCCTTTAGCATCGTGAGCGAGCTGGCTGGCGACGCGCAGGTGGTGTTGCGTCTCAGTTCGAACAAACTCGAGTTTCCCGATGGACCACAACAGTCGGTCGTCTTATCGCCTGGTCGCAACGACCTCACCGTTGGCGTCAAGTCACGGTCGTCGGGCGACGCAAACCTTCGCATCAGTGTGATGTCGCCCGATGGATCCATTCAATTGGCCGCGCCGTCAACGATCGTGGTGCGAAGCACGGTGTTCTCCGGCTTGGGCCTGCTCATCTTGGTGGCCGCTTTGATCATCCTTGCGATCTGGTGGCTGCAACAGTTCCGTGGAAACGACACCGACACCCGAGACACCGGAGACACCGACACCTCGGAGCTCACGCACGAGCTACCGGCTCGAATCACCAAAACGACGTAGGCGAAGCGGCCGGCCGCACGCGGCACCGAGTCGGCGTATACGCCTCTCGTTCGCTACCCTCCGGGCATGCTTGGCATCGTCACCGACAGCGCGTCAGACCTCGAACAATCAGACACCACCACCCTCGGGATCGAGGTGGTTCCACTCTCGATCCGATTTGGCGACAGCGAATACGTCGATGGTGTCGACCTCTCAATCGACCAGTTTTACGAAAAACTGGCGTCTTCGGAAGACCTTCCCGAAACGGCTGCACCAGCGCCAGGCGCATTTGTCGAAGCGTATGAACGGCTCAAGGCCAAAGGCGCGACCGAAATCGTCACCATCAACCTTTCCTCTGCGCTTTCAGCAACGATGCAGTCAGCGATTACCGCCGCGGAAATGATCGACGGCGTCGACGTGCACGTTGTCGACTCCAAAAGCATCACTGGTGGCCTTGGCAACATGGTGCTGAGCGCCGCAAGCGCCGCCGCCGACGGAGCCAGTGCCGCCGACGTTGTGGCGGCCATTGAATCGCAGCGCACACGCACCCGTGTCTACGGCGCACTCGACACGCTCGAGAACTTGAAGAAGGGCGGCCGCATCGGTGGTGCCCAAGCGATGTTAGGCACGATGCTCTCGGTGAAACCGCTACTTGACCTGAGCTCTGGCGAAGTCGAAGAAGCCGGTCGTCAACGCACCCGAAAGAAAGCAATGGGCTGGGTCCGAGAGAAACTCATCGAAGCAGGGCCCAACGCCGAACATCTCACCGTGCTTCACGGCAATGCCCCTGACATCGACGACTTTCTGGCACTGATCAAAGACGATGTCGATGTCGCCAGTCTTCGCATTGGCAAGATCGGGCCGGTTATCGGCACCCATGGCGGGCCACGAGTACTCGGCATCGCCTACCAAATACCAGCAACATCATGAGCGGTAGCTTTAGGCGCGGAGTAGCACTAGCCAACTCCCGTTAGCGTCGGTACCGGTGAGCAACGCAGTACCCCCTCTGACAACCTCGACCCGAGCAGGAACCCTGCTCGGTGATCGCTACCGTTTTCAACAGCTCATCGCTACCGGTGGCATGGCACAGGTTTGGAAGGCGACCGACGAGGTTCTTGGACGTTCGGTCGCTGTCAAGGTGCTCCACGAACACCTTGCCGACGATAGTTCGTTCATCGCTCGGTTCAAGTCCGAAGCCGTGTCGGCGGCTCGCCTGAACCATCGAAATATCGTCGCCATCTACGACACGGTCAGCGATAGTGGCATCGAAGCAATCGTGATGGAGCTCATCGAAGGGCGAACGCTACGCGATCTTCTCGACGAACGCGGTCCAACCGATGTCAACGAGGTTGTGCGCATCATCAGCGATGTCTGCGAAGCGCTCGACGTGGCGCACGGCGCTGGAGTTGTGCACCGCGACATCAAACCGTCGAACGTACTGTTGTCTACCGATGGCCGGGTGGTGGTCACCGACTTCGGCATCGCGAAAGCCGAGCAGTCACTCGACCTCACACAGACCGGCGACGTTATGGGTACGGCCAAGTACCTGGCTCCCGAGCAGGTACATGGCGAAGATGTCGATGGGCGCGCCGATCTCTACAGTTTGGGTGTGGTGCTCTATGAGGCTGTCTGCGGCCGACCACCCTTCGATGCAGGAACCCAACTCGCTACCGCAATTGCCCGCACAACCACCGACCCTCCTGCCCCTCGAAACATCCAACCGGGCTGTTCGAAGCAACTCGAACAAGTCATTCTTCGATCGATCAGACGCAATCGTGAGAAGCGCTACGACTCCGGAAGCGCGTTCCGACTCGCTCTCACCGAGGCGGTAGCCGAAGGCGGTGTGCCTGCCGACCGAGATGCGGCGATAAGCGCCCCGACAATCGACCTGAGGGTGCCTGCAGCGAACCCAGCGGCCAACCCCACCGCCAACTTCGCCCGGTCCGAGCGCGGGTGGCTCATCCCTGCTGTTGCCCTCCTCGTGCTTAGCGGCGGATTGATCCTGGCAGCGGTGTTCTTTGGCGGCACCGAAGCCGGCCGCGACATTGTTCGCGACACCGCAGGCGCAGTGGGTATTGGCGATCCGGATGAGCCGAGCGAGTCTGCCGACGACTCGATCGAGGTTCTTGGTGAGACAGAATCGGCCAGCGACGAAGACACCACCACCGAGCCTCCTTTGGCACAAATAGAGTTGGCCGCGTCGTTTGACCCACTCGGCGACGGTACCGAACACAACGACAAGGTCGCCTTACTGTCCGACGGCAATCCGGCGACGTTCTGGCGTACCGAGCGATATGCCACCAACAACTTCGGCAATCTCAAGACGGGCGTGGGTGCGTGGGTCTCGCTGAACGAGTCACTCGACATTTCCTCGCTCGAGATCGATTCGCCGAACAACAACTGGTCCGTCGCAATTTTTGCGGCTGACGGCACAACTCCGCCGCAAACACTCGACGCATGGGGCGAACCGTTGGCAACCGTGAACGAGATTTCCGCCGGCACGGCTGTTATCGACCTCGACGGCAGCGCTGCGGACTCGGTGTTGATTTGGATCACCGATCTTGGCGACGGTGCCACGCCTATTCGCATGGAGATCAGCGAGATCCGCCTCAGCGGCTCCTAGACCCGGCACCTATCCGAGTTCGCTCTTGCGACAGACATGACCCCAAACGGGCTTCGGACGGCGCTAGGTTACAACGATCAATACTGACGCCGAAGACCTCGCATTGGTCGAGGCGGCGCAGCAGGGGGATCAGGCGGCACTCGACGCTCTTCTGCGGCGCCACTACGACCGCATTTACGCCGTTTGTCGGCGTTTGGCTGGCAATGAGGCCGACGCGCTCGATGGCGCGCAAGAGGCGTTGATCACGATTGCCAAACGGCTCGACCGTTTTGACGGCCGTGCGAAGTTCAGCACTTGGGCCTACCGCGTCGCCACCAACGCGTGCCTCGATGAGATGCGTCGGCGCGGTCGCCGACCTGTACCCGGCCTACCCGAATTCGAGGTCGACGTGACTCCCCTGCACGCGGCTGGTGGTGCGAGCGGCCACGACGAGAACATCGTCAACCAGATGACCGTTGAGAGCGCGTTGCAACAGTTGCCTGAGGACTACCGTTCGGCGGTGGTGCTTCGCGATATTGCCGACATGGACTATGCGCAGATCGCAGAGGTACTCGAAATCCCCCCGGGCACCGTACGATCTCGGATTGCGCGTGGCCGTTCGGCTCTCGCTGAAATTCTCGGGAACCAGAAGCTGCCCGGAGAACGTCCAAGTCCCTGAACCCTATGACCTCTTTCGACCCCTCCTCTGACGAACTTGTTTCGGCGTATATCGATGGCGAAGCCACCGCGGCCGAAGTCGCGCTCGTCGAAGCCGACCCAACGCTGCTGGCTCGAGTTGCGCACTACCGGGCGATCGCTGAGGTGGTGGCGTCTCCCCCACCCGCTCCGAGCGCCGAAGCTCGCGAAGCCGCTATCGCTGCCGCTCTTGGCGCCTCGACTACCTCGAAGAAGGTCACCAGTCTCGCACCAATCCAACAGCGCCGCAGCCGCTTCGCCAACCAAAAGGCCATGGTGCTGTCTGCGGCCGCGGTGTTACTGGTGCTCTTTCTTGGGGTCGCGGTTGTGTCGAATCTTTCTGGCAACGACAGCCAGGACACAGCGAGTGCCGGTGATGCCACCAGCGACGCCGCCGAAACCGATAGCGAGGACACGGGTCGTCTCACCACCGAATCTGCCGACATGGCCGACGATGACGGTGGGTCGATTGCCGGGTCCTCCGCCGCAGCAGAGTCGGGTCTGGACGCAGCTGGAGAAGACGAAGCGATGGAAGAAGAAGCCATGGAAGAAGAAGCCGAAGAAGAGGCGATGGAAGAAGAACCAGATGCACTCTTCGCCGACGACGCGGTAACCGAAGAGGCAGCTTCCGATACACCAGCCGATGAACCCACCGCCAGCACCATCCGCTCCTTCGGGTCCCTTGAAGAACTCCTAGCCACCGTGAGCGCCGAGCAGGACAACCGCCAACAACAGGCACCCGAGACACCAGCGGTGACCTCGCCCGACACGCTGGCAAAGATCGAACAATGCCGGGCCGACGACGGTCTTAACACCAACTCGCTGGTGTTTGTCGAGGCAGCAGTGCTCCGTGACACCACGGCAAATGGCGACGATGCAAGTATCGACGTGTTGATCTATCGCGACGAGCTGCTCGATACGACAGCGTTTATTCAGGTCTTCGACGCTGCCGATTGCAGCAGAATCCAGTAACCCGTCGCTCCGCAGGCCCAGTCGGGCGGCCGGTAATCTTGTGTCCGATCACCGCCGACGGTGAAAATCGGACGCCCAGGCCATTATGATCGCTGCATGGCTGAACACGTTCCAACCGAGTCATCGTTCGACTCCCTGTCCACGGCGACCAAAGAAGAAACCGATTGGCCCAGCCAGATCACGTCTTCGATCGTCGGCTACATCGATCAGGTTCGGGCGAAGACCACCAAGCCCGCCATTGTGGCAAGCCGTGCGCTCGTCTTTGGTTTGCTGATTTTGCTGTTTGTTCCGGTCGCTCTGGTGCTGTTGGCCGTCACCCTCATCCGATCGACGTCGTTTCTCTACGCGCTTGCCTCAGACACGCACGCCGTGTGGGCGTCCTATGCCACGTGGGGTGCAATCCTGCTTTTGGTCGGCCTGTTTATTTTCAATAAGCGGAAGGCTGCGGCCTGAAATCGGGTTTACGGCCACAACAATTCACGACTGAAAACACGAGTTCATGACCGAAGTACGGCAAGTAACCATTATCGGCTCGGGTCCCGCCGGCCTCACCGCAGCCATCTATACCGCTCGCGCCAACCTTGCGCCACTGGTCCTCGAAGGCGAACCGTCATCAACAAGCGATCAGCCTGGTGGGCAGTTGATGCTCACCACCGATGTCGAGAACTTTCCCGGCTTTCCTGAAGGAATCATGGGCCCTGAGCTCATGATGAATTTCCGCACCCAAGCGGCACGGTTCGGCGCACAAATCGAAACCGTCAAGGCATCAAGAGTCGACCTCTCAGAACGGCCATTTAAGATCTGGGTAGGCGACACCGAAGCCGAGCCCACCTACCTCAGCGAAAGCATCATTATCTCGACCGGCGCACAGTCACTCATGCTCGGCCTCGAAAACGAAGCACGCCTCATGGGGTACGGCGTCTCGACCTGTGCCACGTGCGACGGCTTCTTCTTCCGTGATCAAGAAATCGCTGTCGTAGGCGGTGGCGACTCGGCACTTGAAGAAGCTGGCTTCCTCACCCGCTTTGCGTCGAAGGTCACACTTATCGTGCGTCGCGACGAGTTGCGGGCTTCGAAGATCATGCAGGACCGGGCGCTTGCGAACGACAAGATCGAAATCCTCTGGAATCACCGGGTCACCGATGTGCTCGGAGAATCGAAGGTGGCATCGCTGACCTTGGAGAACACCCAGACCGGCGAGCCGAGCAGCCTCGATGTTTCGGGCATGTTCGTGGCGATTGGGCATCGACCCAACACCTCGTTGTTCGAAGGACAGCTCGACATGAAAGACAACGGCTACCTGGTTGTCGAACCTGGCACCACTCGCACCAAGATCCCTGGTGTGTTCATTAGTGGCGATGTGCAGGACGACTACTACCGCCAGGCAATCACCGCTGCCGGTAGTGGCTGCATGGCAGCAATCGACGCCGAGCGGTGGCTTGAAGCCCAACACGATGCGTAGGTTCGAGAACCGCATCGGGAATGTCTCTCGGACTGCGGTGGTTCTTAGCAGTACAGTACAAACAACAGTGCAATTTTTTGACAACAGCGACGCAGGAGGCCCCCAATGGGCGATGCAGTAACCACCCTCTCTGAAGGTTCATTCGACGAAGAGATTGCCGCGGGCGACGAGCCCGTGCTTGTGGACTTTTGGGCTGAATGGTGCGGCCCCTGCAAGATGATCGCACCCGTGCTCGATGAGATCGCTGGCGAGCAGGTGGGCAAGCTCAAGATTGCCAAACTCAACGTCGACGAAGCGCCCGAAATCGCTCGACGCTTCGAAGTCATGAGTATCCCCACCCTCATTCTGTTCAAGGATGGCGAACCAGCGAAACGCATCGTGGGCGCCAAGGGCAAGGCTCAGCTTCTCGAAGAAATCGGCGAATTTCTCTAGAGGTTCCGTGGCCGGGTATTCCGGTTTGGAGTGAACCTTTCTTTCACAGCCGTCGTCCCTTGAGGCGGCGGCTGTTTCGCGTCTTCGTGGCACTAAACTGACTTTTCCGCCGCCCACCCTTCACTTGGATCCACTCTGTCGTGACCATCCCCGGTCTACCTCTCCAGCTAGGAAGCACGGGCGAGCCTGTCGTCGACCTTCATCGCCGACTCGCGGCCGCTGGGTTCGGCGGTGCCACTGACGATCGTCGCCACTTCTGCGAATTGACCGAAGCGTGTGTTGTCGCGTTCCAGACCGATCGCAAGATCGAACCGAGCGGCATTGTTTCCGACGCAACATGGACAGCGCTCGTCGAGGCTGGCTACAAGCTGAGCGACCGGCGCCTGTACCACCGCTCGCCAATGATGCGTGGTGACGACGTCGCTGAGCTGCAGCTACAGCTCGGTTCGCTCGGCTTCGATGCCGGGTGGATCGATGGCATCTTCGGTCCCGACACCGCTGCCGCCCTGATCGATTTCCAGCGAAACGCAGGACTGGCGGTCGATGGCATTGCCGGCGTCGACACCTACCGGAGTCTCAAGCGCCTTGGCGCCAAAAGCGCACGCACAACCACGGTGGCGTCGCTTCGGGAGTTCGAACAACTCAACACTAACCACGGCCTGCAGGGCCGCAAGATAGCCGTCGGTGAACAAGAAGGTCTCGCCCCGCTAGTGCGCGCGATCGTCCGCTTGCTTCGCCAAAGTGGTGCCGACGTCCTCGAATTGCATACCCCCCACGCCGACCGCCAGGCCCGGGCAGCAAACGAGTTCGACGCCGAACTGTTTCTTGGGCTCACGATGCTCAGTGAGCCCGGTTGCGAGGCGCACTTCTTCTCCACGACCGGATTCGAAAGCTCGGGCGGTCGCCGTCTTGCTGAAGGGCTGGCCGAAGCACTTCCGCCACTGCTAGGCAACAGCATTGGCCAAACCGAGGGCCGCCGCGACCCCATCTTGCGCGGCACTCGAATGCCCGCAGTCGACTGCCGCATTGGTCCTCCACCGTTGGTCGTTCAGCACGTGAGCGAGCTCGCAGAGGCCATCTTCACCACGGTTGAGGGTTGGTGGAGCGAACCCTTGACCAACGGCTGAACTTCAGGGTTATACACACCGTTCTCCCCAGATGGGGATAACTTGTACGGGCGTCATAGCCTCTAGTGCCGCTGAAGTGTTTAAGCACTGTACGTGAACTAATTTGCCCGAACGATTTACTCTACGTGAGATTCGCCGGTTACCACAAGCCTTGCGATGCGTTCGAGGTCGTCGAGATCGGCAAACTCGACCACGATCTTGCCGTGCTTTGCTCCCATCTCGACGGCTACTCGAGTGTCAAGCCGGTCGGCGAGGAGTTGTTCAAGATCGAGCAATGCTGCCGAGCGTGTACCAGTGGCGCGGTCGCGCCGGACACTCGTTGGCGACGGGTCATTGTCGAGCCCGGTCGGAGTTCGATCACCGCCCGGTGCAGACGAGGATGGCACCTCGCGGGGACTATCGCCACGGACAACAGCTTCGGCCTGACGGACGGTCATTCCCTCGGCAACGATCCGAGTCGCCAGTTCTTCCTGCAGTTTTGGGCTGTCGACAACCACCAAAGCACGGGCATGCCCAGCGCTGAGAAGCCCGTCGACCAACAGCCGTTGCACCGGGGTCGTGAGGTGCAGCAGCCGAAGTGTGTTCGCAACACCCGATCTACTCTTGCCCACCCGAGATGCGACCTCGTCTTGTGTCAGCCCAAAATCCTCGATCAGTTGCTGGTACGCAGCAGCTTCCTCAATCGCATTGAGATCCTGGCGATGCAAGTTCTCGACGATCGCATGCTCAAGCGAGACCTGGTCGTCGACGGTACGGATGATGGCCGGGATCGTGGTGAGCCCCGCTCGCTTGGCCGACCGCCACCGCCGCTCGCCAGCGATAAGTTCGTAGCCCTCGTCGGTCGGACGGACGAGAATCGGCTGAAGGACCCCGAGTTCGCGTATCGACGAGGTCAGCGAAACGAGGCTTTCCTCATCGAAATGATCGCGGGGTTGTAACTTGTTCGGGACCACTGCCTCGATAGGCAACTCTTGTAGAGCGCCTGCATCGTCGGAAAGCGATACTTCGTTCGGGATGAGTGCTCCGAGCCCTCGACCTAAGCCGCTTTTTCTTGACATATCGTTCGTGCCTTTCACCGTCTCGGTTGAGGTAGCTGTTTGGGTCACCCGTCGACACCTGAAACTTCTTTGGCCAAGTCACGGTAAGCCAGCGCACCTCGCGACGTGGGGTCGAACACATTGATGGGCTGCCCAAACGACGGGGCCTCAGAGAGTCGCACGGAGCGGGGAATGACCTGACGGCAAACGACCGGACCAAAGTGGTCTCGAACCTCTTTTGCCACCTGCGACGCGAGTTTTGTTCGAGCATCAAACATGACCAATACGATGGTGCTCAGGTCAAGCGTCGGATTGAGGTTCTTCTTGACCAGGTCAACGTTTCGAAGAAGTTGGCCCAGTCCTTCAAGTGCGTAGTATTCGCACTGAATCGGAACCAATACCTCGGTAGCTGCTGTGAGCCCGTTGACGGTAAGAAGGCCGAGCGATGGGGGACAGTCGATTAGTACGTAGTCGTAGTCTTCCGACACCGCCTCAATCGCCGCCTTCAACCGGCGTTCGCGGTTAAAGGCCGGTACCAACTCGATCTCGGCGCCCGCGAGATCGAGGCTAGCTGGCGCACAAAACAGGTTCTTTACCGCTGTGGCCTCAATACAATCCTCAAGGGGAGTGTCGTGCAAGAGCACGTCGTACATCGACGACTCGATCGACCGAGGGTTGATACCAAGACCCGTACTGGCATTCGCCTGCGGATCGAGGTCGATGATTAACGTTCGAAGTCCGAGCTCAGCGAAGCACGATCCGAGGTTGACGGTGGTTGTCGTCTTCCCAACACCGCCCTTCTGATTCGCCACAGCGAAGATACGTAAGTTGTGTCGTTTCTCGCCTGCGGCGGTGAGGTCACCTGCAGGTTCGGGGCTGTGAGGCGTGGGATCCAGCGTTTCACCAATTCGCGCACTGAATCCAGCAACCGCAGTCGACACGGGCGCCGTGTTTACTGCCTCGACCGTTGGAGCGGGCGCCGATGGAGGCGTTGGTGTAGGAGAGGACGGGGGCTGATACAACGGCGGATCTGCACTTTCTGCAGCCGGCGAACCCGCGGGGTTCGGGGCTCCTGGGGGGTTCGTACTCGGGGCATCAGACACGGGCAGAATTCGCTTTCAACAGGCGTCTAGTCACCCACGAAGCCTACTGTGGACCTCTGACATTCGGTGTTAGGCCCATGAATAATTTCTGACAGCGTCCCACATAAGAAGCGAGTGGGGGCGCAGTACGGGTGTGTTTCACGTGAAACAGCCATTTTTGTCGGACAAGTGGTGCCACGGAGATCGAGTTGCAGGTTCGGGTTGTTTCACGTGAAACGTCGCCTGGCCACTACGAAAACAGTAGTCGTTTCTCCGGCACACCCACGCGCCGCGGATAGCGGCTATCGAGTGGTTCGGTCTTTCGAAAGGCGCGGTAGTGGCCTTCTGCCCCATTCCACGCATCCTCGAGACGCAAAGACACCAGAGTTAGACCATCGGCAGGCCACCGTGCATCACCGCCATCAGGCGGCTCGCTTACCACCAGTACGCCGCCCACCCGAAGGAACGCCGAACCGATCTCGGCGGTGACGGCGGGTTTCGCAAAACCTCTCGCCGTAACAAGGTCCTGTTGTTCTCGTAAGTCCGCCAAGCGTCCCAACTCCTCACCTCGACCGCCGACCACCGATACCCGCCCGGCGAACGTCTCGTCTTCGATCGCTAGGGACAGGTGCTCCTGGCTGCGCTGGCGGGCATCCAAGAGCCGCCAAGTCGACGAGGGGAAGTCTGTGGCCAGCACGAGCCCCGGTAAGCCACCCCCCGATCCCAGATCTAACGCTAGGCATGTCTCGGAGGCGAGCAGCTCACGAACGCAGGGGCTATCTGCAAACCCCTGAGCGTGTTCGGTATGAAAACGCAAAGACGCCGGGCCAATCAGCCCGACGTCTTGTGCTTTTTCCATCCAGTTACCCATCATGGGTACTGTCTACTGCAGTTTGCCGTGCCCCGTTATCTCGGGCCGATCAACGTTGCGACGTCAGTCGCTTGGGACAAGAATGACCCGTCGACGGGGGTCTTCACCCTCAGAAGTCGTTGAGACACCAGCGATCTCGGTCGCTGCATCGTGCACGATCTTCCGGTCAGCGGACCCCATTGGCTCAAGCGCTTGCGCTTTGCCGGTCTCGATAACCTTCGCTGCAATCTTCTCGACGAATTGCTCGAGTGCTTCCTTTCGACGAGCGCGGTAGCCACCCACGTCGATCCGAATGCGGCCAGCTGGCGAGCCACCAGCATGTCGTTGAATGACGGTGCGTGACAGCTCTTGCAGCGAGTTCAGTGTGCGCCCACCCGGACCCACCAACAAGCCGACATTCTCGCCTGCAACTTGCACTGTGGCTTCGTCTTCGAGCACGTTCTCGATCCCGACGGTACCTGCGAGGCCCATGTTCTCAAGCAGACCTTCCATGAAGGTCTTGGCGACGGCGGCCTGATCTGGGACGCTCATATCACTTTCGTTGTGCATATTGTTCTTCCCCTTGGCACCCTTTCGGCTTTCACCGTTGCGGTTGTTGCTTTGACCACGACCACGATCGTTCGTGTTATTGCCGTTCGAGTTATTGCCGTTCGAGTTACCGCCGGCATCGGCGTTTGTCGCCGATGTCGAGGACTCGTCGCCCCGAGTTACCGCCGCGGCGCCAGCTACTGCAGCAGCGCCACCTGCGGCGGCTGCGTTGCGGCCACCTTTGCTCTGCTGTGGACTACCTTGCCCACTAGATTGGTTGCTCGCCTGACCACTGGACTGGTTGCCAGACCCTTGGCCACCCTTGCGGTTACGGCCCTGATTACGGTTGTTGCCGCCCTTTTTGCCGCGTTCACGACGTTCCTGTTTGGGCCGAGGAGTCGTCGGCGTTACCCGCGCCCGCACGCGAGCTTCGGCCTTCACACGACCAAACCAACCAGTTTGGGGCTCTTCGAGTACTTCAAACTCTGCTTCTGATGCATCGACGCCAAGGCGATCGAGTGCAGATTCTTTGGCAAGCTCAACGCTCTGCCCGGTGGTTTCCACCCATTCCATCTTCGGTTTTACCTTTTCTTCTTGCGGGGGCGTGGGGAAACGGTTCCCTTAGGAGTGGTACGTCCGCTTCCTGTGCCCCGGTCGGTTCTGGAGACTTCGGCTTTGCTGGAGCCGTTTTTGGTTGAGGATTTTCCGGCACTATTGCCGTCGTTCCCCTTTTTCTTCTTCGAGCCGAAGAGCCCACCCAATGAACTTGGGGCCTCCTCAGCAGATGATATGGCGGCTGTACCGCCGCCAATTCGGCCGGCTTTACCCGAGCCGTTGCTCTTCGACGCAGGACGAATGTCGTTGTCCTCGCCAGACTTTGTTGTTCCCTTGCCGCCAGGCTTGTCGCGGCCAGATCCTTTTTGGCTCGACGTGCCCTTCTTGGCGTCGGTCTTGGGCTTCTTGCGTTTCTTGCCCGCGTTCTTTGGATCGAATCCCTCAGGGTAAATCACTTCAATCTCGCCGGTTTCGCTACCGCTATACAGGGTGCGAGTGATGTATCCCTGTTGTAAGAGTCTGTACAGGTTTGACACGAGGAAGTAGATCACCAACGCGGCCTGCAGATTGAAACTGATGATTGGCAGGAAGAACGGCATGAACTTCATGATCGCTTGCTGCTGTGGATTGATCACCGCGCCGGGACGCTGACGTCCCTGGATTTGGCGCTGCTGCCAAAAGCCCATCGCACCGACCACAAGTATCAACAAGATGTAGGGGAGGCCGTCGACAAAGTTGTTGGAGATGACGTCGAGAGCCGTGTCGGCGAGATCGAATACCCTCAGGAACGGCATGTCGTCGCGCGTAGCGAGGTCGCGGTAGAGCTGGGTATCTGCATCGAGATACTGGGGGTTGAAACGATTCGCCGCGTCGATGTTTTCGGCCAGCGACCCATCGACGTTGCCGCCCGCTCCCAACCCAGCGCCGAACCCGCTACCAACACCGATGTCACTCACTCGGCGGGTCACGCCGCGGATCACCTGGTAAAGAACAATGAAGACCGGCATCTGAATGAACATCGGGAGACAACCACCGACGGGGTTGATGCCGTTCGCCTGATAAAAGGCCATGACCTGCTGGTTTTGCAGCTCTTTGTCGTCTTTGTAGTACTCCTGCACAGCCTTCAGATCTGGCTGAAGGCGCTGCATTTTGATCATTGACTTGGTACCCGCAAGGGTCAACGGCGTGGTGATGAGCATCACGCCGAGGGTGAGCAACATGATGGAGCCACCAAACGATGGCCACACCGAATACAACCAAGCGAGAATCGTGCTGATCAGGTCAAACATGATTCCTGTTCCTCATTTCTGAAAGAATTTCGGGGAGAATTGTGCAGCGCCGCCTTGTTGGGCGGCACGGGGTCGAGACCGTGTCCACCCCACGGGTTACAGCGACAAATCCGCCATGCACCCATGCAGGTGCCCTTAAGCGCACCGTGTACTTCGACAGCCTCACTAGCGTACGAGGAACACGACGGCACGAAACGGCACGGCGAGGGACGGCCAGAAAAAGCCTTTTGATACCAGCCAATCGCCCACAGCACGAACCGCTTAGCCACTAGTGGTCACCCGATTGTCCAGTGAAAACCCGTGCGTTTCTACCGATTGTTTCGACCCAACTCTGGGCGATGGAATGTGGTGCCCGAGCGAAATCCCCGCCAGCCCCAACGAGAAAGGTACCAGTAAGGTTTGGTTGCCTTTTGGCCTCTTCGCGAAAGAGCGCTCGCAGCCGTCTCTGGGCTCGGTTACGAGCGACGGCGTTGCCGTATTTTCGGCCGATTGCGAAACCGAGGCGCGGCGGAGTGGACCCATCGTCGAGCATCCGGACAAATAGTGGCCCGGAACGAAGTACGTGGCCATGGGAATGAAGCTCGTCGAAAGATCGACGGTCCGAAATCGGCTGGATCAAGCCGACAGACGCTGACGGCCCCTACGGCGCCGGTTCTTTACAACAGCCCGCCCGGCGCGCGTTTGCATGCGACTCCGGAAACCGTGCTTCTTCGATCGTTTCCGAACATTTGGCTGGTACGTGCGCTTCATCGATTTATCCTCGGGATACGTTGTGGAGAAACAAGAACATCCGGGTGCATTGCCGGAGGGTGGATCAGTTAAGAAAACTGACGTCCAACTGCTGCTGCGTTGATTGTCTCTCGCGAGGCGCTCAGGTTACCTGCGCCTCGTCAGATACAGATCAGTACACGCTACGGCTCTACGGCTCAAGAGGCAACTGGGGCGCAAAGATACTTGTGGACAACCAAAAATCAAACGACGTTTCGTCGAACAGACCCATTGTTGTAAAACCGGCTCTGAACTGGTGAAATAGCGATTGATTCGCGCGCCTTGTGCAGGCATCACGAGGTAATGCTACGGTCGCCAAGCTGCACCATCCACCTCTTGGCATTCCGCCCCTGCTATCGCCACTGGCGTCTTGGTGTCGCTACCCGTTTATCTTTTGCAAGCTTCCCCACGAGTTACCCAGCTATCAATCATCGTTTTCACCCATCCGAACAGATTGCCCACACCTTTTCTCGCCTTTGTCCACACCTGTGAATGGCGGTGTGGACAACTCACTCTCGCAAGCACCTCTTCATGCCCCACGATCCACATGCAGACCACTCCGACCCGGCAATTCTTTGGCATTCCATCGCTACGCAGATGCGCACACAGGTCTCCGAAGCCGTGTGGTCAACAACTTTTGCCGATATCAGCTTTATCGACCTGACCGACGACAACCTCCGACTCGCGGTACCGAGTTCATGGGTCAAGGATCGACTCGAAGGAAAATTTCTGGGAATTGTGCAGTCCGCTGTCGAAGAAAACAGCGATGCACCGCTCAGCCTTCGCATCGAGGTTCGCACGCAAACCTTCGACGACGCCCCCGAGTCCGACCCTCAAAAGCACGACCTTCAACAGCACGACCTTCAACAGCAAGGCGTACAGGACCCCGGACCCCTTTCGACCGGAGCAGCGGCACCCACCAGCTACAACCCGAGCGATATCGCCGAAATTGACCTGACGAAGCGGTCGCCCGAAGTCACGTTGACGCCAAGCCTCGCCGCCAGCCCAGCGACCACAAACGACCCCGCAACCGGGTTACCACGATCGCACCCCTTCACGTTCGACGATTTTGTTATTGGGCAAAGCAACCGTTTCGCACACGCTGCGGCTCTCGCCGTAGCCGAACGCCCTGCGCTGGCCTACAACCCGCTCTTTATTTATGGCGACGCCGGCCTGGGCAAAACCCACCTGCTTCGCGCCATCGCAAATTATGTTGGCGACCATTACGCCCACTACAGCGTGCGCTACGTGTCGTCCGAGGAATTCCTCAACGACTTCGTCGAAGCTATTCGTCTCAGCACGTTGCCCGAGTTTAAACGTCGCTATCGCGAGGTTGACCTGTTACTGGTCGACGATATTCAGTTCATTGAAGGCAAGGAAGGCTTCCAAGAAGAGTTCTTCCATACGTTCAACACCCTTCATCAGGGCCAACGCCAGATCGTGGTGTCGTCGGACCGACCGCCCGATTCGATCCCCACCCTCGAAGACCGTCTGCGAAGCCGGTTCAAAATGGGTCTCATCACCGACATTCAGCCCCCCGACCTCGAAACACGGCTCGCTATTTTGCGCCAGAAGGGTCTAAGCAGTGAGGCCCGCAACCTCCCTGATGACGTTTTGCAATTCATTGCGATCAACATCAAGGAAAACATCCGCGAGCTTGAGGGCGCCCTCATCCGAGTTACCGCATACGCAAACCTTACGAACCAAGAACTCACCGTGGCCTTGGCCGAGAAGGTTCTTGGCGACACTCTCTCCGACCGCCAACCTCACCAGATAACACCCGACCTCATCCTCACCCGCACCTCAGAGATGTTCTCGTTGAGTATCGAGGAGATAACCGGCGGTAGTCGCCGACGCCCGCTGGTGACCGCACGTCAGGTCGCTATGTACGTCATGCGAGAGCTCACCGACCTTTCTTATCCAGCCATTGCGCGTGAGTTTGGCGGGCGTGACCACACAACAGTGATCTACGCCGTTGAAAAAATTGGCAACCTCATGGCCGAGCGTCAGCAGATCTTCGACCAAGTCACTGAACTCATCGCCCGGATCAAGAGCAGCGACTGATGGTACTGTTTTCCACAATTTCGCCCACAGCCTGTGGGGAAATCGCGCCGCGAGCTGTGATTTCCTGTGCATCATTGTCCCATCGCGTCACACCCCGCTACCAGACTGTGGACACCTGGGGATGGCACGCGAATAACAAAACCCAATCTGAGCAGGGGTTACGCGACGTCATCCCCAATTCACAGGCCCTACTGCTTACTACTGCTAATCACGTAAAACTCTCCTTGTGAAAGAAATAGACCAATGAAGTTTCGATGCGAACGCGCCGATCTCGAGAAAGTTCTCGGCACTGCTGGACGAGCAGTTACCACCCGCGGTGGAGCTCTTCCCGTTCTTGCCGGCATCCATCTCGAACTCGTCGGCGACCAATTGCGCGCTACCGGTACCGACCTTGACCTGACTATCAGCGTCACCGCGGTTGTCGGCGGCGAAGAAGACGGCACAGCCGTGCTTCCCTCAAAGCTGGCAAATGACATCGTCAAGGCGGTGCCACCCGGCAAGATCGAGGTGAACATCGAAGGCGACGAAGCACACATCACCGCCGCACGATCTGAGTTCTCTCTTCGTGTTATTCCCGCCGACGAGTTCCCTCGTATGCCAGAAGCCCCCGATTCGGCAGTCGAGCTCGATGCAGCGGCTTTCCGCGACGCGCTCAAACAGGTGGTCAAAGCGGCGTCGTCTGATGATTCACGACCCATTCTCACCGGTGTCCTCATGGCAGCTGAAGAAGACGGACTTCGTTTGGTATCGACCGACTCCTACCGGTTGTCGGTACGAGACCTACCTGGCACGTCGGTGCTTTCGGGCGACGAGAGCGTGTTGGTACCGAGTCGTTCACTCAACGAACTAGCAAAGGTGCTCGACGGCGACGAAACCCTCACGCTGCGGCTCGGCGAACGCGATGCTGCTTTTGAGATTGGTGAAGTTCGAGTATCTACCCGCCTTATCGAAGGTGATTTCCCGAACTATCGCGGCCTCATTCCGCAAGCGCAGCCGAACACCCTGGTGGTGAACCGAGCTGAACTGCTTGAAGCGGTGCGCCGTGTTCGCCTTCTTGCCCAAGAAGCCACACCTGTGCGCCTCATCATGAAATCCGACGGCCTTGAGTTGGTGGCCGTCACCCAGGATGTTGGTCAGGCCCACGAGTCAATCGACGCCCGCTACGACGGCGAAGAACTGACGGTGGCCTTCAATCCCGAGTACCTCCTTGACGGCCTTGAGGTCACCAGCGGCGATGAGGTCTCTCTCGAGACGGTCGATGCGTTGAAGCCAGCCGTTCTTCGCTCGAGCGATAACCCAGATTTCTTGTACCTGTTGATGCCCGTTCGCGTTTCTTAGAAACCGGTGACCACGTGAACCTTGCAAACATGGCAGCACCGTGAGGTTGCGGCAGCTGTGGGTGCAGAATTTCCGTGGGTATGCGTCGATCGACATCGAGTTTCCCGAAGGCCTCACCGCGGTCATCGGGAGAAACGGTCACGGGAAAACGAATCTGGCTGAATCTATTGGTTGGCTGGCGTCGCTGAAATCGTTCCGTGGAGCGCCCACAGCTGCTCTGCTGCGGACCGATGCCGAAGCTGCGATTGTGCGTGGCGATATCGACAGTGCTGGTCGTGAGGTGCTGATCGAAACCGAAATACCGCGCCAGGGCCGCGTGCGAGCGCAGGTCAATCGACAACGTTTGACGCGTTCGCGCGATCTGCTGGGCCTGTTTCGGGTCTCGGTGTTTTCGCCGGAAGATCTCAACCTAGTCAAGGGAAGCCCGGGCGAACGGCGGACCTATATCGACGATGTCTTGGTTGACCTGCATCTTCGCAACGACAAATTACAAGGCGATGTCGACCGTATTCTCAAGCAACGCAACGCGCTGCTTCGAGGAGCCGGTGGACGCCTTACCCAGGATGTGCAGCTCACACTTGATGTTTGGGATGCGAAGCTCACGACCTCAGGTGAAGCATTAGCCAAGGCGCGGTGCGAGGCGCTCGATTTGTTGGTGCCCGCGCTAACTCGCGCGTACGACGACGTCGCTCGTGAGCCCGCAGAGGTGCACGCGACGTACCGGTCCGAATGGCAGGACGTTGGGTTAGCCGAAGCGCTTCTGGCGGCCCGTAAGGACGATCTGCGTCGAGGCGTCACCACGACCGGCCCACACCGCGACGACATCGAGTTGTTGTTAAACGGCTTGTCTTCACGCACCCATGCGTCGCAGGGCGAACAACGGTCGGTCGCACTGGCGTTGCGCCTCGCTGCTCACGAGGCGGTCACCGAGGTCACCGGTTCGCCGCCCGTGCTGTTGCTCGATGATGTCTTTTCCGAACTCGATCCTTACCGCAGCGCTGCGTTGGTCGAGTACCTCCCGAAGGGGCAGGCGGTTTTGACCTCGGCTTCTGGCCTCCCTCCGGGTGCCGAACCCGAACTCACCATCGAAGTCGTCGAGCACACGCTGCGGCCAAAACCTCGATGAGTACCGAACCGCGGCCGTTGGCCGGAAGTCTCGAGCGGCTCCTGAATCACCTGGGCGCACCCAAGGCTCGCACGGTTGTCGATGTGTTCGATCGCTGGCCAGAGCTCGTCGGCGCCGAAATAGCGAAACATACCAAGCCGGTCTCGTTTGCCGATAACCGTTTAGTGATCGCCGCGAGCGATGCTGCCTGGGCGTCACAGTTGCGTTGGGCCGAGACGGAACTACTAGTCCGACTCGCGCAAACATTGGGCGACGGCGAGGTACAGTCGCTCGATATCCGTATCGAGTAGGTCTGAATCGCGCGTCAAAAATCGACCGCATAACGTCACGGAACACCGATGTGAGGACTCTTCGGAGAATTGCTTACAAAAGTGCAGGTCAGAGGTGCTGTAGTGGACTCGGAGTGACACGAACATGTCACGGTCAGCTGGTACAATTGTAGGTACCTCATTTAGATGTTTTTGTCCCTCGCTTCCTGGCGGTTTTCATACGCTGCGAAGACCTGGAGATGACCACGTTTGAACCCCACGAAAGGTCCTGTCTTGGCCGACGCGCCGAACGACGAACTCGAAGCAGAACAGCCCCCGGCTGACGAAGCTCCGAGCGACGAAACCACCGCCCCACGTTCCAAATCCGAAACCGCTGCCGTAGCCCCCGGCTCCTACGGTGCCGATGCTATTACCGTCCTCGAAGGGCTCGAGGCTGTCCGTAAACGGCCCGGCATGTATATCGGGTCAACCGGTCCCGCTGGCCTCCACCATCTCGTGTACGAGGTAGTCGACAACTCGGTCGACGAAGCAATGGCCGGCTACTGCAAGTCGATCAGCGTCACTATTCTCGCCGACGGTGGCTGTGAGGTCATCGACGACGGCCGCGGTATCCCCACAGGCAAACATCCGAAGTACGACATGACAGCAGCCGAGGTTGTGCTCACCGTGTTGCACGCCGGTGGCAAGTTTGGCGGCGAAGGCTACAAGGTCTCCGGCGGCCTTCATGGCGTTGGTGTGTCGGTGGTGAACGCGTTGTCCAAACGCGTCGAGGTCGATATCGACCGAGAAGGCAAACGCCACAGCATGTCGTTTGTCGACGGTGGTGAACTTCAAGACCCCTTAGTGGTCACCGGCGACGCTCCCGACGACCGCACTGGCACAACGGTGCGGTTCTGGCCCGACGACACCATCTTCGACGATGTCGATTTTCGAGCACAGACGCTGCTTGACCGTTTCCAGATGATGGCGTTCCTCAACCGCAGTCTCGAGATCAAGTTCCGCGACCTGCGACCCAATCGCCAGACCGACAACTCCGAGTTTTCGGTATTCAAATACGACGGCGGCATCATCGACTTCGTCAACCACCTCAACACCTCCAAAGAGGCACTCTTCGACAAGGTCGGTTACTTCGAACAGGTCGGCGAAGGCGAAGAGGTCGAGATTGCGTTTCAGTGGAACACCGGCTTCAACAGCGATGGTCTGCATTCGTTCGCCAACGGCATCACCACCATCGAAGGTGGCATGCACGAAGAAGGCTTCCGTAAATCGCTCACCAACGTATTCAACAAATACGCCTTCGGTAAGGGCGCGTTGAAAGAAGGCAAAGACGACCGGTTGCAGGGCGAGGACATCCGCGAAGGTCTCACCGCCATTATCAGTGTGCGGCTCAGCGAACCGCAGTTCGAGGGCCAGACCAAAGGCAAGCTGGGCAACGTGTCGATCCGCTCGCTAGTCGAGAAGGCCACCAACGAAAAGCTCACCGAGTGGCTTGAAGAAAACCCGAACGAAGCGAAGGCGATTATCGGCAAAGCTATCCAGGCGTCGCGTGCCCGTGAAGCCGCTCGAAGCGCCCGCGACCTCACCCGCCGCAAGTCGGCGCTCGAAGGCGCTGGTCTGCCAGGCAAGCTCACCGACTGTGCATCGAAAGATCCAGCCGAATCCGAGATCTACATCGTTGAGGGCAACTCGGCGGGCGGTTCGGCCAAAGAGGCCCGCAACCCGCACAACATGGCGATCCTGCCCATTCGTGGCAAGATCCTCAACGTCGAACGAGCCCGCATCGACAAGATGCTCAAGAACACCGAAGTGCAGTCGCTGATTTCGGCGATTGGCGGCGGTGTCGGCATCGAGTTCGATGTTGCTGAGGCTCGGTATCACAAGGTCATTCTGTTGGCCGACGCCGACGTCGACGGCAGTCACATCCGCACATTGCTCCTCACGTTCTTTTTCCGCCAGATGCGCGAACTGGTCGAAGCCGGCTACATCTATGTGGCACAGCCGCCGTTGTATTCAACCAAGGTTGGCAAAGAAAAGATCTACCTCAAAGACGATCTCGCTAAAGATGCGTTCCTCGAGGAGCACCCCAAACACAAAGAAGAGTTCGCCCGACTGAAGGGTCTCGGCGAAATGGATGCTTCCGAACTGTGGGAAACCACGATGGATCCCGACAAACGTACGCTGCTCCAGATTTCCGTTGAGCAGGCCACCATCGCCGACGAGATCTTCTCGGTGCTGATGGGCGACGACGTTGAAAGTCGAAAACACTTCATTCAGACAAACGCCAAGGACGTCAGGTTCCTCGACATATGAGTGACACAACCAACTCCGATACCCGAGATGGCGATGGCGATGGCATTGAACCCATCGAAATCCAGCAGGAGATGGAGGCATCGTTCCTCGAATACGCGATGTCGGTCATCGTCTCGCGAGCCCTGCCTGATGTGCGCGACGGCCTCAAGCCTGTGCATCGCCGCATTTTGTGGAGCATGTATGACTCGGGCACTCGACCCGATCGCGGCCATGTAAAGTGCGCCACCGTTGTTGGTGACGTCATTGGTAAATATCACCCTCATGGCGACACCGCGATCTACGACTCGATGGTGCGTATGGGTCAGAGCTTCAGCCTGCGTCATACCCTTATCGACCCACACGGCAACTTTGGTTCACCTAGCGATCCACCGGCCGCATACCGGTACACCGAATGTCGCCTTGAAGACTTGGCGATGCGCCTTCTTGACGGGATCGACAACGAAACCGTCGACTTTGTCAGCAACTTCGATGGCCGGTTCGACGAGCCAACCGTGCTTCCGTCGCGTTTTCCGAACCTGCTGGTCAACGGCAGTCAGGGCATCGCGGTCGGTATGGCCACCAACATTCCGCCACACAACATGGGCGAGGTCATCGACGCCACGCTCCATCTTTTGGAAAACCCAGAGGCCGATGTCGAGGCACTCATGGAGTTCGTGAAGGGCCCCGACTTTCCGACCAAGGGGCTCATTTTGGGCCGTGCCGGCATTCGAGATGCCTACACAACAGGTCGCGGTTCGGTAAAGATGCGCGCTCGTGCAGAGATCGAAGAAACCAAAACCGGTGGCGAACAGATCGTCGTCACTGAAATCCCTTACCAAACCAGCACCGACGGCATTATCACCAAGGCTGCCGAAGCGGTAAACGCCGGAACCATCGAGGGCATTCGGGCTATCACCGATGAGTCGGCCAAGGGAAAGACCCGCATCGTCTTTTCACTCAAGCGAGATCAGCCGGCCCTTATCATTCTCAACAAGCTCTATAAGCACACGCCGCTGCAGACCAGCTTTGGTGTGAACATGGTTGCGCTGGTCGATGGCGTACCCCGCACCTTGACCTTGCGCGATGCGTTGGTCCACTACATCGCCCACCAGGTCGAGGTAGTCACCCGCCGCACCGAGTACTTGCTCGGCAAGGCGAAGGATCGCCTGCATATCGTCGAAGGCCTCCTTAAAGCCCTCGACATGATCGACGCCATCATTGCGCTCATCCGAGGCTCGGAAAATCGCGGCGCCGCTAGCGAAGGCCTACAGTCTGCGCCGTTCGAGTTTAGCGAGCGCCAAGCCGTCACGATTCTTGATATGCAGCTTGGCCGTCTTACTCGACTGGGCAAAGCCGACCTGCTGGAAGAACAAGCCGACCTTCTCGAGAAGGTCACCGGCTACGAGGCCATTCTCGCCGACCCGGTGATACTGCGCGGCGTTATCCGAGACGAGATGACCGAGATCCGCGACAAATACGCCAACGATCGCATCTCCGAACTGACCTTCGACCCGGGTGACTTCGACATCGAAGACCTCATTGATGACGAAGACATCATCTTCACAATGAGTCACACCGGCTACGTCAAAACCGTGTCGGTCGATGAGTTCAAGACCCAGGGCCGCGGTGGCAGGGGAGTGAGCGGCGGAAATCTGAAGGACGAAGACACCGTTTTCACCATGGTGCAGACCTCTGCGCATGCCTACCTCATGTTCTTCTCCAGTCGAGGCAAGGTCTACCGCCTCAAGGCGCATCAGGTGCCGATGACCAGCCGCACCGCCCGCGGAACTGCTCTGGTCAACCTGCTGCCGTTGGAGCAAGACGAACGCATTATGGCGGTGGTCGACACGCGCGATTACGAAACCAACCGTTACCTGTTCTTTGCCACCCGGAAGGGTCGTGTCAAGAAAACCCTGTTCAACGCGTATGACTCCTCGTTGAAGGCTGGTCTCATTGCTATCAAGTTGAACGATGACGACGAATTGGTCGAGGTACGACCAGTCAACGATGGCGAAGATGTGTTCCTTGTTTCCCGCAACGGGCAAACCATGCGCTTCGATGAAGCCGACGTGCGCCCTATGGGTCGAACGGCGGCCGGTGTGCGCGGGATGAAGTTCCGTGATGGCGACGAACTTGTCTCGCTGTCGATCGAGCGCGAAGACGCCAAACTGCTCACCATCACCTCTAATGGCTTCGGCAAGCGTTCTGATCTCGATCAGTTCCCCAAGAAGGGCCGTGGCGGCCTCGGCGTGCGCGGTATGAAAATCACCGAAGGTAAAGGTGTCGTCGTTGCATCCTTTATGGTCGGCGATGACGATCAGGTCTTCCTTACGGGCACCAAGGGCACAATTATTCGCATGAGTGTCGGCGATATCTCTGTGCAAGGCCGATCGGCCAGCGGCGTCTCGGTGATGAACGTGCAAGACGGTTCTGAGGTGGCCGCAGTTGCTCCGGCGTT
This sequence comes from uncultured Acidimicrobiales bacterium, assembly GCA_938015295.1. Lineage (GTDB taxonomy): Bacteria > Actinomycetota > Acidimicrobiia > Acidimicrobiales > SHLQ01 > CALLQB01. Next base: position 61,629 of record CALLQB010000059.1, read on the forward strand.
CGCGACCGACGAAGATGAGGACGACGCAGCACAGGACGCAGCTGCAGATGATGCGGCCGAAGACGGTGCCTCAGAGCCCACTGCGACATCGAACGATGCCGCAGGCGAAGAGGAATAACCCCTCACAACACTTTCCCCAACGACCACAGCTGACGTTCAGTCAGCGTTCTTTGGGGACCCATCGTGTACGTGTTGTTCCGAGTATTCCGCTGTCGCTCTCGAAGCGACAGCGGCCAAGCCAGTCTTGCCGTCGTCCTACTCCTGGTGGCGTGTACAACCTTCGCGCTGCTGTCGGTAGCAGTAGCCGAGGTGCTTATCGATAGGGCACAGGCACAAACGGCCGCCGACGCGGCCGCGCTTGTCGGCGTTGTTGAAGGTCGCGAGGCGGCACGAACCTATGCCCAACTCAACGGCGCCAACCTGATCGACTTTGCTGCACACGGCACACGTGTTTCGGTGACGGTTCGACGTGGTCGGGTGCAAGCAACCGCCGTGGCCGAACGTCGCACCCGCCTCGTTTGGCCCGGCGAACCGTGATTGAACCATTGACCGCGTCGGCACGTCGAACCCGTGATGGCCCCAACACAAGGAAGTCTGGACCATGACAGTGATCCCGGGGTGCAAGATGCCTACACTGTCTCAGTGTCCCCTCAATCTGACTCGTCTGAACTCGACCCGTCTGATGTCTCGAACGAGACTGTTCAGACTGCGGTAATTACCGACGATATGACCGACTTCGACTCGACTGATGCTGAGTATCTTGACGACGCTGGCGAGACCGACGTGTCCGCCACCGATGTTTCTGGTGCCGATGAAACGGCAAACGCCGATGCGGTCGACGACGTGCAAGACGTAGCGCTTGTAGAAGAAGATATAGCGCCGACCATGGCGCCCGCCGCTGCAGAACCATACCTTCCGCCCGACCTTGTTGAGCCGGTAGTTCCGGTTGCAGCGCCGCTTCCCGCCAACAAGACCCCGAGTCCGACATGGCGTGACCGTCGTGCAGCAAGTCGCCTTCGAGCTCGCAAGGTTCGCCGTTTGGTTCGCCACATCGAACCATGGTCGATGCTCAAGATTTCGCTCTTGTTCTACTTCTGTTTGTGGATCATCCTTTTGGTTGCCGGCGTTTTGCTCTGGGGTGCCGCCGTCAACTCCGGCACCGTCGACAACATCGAGAACTTCATTCGAGAACTCTTCGCGCTCGACACGTTTGAATTTGATGCAGACAAAATCTTCCGCTCCAGTGCCCTTGGTGGCCTGGTCATGGTGGTTGCTGCCACCGGATTCAACGTGCTGTTGGCCGTGCTCTTCAACCTGATTAGCGACCTTACGGGTGGCGTGCGCATCACTGTTGTCGAAGAAGAATCGGCGCGAATGTTCGCTCGCCCAGTCAAGCGCACCCGCAAGGAACGCAAAGCGCAATAATTCCTTCGTCGCCCGGGGTAGCAACACCGGCTAGACAACGATACCTTTGCATCTTCCGGGCCTATAGCTCAGTTGGTTAGAGCGCACCCCTGATAAGGGTGAGGTCGTTGGTTCAACTCCAACTAGGCCCACGTCGTTCGCTTCGCTCACTTACGGAGTTTGGCTTCGCCAAACATCCACTGTGGCGGAGCGTTCTGCGTTTTGTCTGTCGCTGTTTGGATGCTTTCACCCTCCTGTGCGTTTCGGTGTTGATTGCTGCAATCTCACTGTGAGTAACAGATCTTTGGGTGATCGCCGGTACCTTTGCGGCTTATGAGCTTGATGGTTGTTCCGCAGGGTGAATATACGCTTTTGCGGTATCCGCTTCGGCCGAAGGAACAATTGCGGGCGTGGGACGCGGCTGACGAATATCTCCTCGGTGCCGTCGCAGGTACCGCTGGTCGCGAAGGAGACCCACTCGACCTCCGCGGTCGCACGCTACTTCTCAACGATGCCTTTGGTGCGTTGTCGGTGCCGTTGGCCGATCAGCGACCGACCATGGTCAGCGACTCGGCGAACGCTATTGCTGCGGCGCTGCAAAATCTGGCAAACAACCGACCTGACTACAAGCTTGAGACGCGGGCGAGCACCGACGACCTGCCATTCCCGGTTGACGTGGTCTTGCTCAAGGTACCGAAGTCCTTAACGTTGCTCGAGCATCAACTCCGACAGGTTCGCGAAGTAGCGCACCTCGAAACAGTGGTCATTGCGTCCGGAATGGCACGTCATATCCATACCTCAACGCTTGAACTTTTCGGACAGATCCTCGGACCAACTTCCACGTCGCTGGCGAAAAAGAAGGCGCGGCTCATCTTTCCTACGCTGGACCTCGACTTGGATCCGGGGCCACCGGTGTGGCCACAGACGTTCAACCTCGACGATGGCATGACTGTGCATTGCGAACCAGGGGTGTTTTCGGGGGGCAAGCTTGATTCGGGAACCCGGCTCTTGCTGCAGAACATGCCGAGGATTCCCGCGGAAGCAGCGATCCTCGATCTGGGCTGTGGTAGCGGAATTCTCGGCACAGCGGCGGCGGCCGCCGACAGCCATGTGACCTTCGCCGACATCTCGTACCTTGCGCTGCGGTCTGCCGAAGCGACCTATCGAGAGAGATACCCAACGGGCGACTTCCGATCAGTCGCCTGCGACGGGGCCGACGATGTTGCCGAAGCCTCCATCGATGTCGTGCTCAACAATCCTCCCTTTCACGATGATCAGGCAGTCGCCGAAGCAACAGCTTGGAAAATGTTCAACGACGCGCACCGGGTGCTCAAGCCCGGTGGTGAACTCTGGGTGGTTGGCAATCGGCATTTGGGTTATCACGCGAAGCTCAGCAAACTCTTCGGTAACCGCGACACTGTTGCCAGCTCAAGCAAATTCGTGGTCCTGCGTGCGAGGAAAGCGGCGTGACTGCCACGCCGCGTGGGGCCTAGCTGATTTCGCCCATGGCCCAACGGATGCCGCGACGAAGGAGCTCGTGGTACTGGGGGATCTCCCAGGAGCAACGATCCACTTTGGGGTAATACTCGGTTACTTCGGGCATGTCCCAATGGCCGCGACAATGACCAAGGGCGTTGTACAAAATCTCGCCGGCTCCGTGGCTCTTGGTGTAACTCACCAGATGTTCGGGATCGCAGTTGGACCAGTCGGCGACCTCGTAACCCCGGGCTAGGCCTTGCCAGTGCGTGTGCAGCAGTGCATGCAGCGATTCTCGGTCGTGGTAGTCGAACAGGTAGAGCTCGTCGGTGGTCTCGAACGGCTCGATGCCAGCCACCAGCCAGTGTGTGGGGTCGGCCAACGCAACCGGAAACGGCGCAGTTGGTGGATGCGCGACAAACCGGGTGCCCAGCAGTTGGGTCCAGACGGGGAATACTGCTGGGGTTTTCACTGGGTTTGGCGGGTCGAAATCCAGGGCCGCATTGCTTCCGTGCAACGCCAAAACCCGTCCGCCGTTGGCAACCCAGTCAGCGATCGCTAGCTGAGCAGCTTGGCTTGGTCGCACATCGCAGGTGTACGTAATGAGAAACGATGATGCCGTTATCGAGCCGATGTCTTCGTAATCCGAGCCTACGGTTACCCGCACCTGCGGGTGCTCGGCCAACAGCATCAACAACTGCAGCCGCGCGTAGTCGATGTCGTGAAATCGGCCGCCAGCCACAAGGTAGGCATCAACGCGTCGAGGAGGGTTTGGATCAGCCATAGTTCGGTATCTGGCTTAGCACGGCAGGCTGCACGAGACGACTAATTGAACGCTTGTTCATCTTCCCGGTACGGTGCGCCATGGCGTTAACTCCAGACGATCTCACCGACGACCTTCCGCTGCAACGGTCTCCGGGACCCACCTGGCAGGACAAGCTGGACGAAGACGTCAACAAGATCCCAGAATACCTTCGCACCGAATCGCCCTACCTGAACGGCTTCGAAGATATTCCGAAAGACCGCTACCTCAGCCGCGAGTTCCATGAGTTGGAGAAGGAACGCCTGTGGAGCCGGGTGTGGCAGTTTGCCTGCCGCGAAGAACACCTCCCCGAAGTGGGCAGCTACATCGTCTACGACATCGCCGATCAGTCCTACCTGGTCGCTCGAGTGGCTGAAGACGAGATCAAGGCCTACCCCAACGCCTGTCTGCACCGTGGCCGCATGCTCAAGACCTACGACGGGCGCTGCAGTGAGTTCCGCTGTCCCTTCCATGGTTTCGCCTGGACTCTCGACGGCGACATCAAGCACATTCCGGCCGAGTGGGACTTCCCGCATCTCGAAGTGCGCAGCGAAGAAATGATGCTGCCGGAGGTACGGGTGGGTACCTGGGCTGGCTTTGTGTTCATTAACCCCGATCCCAACGCCGAGCCCCTCGAAGATTTCCTTGGACCCGAGGTCATTAAACACTTCGAACGCTGGAACCTGCAGGACCGTTACGTGGCCGCGCATGCGTCGAAGATCATCCGGTGCAACTGGAAGATTGCCAACGAATCGTTCTGCGAGGGTTTCCACGTCAACGCCACCCACCCGCAGGGCATGAGCTATACCGGCGACCCGCAAAGCCAAATTGATGTGTACGGCAACGTGGCACGTCAGCTTTCTCCCAAGGGCATCCCGTGCCCGCTGCTGCCGTATACGCCCACCGAAGAAGAGATGTTGCGCGACGCGCTCGATGTGCGGGAGGGCGAAGACTTACCCGTGCCGTTCGAAGAAGGCGATACCCTCCGGGGAGTACTGTCCGCTGCCGGGCGCGAACGCTTCCGCCCGACCTTCGGCGATGGAGTGGACCAGATGGGCGACTCCGAGTTCTTAGACGCCTGGGTCTATGTCGTGCACCCCAACTTTCAGCCCTGGGGAGCGTTCAACCGCATTGTCTACCGGTTCCGTCCCAACGGCGACGATCACGAGACCTGCATTTTCGAGATGATGTACGTGGCACCGTTCTCGGGCGACCGACCGCCTCCAGCCGAGGTGGTGCACTTGGGCGTCGACGATCCGTGGACCGATGCCACGGGACTAGAAAAGCTGGCCATGGTGGCCGAACAGGACACCTTCAACATGGAACAGGTGCAGCGGGGTTTGAAGAATCTGCGGCGAGAAGGCGTAACGCTGAGCCGCTACCAGGAGTCCACCATTCGCTGGAAACATGACCTCCTCACCGACTACATCAACCGAGGACCGGTACAGCTATGAGTCCAGAACCCAGCAGCGGCGGCATCAAACACGGATTCAGCGGGGCCGTCTATGCAAAGTGTGGCGAGAATCGTGTGAAGGTGGTCGGGCGCGATGGCACCACCGGCATTTTCGACGGCATTGGCCAGTGGATCGAGGGCGAACTCTACGATGTCGACCCGCAGATGTGTGTGTGGGTAAGCGCTGAGCGTATTGCGACCAGCCATCGGCTGAGCAAGCAGGACTAACTGCTGGCATTCACGCGAAAACCGGCCACCACCGGGGTTGACCTTTGCGACGGCCGGTTAGGAGCGGGGCTACCGGGGTGATGTTCGAACCCGATGTGACAGAGAATGAAGCTCGTAAGGCTGTCAAGGGCTGATTCTGGTCTGTTCGGCTTGGGCGGGGTTTGTTTGGGTTCGGGGGTTGTTGGGGTGTGTTTTTGGGCGCGTCGAATCGGGTCCTTGGTTGGTGGTATCGAATTTTTGTGGGTTTGGTGTTCGGGCACGACTGGGATCAGACACCCGGTTGTCGGGGTCACGCTCGTAGCAAGCCACGTTCACCAAGAAGCAGGGCCGCCGTTGTTGGCGGCAGCGGCAGATCATTTTGTGCACAACCCTTTTCGGGTGTGAGCCGGTTCGGACGGGCCAGTCCGCCGCCAGACGGACCCGAGTTTTTAGTTGATCGTGATCGGCAAGGTCTTGTAGACCTCTCGGGCGATGTAACGCTTCAACATTCGGGCGGTCTCGCCCATAGATTTGCCGTCAGCTGTTCGGCGGGCGATGTAGGCGCGGGTGGCGTCGTCATGGGACATGCGGGTGAGCATGATCCGATGGATCGCCGAGTTCGCCTGCCGGTTCCCGCCACGATTCAGGCGGTGGCGCTGGTTCTTTCCCGACGATGCCGGAACAGGAGCGACGCCACAAAGATGCGCCCACGCTGCCTCGGACCGGATTCGGTGCGGGTTGTCGCCAGCCGCGATCAACAGTTTCGCTGCGACATCGAAACCGACCCCGTAAACCTCGAGCAGATCCGGTGCCGTCGCGCGGATCAGCGGACGCATCTGGGCGTTCAATCGATTCTTTTGCTCGCGTAGAAACAACGCCCGCTGGCCGAGCTCACGCAACGTCATCAACGTCGTGTAGCGAACAACGTCGCGCCCGTCGTTACGGGGCCGAAGCGCAGCAGCTGTGCGAACAAGAGTGATCGGCGAAAGATCACAGAACCGGCGACGGATCTCCTCAGGAGCAGTGAAACAAAGATGACGCATCTGGTTGATGATCTGGATCCACTCGGTCGCAGCTGAGCGTCGAGCGACCGACAAGACACGGATCGCTTCGACATTCCCATCGCGTGCTTTCGGGGTTCCTGTCGCGGTGCCAGACAGCGCAGCCCGAGCAGCAGCAATAGCATCAACCGAGTCTGATTTGCCGCCCCGATGTCGGGCCTGGCGATTCGGCCGATCGACCTCGACAACACTGATTCCTTTGCCAGCCAAATACCGGGCAATCCCGGCCCCATAAGACCCGGTTCCTTCCACGCCAACGGTCGCGATGACACCAAAGCCGGCCAGCCAACGAACAAGTTCGCGGTGACCTCCAACCGTGGTGCCGAAGGTCTCCACACCAACGACGCCGCCGTTGTGATCGATCGCTGCCGCGACATGGAAATCGGCATGAGTGTCAATTCCGCCGGTAGTAGTGAGGGTCCGGGTGCCTGTGTTTTCTACGATGGTCATTGCCATCCCTTTCGATAGATGAGGTGATGGCACGTCACCTGCCGGAAGGTGGACCAGGGCTCCAACGACTGCGCTAACAGACGTCGGCTGGCCCC
>CALLQB010000060.1 GCA_938015295.1 uncultured Acidimicrobiales bacterium
CATCGACAACCTCGCCCTCGTCTGCCCCGACTGCCACCACCAACTCCACGACACCCACAAAACCCTCTACCTCAACAACCAACACATCTGGACAACCCGCCGCGCCACCCCCAACGAAATCGCCCCCAAACACACAAACGGCACAAACGACACAACAAAACCAGGTCAACACAACCAACCCGCCAGCCCCACGAGCAAAGGTCGCCGAAAGAAACACCACCACGAATCCGAGCAGCAGCTCGAGTAGCACCCCATGTCATGCTTCCAGGCAATGTCTGGATGTTTCTGCGGTCGCAAGGGGTTCCCGACTCCGTGAGCATCACATCGCGCCGGCTGTCAGCGCCCAAAGCGCAACTTCTTGTGCTTGCGTTGGCGTTGGTGCTGGCGATGTCGCCTTGGTTCTCGACGGCTGCCGTGCTCGCCGACCTCAGATCGTCATGGGGCCTTTCACAAACAGCGGCAAGCTGGCTGACGATCACGGTGCAACTCGGATTTGTCGCAGGTGCCGTGGTGTCCGCATATGCCCGATTGGCCGATCGAATCTCGCCCTATCGGCTGATACTTCTCGGCGCCCTCGGTGCCGCATCGGCCAACGTGCTGATCGTCCTCGCCGACAACTTTTCTGTTGCGCTCGTCGCCCGGTTTCTCACCGGAGCGTTCCTCGCCGGGGTCTATCCACCGGCACTCAAAGCCATGTCGAGTTGGTATCAGAAGGGTCGTGGCCTTGCTCTCGGCGTACTGATCGGCGCTTTGACCATCGGGTCGGCTCTCCCCCATCTCATCAACGCCACCGGTGGAGCAGCCTGGAAACCAACGCTGCTCGTTGTTTCACTGCTCACCGTGGCCGGCGGAGCACTTGCCGAAGTGGCCGGAAAGCCCGGCCCTTTCGCCATCACCGCCACAAGGATCGACCCGTCGCAGCTACGCAACATCTTGGCCAACCGCGAGTTCCGGCTCGCCAGCCTGGGCTACTTCGGCCACATGTGGGAGCTGTATGCGATGTGGGCGTGGATAGCGGCGTTCTTTGGTGAGGTTTTCTCCTCTGCCCGCTCGGCTAGTGGGGCCGCCTTTGCGGTCATCGCTGTCGGTTCAGCCGGTTCGGTACACGCAGGGCTGTTGAGCGACCGGCGAACTCGAACTGAAGCAGCCCGGCTCGCCATGCGTTGGTCGACCCTCGGCGCCGTCACCACCGGGTTCCTCATCGATCTCCATCCGGCCATCCCCCTAACGGCTGCCTTGGTTTGGGGCTTCTGGGTGGTTGCCGATAGCGCCCAGTTTTCGACAATCGTCACCGAGGTTATCGACCCGGCGCTGGTCGGCACGGCGCTCACCCTGCAGCTAGCCGCAGGTTTCATCCTGACGGTATTCACGATCTTTCTGGTGCCCGTGGTTCGCGATGCGGCTGGGTGGGGCGCGGCCTTTATGCTGCTGGCGCCCGGACCTGTCGTGGGAGCGTGGGCCATGTCGGCACTACACAAATCTGCACTAGACAGATCTTCAGTAGACCGAAACGCGCTTCGTAAGCCTTCGTAGCCTCGCTCGCTAGGCGTGTTGCGAGCTGACGCTCACCACTTCGCCGGTCATATACGACGAGTAGTCGCTGGCCAGAAACACCATCACGTTGGCGATCTCCCAAGGCTCGGCACTGCGCTTGAACGCCTCTTTCTCAACCAGCGAATCCAGGAAATCCTGATTGCTCACCTTTTCGAGAAACGGGTGCATGGCCAAGCTCGGAGAGACGGCGTTAATTCGCACGCCCGCCTCTGCCGCCTCAAGGGCAGAACATCGGGTAAGCGCCATCACCCCCGCCTTCGCCGCCGCATAATGCGACTGGCCCGCTTGGGCTCGCCAGCCAATCACCGAAGCGTTGTTGACGATCACACCACGACCCCGCGGCATCATGTGACGTAGCGCAGCCCGGGTAGCGCGCATCGTGCCGTTGAGGGTCACGTCGATCACACTCATCCACTGATCGTCGGTCATGTCGACCAAATTCGCCTCGCCGCCAAGGCCTGCGTTGTTCATCAACACATCGATCGGCCCGACGGTGTCGATAGCCGAGGAGAAAAGATTCATCACATCATCTTCGACGGTGACGTTGCACAGCACCGTGTGTGGCCGACCGTTGCCGAGTTCGGCAAGCCGGTCGGCGGCCTCGCCCAGCCGACGCTCGTGAATGTCAGAAATGGTGACCGTGGCACCCTCTTCAACACACCTTTTGGCCACCGCAAAGCCAATACCGGTTCCCGCAGCTGCGGTAATTACCACATGTTTGTCAGCCAGAAGATTGTGGGCGGCAACGTACTCTGGCGGGGTCGACACGATCAGCCCTCGTTCTTTGGCGCGTTGGCGGCTTCGGTTTCGGCCATGCGCCGCTCGAGGTCGGCAATGAACGGGTGAGGTTCGGTGCCCACACCGTCGGGCAACATTTGCGCAATCTCTTCTGCGGTCCAGCGATCGCCAGGTGCCATCATCGTGCGCACCTCTTCGGGCTGGCTCCACACCGAAATACGTTTCCCGACCACGGTGTAGATCTGTCCGTTGACCTCTCGGCCTGCGTCGGAAAGAAGATAGGCCGCCATTGGTGCAACATCTTCGGCGTCGCCCATCTCGATACCAAAGGGCACGTTCTCGCTCATACGGGTGCGAGCCACAGGTGCAACACAGTTGGCGTTGATTGGACCGCCGCCGCGCATTGCGAGCGCCGCTGCGGTAAGCGCTGTCGACTTGGTGAGACTGATGATGCCACCTTTGGCGGCCGAATAATTGGCCTGCGCGGTTGAGGCCATGAAAGCGCCCGACGTAAAGCCGACGAAACTTCCGCCAGTCTCCTGCTTGCGCATCACGGCGAGCGCGTGGCGATAGACGTTGAAGTGCCCCTTAAGATGCACCGCAATCACGGCGTCCCACTCGTCTTCGCTCATGTTGAACAACATGCGCTCGCGCAGATTGCCAGCCACACAAACCACGCCATCGATTGAACCCCAAGCGTCGACGGCGGTCTGCACGATCTGGCCACCAACCTCAAACTTGGAAACATCGCCGGCGACAGCGATTGCTGTGCCACCCGCATCGGCGATCTCTTCGACTACCGCGTCGGCGACATCGCTGGTGGGGTCGGAGCCATCGAGAGCAACGCCATAATCGGCCACCACAACGTTGGCGCCTTCCGACGCACAGTAGAGCGCTACTGCCTTCCCGATGCCGTTGCCAGCTCCGGTAACAGCAACGTTCTTACCTGCAAGAAACTCGCCCATAGCGAGGTACCTTCTCTCTTTGTTTTCTTTGTGTTCTCTTCGTGTTCTCTGAGTTTCTCGTGCACTTCTCGTCGGCGCCCTCAGTGGCACTTTCGGTCTTCGCACCATAGTGGCGAACGGTAAAAACAACTGATTCGCCTCATCCAACGCAAACAACACCAGCCTCAGTAGCATCATCAGGATCAACGCACGACTTTCTACCTCCGCCGGCCAGGATCTCAGCGATCAACTCGCTGACATCGACGACCCTGACGCCGATCTTCCCGAGCGGGCCACCGTCGCTCGGCCAATTCTTGACTCGGTAGACCACCTCGCGGCCTTGCTTGATGCGAACGGCGTCATGATCGAAGGAAACCGTCTGCTCCTCGATCGCGACCGGCCGCGTTTCCTCGGCCTACCCGTGTGGTCGGCACCGTGGTGGCAACGCACACCGGCCGCCGCCGCATCGCTTCGATTTCTCGTCGGACAGGCGCTCAAGGGCGACCCGGTCGAGGTGTCGCTGGTCGTCGACTTCAGCGAAGACTCGCCACCATCAGAACTCACGCTTGCCGTGTCACCCGTGCAGCGGGGCCCCGGCGATCCAACCGCACTGCTCTTTGAGGCCTGGCGTAACGACGACCTGCCAACACCATTCGACGCCTCCGGCAACACCATCGACCTCACCGAAGCTGGTTCGGCCCAGCCGGGCGAAGAACACGCAAACCTTGTGGCCCGTCTCGACCAGCTCGAGGCAATAAACCGCGGACAAGAACACCGGTTCCAGCTGCTGGCTTCGACCTCGACTGACCTCGTGGCCATTCACGATGTCGACGGTGAGATCCTCTTTGCCAACCCGGCCAGCCAACATCTACTTGGCTATGCGCCCGAGCACCTCGTCGGGATGAACCTCGTCGATGTGGTACACCCCGACGACCAAGAGAACCTGACTCGCACGCTGCATCCGGCATCGAGCGGCAACGCAGAAGGACTCCGATTTACCCATCGGCTCCGCCACTTCGACGGGTCGATTCGATGGTTCGAAACCCGCCTTACAACAATGGTCGATCAGCAGGGTCGCCCAACACAGCGCATCTCCACGTCGTGCGACGTCAGTCCAGACCGAGTCAACCACGAACGGCTTGTCGCCCGAGCGCTACGAGATGAACTCACCGGGCTTCCCGCACCAGCACTGTTCTACGACCGCCTCGAACAGGCACTCGCCGTAAGCGAACGAACGCAAGTTACCGTCGGCGTACTGCTGATCGACATCGATCGTTTCGCCAACGTCAACGAACAAATCGGCCACCGCGGTGGCGACGATGCGCTGCGAGCCATCGCCGCTCGCCTGCGTCGCATCGTCCGCCCCGGCGACACCCTTGCCCGCTTGGGCGGCGACCAGTTCGCCATGATCTGCGCCGAGACCGACGGCACCGCCGGAGCAACAGCAGTAGCCCGCCGAGTCCTGCACGCGATGAGCGAACCCTTTCGCAGCGGCGACGACAGCGTCCGACTCAGCGCATCGATCGGCGTCACCGCAGCAGTCGGGCTGCGCCGACCGGACGAAGTTATCGCCGACGCCGATGCAGCCGTACACGCCGCCAAGAACGGCGGCCGTCAACAATTCGCCGTGTTTGATCCCGACCGACACGACACCGCAGGCGGACGTCTTGTCAGCGAAGCGACACTGCGCGCCGCTATCGAGAACCACGAACTACGACTGCACTACCAGCCGGAATACGACCTCACCACCGGCCGCATCGTCGGGTTCGAAGCGCTGGTGCGCTGGGAGCGCTCCGACGGCGAACTCGTTCCACCGAACGATTTCATTCCGATAGCCGAACGAACCGGCCTCATCGTGCCCCTCGGCAATTGGGTACTCGCCGAGGCATGTCGACAGTCGCGCATCTGGAACTCGGTGCCTGATCCTTCTCGTGCGAAGGTGCCAATCTGGGTCAACCTTTCGGCCGGTCAACTCAATGAGCCGAACCTCGTGCAAACCGTGCAACAGATTTTGGTCGACAACCAGATAAGCCCCGAGTTGATCTGCCTCGAAATTACCGAGTCGGCACTGATGGAAGACACCGCCGAGGCTGCACGCCAACTGGTGCATCTCAAGAACCTCGGCATCAAACTTGCAGTCGACGACTTCGGCACCGGCTATTCCTCGCTGCAGTACCTCCAACAGTTCCCCGTCGATGTCCTCAAGATCGACCGCAGCTTTGTGTCGGGTCTTCCCGAGGATCAAAACTCTGAAGCAATCGTCGCCGGAATCATCGACCTCGCGCACCGTCTCGACCTCATCGTCATCGCCGAGGGTGTCGAAGACGAAGATCAGCTTGAGCGACTATGCGAACTCGGCTGCGATCAAGCGATGGGTTATTTGTTCAGCCCACCAGTGCCGGCATCAGCCTGCATCGAATTGCTAACCCAACCCGATTCCTGAAGGTCGATCACCGTCATGTTGACGGGCAGTGCATCGTCGGGCAGCAACATCGACACGGCGTGACGAAGCTCGGAGGCGACTGAGCCCGCCGGCGCGAGTCCACCCACCCATCTGGTGATCGCCGAGAACCAGACGTGACTGAGGACCCGCTCGATACCGCGAACATCGATGCCGAGACGGTCTTCGCCAATCGCATCAGAAATAATGCCCATGAATGCTTCGTTGATATCGATCTTGTACGGGGCGACCGCAGCCTCGGTATTCGACGTTGCCGTGATGAGTGCCGACATCAGCAACTGCGCGTTATCACTCATGGTCACTGCTGCAGTGAGCGCATTGGCGACACGTTCGGCGGGGCTTTCGCCGACGGGACCATGGTCTGCCAGTTGGCGCCGCGTGAAGGTCACCCACCGAGCGAAACCCGCCAGCAGAAGTTCGTCCTTCGAGCCGAAATAGCGGTAAATCGTGCCGAGAGCCACGTCAGATTCAGAGGCAATGTCACGCATCTGCACCGCGTCGTAGCCGCCTTCAGCCGCCAAGTGCATTGCGGATGCGAGGACCCGCCTCTTACGCAACGCCCGATTTCGCTCTCGTAGCGTCTCATCAGTCACAAGCTCTGGTGTAGCGCCTGGGCGCGAGATTCACCAAAAGGGGACGCAATTCGCCACGGTGCGGGAATCAGGTGCTGTGCGGGAACCAGGTGAAGCGCAACCTGCCTCGGAAAGTGAGCCGAAAGGCTTATACGCGCTGCGAAACCGCCGATGGTTCTTTTGACCTACGTCAATAACCCGTCTGGCAACTATGACTCCGCACAACATCGTCCCGACATCTCATCGGCCCGCTCGCCGAGCGATGCGCCTAACCAGCCTTGCGCTGGCCTCGGTGTTCGCGGTCGTTGTCGTGTCGTCCTGCACCTATTCGAAAGAAGATGGCGTCGCCCTCCCCCAGCGATTTGAAGAACCCGACAGCTTGGCCTTTGCGGATGACTCATTGGCAGAGGATCAATGGGTCGTCGCCAACACCGAAGTAGGGCTCAACCTTCGAGCGGCGGCCAGCGTCGACTCCGAGGCCCTGGCCCGCATCGCTGCTGGCAACATGGTCTCAAGCACCGGACACGTCACCGACGTTGAAGGTGTCAGGTGGATTGAAGTCCGATGGAACAACCAACTCGGTTGGGTACACAGCGCCTACCTTGCGCCGCCGCCGAGCGCCACCCCAACGATCCCCCCACCCACGTCAGAAGCAACCGGCACCGACAACGAAACCGCCGTGAAAGGCGCCATTGAACGCGCAGAGGAAGGCGGCGTCGTACTCGTCGTCACCGGTGTTTCCACCGGCCTCAACCTTCGAGACGCTCCCGACGGCACTGTTCTTGGGACCCTTGAGGCACTCGACGAAGTCATCGCCACCGGCGAATGGTCGACATCGTGGGTTGAAGTCGTGCACGACGGCGACCTTGGGTGGGTCCACAACGAATTCCTGCTACCCCTTCGCAATGGCGATGCGGTTCCCGGCATCACGGCGAACACCGCAGCGATGGTGTCGGTGACCGACTCGGACGGACTGAACTTCCGTTCGGCACCTGATGGTGCAATCCTCGCCCAACTCATCACCGGCGACATCGTCTCTCGAACCGGCAACGTTTCGGGCTCGTGGGTCGAGGTGCAGTTCGACAATCGAACAGGTTGGGTCGCGAGTAGCTATTTGGTCGACGTGGTAGGCGATCTCGACGATCGCGGCGCAGCGATCGACAAGGACATAACCGTTACCAACACGCCCGGAACGGTCGGCGTGAACCTTCGCAACTCGCCGAATGGCCAAATTATCGGCGGAATTCCCGACGGAGGCTTCGCCACGCTGACTGGCAACAAGACCGACCTCTGGGCCGAAGTGGAGTTCGAGAACACGACCGGTTGGGCATTCATCGAGCTCCTACTTCCCGTCGATCGTGAGACCGAACCGCAGGAGTAACCCGCTGGGGAGCGCGAGGAGTTACTTGACCGCCACGGGGTTGACCGGGCTTCCGCAGCCACCAACAAATGGGAGCGGCGATGCCTCAAGAAGAAAGTCGTACTGGCCGTCGGCGGCGCAGTCGACGGCGAGCTCTTCAAGGTTCCAGTTCTGCCCTTGCGTCAGGCCCAGGTCGACGAGGTCGAGCATGTGCACGGCGAGCATCGCGTCGTCGTGCTCGGGGGGAAACACCTCGAACACCAGGGTGTCGGTGGCCGCCGCCGCAATCTCGTGCCGGTGGAACCACTCGACGCACGAAAGCCCGGGGCCCGGGCTCCCCGACCAGCCGTTGTAGGCCTGCTTGTCGCCAGCGAAATACTTTGCCATGAGGCCGGTGCGAATCAGCACGATGTCGCCCGACGCGATCGACAACGACCCGTGGGCGACCGCAGCATCGAGATCCTCTGCGGTGATTGCATAACCAAAGTCGAGCTGGTCGACGCCAAGTGCGGCGGCGACGTCAAGCAGGACACCTCGCCCGGTCAGTGTCTTCACATTGCTAATACCGCACGCCGAGGCGCCCCATTCGTTAATGGCCTCGGCGGGTTGTCCGTTGTAGAGCGACCCGCTATAGCTGACGTGCGCAAGGGCGTCCCAATGTGTTGCTGCCTGGAGACCCATTGTCACGACGTCGTCGCTTGTGTGGAATGACTCGGGGTCGTCGGGTGTCATCGCCGAGTTGATTGCCACCATCGTGCGAAGCGGATTGAGCCTTCCCGGTATCGCTCCGAGCTGCATCCCGTCGAGCTGAAGGTCGACCGCCAAGCTGAATCGCTTTCCCGACCTCGCGCTGGCGATGCCGCGCATCACGGCTTCGTCGGTGAGGTAATTGAGGGTTCCGAGCTGGTCGTCTTCTCCCCACTTACCCCAGGTGTTGACCTGTTCTGCGAGCTTCTTCACCGTCATTGGAAGTGGCATGAGGCGAGCGTAGTTGCCGCCCACCACGGAAACGAAAAACTGCCTTGAGCTCGACCGACCGAACCGGACTACAGTGCTGGTCTGCTGGGCAGTTGCGTGCACAGAAACCGGATAGTCCGGCGGTAGACAAGAATTTCTCATTACAGGGGGACCCCATGGCTAAGGGCAGCGAAGACAAACTGAAGGCGATCTCGATCTTCGCCGAGTGTTCGTCAAAGGAACTGAAATCGATCTCACGGCTCCTCACCGAGGTCGAAGTGAAGCCTGGAGCCGTGTTGACGCGCCAGGGCGAACCAGGGCGCGAATTCATGATCATCAACGAAGGCCAAGCCACCGTGCGGCGCGACGGCAAAGTACTCGCCACGCTCGGCCCTGGCGACTTCTTTGGTGAACTGGCAGTCATTGCCGGTGTGCCCCGAAATGCAACAATTACCGCCGATACGACCATGACTGTCGAAGCACTGAACCGTCGTGAGTTCTCGAGCCTGCTCGACGAGAGTCCAAAGATTGCCAAGAAGATCCTTGTCGGAGCGGTCACCCGACTGCACGAGAACGAACGTTACTAAGGTTCGGTTTCACCGCCTCGGGCCAACTGCCGGCGCAACCCCCGACACCTATCGACACTTTCAATACGTTTCGGCTATTCTCATTACTACACAGGGTTTCAACGGTCGCGTGCGTCCGCATATCCCCCTTGTGCTTGTCGTACCCGAAATCGTGTGAAGGATCCGTTCGCAGATGGTCTTTGTGCTTGGCGAAATTTGGCTATCGCTCCTTATCGCCGCGCTCCTCGGCATTGCCGTTGGTTGGCTGATCTGGAAATGGCGCCGAAAGAGTGTTGGACGCAACGAATGGGATGAACTCCAGGCCGATCTTGCTGCGCGCCGTCGGGCAATTGCTGAACTCGAAGGGCAACAACGCAGCCTGGTAGCCGCGCGAAATGCTGCCGAGACGGCACAGCTTCGCCTTCAGGCCTCGGTCGATGACCTGCAGGCACGGGCCGCTTTGGTGCCGGTGCTCGAAGCCCGACTCACCCAAGCCCAAACACCTGTGGATGGTGGCCCGGCTGCCGGTAACCCACTCGTCGACGGCAGCTCTTCTGCAGGCAGTTTGTCGGAAGAAGACGCCCGCCGTGCAGCCGCCACCGCCACCGGGGCGGCATCTACAACTACAGGCGATGAACCAACCACCGTCGCGCGGTTCTCCTCGCCCCCATCCTCGCTCTCGTCGCCACTTCCCTCAACGCCAATTCCCTCGCCACCTGCCCCCTCCGCAGCCACGCCCTCGCCGTCGGCTCCCGTCTCTGCACCACCGTCTTCGCAAACCGCGGCAGAGATGGCAAAACTCGAAGCCTCGGCCGAGCGAGCAAACGACCGAGCGCGCGACTTGGCAGCTCAGCTCGACGCCAGCACTACAGCGGTCGACGAACTCGAAGCCGAACGTCTGCGACTCACCAAAGCTGGCGACGAAGCTGCGTTGCGTGTTCGTCAACTCGAAGAAGAGGTGCGCAGCACCAACGCCAAGCTTGCAAAGACGCGCGATGACCTCGAACTGCTGCAACGCTCGCAGAGCGACCTTGAGCGTCAGCGAGACAAGACGCAGCAAACAGCCGCGCTTGCCAGCGTGCCCGCCTCGGCAGTCGAGGACGAACCCGATCCCGCCATTGCGGCCCTGCAAGAAGAGCTCGACGCGAGCAATGCCGAGCTGGCCGCTCGAGTCGAGCAGGCTTCGACGCTACAAATCGAGCTGCAACGAAGGGCTGGCGAGCTGGAACGGCAAGTCCTGGCCTCGAATCGCCTCCAGCAGGAACTCAACGCGGCAAAACTTGAGCTCTCCAACGCACAACGGGCGATCACCGACACCAATCAGGCACAGAACGGGCAAAGCGAGCAGATCGCAGCGCTACAGGCGGAACTCGATGCCGCCAACAAGCGGACAACCGAGCTAGAACAACACATCGACCAGGCCGCTGCTCGATCATCATCAGAACTCACCACGTTGCAGCGAGAACTCAGCGACAGAAGCGCAGAACTTTCTTCGCTCAGCGCCGAACTCAAATTCGAACGCCAACGAGCTGCCGAGGTCGATGGATTGCGCAGCCGGACCGCAGATCTCGAAGCATCACTGAGTAACGAACGCCGCTACCGAGCTGACCTTGAGGCGCAACTCACCGAAGCAACCGCCTCGTCGACAGCTCTTCGCGAACAGCTGTCCGAGGCCGCGCACGTTAGCGAAGAACTTTCCCGTAGCCGGCTGCGCATCGCCGCACTCGAAGCTGAGGTCGCGCACCTCGGCGACGCCAGCGCCGAGCTTGCAGAGCTGCAGCACTACCATCGCGAGACCAGGCAACGGGCCGAGCGGGCCACCGCTGCCGAGGCCGAAGCGGTCGAGCTGCGATCGCGGGTGCATGAACTCCAGACGAAGAACGAAGAGGCTCAGCAACGGGCACTTCGCGTTGTCGAACTTGAAGCCCGCCTTCGTTCCTCAGAGCTTGAGGTCGAGCGGTTCCGCGCCAGCACGAGCGGCGCAGCCCTACAAACAACGCCCGAAGAACCGCAACAGCAAAGCGACACAGACAGCGACATAGATGGCCTGCGCCAGGAACTCGATGAAGCCCAGGCGCTTGTCGAATCGTTGCGAAGCGAACTCGAGCAAGATCAAGCAGCAGCTGCAAAGAAGTTGCACAAGTCCGCAAAGGCTCTCCGTCAGGCAAACGCAGAGATTGAGGCTGCAACGACTGCGTTGGCCAAGGCCCAAAGCGACCAGAAGTCACTTCGCCACGATCTCAAGAAGAGCAAACGCCGCCACGACGAGGACAAGGCAAATCTTGCGGCGCTCCGGGCCAGTCTGAAGCGCTCGCAACAGACCGCGGAGAAAAATGCCGAGACGGTGCGGATGCTTCAAGCCGACCTGGTCAAAGCTCGCACCGCGAAGGCCAGTCACCGCGACAAGCGGTTAAAGGCGGCCGAGTCAAAAGTCGAGCAGCTACAGCACAAGATCGTGCGAGACATCACCGACGACCTCAAGCTGATTAGCGGCATCGGCCCAAAGCTCGAACGTACGCTCAATAACCTCGATATCCGCCGGTTTAGCCAAATTGCGGAAATGGGCAAACACGACATCGACAAGCTGCAAAAGAACCTGCCCGAGTTTCCGGGCCGGGTCCGACGCGACAAATGGGTCGAGCAGGCGAAGGCGCTCGAAGAACAGAAATCCAAAAAGAAGTCCTAGATCCTCTGGGGTTCGTCAGCGGGGCTCTTCAGCCGGCCGAACGCTTGGTTAGCAACTCTTCGACCTCGTCGGGCGTCGGCAGCGAGCTACTTGCGCCATGTCGCAGCGTGGTGGCGGCTCCGACTCGCACCGCCCAGCGAGCAGCGTCGACCAATCCGCCGCGAAGCAAAGCATCAGCAAGCGCACCACAGAATGAATCGCCCGCTGCGGTCGTGTCGACCGGATCAACGATCGGCGCAGGTACATGCGTAGTCACACCATCTGTGAGCACCAGACAACCCTGTTCGCCGAGAGTCACCACCACCTCGCCACCCAACTTCCGGGCAGCCATTTCGATCTGATCGATCGACGTCAATGAGTCAAGCGGCGTGCCGCTCAACATCGCCAGTTCGATTTCGTTCGGCACGATCACGTCAACTTCGGCGAGAAGGTCGGCTGAAAGCGGAGCACTCGGAGCCGGAGCCGGATTGAGAAGTACTAGTCCGTTGGCCGCCCGGGCGGCTGCAAGCACAGTTTCGACAGGTGTCTCAAGCTGGAGCAGCACGACCTTCGCCTCGGCGACCGCAGCCGAGCCAGAAACATCGTCGGGACCCAAATCGGCGTTGGCGCCGGGGCTGACCACGATCGAGTTGTCGCCCGACGCGTCTACGGCAATCATCGCCAAACCAGTCGGCCGGTCGGCCCGCACAATCAGACCACCGGTATCGACGCCCGCGCCGACTAGCGCATTGGTCATCGTTGCGCCTGGGGCGTCGTCGCCAACGCAGCCAACAAAGCCCGTCGAACGACCCAAGCGGGCAGCGGCGATTGCTTGGTTTGCACCCTTGCCGCCGGGAACCTGGCGATGGTCGCCACCCAGCACCGTCTCGCCGGTCACCGGATGATGCGGCACCGGAACAACGATGTCGAGGTTTGCGCTTCCGACGACTACAACATCCATAGCTTTCCTCACCGCAACAATCTGGCCGCAAATACTGTGGTCGCGGCCTTGCTCGAAACAACACCCGCAAACTACACACGATGTACAGCGGTGTGCGAGAGCAACACCGAACTCCAGGGAGAACTCATCGTGACGACAGAATCCGAACCTCTTCCGGCGCCGTCGCCAAATCCTCTCCGCTCTATCAAGGGTCGAGTCGCGGTGGTCACCGGCGCAGCCAGCGGTATCGGCCGGGCGACTGTACACGCCCTTCGCAATGAAGGTGCGCTTGTTGGTGCGCTCGACATTTCGTTCCCGGCCGATCACGCAAGCACCGCAACAAGCTCCGAAGCAAACACCGACACGCTCCTTCGCCGTCGATGCGACGTAAGCAGCGAGACCAGCGTCATCGAAGCAGTCGCCGCCGTCCGATCGCATTTCGGGCCGATCGACATCGTTGTCAACAATGCCGGGGTGTCGATCGCTACCCCTATCGCCGACCCGTCGTTCGAAGACGGCTGGTTACGCACACTTGAAGTAAACCTCACCGGCCAGACCCGCCTGATACGGGCGTGCCTCGACGACCTTCTGCGCAACAACGATGGGCGCATCGTGAACATTGCGTCCACCGAGGCACTCGGCGGCACGGGGGGCATGAGCGCGTATACCGCGTCGAAACACGGCGTCGCAGGTCTGACTCGCTCGCTCGCCGTCGAATTGGGGAAATCTGGCGTCACGGTCAACGCCGTGTGCCCCGGGCCCATAAATACGGGAATGACGCAGGGCATTCCCGACGAGAACAAAGCAATCTTCGGGCGGCGGGCGACCGCTGTGCGACGATACGGCGAGCCACACGAAGTTGCCGATGTCATCGTGTCGCTCACGCTGCCAAGTGCGACCTACATCACCGGAGCCGTGGTGCCCGTCGATGGTGGAATGACCGCCCGCAACCAGTAGCAACACCGCCCGAAGTCGAGAGCTTGGCTGCCAGCCCCCATACGGTCGCACTAGGCGACTAGACTTCGATGATTGTCGGGCCCTACATGCTAGTTTCCGAAGAACAGAGATTTCTTTCCCCCAAATGAAACTTTCCCGTCCGGACCATCGTCTGGAGTTATGTGACTGATCTTGAGCTCATCGCTGTTTTCGCGGCCAGTTGGACCTTGGCCGCCGCGATTTGGATGCTCCTCGACTGGGCGGCCCGGCCGAAGCATGCACGTTTCCGTCCCAAAGGCGACCGCATTCAGCGCGGGCCATTTGCGTACCGGCATTTTCGCAAAGTTCGGCGCGCCGAGGAGAACGAAGAGATCCGTCTTCGGATCGAAGAACGATACGACCGTCCAACGCTGGCCATTCGCAAGAAACGCCAGCACCGGGTGTTGGCCCGCCACGACCGCATCGCCGGCGATCACTCGGCCCACACCGTTGGTGCAGGCACGACGAGCGACGTCGACGACGCAGGCCAGACCGGGCTCGCAGCCGGAGACCAAGACGAAAAGACGGCGATCTACTGGACCGAACTACGCGACAAGGCAATGGGGTTCGACCCAGAGAACCAAGAACGACTTGCTGCGGGCAAAGCGCCGGTGCGTTTCAACCCGGTCCTTGGCGCCCACGAAGAGATGTTGCCCCCCGACGGCGACAACGACGCCCGTTGGCCAACCGTCGCCGTCGATCCGTTTGCCGACCTCGAACCATCAGCTATCGCCGAAACTGACGCCGAAACCCCGAACGCTGGCGAGAACCTTGCCGAAACCGAGACCGGCCAGTCTGGCGACGCATCTCCGGACGAGCACCCAGCGCCTGACGACGAATCCGAGTCGGCGGCCGAACGAGCGGTCCGCCATCTCGAACGGCTGCCAGAAGCGGGCTGACCATGGCCGGTTCGCGAACCGAGCGGTTGCGCTCGCGGCGAGCCACCGCCGGCAGCGAACGCGGGAGCTTGGTGTTCTCGATGTACCGCTATCAAGCCTTTTGTGGCGACACGCTCACCGTTAGCTGGGTCCGTTCTACACGCCGCCGCGAGCAGCGACTGCATCTCGCAACCGACCAAGCGTTGCTGCGAGTCAACGGCATAGCGGCTTCGGCAGTGGTTCTTCGTGCGCATGTGGGTCCCCAGCACATCGATGTCAGCGTGGTCTCTCCCACCCACGACACGAACAGAACGGCGCCAGCGCCCGATGGGGCGAGCCCGATCGAAATCGTCCTGTGGAACAGCTGGGTTGTCGAGGGCGTCGAACATGCATGGGTAGGCGACGCCGGCATGCGCCTCGAGGGCGTCGACCCCCTTCGCTTGGCTTGCAACGACGGCTTCGCGGACACCGATTTTGGGGATTTGATCGTCGAAATCGCCGGAAGTAGCGGCCACCAGACCGCAGAAGAAAATCTCTAGTTTTCTTCTCAAGGCGCCGATGGTACGGTTTCGAGCGAGAGCAAAGGTGCTCTCGTGTTTCAACGATGAAACAGCACATAAAGGAACGTGAACATGAAGTCGAACCGGACAATGACGTCTGGTGAGGGTCTCTCCCTCATCTGTGGCATGGGCCGCACCCCCGTCTCTCGCAAAGAGATCGACAAATGGTGCGAGCGCTCAACAGCGAAGCCGCAGAAAGCCCATCGGGCAGCGTAACGGCGGTGCTAGTTCGTCGTCGACGCGATGTCGGCGACGAACCACATGCCGAAGTCGTGTTTCGGCAGCAGTAGTGCAATAGCGGTCGTTGCAAACGCAACGACCTCGTCGTGCGCGATTCGAACCGGCACAGCGAGCACAAGTCCGCGTTTGCCGCTGTCTTGTTGCTTCACCCACGATTGCGGCAAGGCCAACCCTTGGTCCGCTAGTCGGCCCAGCAGTTTTGGGCCGGTACCGTGCTGGATACCAAGCGACGGTGGCTCGGGTTTTCTGCCCGACAAGTCGGCAGGCACCCATGTGGCCAGCGGCCGATCGGAGCCGCGTCCAGTGAAAAGTCCTGCCATACCCGACCGGTCGACCAAAACCGCTTGTTGCACTTCGTCGAGGTGGGCTTCGATATTGAGCCATGCTCCCCCGTCAGCCTTCTCGGCCATGTCGGCCATGCAAGAGGTGACCTCGCTCGGGTCAGACGCATGGAAGTGCACATACCGATGGGTGATCATTTTTCTTGTCATCAATCCGTTCGTTCAACGCGCAGTCGCCGATCAACATCTCGCATGCAGTCACCGTGTCCAGGAAGCTAGCTCAGCGTAGAGGGCGTGACAGAACGGTAGCGCGCAGCCCATGACATAACGCCCGGGTTCAGTATTGACCACACAGAGTGACTTTTTGACAACACGAACGACCTTCCATAGGTCCAGAGAAGCACCAGTTGTGCTCACGTTGCGTGCAGATTCGCCGATTGGTACCTGTGTTTTTGGGACTAACAATGGCCGACGCGGCCTGGCTTGCGGCTGGCGCTGCATCGGGCCTCTCGGTGCTACTTGCCGCCCGGTCGTGGCTCGTCCAACGATCGATTCGCCGCCATCAGCGCGCCGACTCTTTCGCCTGGACGTTGGTACACGACGCTGCCGATGCTCTGGCCGATGGCCGGGGAACTGCCGGTGATAGCCAGGTCATCACCGAAGCTCTGAGCCGCCCAAACAACCGCGAAGCAGCGCTCGGCGCAGTCGCGGCCGTCGTTCGCTCGCAGCCAGGCAAACTTCATCACTCACTCCTCGATGCCGTCGAACAATCGTCGGTCGACGAGTACCTCCGAGACGAACTCCTCGCTAGGGACTATCTGAAACGGGTAGCAGCGCTCGAAGTGATCGAGGTTATCCAACTTGATTCGCTCACCGGTGAGGTCGCTGGGATGGTCACCGATCCCGAGGAAGAAGTCGTGAGGGCGGCCGCCAATGCGCTTGCCGAGCTTCGTCCAGAAGTCGCGGTCGGTGTGCTCGTCGGCCTTGCTTCGAAACACGGCTCATGGGTGCTTGACAGTCTCGGGAAAGCCGCCGACCGGTTGGCGACACGCGACAACCGCAACGTCCCTATCGCTCGCCCCCTTTGGCGCGACGCACCAAGCCTCGCTGAACGGGCGATAACCGAAGGTCGCCTACCCGACCCCGGCGACGCGTCCGACGCCATCGCCGTCATGGTGTCGCTGCTCAACGACAGCGACACCAACCGCCGCCTTGCGGCAGTCAACGCGCTAGCGAACATCATCTCGCACCCTGGCGCCCAAATAGCGCTCGCCGGCGCCATAGGCGTCGAGGACCGCATCACCCGTTTCGCCGCCGCTGCACGACTCGTCGATAGCGCCGAAGGCCGAAGGATTCTTCGGACCGCAGCCAAATCAGAACAGCCAAACGACGCGGCCGAAGTGGCTGCCATGG
Source organism: uncultured Acidimicrobiales bacterium (assembly GCA_938015295.1). GTDB lineage: Bacteria > Actinomycetota > Acidimicrobiia > Acidimicrobiales > SHLQ01 > CALLQB01. The sequence goes on from CALLQB010000060.1 coordinate 17,105, forward strand.
TGCTGTGGGGCCACGAACCGGGCACCGAAATCGACACCTCGAGGCCACTTGCGACCGCGGCCTCTCCCGTCACCTCACCTGTGAGCGAACCCGCAACCACCGAACCCGCTGACACCACAGCACTGGCGGACACATGATCCGCGCCATTCTCACCGTGTTTATGTGGACGGCCTTCTCGTTCACCATTATCCACTTCGTTGCCATTGGCTTCTGGAGCATGCTCAGCCTGCGACTACTGAAACGCGACCGGCCAGCACGTCGTCTCGTACCTCGCACCGAAGCGCCGCTGCTTGAGGACCCACCTGGCGTGTCGATCATCCTTCCGGCATACAACGAAGAAGCCGTTATTGCGCACTCCTCGGCAAACGCACTCGCGCAGGACTACCCGAACCTCGAAGTCATCGTCGTCAACGACGGATCGAAAGACAACACCGCTCGGGTCATGATCGAAACCCACGACATGGAGCTTGTGGAAAAGAATCCGGTCAGCGGACCAATCCCTACCCTGCCGATTTACGCGATCTACCGGTCTCGTACCGACGACCGCCTGTGGTTCGTCGACAAGGCACCTGCGGGCGCCAAAGCCGACAACCTCAACATCGGTATCAACCTTGCGCAACATCCATGGGTGGTGATCATGGACGCCGATGAATTCATGGAAAACGACGCCATGACCCGGTGCATGGTCGAGGTGATGGCCCAACCAGACAACGTCGTCGGCGTCGGCACCACACTTCTGCCAAGCAATGACATCATCATCGACGGCTCGCAGATTGTCCGTCGCGAAGTCGCTCGCAACTACTGGGTCGGCTGCCAGCTTGTCGAGTACCTCACCGCGTTCATCATCTCGCGACCCGGCATGGCCCACATTGGCGCAATGCCCATCATCTCCGGCGGCTTCGGCTTGTACCGCCGCGACGTCCTGCTTCAGCTCAACGGCTACGTTCACGGTCACTTAGGCGAAGACATGGATCTCTGTGTTCGCATGCATCGCTACCACCTCGAAAACGACATCCCGTACCGGGTAGTGCAGGCTCCCGAAGCCATTGTCTGGACCGAGTTTCCGTCGAGCCGCCAAGTACTCATGCGGCAGCGAATTCGGTGGCACCGAGGGCTACGGATGCTTATCAAAGATGCCCGGAAAATGATGTTCCAGCCGAAGTACAAGAACTTCGGACGGTTTGGTCTCGCAACGCTCTACTTCTTTGAGTGGTGCGGTCCAATAATCGAAGGCATCGGCTGGATTTTGATGATCGCGCTACTGCTTCTTGGCTGGGTGAACATCGAGAGCGCTTTCGCTATGTTCATCGCAGCTCAGCTCATCGGCCAGGTCGTGGCCACTCTGTCGGTCGCCGTCGGCGTCAGCACCTTCGGTTTCTACAATCGCCCCAGCGACCTCGGACGCATGTTGCTGTTCTCACTCGCCGTGAACTGGGGATTTCGTCAGCAAAGTCTGTGGTGGCGGCTACGGGCACTTCTTCCTGGAGAGACCGCGTGGGGCGAAATGCCACGCGCCGGTTTCAAAACTGCGACTGCAAAGTAACTATGACTCACTACTTCACCCGCCGCCCGAAGCCGCTGCGCTTGGCGTACCTCACCATCCTCTTTGGACTCTTGACCCTCTTTGCACTCTTGACGTTTGCCGCGATTGGCCTCCTTGCGAGTGCAGAGCCGGCCTCCGCTCAGGATTCGGCCGACACCAGCTCAACCGACAGCGATTCATCGGAAGAACAAGGGCCAGATGCCGGTGACAGCCTTCTGCCGAATGGTCGAGTTCCTGAAGAGTTCACCCTCGACACCACACAGCTTGGTCTTGGTCGCTCAATCCGTCTCGCTCGCCCAGCCGGCCTCAACAGTTTCATCGTGCCAACACCGCCCGGACTTCTCCTCACACAATTCGACGCGACAATTTCGGTCCCGTCAAATGTGCACCAGACCTTTGTCAGTATTTCGGTAAACGGCGAAGTAATCTACGAAGACATCATCGACGGTGGCTCGCAGCGTGCCATTTCTGAGCAGATTCCGCCGGCGAGTGGCGACGCTCTGATCGAGATTCAGGCCGAGGAGTACGCTGGAGGGCAGTGCACCTCGCCGGTCATCGAACCCAACGCAGCGGAGATCAGCGAACCGGTCTTCACCTTCCGGGCCCAACCATCGCTGCCTTCTACCGTCGCCCAGTTTCTGCCCCAGGTGGTGCAACATTTCGACATCTATGTAGACGACGACCGTCCTGCGCACGTCGACGAGGCAGTTCTCCTTCTGGCCACAAATCTCGCGACGCGCTACCCAAGCACTCCCCGCTTCCGGATTATCGAAGCCAGCTCGAACATCTCGACGCAGATCGACGACGACCCGTTCACCCGAAGCATCATGGTTCGCGATAGCCAAACAGGTCGCGTCGATCTCGAGAACAATGGCACTGTGGCTTTCCTGCGACTGTCGGGCCCCGATGGGCTGCTTAGCGACATCGCCGCTTCAATCAACTCGCCAGAAATCGGCCTCATCAGCAGCGACCAGGTCGATACGGTCGGCAAACGATTCGTCAAGATCGACGAGCCCGAAAAACGTCGCACCCTTCGAGACGCCGGAGTTCGTCGCCTGCAAGCCAGCGATGCTGTTCGCCTGCAGCTCCCGATCACTCTGCCACAGGCAAGGTTTGGTCAGCCCGTCAACCGCATCCGCGTGAGGCTCGGCGGTGTGCTCGTGCACGCAACGCCTGCCGATGTCGAACCAGTGGTGACCATCTGGGTAAACGAAGACCTCCTGACAACGGTCGAGCTCGACAAGGCTGGCCGATTCGACACCGAACTTGAAATCGTGGGCACCACACTTGGTCGCGACAACCTCGTTGTTGTGCGTTCAGAGCTGCCAATCGATTGCGGGTTTGGTCTACCGACGCACGAATTGCAGCTCGACACCAGTTCGTGGGTAGAGGTCGATTACGGCCAATCACTGCCTGTCGGCCTCGACCGATTCCCCCAGGCATTCCTCCAAGGCTTCAAGGTCCGCCCGGGGCAGTCGGTTGCCGATCTGCAGGTCACCGCCAACCTTCTCGCTGTCATGCAGTCGGTGAGCCCGCTGCCGCTGCTCCCCGAAATCGCCAGCTGGGACGAAATCATCGACGACTCCGACCCGGGAATTCTTGTCGGCGGTTCAGCACAACAACTCGACGACCTTGACGCACCCATCAGCGCCACAGGCGGCAACATCAATGTCGATGGCGTCGATTTCATCGCCAGTGGAGGCTTCGACGAAATCGCCGTCATTCAGGCACTCGTGGGGCCGAACAATCAAGACCTTCTGCACCTGCAATTGGCTGTGGACGATAGCAAGGCAGTGAGTTCAGCTGAACTCAGTGACCTGCTCATCAGCCGAGGCTGGGGTGGCTTTCGCGGCCGGGCGTTCGCGGTGAACGACGGGAACAATATCGTGGTTCCCTCAGACGAGAATCTTGAAGATCTCGCCCTTCCCACGCTCACGTCAGATCCACCGGCGCCAACCCGCCAATTGTTCGGGCTCGGCATTATCTTCGCCCTGGTTGCCTCGGGTGTGCTGCTCGCACTGCGAGCCCTGCTCGCTCAGCGGCGCGGGATGACTCGTCGCCCGGTTGGCGGAGGCTGACCTGCCCCGAGGGGCTTAGCGAGGCTGCCAAGCTTGGTGTATTGCAACTGGCAGAATCCGTTCGCCAAAGCCGGTGAGGACCCCCTCATCGTCAAGTACCCCAGCGAGGCTCCACGCGTGGAGTGTCAGCTCGAATGACCAGGCGACGTACTCAGCGTCGGCCTTCGGGATCGTTGTCGTGATTTCGGGACACCGGTTGATGGCGGTCACCAGACTCTGTGGGGTGACCTCGGTGCCTGCGCCGCCGCGCACAGTACCGATCACCGCCCCCAACCAGTCGGCCGGTTCAAGCAAACAGATCGCAGCCTGTTCGTCAGCGGTGAATAGGTCGAGTCGCAGCGGTGCTGCGTACGCACCGACGAATCTGGCCACGAGAATCTCGTCGGGCTCGCTGCCGGTCAGACCAGCAGTGGCAAACACCGCCTCGACATCGGCCGCCAGATCGTCCCCCGACGAGATTGACGTACGGAGTTGCGCGGCAACAGTCGCAAGTTCACTCGCCGTGAGAAGTGCCCCATCGACCCGAACGCCGAGTGCAGATTTGAGCACCGACAGAGCTGCGGCATCGTCTTGCGGATCTCGGTCGAACCTTTCAGACGACCGATCGTCCACTAGTTCAGAGCGTGTCGGATCGGCGTGAGTCGGATCGGCGTGCCGCACGAGCATGTCCTCGCCCAACGCCTCAAGTCGGCGCCGAGTGACGATGCGGTTCAGGGCAATCGAAGGAGTCTCGTTGTCGGCGGCTTCAAGCGCTGACGCAAGCTCGGCACCCAATCCAACAAGATCGACGGGAAGAAGTTCGACCGTGTCGTCGCCAAGCTCGTCTTCGAACAAGCCGTCGGGGGCGTACCGCACATCTGCGACAATGCCCTCGAAGAGCTCGATAAGCATGAGGTGGCGCAGCCCGTCGTTATGAACGAACCGCACCACGGTGGAGGTGTGCGTTCCCTCGATAACGACGCGCACAGCATCGACGGGAACCGCACTGCCAAGGGCCGATGCCCACGAAGGTTCGGTAAGCGTGCTGGGGTCGACGACTACCCGAGCGGCGGTCGCAAGGGGTTCATCGGCGACAACCGCGAGTACCGCGACGAGTAGCCGAGCCGCGTTCAGCTCTGGGGTGTCGTCCCTTTGGTCAGCCAAAGGGCTTGCAGCGACACGGTTTACCAGCCAGTGGGCTTGGTCGTCTGACAGATCGGCGAGCAGTCCCGACACCCACAACTCGGCACGAGCGGGGTCGAGATCGAAGAGCTCTTTCGCGTCGTCGCGAATCTGCAAGAAGAGTGTCTCCGAGAGGGTTTCAGGAACGTCAGGCTCAGCCACGGCGCACCACCCTACTTGCCCCTCGCTACCTCGATTGCCGTTGGGCAATTACGGTAGGCCAATGCCTGAACTGCCCGAAGTCGAGACCGTGCGTCGCTCACTCGCCCCCCGTCTTGCCGGTCGCCGCGTCGTCGCTTCGTCGAGCCACCCGTCGGCGAAGTTCACGCCCGCGATCGAGGTGATGGGCGCCGAGTTCACGACTATCGGCCGCAGGGGCAAATACCTGATTTTCGGAACCGACGACAGCACCGAGTTGGTCATTCACCTCGGCATGACCGGACAGCTACTTCTTCACGAACGGCCACACGTCGACGATCCGTACGTTCGTGCGACCTGGACGCTCGACGACGACACCGTGCTCACGTTTCGCGATGTTCGCCGCTTTGGTCGCCTGAGGGTTGTACCCGAAGGCGACTACACAACCATCGCGACGCTCGCCTCAATTGGCCCCGAACCCTTCGGCCTAGAGTTCGACGGCGACCGGTTCTATGAAGCCCTGCGCACAAGCAACCGACGGCTCAAGACGCAACTTCTCAGCCAACGGCCCGTGGCGGGCGTCGGCAACATCTACGCCGATGAGGCGTTGTGGATTGCCGAAATCAATCCGGGGACTCGTTCGCTCTCGCGACCTCGCGCTCACCGCCTGCGCGACGCCATCGAAACGGTGATGATGCAGGGTGTCGCCAATGGCGGCACCACGCTTCGTGACTACCGCACCCCCGATGGTGACACCGGGTCCAACCAGATGCACCTTCGTTGCTACGGCAGATACGGCGAGCCGTGCGAACGATGCGGCGCAATTCTTATCAAGCGAACCTACGACGCCAGAACGACGTCCCTTTGTCCAATCTGCCAGGCGCGTTAACCAGCTGAAACAGTGGTCGCGGGCCCACAAAACCGGCCGTGTCTGCACGGCTATCTGCACACGCATCGAACTGGTGGTGATTTTTCATGACTATTCATGTATTCTCAGGCTTGATGCACTCGGGACGAGTGCACGTTCGGGACCAGTGCGCGGGCACGTTCAGAGCGGCACGAGCAGCAGACAAGGGCAGCAGGAATCCAAATGGTCAGTACCAGTCGTGACATGAGTGATTGGCAGCAACGTGACGCCGCCGCCTCGTCTGACGCCATCGAGGTGCAATCGTCGCTCCCGGCGCCCCCTTTCTCCACGCTGCCTCCGCCGCCACCTCCGCCCCCACCTCAGCCTTGGACGCCCTTGTTCCCCCTGACGCCCTCGTCGCCGCTTTCGATGCCGGGCGAAGAATCATCAGATGATGCCGGTCAGGCGCCGCCGTCTGCCCCCGAGTCATCACTTCCGGCCCCGTTTCCCGAATCGTCGCTACCAGCACCCGAGACGGCCGAACCAACAGAACGAGCGAACCCCGCACGGCCCTCGAACGACCGAATCTTCGTCGTGCTTGGCGTCGACTCAGCCGCAGTCGCTCACCGCGCTGCCATGGATCAAGCACTCGACCGATGTGCGATGCACCGCACGGTGGCCCATCTCCACGCCGACCCGGAGAACGTTCGCATCCTTCGCTCCGCCGACGGGGGCTACGACCTCACCGACGCAATAGCGGCGATCCCGACTGCCGCGGGCAAACTCATTCGGGTCGCCATTGGCGGCCTGTCGCGCGTCGAGGTAGCCGAAGTACTCACGAGCCTTCGCGACAACGTCGACCAGGTACTTCTTAGCGGGCCGGGTCAGGCGCTGTCGCAGCTGTCCATCGAGTTAGCGACGCTCGCCGACGCCGCCCTCATCGTCGACGGACAACCCGAAGAAACCGAACGACTACGAAACATTCTCGACCAGCTAGGCCTTCGTCACCTGACCGTTTCGGCCACGCCTCGAACCGAACGCCGGCTGCGACCGCCCGGGCATCTCTAACCGAGTTTCTCGCCGCCGGCCAGAGAATCGGGCGGAGCCCTATCGAGGCGCCTTGCGGGTACGGTTGAAGAGGTGACAGAACGACCAGACTTCGAGGCGTTGGCGGCCGCTAATCGTCGCGACACCTGGCTGCTCTTACTTGCCTTCTTCGGTCTACTGGCCGTCGTATCGGTGTCGGTGTCAACCGCGCTCCAGGCGGGCATCATCGGCATAGTCGTTGCCCTGGTCATCTCCGGCGGATCGTCCTGGATGGGGTATGTCCAGTCGGACAAGATCGCCATCAGGTCCACCGGTGCCCAACCTGCGTCGGTTGAAGAGTTCACGCAGCTTCACAACATCGTTGAAGCTCTGTCGATCGCCGCAGGAATTCCCAAACCTCGGGTGTATGTCGTGCGAGACGCTGCTCCGAATGCCTTTGCCACCGGAAAGAATCCCGAGAATGCGGCGGTTGCGGTGACCACCGGTCTTCTCGACAAGATGAAACGCGACGAACTCGAAGGCGTCATCGCCCACGAACTCGCGCATATCCGTAATCTCGACATCCGAGTCATGACCGTCGCTGTCGCAACGGCTGGCACCATTGCCATCGTGGTCGACATCTTCTGGCGGCTGCTCTATTTCGGCGGGGCAGGCGGGCGCGGGCGCGACCGCGATGACAACGGCAACCCGGTCGCGATCATCGGCATGATTGCCGTCGCGATCCTCGCCCCCATCGCCGCCGCGATGATCAAAGCAGCGGTGAGCCGTCGGCGAGAAGCGCTCGCTGACGCAACTGCGGTTGCCATCACTCGCTACCCGGCCGGTCTGCGGATGGCTCTCGAAAAGCTCGAAGCAGACAAGACCGTTGTTACCCGCACCTCACACGCCACCTCACACCTCTGGATCGAGACACCCGACAACCATCAAAGCGGGCGCGGCCGACGCTTTAACGACATGTTCGACACGCACCCACCCCTCGCCAAGCGCATTGCCACCCTCCGAGCGATCGAAGGACTTCCCCCACGACAGGAGCGCACCGCACCATGACCTCCCGGACCCGCCGACTGGCGTGCCTATGGGCGTGCCTGGCCATCGCCTCGTCGACAGTGACCGCACCGGTCTTTGCGCAAGGCACGAATGATCCCGCCGAAACAGACTTGACCGACACCGACGGGCTCGAATCGTCAAGCGAGATCACCGATCTTGACAAACTACGCGAACGGCGGGCGAGCCTCCCCGAAGAGCTGGACGCGACCCGATCACTGCTCGCCGCCTCCGAAGCCGACATCGACAAACTAAGTGCGGGCGTCGCCTCCACAGAAATCCAGCTGGAACTGCTTCTCGACGACCTCACCCAAGCAGTTGAAGACCGCGACGATCCTCAACGCATTCGCCAGCAGGCAGCGATCGCCGGCTATGTCAACGGCGATCCGCGTGGTCAGGGGCTCCTCAGCGAGATCGACTCGATCAACGCCGACATCGAGCCTCAGGCTCGCCAGAAGCTCTATTCGGTTGTTGTCGAAGATGCGAACACCGACATCGAACAGGCCCGCCAACGACTGCGCGATCTCAGCGATGCGGTCGACACCCTTCGCAACACCCAGCGATCGCGATTCTCTGAACTCGACGCAGCGCGAAGCGCACGAGCATCAGCAGCCGCAAGACTCACCGTGCTTGAAGAGGACGCAGAAAACATCGACCAACGCATCGAATGGCTCGAGTCGCTCGAATCGAGCTGGGTGCTTACCGGACTACCCAGTTCTGGCGTCGACCGTCCGGCGCTCGCGGTCAAGATCGACAACGTCGACGCTGCCCGGCCGCAAACCGGAATCAACCAAGCGGACATAGTTTTTGAAGAGCTGGTTGAAGACGGCCGAACGCGACTCATCGCCATCTTCAACTCCACTGAAGCAGACCCGGTTGGCCCGGTGCGGTCGGTGCGCACCTCCGACATCGAGGTCCTCTCGAATTTAGGATCTCCGCTGTTCGCTGCGTCGGGAGGCAACGACGGGGCGAAACGCGCCCTTCGAAACTCGACGCTGATCGACATGACGTTCGACGCCGAGACCGGCGCCTACTACCGCCAGGCAGGACGCGCCGCCCCGCACAATCTGTTCACTAACACCTCTGAGCTCTTCGAGCGAGGCGCTGATCGCTCGTCTGCACCACCGCCACAACTTCGTTTCATGGCCCCCACCGATGAACTACCGGCCACCGCCACACCGGTCACCGGGGTTCGGGTGCCGTTCGACAAAACCACCATCGACTACCGCTGGAACGGCACTGGCTGGGAACGCACCCAAAACGGCAGCGCGCACCTTGACAGCAACGGCGAACAAGTCGCTCCCCGAAACCTCATCATTCAGTTCGTGGGCTACAAACCCAGTGCGGCCGACGGACGATCCCCGGAAGCAATCATGGTCGGCGGAGCCGTGGCATGGATCCTCGTCGACGGGCACCTGATAGAGGGAACCTGGAACCGGCCGACGCTCGAAAGCCACACCGTCTTTCGCGACGCCGACGACAATCTGGTCGAAGTCCAGCCAGGGAGAACCTGGATCACGCTCGCCCAAACCGATCGTGCAGAAATCATCAAGTAGCCGGCTGCTCGGATAGTCGCCGTATTCGTTCAACTAATGGGTGCGGCCTCGCTACCGTAGGGAGGGTATGCCAACGCTTCCGATTCGCTGTCCGGATACCGAACTGTTCCACCAAGGGTTTGGAGCAATTCGTACCGAGTTAGAACTACCGGTTTCGTTTAGCGATGCCGCCATCGCCGAAGCGGTCGAGTCTGCACAACGTGGTCCGGTGCTTCCGCCCGACGTTCCGGGTCACGACATCTCCGACCGGCGAGACATACCTTTTGTCACTGTCGACCCGCCCGGCAGCCGCGATCTTGATCAGGCCTTCTCGGCCGAAACCCGTGGCGAGGGCTACCGGGTATTCTACGCGATCGCCGATGTTGCAGCCTTTGTGACACCCGGCGGCGCTATCGACACCGAATCCTTCGCACGTGGCGTCACCCTGTACAGCCCCGACATGCGCACCCCTCTCCACCCGGTGCAACTCAGCGAAGGGGCAGCCAGCCTTCTCGCCGATCAAGAGGTGCAGGCGCTGCTTTGGACCATCGACCTCGACGCCGAGGGGCGCATCGAAAACGCACACCTTGCGCGCAGTCTCGTGCGGAGCAGAGCCCAACTCGACTACCAGACAGCACAGGAACGCATCGACGCCAGCACCGACCCCACCGAACCGCTAGCGCTCCTTCGCACCATTGGCCAGCTTCGCGAGGCGCTCGAAGCCGAGCGCGGTGCGGTGAGCTTGTCGCTACCGGCCCAAGAGGTCGTCGGGCAGCCCGACGGCTCATACGGCCTCACCTACGACGTCAGCCGGCCAGTCGAAGGGTGGAACGCACAGATCTCGCTACTCACCGGCATCGCTGCCGCCCGGATCATGCTCGACGGCGGGATCGGTGTACTCCGCACCTTGCCCACGCCCTATGACCGAACCGTCAGATCCATCCGCCAAGCAGGTTTGGCGCTCGGAATCGACTGGCCAGAGGGACTTAGCTACGCAGACCGTGTCCGCGACCTCGACCCTAATATCGCCGCGCAGGCGGCGTTGCTCACCCAGGCGGCCCGTGCGCTGCGCGGCGCAGGCTACGTCGCCTTCAACGGCGAACTGCCCGAACTCCGCACCCACTCGGCCATCGCCAGCGAATATGCCCACGTCACCGCTCCGCTTCGTCGGGTCGCCGACCGCTTCGCAAACGAGGTGCTCCTTGCGCTCTGTGCCGAACGCGATGCCCCCGATTGGGCGGTCGAGCGGCTAACGGAAATCCCGAGTGCCATGGGCCGTGGCGTTTCTAAAGATCGCAAGCTTGAAAAAGCAGTCGTCGACTTTGTTGAAGCAGTTGTGCTCGAACCCCGCGTGGGGCAAACCTTCTCCGCAGTCGTCGTCGATGTCGACGACGAAGACGACCGGTCAAAGATTCAGCTGCGCGACCCTGCCGTGGTTGCAAAGATCAAGACGGCGGCCGCGCCACTCGGCGCCGAGGTCGATGTTCGCCTCGTAGCGGCTGACCCAACGCAACGATCGATCACATTCGAACTTGTGACCTAGGAAGGTCAGGTTCCGAGGGTCAACGAAAGCTCGAGCGCTTCAACGACGCCGTCGTCAACGACCGAGGCGACGACGAAGTCGGCAACTGCAAGGGCTGCAGCATCAGCGTTGCCCATAGCCACCGGGAAGCCCGCTGTTTCGAGCGCTTGCACGTCGTTGTGTCCGTCGCCGATCATCATGGTCTGCGCGGCGGTTGTGCCAAGTTCTTCGGCTAGCCGGTGAATTGCCGTTCCTTTGTTGACGCCGTCGGCGGTGATCGACACGAACGCAACTTCTGGCTGCACGGGCGAGGTCGCAGAGGTCGCTTGCGTGCCAGCAGGCGCAGCGGCGAGCGCATCGCCAGAACGTTCTCGATCAACCACCAATTGCACTCGCACAATGTCGCCGGTCAGCCCAGCCGGGTCAGACCGCACGTGAGGCACGCCCATCAGCGCCGCGTGGTCAATCGCGTAGCGGTGGTCAGAGTCGACCGCATACCGGCGAGTCTCATAAAATTCAGCGACCCAGTCCTGGTCGGCGGCGACGGCTGCGCAGGCCTCGACCTGCGACGTTGTAAGCGGCTGGTTTCGTTCTTCGCCAGAACTGGCATGCAGCAGAGAGGCTCCTGCGTGAAAGATGTGCCAGCCGTCGGGATCAAGTTGTACGGCGTAACCCCAAGACTTTCCGAAAGCTCCACGCGCTGTACACAAAGCCAAATGTTGCCCGCGGGCAACCGCGGCGACGGTTGCGTCCCACACCGCTTTGGTTGGTTCGCCGGTCGGTCCGACCAACGTGCCGTCAACGTCTATGCAAACAAGAGGTAACACGGCGAGAGCCTACAGCGGACCGGTCGCGCCCCAACCAGAAGTTACCTGTAACCCGACGATCCCCAATCTGGTCGTAGGAGGGTGCCCAAACAAGTTTTTTGGTCCGGTTCGTGACACACTGCATGATCTGCAATTCGAGAGGGGCCCGATGAACGGGAACGCCAGCTTCACTTTTGACGACATTGGCGTGGTGTCGGTGGCCAACGTACATGCACCAGAAGTTGTCCTCTCCTCAGACATCGACGACCGGCTAGCTGATTTCTACGAACGCGTCGACGCAAGCCCGGGTCTTCTCCAGAACTTGGCCGGGATTACCGAACGCCGCCAGTGGCCTGTCGGTTTCTCCTTTATGGATGCTGCTGCCGCCGCAGGCGAAAGTGCGATCGCAAAGTCCGGTATCGACCGCGCCCGCATCGGCCTCATCGTCGACTCGTCGGTCTGCCGCGAGCGACTCGAACCCTCCAGTGCGGTCACGGTGCACAACCTCCTCGGCCTCGGCACGCACTGCATGAACTACGACATCAGCAACGCCTGCCTTGGCTTTCTCAATGGCATGCATCTCGCCGGTGTCATGATTGAATCGGGCCAGATCGACTACGCACTCGTTGTCGACGGCGAAGGCACCCGCGAGATCCACGACAACACGATTGCCCGCCTCGATGACCCGGCGGCCACGATGGATGACCTGTTCGAAAACTTCGCCTCACTCACCCTCGGTTCGGGTTCGGCGGCGATGGTGCTCGGGCGTCATTCAGAAAACCCTGGCAGTCACCAAGTCATTCGCGGCTTCTTTCGAGCGGCAACCGAACATCACGACCTTTGCGTCGGGTCACTCGAGCGGATGCGCACCGACACTCGTGCGCTCCTCGATGCCGGCACCGACTTGGCGAAGATCGCGTGGGACAACGCCGACAAATCCGACTGGCACGATATCGACGCCTACATTCTTCACCAAGTTTCGGTCGTTCACACGCAAGCGATGATCGACGTACTCGGTCTCGACGCCGACCGTGTACCCCGAACGTTCCCTACGTTCGGCAATATCGGTCCAGCCGCCATCCCCTTCACGCTGGCCAGTGTTGCTGACACTCTCGTCGCTGACGAACGAGTCCTGTGCATGGGTATCGGATCCGGTCTCAACGCATCGGTCATCGAACTTCTCTGGTGACCTCTGGTGCACTCGCACCTGCGGTTCTGCCTCCCGCGGGTCTTCACGGCCTTGAACAGCACTGGTCGAGGCTCGTCACTGCCCCCGACCACACGGGAAAGTCACGAACCTGGCACCTGCTAGACAGCCACGCTTCGTCGACGATCCCAGCGCGTCTCACGATCCTTTGCGTGCACGGCAACCCTTCGTGGTCCTACCTATGGCGCAACGTGGTTCGAGACGCCCCACCCGATGTGCGGGTTCTGGCCGTCGATCACCTCGACATGGGATTCTCCGAACGAACTGCGACGGTCAGGCGACTTGCTCACCGAGTTGACGACTTGTGCGCGCTTACCGACTATCTCGGCGTCGACGGCCCCATCGTGACGCTTGCGCACGATTGGGGCGGACCGATTTCGCTCGGTTGGGCGCAGCGCCATCTCGACCAACTCGCCGGTGCCATCCTTACCAATACCGCAGTGCATCAACCAGAGGGCTCGCCTGCTCCTGCGCTTATCCGCACGGCACGAGCGCCCGGCATGCTTGCCCAGGTCACAGTGAAGACACCGACCTTTGTGCACGGCGCCATAGAACTTTCGCGACCGCGGCTGACAAAGCCGGTCCGCGACGGGCTCCTCGCCCCCTACCGCACCGCCGCCCGGCGACACGCTATTGGTGTGTTCGTCGAAGACATTCCGCTCGACCCGTCTCATCCAACGCATGCACCCTTGGCGGCCATCGCTGCTGGTCTCGATGATCTCGCCGACGTGCCTACGTTGTTACTTTGGGGACCGTCCGACCCGGTCTTTTCTGATCTGTATCTTCATGACTTCGAAGAGCGACTCCCCCACGCCGACGTGCATCGTTTCGTGGGTGCCAGCCATTTCGTATCGGAAGAAGCCGACGTTGTTGGTGCCGTGTATTCCTGGATCGATGACCTCGATTCCCCGCAGGCGTCCTCCCCGCGCACGAAACCCTCTTCCCGAACATCCTCCTCCCGAACACCGTCCTCCCGAAAACCCTCCTCCCGAAAACCGTTGTGGAGCGAACTCTCGCGTCTGCAGCACTCCGACCTTGCCGCCGTTGTCGAAACCCACGGCCAAAACACCACGACGATCAGCTTTGCCGAACTCAATCGGCGGGTTGAAGCCGCTGCCGCCGGGCTAGCCGCTCACGGCGTGGCGAACGGTGACCGGGTGGCACTCATGATCCCACCGGGCATTGAGCTCACGGTCATGTTGTACGCCTGTTGGCGCATTGGGGCGGTCATGGTTCTGGTCGACTCCGGTCTCGGCGCCAAAAACATGAGCCGGGCTCTCCGGTCGGCGAATCCTGCGTATCTGGTGGGTATCAAGCGCGCGATGCGCGCGGCCCGCGCTTTGCGCTGGCCCGGACAGCGCATTTGCTCCGAGATGCTTCGCGCCGCAGAGCGCCGGGCACTCGGTGTTTCGATCACAACCGGCGAACTCGAGGCCGAAGGCCACACTGTTTCCCTTGCGGCCGAAGGCCACACTGTTTCCCTTGCGGCCGCTCTTCCCGCACCCCCGGCCGATACCGATCTGGCCGCCATCGTTTTTACCTCCGGTTCCACCGGACCGTCGAAGGGCGTCCGGTACCGCCACCATCAGGTACAAGCGCAGCGCGATCTTCTTCGCGAGCTCTACAACATCACCGCCGACGATCGACTCGTCGCCGCCTTCGCCCCTTTCGCCCTGTACGGCCCAGCCCTTGGCATCACGTCTGCGGTTCCGGACATGGACGTCGCACAGCCGGGCACACTCACCGCAGCCGCTCTCGCAACCACCGTGGCAGCAATCGATGCAACATTGGTGTTCGCGTCACCCGCAGCATTGCAAAACACCCTCGAAACCGCTGCCACAGACCCGGCAGCAACCGGCACCTTCGACGGGGTAAGGCTGCTTTTGTCAGCAGGCGCTCCGGTCGATACCTCACTGCTTCGGCGGGCCAAAAGGCTGTTCCCCAACGCCGAGGCACACACCCCTTACGGTATGACCGAGGTCCTGCCGGTAGCCGACATTTCGCTCGATGAACTCGAAGAACTGCCAATCGATACCGGTGATCTTGGCGTGTGTGTTGGCGTGCCTCACCCGTCGGTCTCGGTTCGAATTCATGCAATCGATGCCCACGGCACCGTTTCGGTCGAAGCCGCAACGCAACCGCTCGTTTTTGGTGAGGTCGTCGTGCAAGCACCACACGCGAAAGATGGTTACGACCGCCTGTGGTACACCGATCACCAGTCCACCGGAACTCCCGATGCCGACGGTTCGACCTGGCATCACACTGGCGATACCGGCACCCTCGACGCTTCGGGCAGGCTATGGATTTCTGGCCGAATCGACCATCTCTTGACCCCACCGAACGGCCCGCTCGGTCCCGTTTCCCTTGAACACGCTGCAACCACCGTCGACGGGGTACACCGCGCTGCGGCGGTCGGTATTGGACCAGTGGGAACCCAAGCGCTCGTGGTGGTTATCGAAAACCCCAAAGCGAAACGCAGCATGGCCGAGGCATCGCCGGAGATACGCGACGCCGTCCGGACAGCTGTCGCCCAACGCCTACCGGCGAGCGATCTCGACATCGCCGCAGTAGTGATGCAGCGAACCGTTCCGGTCGATCGCCGACACAACGCAAAAATCGACCGCACAGCTCTCCGCCAAGCGGCCGCCAAACTTCTCGCCGGGGAATAATTCGCAATGAAAGTATTGGTCACCGGCGCAACAAGCCTGCTGGGCCGCTCGACCATCGAGCGTCTTATCGCCCGTGGCGATGAGGTCACCTCGCTGCAGCGATCCCCCGGACCAGTGGGCATCAGAGAAGTTCTCGGCGACATTGCTGACCAGGACATTGCAGTCGCCGCCACAGCGAAACAAGACGCGGTGATCCATCTTGCTGCGCGCGTGGGCGTAACAGGATCGTGGCAAGACTTCGAGCGAACAAACATTGTTGGCACCAAGACGATCATCGATGCAGCCAAACAAAACGGCGTATCGCGGGTCGTGCATGTGTCGTCCCCCTCGGTAGCCCATAGCGGCTCAGCTCTTGTGGGCGCATCGGCAGCCAGCGCCGATCCGTCAACAACTCGAGGCCACTACGCAACGAGCAAGGCGAAGGCCGAACTCTACGCCCTCAGCCGCGACGACGACTCGTGCTCGGTTGTCGCCATTCGACCGCACCTTGTTTGGGGTCCGGGCGACACCCAACTCATCGGCCGCATTGTCGAGCGCAGCAAGCAGGGACGCCTCGTACTCATCGGCAACGGAAGCGCACTCATCGACACCACCTATATCGACAATGCCGCCGACGCGCTGGTGGCCGCAGTCGACCAAGCGCCTCAGTTAGGCGGGCGGTCGCTCGTAGTGTCTAACGGGCAGCCGCGCACCGTACGAGAGCTCCTCGAACACATCGTGACCGCGGCGGGCCTTGAACCCCCCACGCGCAACGTGCCGGCACCGGTGGCGTTTGTCAGCGGACTCGCCTTTGAAAAGATTTGGGACCGAACGGAACGTTCGGATGACCCGCCGGTCACGAGCTTCCTCGCCGAACAACTTTCGACGGCACACTGGTTTGACCAACGCGAGACCCGCAGGGCACTCGCGTGGCAGCCGACGGTTTCCCTCGAAGAGGGCTTCCGTCGGCTGCAGGCGTGGCTAAGCGAAACAGCTGTGGTTAGTAGGTAACCGCTGGCTTCAGCTTCTTGGCGTGAGCGACCCAGCGCTTCACTTCAGGAAGTGACGGAGGACGGCGAACCGCCTTCTTTTTTGCGTTGACCTCAAGCATCTTTGCATGCAGGTTGTCGACGTTGCGGGTTGCGAGTTCCTTGACGGTATCGACACCGGCAAGCTCGAGAAGGTCGCTGTACTCTTCTCCAACACCCTTGATCCGCATCAGGTCGGCACGATTTACCCAGCCGAGAATCTGCTTTTCGGTGCAACCTGACTCTTTTGCTGCAGCTTTACGGCCGGCTTTGGTGCCGCAATCTTTCAAGAGACCCTGTGTGGTTTTGATGCCGCACTTCGCCATAGCTTTCGCGTATTTCGGGCCGATGCCCTCGATGGTGGCAAGACTTGTCATGGTGGGAAGACCTTCCGGTTTCAATTTGTTACGTGGCGGAACGGTAGTTCCATCGGCCCGACTGTGTCCATGCTTAGTCTGAGCTGGGGCTTTTCAACCGGCTACAGGTTGGTCGCGCGAGGAAGCCCCGAAAGATGTGCGCTGTCGTTGTAACGAACGAGCGTCCACCGTTTGCTTCCCGCGTCACGTTTGAACTCGGTGAGCGACGTGTTGAGCGTGTGCAAGTCAAATGTTGGACGCAAACCAATGCTCAGCAGACTTCTCATCGCCACGTCGACGACCCCGCCATGGCAGGCCACCAACGAGGTTGATCCAGCAGTCTTTTCGAGCAGTTGGTGGATTGCGGCGCCCGCTCGCTGGTGAAAGCCGGCGAGAGATTCTGCGCCCGGCGCCATTGGACGGAAGGGCTGATCAGCAAAATCGAAATGTTCGTAGACGTCGCCAAATTCGGCAAAAGGAAGGCCGTCGGCCTCGCCTGGCCGGTGTTCCTCAAGGTCGCCGTCGATCTGCACCGCAAGATCACCGAGCGCCGGAGCAATGATCTCGGCAGTCTCGATCGCTCGCGGCATCGTGCTCGCCCAGAGGTGATCGACTTCGATGGGGGCCTGGTCGAAGCGAGCTTTCAACGCTGCGGCCTGGAGTCGACCCAGGTCGGACAGTCCGCTACAGGTTCGCGGCCCGCCGATAACGCGATCGACGGTTACCTGCGACTCGCCATGGCGGACGAGGATCAGACGGGTGGTCGCGCTCAAGGTGTGTACATATCGTGGGCACACTCGCCGGCTTCGGTGACGGTCATGATTTCAACCCCATCGGCCGCCATCACCAACGTGTGTTCGAATTGTGCCGTGCGACGCCCATCGACGGTAAGAGCCGTCCAGTCGTCATCCCACATGTACATGTCAGGCGAACCAAGCGTGAGCATCGGTTCGATAGTAAAGCTCATTCCCAACTCGATGCGGGCGGTGGCTCGGCGGTCGTAGTAGTGCGGGATTTGCAGACCGCCATGGAAGTCGGTGCCAACACCGTGACCAATGAACTCGCGCACAACACCCAGATTGTGCGTCTTGGCGTGGCTCTCGATGGCTCGACCGATGGCGTGCACGGGGGATCCGGGACGCAGGACATCCATCCCCGCGTACAGTGCTTGACGGGTCTCGAAGACGAGCGTTTCGGAATACTCGTCGACCTCGCCGACAAGAAAAGTGGTGGACGTGTCGCCGTGCACGCCTTCGCAAAAGACCGTGACATCGATGTTGACGATGTCGCCCTCGGCCAACGGCCGACTATCGGGGATGCCGTGGCAGATCACTTCGTTGATCGAGGTGCAGACCGACTTGGGAAAACCGCGATAGTTCAGCGGACTGGGATAGCAGTTTCGCCGCAACGCTTCTTCGTGGGTGATGCGGTCGAGTTCGTCGGTCGTAACGCCGGGGGCCACGTGCGACCCGACGATCATCAAGATCTCGGCGGCCTTAGCGCCCGTGCGGCGCATGCGAGCGATTTCGTCGTCGGACCGCACAAGAGGTGACATCGATGGCCCGGGCTCGCCAGTTTTGGCATAGGGCGGCAAGTCGATACCGGCAGGAACCGAACGACGAAGCGATTGCACGCCCGGACGAATCGGCGGATCGGATGGAGGAGCGAGGGTGGCGGTACCGCCACGGCGTTTACGTTTAGCCACGCGTCTATCGTACCTCTCTCTGCCGCGAGAGGTTCACCTCTGCCGCGAGAGGTTCAGTCGATGAAACGCGAAACCGTTTCGACAATCGCGGCAGGCTTTGCGCCACCCTCGATCTCGATAGTTACGGTAACGACCGCCTGCGCTCCGCCGGGGATTTCGGTGACCTCAGAAACGGCTCCTGCGGCACGAATGCGGGATCCGACGGGCACCGGCGAGGGAAACCGAACCTTGTTCACGCCATAGTTGATTCCCATCGAGATGTTCCGCACTTCGATGAGCTGTGGCAAGAAGTGATTCACCAGCGACATGGTGAGGTAGCCATGGGCGATAGTCGCGCCGAACGGTCCTTCGGCGGCAGCAACGGGGTCGACGTGAATCCACTGATGGTCGAGTGTTGCATCCGCGAACGCATCGATGCGTTCCTGATCGATCGTGAACCACTCGGTTGGCCCAAGCGACGTGCCGACCCCACCGAGCAACGCAACACTTCCGTTGAAGATTTCTGCCATAGCTTCTCAATCTAGTCTGAGGCTTCTCAACCTAGTCTGGGAGCAATGCGACTTTCTGCTACCGAGACCGGCGAAGGCCCTCTCGTCATTCTTCTCCACGGTATGGGCCAGAGCGCCGCAACTTGGGACGACGTGGCCGCCAACCTGGCTGTCGCGTATCACGTGGTTTCAGTCGACCTGCTTGGCCATGGCCAATCGCCCACACCGCCCGATCCCCTCGCCTATCGCCGCGCCGAATGTCTCGAAGATATCGACGAAACCATTGCGACATTCCGGCAAACCAACGAACCCCCCGTGCTGATTGGGCATGGTTTCGGCGGCTACCTCGCCTTGAGCTACGAGCTTGAGCGCCCGGGTGCGATTCGCGGCTTGGCACTCATCGGCGCGGCAACAGGCTTCGACGACCTCGTCGCCCAAGTCATGTGGAACCAGTCGACGCTCGACAATGCCGACGAGCTAGGTATCGAACCGGTGGCCTGCACGCTGGGCGTCATTGCTGACTCGATGGTGATCGACCGGCTTGGCGAGGTCGACGTGCCCACGCTTGTGCTTGTCGGTGAGCACGATCACGCATTCGCCGGCGCTGCGCAACTCATCGACCAGCGGGTTGCCGACAGCACCCTCGGTGTCATCGCCGAGGCAAAACACAACGCGCATCTCACACAGCCCGACAAGGTCAGCCAGCAACTGCACCCCTTCCTGCAACGCCTTCACCCGTAGCCGCCGGATCCGCTGGCTTCTGCGGGTTCTGCTGGTCCAAAACGACGAAGGGCCCATGCCATCGGCATGGGCCTTTCGTGGCAAGTCTGGTTGGGTCAGCCGCCGAGAACCTTGCCGAGGATCGAGCCGAGGCCCGACTTGTCGCCGCCGAGAAGGCCGCCGATCTCGCCCATGATGTCGCCATCGCCATCAGCATCGAGCATGCCAAGAAGGCCACCCAAACCTGGTTCTTGTTCCTGTACAGCGGCTTTTTCCTGGCCGAGAGCCTGGGAGACTGCCGATTGGTCGAGACCATTGTCGTTCTTCATCTTGCCGATGAAGCCCATCACGATGGGCGCCAGGATGGGAAGAAGTTTCATAACGGTGCCAAGGTCGAGGCCACTCTTTTGTGACACCGCGGTGGCAACGTTGTCGTTGCGGCCGCCGAAGATGTGACCAAGGATTTTCGCGCCATCGGCCAATCCGCCGCCAGCTCCTCCGCCACTTGCTGCGCCGAGCAGCCCAACAAGGTCGCCCAGCACTGAACCGTCGTGATCGCTGAGGGCGCCAAAAAGCGAGGAGGCACCCTGTGGCGATGCGGCGTTGTTTGCCAGGCCACCGATGAGCATCGGCAGCGCTGCGGCGATGCCCCGTTGTGTTGCGCTTGGTTCGCCACCGATGGCGTTGGAGATCGAGGCGAGTTCATCGCCTGTACCGACCATTCCAAGTAGTTGTTCAAAAATTCCAGACATGAGGGGGACTCCCGTGGGGTAACTGCTCTCCACTGCGGCGAGCGTACGGATACTAGTGCAGCTGTAACATCGCTGCCCCGGCAGCACCCGAATCGGGCGCTACGATTCGGCGATGTCTCCCCCTCTCAGGCGAAGCGTCCGGTGCATGACCGGCATGCAAGGCCTGTGTTTCGCCGTCGCCTTAGGTGTACTTCTCGGTGCATGCGGCGTGTTGCGCCCAGATCCGCCACTGCAGGTCACGCTCGTGCGCACCGATCAGCCGCCTTTGGCAGTGCTCGATAACTGCCCTGCGCTTCGCGAAGTCACCCTCACTGACGCCGACGGACCGGTTTGGGCAATTCTTCGCCGCAGCCCCTCGCCCAACGCGGCGCATCTCGAAATGCGGTTGGGTGGCGAGCCAAATGGCTGGGAAATCGTGCAAGAGCTTTCGTCGCCCCTGCTCGCCGAAACCAACTACACGCTCGAAACATCGCCCGGCGGCAACGAACTTTCGTTTCGTTTGTCCGAGCTCGACATTGGCCGATCGGCCACCGAAAACGGACAGCAGGATCTCGTGCGCGCCGACGCCACGCAGGATTGCAACGGTTCGGTCGCCTGGGGCGACCTTTGGCGGCAGGGCGCGGTGTTCTTCCTGCTCGGCCTCTTGGTACTCCTTGTGGTCGGCACTGCGCTGGTAAAGGCGCTTCAGGTGTTCGTGCCGCAGCGCACCGATGCCGCGTTCGATGAAGAATTCGCTGAAGACGATCCCGACTTTGATGGCTGGGACGAGCCAACGTGGGATGAAAGCCCGTGATACCGTAAGACCTTCAACAACTTCATCCGGGGAGCCTGGGCAAGAGCCAGGCTGAGAGGACGAGCACTGTCTCGTCGACCCGCAAACCTGATCTGGATAATGCCAGCGGAGGAAGCAATGACCTTGGTACGACAGCTCTTTTCTTTTCATACGGTGCAACAACTGTGCATCGTCCTCGGTGTCTTTGCCGTGGTGGCTACGGCCTGCGGCAGCGACGGGTCGTCAGGCGGAGGCGTGAGTGCCAGCGGCGATGAAGCCGTCGAAAGCACAACCCCAGAAGCAGCTGCCACCGAAGAGCCCGCTGAACCCGAACCCGAAGAACCCGAAGAACCCGAAGAACCCGGGTCGATCACCCTTGTCACCCACGACTCGTTCGCCCTCTCGGAGGGAACTCTTGCGGCGTTCACCGAAGAGACGGGAATTGCCGTCGAGCTGCTTTCCTCCGGCGACGCCGGCCAAATGGTGAGCGAAGCTGTGCTCACCGCGGGCAACCCCGTTGGCGACGTGCTGTTCGGCATCGACAACACGTTCCTGCAACGAGGGCTCGATGCCGAGATCTTCGTGCCCTACGAATCACCAAATCTGGCCAACGTACCCGACGCCTTCGAACTCGACGATCAGCATCGGGTTACACCGATCGACTACGGCGATGTCTGCGCCAACTACTGGATTTCCGAGTTTGGCGACGTGCCGGTCCCCACGACCCTCGACGATCTGATCGACCCGGCCTACGCCGATCTCTTTGTCACCGAGAACCCAGAAACGTCGTCGCCCGGCATGGCGTTCTTGCTTGCCACCATCGCCAAATACGGCGATGGGTGGGAGGACTACTGGACTGCTCTGCGTGCGAACGGGGTCGTGATCACCGCGGGATGGGAAGAGGCCTATTACGGCGAATTCATCGCTGGCGGCGGCATCCGACCCATCGTCATGTCCTATGCATCGAGCCCACCAGCCGAGGTGTTGTTCGCCGACCCGCCGATCGACACACCTCCCACGGGCGTACTACTCGACAGCTGCTTTCGACAGATCGAGTTCGCTGGAATCCTCGCCGGTTCGGAAAACGTCGCCGCTGCACAACAGCTGATCGACTTCATGTTGACACCTACTTTTCAAGAAGATGTGCCGCTCAACATGTTCGTGTTCCCGGTGCTCGAGGGTGCGGCGCTCCCCGAGGTGTTCACCGATCACGCGGTCATCGCTGACGATCCGCTCATCATCGACCCGGCAACCATCGGCGCAAACCGCGATGCGTGGACCGATCGGTGGGTTGAGCTGGTGCTCCGCTGAGCGAACACGCGCAGGTCTTGGGGCGGCTCCCCCGCCGGAGCGCTGCGGTCATCCCTGCGCTGTTTGTTGCGATCTTCTTTGTCTACCCGGTCGGCTCGATTCTTTGGCGCGGCATCGGGTCAGCCAACAACGACCGGGTCCGCCAGGTCCTGTCGAGCGATGCCTTCGCAGGCGTGGTGTGGTTTTCGTTGTGGCAGGCGGTGGTGTCGACCGTCTTGACCCTGTTGGTGGCTCTGCCTGCCGCCTACGCGGTTGCCC
The DNA here is from genome assembly GCA_938015295.1 of uncultured Acidimicrobiales bacterium. GTDB lineage: Bacteria > Actinomycetota > Acidimicrobiia > Acidimicrobiales > SHLQ01 > CALLQB01. The sequence continues at coordinate 40,071 of CALLQB010000060.1, forward strand.
GTTATGACGTGATCGGAAGAAATGCCTTCCGGGCCATCATCATTGTTCCGTTTGTCCTCCCAACAGTGGTCGTTGCCGGAGCCTTTGAAGCGGTGTTCGCGCGCTTCGGCCTCGCCGGTCTACGCAACACCCCGTGGGCTGTGCTTTTGGCTCACGTATTCTTCAACTACGCGGTGGTTGTGAGAATCGTCGGCACCTTCTGGGAACAGCTCAGCGCCCGTCCAGAACAAGCCGCGCGGGTGCTGGGTGCCGGTCGCACCCAAACCTTCCTGTCGGTAACGCTGCCGCGCCTGCGGCCCGCTCTCGGCTCGGCGGCCGCAATCGTGTTTCTGTTTACCTTCACGTCGTTCGGGGTCATCCTTTTGTTGGGCGGTCCCACGAGTGCGACGATCGAAACCGAGATCTGGCGATATGCGGTGAGCCGCATCGAGTTTGACGTGGCGGCTGCGCTTGCGCTGCTGCAACTCGTCGCCGTTGTTGGACTCGTCGTGCTCACGACTCGCACGCAGAAGTCGCGAAGCGTCGATGCCTCCGGCGTCGCTGCCTCGAACCTGCGACGACCGCGTGGGAGCCAGAGGATCTTCATTTCAGCGGTGGTTGCCTCGGCTGTTGCCCTGCTCGGGGTGCCGGTCATCACCCTTATCGAACGGTCGTTGTCGGTCGGCGGCGGCTATGGCCTCGATCACTACCGGGCGCTTGGCGACAGGGTCGCCTTGCTGCCGGTTTCGCCAGCCCGCGCACTTACCAACTCGCTGCAGTACGCGGTGATGGCGGCCGCTATCGCCGTAGCCGTTGGCACACTTGCCGCACTGGCGGCGACCGGTCGCACGAAGTTTGGGCGAGGCCTCGACACCCTCCTGACGCTGCCGCTCGGCACCTCAGCGGTCACCCTTGGCCTCGGCATCCTGATCGCTCTCGACCAGCCACCTGTCGACTTCCGCACCCGCTGGTGGATCGTGCCTGTCGCACATGCGTTGGTCGGTATTCCGTTCGTCCTGCGGGGGGTGCTTCCGGCGCTTCGCGGTATCAGTCCGGGTCTGCGTGAGGTCGCAGCCACCCTCGGCGCATCGCCAGCACGGGTGTTTCGCGAGGTCGACGCTCCGTTGGCGGGCCGGGCGCTCCTCGTTGGCGCAGCCTTTGCGTTTGCGGTCTCCCTCGGCGAGTTTGGCGCCACCTCGTTTGTGCCGCGGCGACCCGAGACCACTACGGCACCTATCGCCATTTTCCGACTGCTCGGCCAACCTGGCGATGTACTGCGCGGCCAAGCGATGGCCCTTAGTGTGATCTTGATGATCGTTACCGCCACCTCAGCACTGGCCATCGAGCGGCTGCACAAGAACTCAGACGGACTGTTGTGAGCACCACCGCAGGCCTGCGAGCCGATGGCGTCACCGTGCGCTTCGGCACCAAACCTTCCGGTGGCCGGACAGCGGCAGACAGGGCTGCAGTAGACCGGGTGAGTTTCTCGGTCGACGAGGGCGAAATCGTGGCGATACTCGGACCGAGCGGCTGCGGGAAAAGCACGCTGCTTCGCGTCATCGCCGGACTCGAACAAGCATCTTCGGGAACCGTCTCCTGGAACGGCGAGGATCTCCAAAACCGACCCCCCGAATCGCGCGGATTCGGGCTGATGTTTCAAGATCACGCACTGTTTCCCCATCGCAACGTCGCAGACAATGTTGCCTTCGGACTCAAGATGCAGGGCCTCGCGGCCGCCGACCGGGAACGCCGCGTACACACGATGCTCGGCTTGGTTGACCTAGCGGGCTACGACGATCGCCGCATCGACACACTCTCGGGCGGAGAAGCACAGCGGGTTGCACTCGCTCGCGCTTTGGCGCCGTCGCCCCAGCTACTCATGCTCGACGAGCCTCTTGGTTCGCTTGACCGAGCGCTACGAGACCGCCTCGCCATCGAAATCCGGACCGTCCTCAAGTCGCTTGGCCAGGCAGCCGTGCACGTCACGCACGATCAGGACGAGGCGTTCACGGTGGCCGACCGAGTGCTCATCATGCGCGAGGGCAAGGTGGTTGCCGACGGACCTCCCGAAGAGCTGTGGAATAACCCGGTCAGCAAGTTTGCCGCCCAGTTCCTCGGGCATCCGAACGTCGTCGACGGCGAACAGTTCGGCGGACCAGTCGGTCCGGCCATTCTGCGTACCAACGGTCTCCGCCAGCTCGCGGCGACCGAGCCCGGCGCTCTCACCGGCACGGTCATCGAGCAGTTCTTCCGTGGCGATCACTACAAGGTGCGGTTTCGCCTCGATACCGGCATCGAACTCGAAGCGCTCAGTCTGGCGCACAACGAACTCGGCAGCCAGGTCTTCTTCAGGCTTGCGCCGGATGCAGTTTCGCCACTACTCCGCGAGTGACCAGTGCATCTGGTCGATTGGCCCGGGCCCGGCACCTATCTGCCAGTTGACCGCTCCGGCGATACTGGCGGTCACCCAGACTTTCGCAGCAGTCAACGCCTCATCGAGCGAGTCGCCGTGCGCCAACCGTGCAGTAATCGCTGCGGAGAACGTGTCGCCTGTACCGCGCGTGTTTAGCGTGTCGATACGGTCGGCCTCGAGCACCCGTCCGTTGCTGACCGTGTCGGTTCCGTGGTTGGTGACCACAACAAGTGGCTCGGCGCCAGGAGGCAGCAACGGCGCCTCAAAATGGTTTGGCGTCGCGACAACTGCGTGCGGAAGAAGCCGACGGTAGGCCTCGATGGTCGAGTTCTGCACAAAAGGTTGGCCGGTACGGTTCACCAGCACCGGATCAACCACCAGGTTCGGCAAGCGGCCAGCGGCTGCGTATTCGGCGACCACCTCGACGAGTTCGGCAGCGGGCAGGAGCCCGGTTTTGACCGCAGCCACTGGCAGATCTTCAAGAATGCCGTCGAGTTGTGCCCGAAGCTGGCCCGGTTCAACAGGCCAAAATGCGCGTACCGCTTCGGTCGTCTGCGCGGTGACCGCGGTAAGCGCGGACGCACCATGAACCCCAAGCGCTGCAAAGGTTCGAAGATCGGCTTGCAGTCCGGCTCCGCCAATCGGATCTGAGCCTGCGATCGTGAGCACCACCGGAGGAGTCGACATATCGGGCAAAGCGTAACCACCAGAATGGTCGACGGCGCGAGAATAGACCGATGACGACTCTTGAGGTACCGAGTCCACTCGTCGGTCAAACATGGCTGATGACCGCGCTGGCGGGTAGGTCCGAGCGAGAAACGGCCAATGACGCCGCCCGTTCGCTGATCATCGCCGATGTTCGCTGGGGTCTCGCCGACGGGCCGAAACGAAGAGCGTATGAGGCCAAACGGCTGCCCAGCGCGGTGTTTGTCGACCTTGATGTCGACATCTCGGCACCTGCGGGTCCGGACGGTCGCCATCCGCTGCCCAGTGCCGAACACTTCGCTGCGGCAATGGGACGCCTCGGCATCACCCACGACTCGACAGTCATTGCCTACGACGATGCCGGGGGCGCGATGGCAGCATCGCGTTTGTGGTTCATGCTCGACGCACTAGGCGTGCAGGCAGCGGTGCTCGACGGCGGCATCGACGCCTGGACTGGTCCTGTTGAGGTTGGCGAGCCAGAAGGTGTCGACGCCGTGCACTTCGCACCAGTGCCGTGGCCAGCCGACCGATTCGTCACCGCCGAGCAGGTCGCCGAATACTCGTGCAACCTGATCGACGCCCGATCAGCGTCCCGCTTTCTCGGCGAGCCCTCGCCCGCCGACCCGCGGCCCGGGCACATCCCAGGCGCGTCGAATCTGCCGTGGCAGGACACGCTGGGCGACGATCACCACCTGGCCGACCTCGACACGCTTACCCAACTCACCCGAGCCTTTACGCCGAAGCCGAAGCAAGACACGGTCGTGTACTGCGGTTCAGGAGTCACGGCATGCCAGACACTGCTTGCACTGCGGCTCGGCGGTATCGATGGTGCCCTCTACCCCGGGTCTTGGTCGCAATGGGCTGCCGACCCTACGCGACCTGTTGAGCTGGGAGACAGCTCAGCTGCTGGCTGAACTTGCCCTGCTTGCGTTCTGCTTCTTACGCACCGCCACGCCCTCTGGCAGCAAGTTGGCTTTGTGGTCGCCATTCCACGCAAGCTCCTCGAGTTCATCGGGGTCCAGCGGACGGGCAATGACGTATCCCTGAATTTGCTCGCAACCGATCTGGCGAAGTTTCTCGAACTGCGGAGCCGTTTCGACGCCCTCCGCGACGATGGTGACACCGAGCGCCTTGGTCATTGTCACCACCATGTCCACGATCGAGGACTCCTCTTGGTGCTCTACATCAGCAACAAGCATCCGGTCCATCTTCAACACATCGATGGGAAGTTTCTGCAAGTAGCCGAGCGATGAGTATCCCGACCCAAAGTCGTCCACAGCAATCACTACACCAAGTGCGCGTGCGCGTTCGAGGTTGTCTCGCACAATGTCAAGGTCTCGCACTACGGCAGTCTCGGTCATCTCGAGAATGAGACTGCCAGGGTCGATGCCAGACTCGTCAAGCAACACCTTCAGGTCATCGACAAACGCCAGCTGCGTGAGCTGCATCGACGAGACGTTCACCGACATCGAGATCGGCGATTCACTATGGGTCGTGTTCCATACCCGAAGCTGATCGACCGCCATCGCAAGAAGTTTTGGTCCGAGGGTGGCGATGAGACCTGAGGTCTCGGCCATCTCAATAAACTGATCAGGCGCAACCGGGCCGTGCCCTGGTCGGTCCCACCGCGCTAGTGCTTCGACGAACGCAACATGACCCGTGTCGACGTCGATAACCGGTTGATACGCGAAGCGGAGTTCGTCGTTGCCCGTCGCTTTGCGCAGCGCCATATCAAGATCGTGGCTATGCGCGACTTCCTCGCGCATCCCGGCGTCGAACACCTCGATACGATTTCGGCCGGTTTCTTTCGCCCGGTACATGGCATTGTCAGCGTCACCCAACAGCTCTTCGGCGTTGAGCGCGCCACCAGAAGCGACGACGATGCCAACACTCACCGAGGTGAATACGTCTTGGCCTTCAATCAAGAACGGCTCATCAAGAGCGGCACGCACACGCTCGCCGAGCAACAATGCGTCCTCTTCTCCACGAATTCCTTCGGCAAGAATCACGAATTCGTCGCCGCCGAAACGAGACAGGAGGTCCGAGGGACGAAGAGCATTGCGAGATCTGGCGACCACTTGGCGAAGCAGCTCGTCACCAGCCTGGTGCCCAAGGGTGTCGTTCACCTGTTTGAACCGGTCGAGGTCGAGAAACAGCAGTGCGAGCGGCGAGCCGTTCTCTGCCGACCGTTCCAGAGCAAGATCGAGTTCGCTAGCCAGCACCTTGCGGTTCGGGAGTCCGGTTAACGCGTCGTGGGTGGCCTGATACTCGAGTTCGGCCTCGAACGCCACCCGTTCCGAGATGTCGCGAATGAGACCGGTATAGGCCACGTCGCTGTCGACACTCAGCCTGCTTACGGTCAGCCAAGTAGGAACAAGCGAGCCATCGGGTCGTCGCACCGAGACCTCGACACCACTTCCACCGTGACCTTCCGCAGCAACAAAGGCATGACCCAGCACATCGTTTGGCGGCATCAACACGAGTTCGTTGATCGACTCGCCGATCAACTTCGGCGCTGGCGAACCAAAGATTTGCTCTGCCGCAGCGTTCACAGCGGTGATGATGCCAAGGCGGTCGGTCTCGATGATGCCCTCGGCCGCTGTCTCAAGGATCGTCTGCGTGCGGGTTTCGGTTTCGACCAACCGCTGGTTCGAGTCCTCAAGAGCAATCGTCCGTCTGGCCTCGCTTTCCGCATAGGCCACCAGCTCGTTAGTCATGACGTTGAACGATCGCGACAGCTCGCCAATTTCATCGTTGAGGCCAACCTTCGCCCGCCGGCTGAAGTCGCCCGCCGCAACAGCATTCGCGATGTCACGCAAGGCGATAAGCGGCTGAGTAACCCGTCGACCAACCCACCAGCCGACCAAAAGCACAAGAGCAAGTCCGATTCCGAGTCCCACAAGCAGCGCTGCTCGGAATTCATCGGAAGCCCGGAGCGCTTCTGACAGATCCTGTTTGACAACGATTCCCCACTCGAGGTCGGCCAGCGACCTCGTGACGGCAACAACTTCGACACCTCGGTAATCGATCGCGCCAAAGGTGGAGGAGTCCATCAAGCGGCCCGCCTCAATCGCCGGCATTCCAGCGTCGGCCGTCGCCGGCCAACGCTGCATGCCACCTGAAAGGCGCGAGCCGAACAGTTGCTGGGTGGTTCCATCTTCTTGTTGCTGAACGACCAGGGTTTCGCCGGTGGCGCCGAGAGCGGTGTAGTCGCCCACGAAGTCGCGAAAATCGGCCGTCTCGAACTCGACCAAGAGCCATCCGGCGAGTTCGCCGTTTCGGACGAGCGCGCTCGTCACCTGGTGGACTGGGCGTTCGTCGCGCACACGAACTCGGCCGGCGTGTACGCCATCGGCGATCTCGGGAAACTCGAAGCGATCGAGCCGTTCGAGCAGCGAACCATCGCTGGCTGCGCGCAGCGAACCATCGACGGCGAAGACCGACATGGTTGCCAATTCATCTCCGTAGGTGTCGATGGTTTCACGAAGTTCATTTGCGGTAATGACCGTGGCGTCCAGAAGCGGATCATCAGCAACCACATCGAAGGCCCGCAGTTGCACGCTGAGTACGCCCAACATCTGGCTTACCTGATTGGCAGCGAGCGCCTCGATTCGCTGCGATGCATCGCGTCGCTGCGCCTCTTGTAGCTGCTGGAATCCAACACCACCTCCGACGAGCAGAGGAACAAACGTCACGAGCATGAACGCGGACGTCAGAAGGAGCCGTATAGGCACCCGCGAGAATCGTTCGCGTGCTGCCGCGACGATTGCGTTATTCGAGAAAGAAGACACCGGTGTTCCATCGGCATCGACAGACAACTCTCAACCTGTGGCGGTTGAGCAAACTCGCAAGGCGAGCCGACAACATCAACAGGCCGAACTGCAGTTAGGGCATTAGAAACCAGAAGCCAGCTTGGGTCGAACCTGCTGCACCACTTCGGTCGTCGAGAGCGGAGACCGCGCCTTTGGAGCTGCACCGGCACGGGTCAGGCCGTCGAGCGAGGTCACGGTTCCGGGGTTGATAGGCGACGTGGTGACATCGCCGGGCGAGCCGAACAGGTCGAGCGTCTGAAAGGATCCGCCGAGGACCTGTGATGCGTCCGCCCGAAGCCACTGCTGGAGAACCGTGGCGTAGACCTCTCGGAAGTCGACGGTGTGTTTGAGGTCGCCCCGGTCGTCGAGGTTACGGAGTGAGGGAAGCGAGCCGTGGAAACCGGCTTTCACCGCCGGGCCAATCATCATCATTGGACCAGCCGTGCCGTGGTCGGTTCCCCGAGAGTCATTTGCAGCGACGCGTCGACCGAACTCCGAATAGGTCATGATCACGACACGGTCCTGGAACTTCGCTCGGAGGTTGCGGTAGAACCGGTTGACGGCGTCGTCGAATTCCTTCAGACGGGCAGCGTGATCCGCTGCCTGGTCGTCATGGGTGTCGAAGGTACGGAACTCGGTGCTGATAACTCGTGCGCCGACGTCGAGGTTGATCAGGTTTGCTGCGAGACCCATGTTTCGCACAAGACCCCGCTCCTCCTGGTTCTGGTCGTAGATCGGGCTGACATTGCTCGCGACATCGATTGCGGTGCCGAGCTGCTCGGCCCAGGCGTTGGCCATCGGTGAGGCTTGGCCACCCTGTTTGGCAAGCGAGCTGAAGAAGTTTACGAGGTCGTGCTCCCACGCTTCTTCCACCTCGGCCCCAAAGAGGTTTCCGTCGGTTGGCAGGCCAGTCGCGACAGAGTTTCGTCCGGCCATCAGCAGCGGAACGCCACGGTCGCCAACATTGACGCTGCCAAGCGCACCAAGGCCGGCGTCTTCCGCGTAGCGACCTAACCAGCCGCTTGATCCGGGGCCGTGCTGACTCGATGCCGACATCCATGTCTTTATCGAGCTGAAGTGGCTGTGATCGTCGTCGGGAAAACCCACGCCCTCAACAATGGCGACTTCGCCATTGCGGTAACGATCGGCGAGGGTGCTCAAGCTGGGGTGCAGATAGCGGTTGTTGGCAATCTTGTGCGAGCTGGTGGCATCAAGAGCCAGGGTCTTTCTGGCATCAAAATACGTGCCCGAGTCGAGTGGGGCAATCGTGTTGAGGCCATCGTTGCCACCGGCCATGTAGATGCACACAAGGATGCGATCGTCGGCTCCAAGGGCTGCAGCTTCGTCGGCAAACAGCGTCGGCCCGAGAGCCGAAGCACTACCAAGGGCGAGCGATCCTTGAAGGAACCGCCTGCGGGCGATCGCGCTTGTACCGATGCTTGGCACCGTGAGCGAGCGGAGAATGTCGTCCAACTCTGGTTCGTTTCTTGACATGGATACTCCCTATGCCATCTGGAACTCGGGGCACAGGGCTCCGAGAACAAAGCTGTTTGGCTGAATGGACCAGCCGCGGTTATTGGCGTGGGCGTTGGCCACCCAGGCTTCGATGGCGGCGCGGCTTGCTGCGCTGGGCTGGCTAACGTTGAACGTCGAGAAGATATAGCTGGCGGCATCGGCCGGCGACCGGTCTTCGACGCCCTCGAGGAGGGGCGTGTTCCGAATCCGCCACTGCCACTCGGTCACGAAACGCGAACGAGCCCAGGCGGTTGCCGTTGACAACCAGTAGTCGTTGGTTCCCCAACCAGCCACGTCCGGCGGGTTGAACAAGAGCTGCCCCATGGGTTCCATGTACCAACGGATCGGGATGTCTTCGGTGGTCCAGCCCGTGACCTTCATCAGCGCAACGATGTACTCGACGGGGCTTCGAACCAGTGCGTAGCGGGCCGACGGGTCCCAGAAATCGTCCTCGAGGAGGATTGCTTTGACCAACGCCTTGCCTCGCATCCCCGACGCGATGAACGCGTTTGAGATGCGCTTGAGGACAGCTTCCGATGGCGTGCCAGTTGCAAGAAACTTCCAGAGCTTTTCCGAGATATACCGGGCGGTTAGACCTTGTTGCGAGCCGTGGACCAGCTCGTCGATCGTGTCGGGTCCGTTCCATCGCCGGGTGATACCCCAGAGCGTCTTGTTCGAACCGTCGTGCTCGGCCTTGTTGTACACATAGCTCGGGTCATACACCCAACGGCCGTCACGGTTGACGAACCCTTTGGTGTTGTGGCCGGTCCACGCCTTGGCCATAGCGATAACGTCGTCTTCGCTGAAGTTTCCGACGCCGATGGTAAACAGCTCCATCAGTTCGCGAGCAAAGTTCTCCTGCTCAGCGCCCGCCACGTTGGTTTCGTTGTCGAGGTAAATGAGCATCGCTGGCCCGAGGCTGACCGCTTTGCACATCTCGGCAAAGTCGCCCATCCCCATCGTGCGCAAGATGTGATTCTGGTCGTTCATGAGCTTCTGGTCGTCGACCTTGTCCCATGATGTTGCGAAATGGCCGTGCCAAAAGAGGGTCATCTTTTCGCGGAGCGGATGTTTACCCGTGGCCATCTCGGTAATCCACCATTCCTGGGCAGCGAGGTTTTGCTGCCATTCACTCAGGTTTGGATTTTCTGGTGGCCGGGCGGGAGTCGCGGTGCCGAAGTCGAGCACGGCGGCCACCGCTTGAGATCGAGTGAGTCCTACCAACGCCCGCGCCTCACGTTTGGAACCGCCAAAGCCGGCGCGTCGCAACAAATGTGCAGCCTCGTTGTAGGAAATCTGGTCGCTTGCTGGCATGTATGCGTTGTCCTTCTCGCCTGCCCGTGCATAACGGGCGGTGTCGCTTGCCCGTGCTCAACAAGGCTTCGACATGCCAGCCAGAAAACTTAAATAGTGTTCGAGCGCGACTGAACGCACCGCGAAGACCTGTCGCGGTGGTTGGACAGCGATGAGGCACCCCGAAAGGGCGCCTCTGTTCGTGCTGCTGTTGCGAGAACGCTAGGGCTGCTTCACCGACGCTAGGGCTGCTTCACCGACGCTACGGCTGTGCGGCAAGTAGCCGCTCGACAGCCTTCACGAGTTCTTCGACTCGTAGCGAAAGCGACTCAACTCGTTCGGACAAATGATTCGCTCGCACCGGCGGCGAAGACGACGAAGACGGCGGCAGCTCAGCCGTGCGACGTCCTAACCACGAAGGCGGCGCAGACGCTGCTGTCGACGGCCGAGCCGGTAGGGAGGTTGCAGCGGCATTAAGAAGATCGCTGGGTGAAACCCGCAACTTGGCCAAAAGTTTCGCAATAACCACAGACCGCACCGACAAAACGCCTACCAACATGTCGGCGTGTTCGATGCGACCATCACCAGCACGACGGTCGGCGATCTCGATCGCCCGTTCGGCCGACACCGCCATTGGCAGCCGTCCGGCTGCTGGCACGAGTCCCCACGCGGCCATCTCGTGCATCGCAACCCTCGCCCGGTCAAGTGTGACGCCATATGCCCGGGTAATCGTTGGCCCAACACTCGCCTCAGGCCACAGCAACGCCAAAAAGAGATGTTCGGGACCAATGAGTTCATCGGCGAGAAGCATCGCCTCCTGTTCGGAGGCGCTCCGTAAGAAGCGTTCAAACGGGCTTGGGGGGAAAGCCATAATCTATGACCATATGCGCGATTGCAACACTAATGGAAATCCAACGAAAGGCCATCTGGGCTTCTTTGGTGCCCCAGGGTTGGCTAGCGATTCATTGGGCGATAATCACACCAGCCTGGTCGGTCGCTCCGTCGGCGACTTCGCACTCGATCAGGTCGTTGCGCACTTCGAATTCGGCTCCGTCGAGTTCGGTGAGCGGCGGATTTTGCTCGAAGTTCGGTGTGCCTACGACTTCGACTTCGACCCGGTCAGGATTGGCGCCGGTCACACGGGCATGTTCGGCATATGCCTCGATCAGCACTTGCTCGGTCACCGTGTAAGCACTGCTCATGCATTCGGACCCACCGATGACGGTCTGTGCGAAGGCATAGGCGTTGGGGGTAAGACTTTCGTTGTCGCTCACCCAAGGGAAGGCATCGGTCACCTTGCCGATGAGTCCCTTGTCGAAACGAACGCTGTCGCGAGTCGCGACGGCGTCGACGCGAGGACGCACGAACTCGATCGCTTCAGCGGGAATGACGACCCGGGTGCGACCATCGGGCAATTCTTCAATTTCGACCAACGCCGCGTTGACGCAGGTATCGACATCGCCATACGCCTGCATCTCGACGGTGTCGGTGCGATACACCCGGCCAGCAAGCTCGTGCTCTTTTTTGCCCTCGAGCGGTACAACCGCAGAGATACGTGCTCGGCAATCGAGAGCAAGGGGTTCAATCTTGTAGATCTGGGCTGGCGCCTCAGGCGCTACGACCGTCTTTGACGACGCGATATTCAGATCGATGTTCTGCCATGGCCAGTTGATTCTGATCACACCAAATGACCAAAGCACGGCGACCGACAGCACGGCGACTATCAGAACAGTGATAAATGAAGCGGCGATACGACTAGCTCTCAAGGGTGACCTCCGAAGACAACTCTAGTGGCGATGCAGAAACACCAGAGGTCGGCACCCTCCGTCAGGCGAGACGAGGTCGAAATTCCCGAAACACCCGCCAAACAAAGGTCGCAGCAATAATCGCGGCGCCTGCGAGCCCGGCGGTTCGCACCGCATCAGCCACCGTGGCGCCCGCCGACTCGCCAAGGCTGGCTTCGCCGTTTCGCCCATCAAGGGACTCGCCCGAGGAATACGCGGTCTTTGCACAGTGGATACTCGACACGGCACGTCCGGTCTCGAGGTCATAGATCAAGGCGATATCGAGTTCTGTGCCAACCTCGAGCTCGGGCAGGGTTTCGCCTGGGTAGTACACCGCTAGGGGTTTCTGCGCCCCGCCCTTCTCGACCGACACGATGTCGACGATAAGCAGACCCGTTTCGGCGTCGGTCGGGTCGGCACGAACCTCCTCAACGGTCGCCACAACAACGGCGTTGGCGTCGTTGATGATCGATTCGACATCGGGGCACTCTTCGGCCTGTGCGAAAGCCGGCGACCCAGTCATTGCGCCGCCAAGAGAAAGGCCGACGGCAAAACACAGCGCCACCACTGGTCGCAAGACAGCTCTCGCCGTGCATCGCGACGAACTTTGACGTGCCATAACTCCCCCTAGGGGGAGCTTAGAGCCATTTGCTGACCGGTTGAAGTACCGGTTCGAAACGAAGCGTTACTTCGATGCGTTGGTGACAGCTTCCTGCAGTTGGGCCTTCGTCATGCCCGAACGGCCTGGAATCTCGAGGATCCGAGCCTGCTCGTACAGTTCGTCGCGGGTTGGGCCACTACTCGCACCAGACGACTTCGAGCCCGACTTCTTGCTCGCCGACTTCTTGCTGGCCGACTTCTTGTTCGTTGTTGCGGCCTTCGTGGACTTGGCTGGCTTGGCTGACTTGGCTGACTTGGCGGGCTTGGCGGGCTTGGACGACTTGGCTGAAGACTTGGTCTTCGACACCTTGGCAGTTTTGCTCGATTTTGCTGCCTTGCCCGACTTCTTCGACTTGGAAGCCTTGTCGGTCTTATCGGTCTTGTCGGTCTTGTCGGTCTCAATCGCCTCGGCGTCGACGACGTCTCGTGCCTTGCCAGCCTTGCTTGTAGGGGGCGGCGTACCGACCACCGTGCGGAACTGTTCTTCAACCTTTTCTTCGATGGTTTCAGCCAGTTCTTGCAGTCTGGTGACGATATCGGTGAGCCCAGAAGTCACAACTTCGAACACTTGTTGGCCGACTTCTTCTGCTTTCGAGAGTGGATCTTTTTTCTTTCCCATGCACCGAGAGTACCGGGAAACACCGAAAAGGCCGAAGAAACTTCGCGCTAGCGGTCGGCGAGAAAAGGAAACGCAGCTCTTGTGCGGGCGACAACCGCTGGGTCGAGTTGCGCGCGAAGGATCTGTTCATCAGCTCCGGCAGCCGCAAGTTCATCGCCGAGCGGCGAAAAAATTCGACTGTCGCCGCTATAGACCAGGCCATCTCCTTCACCAACCCGATTGATCCCGACAACGTACGCCTGATTCTCGATTGCTCGGGCCCGAAGCAGGGTCAACCAATGCTCTCGACGTGCAGCCGGCCAGTTCGCCACCACCAGATAGACATCGGTCGACGTGGCGCGATCCCAGAAGTCGTTCGAGAAACGAAGGTCATAACAAATGAACGGTGTGAGAGAAACGCCATTGATCGACAACGTGACCGGCGCTTCGCCCGCGTCGTAGAACTGGTCTTCGCCGGCATAGGAGAACGGATGCGTTTTGTTGTAGCGCCCGATGGGCCCGTCGCCACCGATCACCACCAGTTGGTTCACCGGCCGACTACACGACGAGTCGATGGCCGGCCGAGATGCCGCTATCAGGATCCCGTGCTCCTCAGCTTGAGCCCAAAGAAACGACTCTGTTGGCCCTGTGGTTGGCTCGGCAAGCCGGCTCGCCTGCATCGAGAAACCTGTGGCAAACATTTCGCTGAGCACGACCAAGTCGGCACCGACCGCCGCCTCGGCGATTAGCGGCGCAAGATGGGCAAAGTTCTGCTCGGGGTCTTCCCACACAATGTCGTGCTGGATACCAGCGACCCGGATCATGGACGAAGCCTACGCTGTTACCGCTTTTTCTTGCATTGCTTGAACGTACCTTTGTCTTTCTTTACGCCCATCGCGTTGGCGTAGCAGATGTCCTTCTTGCCAGCGCCACCGATCAGTGTGTCGCGGCCACCGTTTCCACAAAGGATGTCGTTGCCGCCTAGGCCCGAAATACGGTCGTTGCCGCCAAGTCCGGCGATGACGTCGGCGCCTCTCGTGCCAACGAGCTTGTCAGCCTTGGCAGTGCCGACGATGGTTGCCAGCTTTCCACCGCAGGGAACGCTGGGGGCGATTGCTTCGCCGTGACCAAACGTGCTGTCGGCACCAGCCGAGCCACGGTCGACCGCGTGGCGGGCGAGGAACGCCTCGAGTTGCGCCGGGGTCTTTGCGAGACCAGCCGACAACACCAGTGCAGCAAACCCAGCAACAGCCGGGGTAGCGGCGCTCGTACCGTTAAAACACTCGCTGCCGTAAGCGACCGTCTTGACGCATGACGCACCAGAGATCTTTGGGGTCATGCGGTTGTCATTTGTCGGGCCTTGGGCGCTGTATCCGGCGATAGCCGCACCGCGAGCCGGATCGATCGCACCAACGCCGATCACGCCAGCCGTTTTACTATCGACGATTGGGATCGCCGCCGAGAAGGGATTCTGCCAATATTCGAGTGCGCCTTGGTCAGCGACAATTTCGATGATGTCATCGGTGCCGTTGTTTGCCGATTGCAGGGCGACTGAAAGGTAGTCGACATCGCCGGTCCCGCAGTTCGACCCGCGAGCGTACTCGAAGGGCAACTGGCCATTTGCGCCCTGCGGATCGACGCCTCCGCCGATCAGGCTCGCGGTAGTTGGCTCATCGAAGACAAACAGGTCGTAATCGGTCGCGTTGGTGGCCGAATAGCCGAACTTGTTCTTCGTCGTCGTGAAATCATTCCACCGCATTGAGACCACGCCGTTCGCGCACGAGAAGAAGCCCATGAACTCGTCGTTGGGTGAGAACTCGTGAAAGCCGTCGCCATCGGTATCGGTGAAACGTGCCCGGTAGTAGGTGCCGAAATCGTTCACATCGTTGGCACCTGGCACCCCACCGCGGTTCGAGGCTGCGGCGAAGAAGGCAATTCCCTTGTTGGCTGCCTTGGTAGCGGCGGCGTTCCACGCACCACGACCATCGCCGGGTGTCGTGAAGGCAATGCCGCCCTGCGACATCGAAATAATGTCGACCTTTTGTTTGATGGCCCAGTTGACAATCTCTGCGAGGTCGCCTGTGCGACCCTGATAGCCGAGGTACAGCTTCGCCGAAGGTGCAAGTTCGTGAATCATTTCAGCGACCGCGACCCCATGCTGGGCACGGGTGCCAGCAACAGTCCAGATATCGCACGCCTTGCCGTTGTTCCGGCAGATTGTCTTTGTCGGCTTCGGCAGATCTTTCTTCTTTTGCGCCTGCTGCCACGTGGTGCCGCCGAACTGATCGATGATGAGGATTTTGATGCCTTTGCCTTTCACCCCGGCGGCATGCCAGGTGGGTGCACCGATCTTTGCTAGGTGTTCGCCTTTGACTGAACCTTTGTTCGCAGACACGGCGAGTGAAGGAAGGATCCCGTCGACACCGGGCAGCGCGCGAACGTCACCCACGTGAAACTGATGCACCTGAGCATGCACTGCCACCCCGTCGGTTACACCCGTTACCGCACCGCCCAGTTCGACAATCGCGGTCGCAAGAGCCGTGGTGTCAGCACCCAGCACCTCGATGCCCATTGTGCCGTCGGCGGTGTCCACGCCAGCCTGAAAAGGCGCAAGATCAAGATCCGCGAGGAGGAGCCCTTTTTCTGCAGAACCTGCGCCAAGCCGTGCTGCGTCGTCGGCGTCGATCTGTTCGCTGCTGCGCAGATCGCCGCTGAGGTCACTGCCTGAGGCAGCACTGCTACCAGAAGCTTGCGCGGAACTTGGTTGCGCAACACCGACCAAGGCCGTAGTGGTCGCCAACATGGCCACGACGACGGCGACCCAGAAGGCCCTCTTCGGGGCTGGCTTTCTGGCTTGCCTTAGTATTCGCCGCGATGCTTGCAGTGTTGGCTGCTGCGTGTCTACACGTGCCACGGGATCGCCTCTTTCTGTCGGATAAGCAGAGACTCCCGACCTCGTGTCCATGCCATCGACAATCGAAGCTTTTCAGCTCGCAACCCGCGATGCCACTCCGGAACCCGGGAAGCGACCACTTGTACCGGATGCGCCCTCGCACAACCGACTACCACTTTCCCAAGTTTTCAGACCCAAATCAACCACTTTGCGTGGTTTTTGTGCAACGGGGTGCCACGAGACGCCCTTTAGGGCCGCTCATGATCGGCGCGCCAGATTTCGGTAGGGTGCGGGAGTGAGTGAACTCGACTGGACCTCTGACGCAGCCAATTCGTCTCGCCGCCCAATTGTGGTGGCCGCCTTTGACGGCTACTTCAATGCCGGCGGCGCAGCCACCGCCGCCATCGACTGGCTCCACAAGCAGTACAACCCCACCGAGTTGGCCATCATCGACCCCGAAACCTTCTTCGACTTCCAGCAGCAACGGCCACAAGTCCGCCTGGTCGACGGGAAACGGGTGATCGATTGGCCCGACACTCGGTGCTACGCACTTCGCTCAGGAGTCGATCGCGATGCGCTCACGATCAGCGGTGTCGAACCACACCTGAGGTGGAGAACCTTTGCGACCCAGATCGTCGAGATCGGCAAACAAACCGGCGCCGAACTCTTCGTCACACTCGGCGCGTCTCCCGGCGTCGTCCCCCACACTCGTCCCATCGAAGTCGTTGGCAGCGCCACCGATGCAGAACTCGCCCTTCGCCTCGGGCTTGGGCGACCAAGCTATGAAGGGCCCAGTGGCGTCATGGGCGTGCTGCACGACGCGATCGACGCAGCCGGCTTGCCGGTGATCTCGTTGCGGGTATCAATCCCCCATTACGTGATGGGCGAACCAAGCCCAAAGGCAACACAAGCGCTACTCCACCGCCTCGAACAAGTCACCGGCATTCCTACCGAATCGGCGGGTCTCAACAACGAGGTGACGGGCTGGCAGTCGATGGTCGACGCCGCTGTCGTCGGCGACCCTGAGGTCTCGGCGTATGTCAGCGAACTCGAAGCGAACTTCGACGAAAGCGGCGCACTGGATCTCAGCGTCGATCTTGCCGCGGAGGTCGAGAATTTCCTTCGAGAACGAAACGACGACGGCTAGCCATCGAGTTCGGTTGCGGCCTGCACTAGGCCTATGACTCGACCGTCGTCGACCAACACCGATCTACCCGGCGGTTGCGGTCCGCTGCTTCGTTGTTGGGCCGAGTTCATCCGGTTCGGCAGATCGACCCCCACCAGATCGCCGTCCAACACGTCGGGCCACAAGAAGAGTCCGCGACGGCCGTGGCGAAACTCGTTTGTCCAATGACCGTATGCAGATCGAAGCCGGTCGTTTCGCCCCACGGCAAGCACATGCACCCGACCGTCCCGCTGTGCAAACACTTCAGAGAAGAACCGGTGATCGGGCTGGAGTCCGGCGTCATCAACGACTACCAACATCTGCTGAGCACCCGCCGAACCTGGGCTGAAGTCACCGACAAGGTCGTCGAGTTCAGCGGCGTGCAGGGCGGCGACGCCGGGAACGGGACTCGTTGCGCCAACCCAACGCACCTCGACTTGTGGCTGAAGCGACGCTGCGGCACGTGCGATTGCCCGGGCCACCGAGGACTTTCCCGATCGTGCAGGGCCAGTGATGAGTGCATGTTCGCCTGGCCGAAGCGTAAATCCTGCGACGCTCAGATCGCTCGACCGCTGCCCCACCGGCAGATACAGCGATTCGTTGGTGATGACTGCCCGGCCGACAACATCTTCCACCCCAAGCAGGGTCGGGAGCACGCCGACCCCGGGCGGCTGCGCGATAGAGGTTTTCCAATCCCGTGCTTGGCAAAGCTCTGCGTTGCCAACCGTTGCGACCTGCACGCTGAGACCGTGGGGACCAAGATATCCACGGCCCGGCGGAGGATCGGGCTGCACCGCACCAGTGACCCCGATATCGCGAAGGTCGTGTCGGTCGCTGAGACGGAGGAACACTTTGCAAGCGGTGGTGGCTTCAAGATTGCGAAGCGCAGCGGGCGAGGAGGCACCCAGCAAGGTGTAGACACCGACCGACGGGCCGTCGAGATATACCGTATCGAGCAGATCGAGCAGATCGTAAGAGTCGTCGTTGTCTCGCCTGAACGCTTCGAGCCCATCGAGAACGAACAACACGCTGGCTTGGCGCTCCAAGGGCCCTTCCTGTCGATCCCGAATCAGGCGGACCATCTGTGCAAGGAGTCGATGCTGACGCTCATGTTCGCCAGGACCGACAACCGCACCAACGTGCGGAAGAACCTCGAGGTCGTTGAACGATCCACGCCCGAGATCGAGCACATACACCCATAACGTATCGGGGCTCAGCTCACGGCACGCCGACACCGTCAGAGTTCGCAGCGTTGTTGTCACGCCACTCTTGGCTGCTCCAGCGACAAAAAGGTTGCCGGAACACATCGTCCAGGCGGCCGGTCGAGTCCTTTGCTCGTGAGGTTCATCGAGCAGCCCGAACCGAACAACGGGCGAATCTCCAGCATCCTCGCTCGGGTCACACAACTCGCCAAGGGTTTGCGACAACGGCAATGGCGCAGGCCAGGGACATCGGGGAAGACCAACGCCAGTCTGACGATGCGCCTCGGTGATCGATTCCAGTAACAACTCAAGATCCGTCGGTGCGTCGGCGGTCTCGGGCAAACCGCTGGCCGACAACTCCCCCAGCGCCTGCCCCCCAAGCACACCGCCATCAACGGCGACGCCGCCAAGCTGCAGGCGGCGTACCAGCTTCGAGCGAGCGCCAGCGACAGTACCGGTGGCGAGAGCCGACTGGAACAGCAACGGAGCCTCGGGCCCGAGCCGAACGCACGCTCGGCCAGGAAGGTCGCGGCCGATCAACGATGCTTCACCCGACCCAATGACATCGTTTGAATCGGCAACGTTCAGTACCCGAAGCGCAATCCGGAGGTTGGTGTTGGTACGAATGTTCTCGCTTAGTGCGCCACTTGGCCGTTGGGTCGCCAACACCAGGTGCACGCCAAGGCTTCGACCTCGCTGCGCCACGCTGACTAGGGCGTCGACAAATTCGGGAAGCTCAGACACCAGCGTGGCGAACTCATCGATGACGACGACCAGCCGCGCAAGTGGTTCCAGTGAGGGCTGCTCGGAGCGCAAGCGACGATACGCAGCAATGCTGTCGACGCGGTGTGCGCGAAACATCCTTTCGCGGTAGCCAAGTTCGGCCTCCAAACAAACAAGCGCTCGTTCGCTCAGGTGCGGGTCGAGGTCGGTCACCACACCCACGGTGTGCGGCAAGCCGGCGCAAACATCGAACGCGCTACCTCCCTTGTAGTCGATGAGTAGAAAGGAGAGGTGCTCAGCATCAGCCGACGCCGCCATCGACGCGACCATCGACCGAAGGAGCTCGCTTTTCCCTGACCCTGTTGTGCCTGCAACAAGAGCGTGTGGTCCGTCGACGACCAAGTCGATATCGAGCGGCCCTTGTTCTGCCCATCCGATTGGAGCACAAAAGCTCGGCCGGTGACGCGACTGTCGCCACCGTTCCAAGACCCGGTCCGTCATATCGCTCACCGCCATCGACCGGTGGCCGCCGAGGAGACCAACCAATCCGACCTCGGTTGGGATGCTCGCTCCCTTGGCACCGAGAACTGGGTCGACGAACCGAGCAAGCGACGACGCAAACACCCACGCAGTTGCTGTCGAAATGCCGTCGAAAATCACCGACGGCACTACCGACGAGGTGGCGGGGAAGGCGACCGCCCCCACGCCGTCGACGTCATTGATGTGTAACACCGATTCGGTCGCGGCCGGCAACCAGTCAAAGGCATCGGCGATAACGACGAGCACGATTGATGGTTCGCTACTCAAGCCACGAGCCACTGCCTCTTTACCATCAAGAAACCCATCGCCGTCGACGACAACCAAGGTCACCGGTGCACCGCCGGTGTCGGCGGCAAGGAGCCGCTCGGTCATCCGGTGCGCACTGGCCACCGACGTCACCAGCCCAGCGAGGTCGCCACAAACACTGCCATCTGCAGCAACGGCGTGCGGTAGCAGCGAGATCCACGACCACTCGTCGATCGCCGACGGCTCACACATGGCGACGACACCAAGATCGCCCGGACCGTGCAGCGCGACCGCCTGCGCGATGAGCGCTCGAACCACCGCGCGGCTCAACACACGTCTTCCCAGGCAACCGACCGAGACCCCACCATCAAGGCCAAGAACCAGAGGCGCCTCGCGAAGCACACCTTCGTGGCGCACCAGGTCGACGATCTCCGGTTCAGCCTCTTCGCCTTCGGGCAACACCTCGACCGACTGGTCGGCTCGGCCTACCATCACTTCGAGGAAGTCGTCGTGGTGCGGCCGACGTTCCCACAAGTGCACGCTCGGTAGTTCGCATCGACGGCGGAGCTCACAAAGATCAACGGCGCGGCGCCGGAGTCGTATCGTCTCGATTTCGACGAACCGACGTAGCGCTACCCGGTAGTCGGCGACCGCAACTGCGAATTCTTTCTCGATATTGCGCACGTCTCGGCGATGGTGATGTTTGTCCTCCCACCAGTTCATGAGCGTCATTACTGGGCTCAACACCATGAACAGCGCATACAGAGGATTCCAAAGCAGCGCCATTGCGCAGCCCATCACCAGTGGAGCGAGCAGCGCAGCCCACGAAAACCTCGAACGCTGCTGCTTGGGCGCCCGCCGAACGGGCGCTTCGAGAAGCCTCGTCGGAACACTCGGCTCGGCGCGCGGCATGCGGTTGAAGACAACAGTGGCCGACGTCGACGAGGACGCTGAACAGTCGAGGTGAGCGGGCGCGTCTGCCCGGGGGCGACGCACAGCCAGGCGAGTAGTTCCGAGCCGCACGGTTTCGTTGAACAGCAGGTCGTGGGTTCCGGGGGAAAGGCACTCCCCTTCGACAAATACCTCCTGCTCGCCAAGGCTCTCGATACGCAGTGCGCCGGTCTCGGCTACGTCAAGCCGCGCGTGCAGCGGGCTGACGGGCGAACAGAGCACTGCGTCGCATGCATCGGAGCTTCCGACGAGGTGGCGGCCAACGCGCAGCGGAACCCTGATCGCGGCGCCAAGGCCGCCGAGCACATCAAGACTCGCGACCAGTCGACGCCTGGGCACCGGCGTGCACGTGACCGCTGCTAGTCGCGAGCCCTCGTACAGCCGCAAGGTCGACAACGGCTGGTCCGACCGCACCGTCTGTGCATCGATGGCCACCAGTGCGGTCGTGACACCCACGGCCGCAGCGAGGTCACCAACCGTCGTGAAAATCGATGGGTCGGGGACCTCGAACAGCCGCGGAATGTCCGAGTCATCGGGAACGATCAACCTCATCGCTCGGCCACCCCGCGACGCGGAGGCGAGAACGTTCGCCACCGCGCCGCGACGACCGCAACGGTCACGAGTCCATGGCGGTCACCGCGTTGGCACGCTCCTTGCCGATGAAGGCGCCGTTCTCGCGAAGCGCTGCTTGGAGTTTGGCGAGGTTTGGTGCAAATTCGGCCGCCCAGAGCTCGCGGAACTGGCGTGCCCGCTTTCCGTCCCAGGTAGTGCCTTGGAGCAGATTGTTCAGCGCGGCCTGCAACTGCTCGACCTCGGTGCTGCGGGTCATGAATTCCTTCTTGAGGTTGATCATGTCGGTTTTGTTCATGATCAAAATGTCGTTGCTCATTGGTGGTATCTCCTGTTGTGTTTTGTTGTGTCGTAGTGAGGAGGGAAGTCATGATGTTGCTCGTTCGACCTGGTTGACTTCACCGATAATCCAGGCCTTGATCTCGTGCCAGAGGTAGAGGTAGTCACGGGCGAAATCGGTTTCGGCAGTGGTTACTTCGTGAAAGGCACGGAGAAAGTCGTCGTAGTTGGCGTCGCCCGGCGACGCGATGACCAGCTGCGGTGGTACTCCCGAACCGTTGTCGCTGGCGATAAACGCAGCGAGCGTCGGTGAGGCGGACACGTCGGGGTAGTGCTCGAGCAACAACCCGAAAACAGCGAGTTCGAGCGGCAGCGGCGAGGCAAGACCCGAACCTGCCGACGAATCGAACGTAAAGAACAAGCCCGCCAGGAGCGCGTCGACCGTATCTGGTGCGAGCTGTTCACGATGTTCGGAGCTGAAGGAACCACCCGTGAACACGTCGTAGCCTTGCGAGGCGAACTTCGATAGCAACATTCGCAAAACACGAATTGATGCACTCGAGCCCGGAAGGACAGCCGCAGGTGCGACGGTCAGTACTGCGGCCCACGCAAGATCAAGCACCGATGACCAGCTGCTATAGGACTGCTCATCCACAGAAACACCGGTCAGGGCCATCGCTAGGAACTGCATGGTTGTCCCCATATGGTCGAGCGGTCGGGCGGCAGAACGGGCGACGGGGAGGTCAGGGTTAGCAACAAAGTCGGCGACAACACGCGGCAAGGTTCCTGCAAAGAACGAGCCGGCGCCGGCTACCAGTGCCATCAGCGCCGCATCGCTTTCGGCCATCCACCTGGCAAATAGCGCCGTCGACCCCTCTAGAGGCCACGAACCAGACGCAAGGTCTTCGAAGTGCCAAGCCAACAACCATGCGGCCGCCTCGCGAACTGGGTCAGCATTGATCTGCGCTGTGGGCGCAAGGTCACGAAGCTCGGCGAGTAACGCCAAACTCGCCTGTAGGGCATTCGTTAGCTCGGCCCCCGCAAGACCACCTGGGCTCACCAACGAGGCCGTCTCGTGGAGGTCGCCGAGCCTTTCTGGCACCAGGCCGACCAGCCGTGCGATGGTTTCGTTCCATCGGCGAAGTTCGTCGGCCAACGCAACAGCGTCGTTGCTGTGCAGCGTTGGGTTAAGGAAACTCTTGAGCGTTCCGGCCATCGTAAGTAACGCAAAGGCTTCTGCGTTTTGCCGTTCGAGCGAACCAAACAGGTTTGGTCGTTCGAGGATCGACAGCGCTGGGTTCTCAAACGACAAGAGCCAGGTCTTGGCCGCCTGCGCCTGCGTATCGGAGTCGCCTGCGGGAAAGCCAGAGAGAAGAAGTCCTTGGTATCGCCATCGGAAGCTTTCGTCGGCGATAAGAGGCCCCATCCAGTCGAGGGCCACCGCAACGGTGGCGGCGTCGTAGGCGCCGCCACCAAGTAGCGCGACGACGCGAAGTAGATCCGCTGGCTGCTCGCCGACCACCACGTCGTGCACAACGGTCGGGTCGTGTTCGATAGCGAAAGAAACCAAAAGTTGCAGCGGCAGCAACGCAGCGGCGATGTCGTCGCTACCAGCGATTGCGGTGGCGACGAGACGGTCGAGCCCCGCTGTCTCGAGCACGTCGATGACCCACCCAGCAACGGCAGCGTCGGCGACTGCGCGCACCATCAGCTCTTCGAGCAACCGCTGCTGCCGCTGAAGGTCCGTCACCACGGCCAGTTCGTCGAGCAGCGAAGCGGTGGGCCGGACGCGCAGCGTTGAAGGACGCGGCGGTAGCGCACCAACAACAAGACGGCCAGGGCGTCGACCATTGACCAGCAATGCTGTTGCGTAGCGCTCGCGGATGTAGGCAATTCGCCAACGAAGGTCGTCACCGCCAAAGCGCAACTCTTCGTCAATCAAGCGAAGCAGATCGGACACGGGAGCTAGGTCGGGGCCCAACTCACGGGTTGCATGAAGCCAGGGCAGAACGAGGCTTCGGCGCACCGACGAAATCTCGTCCGACGTTGTGGAGTACGCAGCAACAATCAGATCGGCCGCATCGAGGTCGATGGCGATTCGACTCATCGGTCGGCCACTGGTCGCGATGAGGCCCGTTCGTTTCGCCGAGCAACTTCGGCGCGCCGGCGTGACGTCGCGGCGTCTCGGGTTGCATCGGCGGCAAGCCGTTCGAGCCGTGTAGCGGTCTGCGCGCAGAGGTGCGCGGCGTCATCAACCCGAACCTGGACGGCGTGGAGTCGGTCTCGCGATCGCTTGGCGCCTTCGCTAAGCCATATTCCCGGAGTGTGGCGTGCCTGCAGGGAAACGCAGCAGCTGTCGAGCGGTGATGCCGAGGCACGAATCTCCGTTGCAAGCTCGCGCAGCCGTTGGGCGCGTTGATCGAAGTGTCGGGCCTGAATGTCGTAGGTATCTGAAGCCGCCAACGCGGTCTCCCCAATGTGTGGTCGCCGAAGAGACGGCGCCGGGTGCCTAGATTGGGGAGGAAGTTGCAGTCGGTTTGAAACTGACTGAGATATAATGAAACTACATATAAGGAATCATGTCGTCAAACTCGGCCACACCCGGCGAAACCGACCTCATCACCATGCTTCGCAGCCTGACGGTGTCGGCCCGCCCCGATGTCTACACCTACGTCGTGCTCGATGAACCCGTAGCTCTCGGAGCAGGAATCGACGCGCTGATTACCGAACACGAAGGGATCACTGCGGTCGTAACCGTGGACGCAGCACAACACCACGGCTGGCCGGTCGGCTACCGAGCTGCCTGGCTACAACTCGACGTTCACAGCTCGTTGGAAGCCGTCGGCCTCACCGCGGCATTCGCCACGGCGCTGACCGCTCGGGGAATCAGCTGCAACGTGCTCGCCGGCTACCACCACGACCATCTACTCGTCGCCGAGGACGACCGAACTGCCGCAATCGAATGCCTTACCGACCTTCGAAGCGAAACGGCCTGAGGCAAACAGCCTGCGCCCTACTCGGTGTCGGATCGCAGCACGGCCATTGGCGTGCGCAGAAGAATCGCAAGGTCGGTTTGAAGACTCACCCGCTGCACATACGAAAGATCGAGTTCTACACCATCGATAATGTCGCCCCGACGCTCCGGTGAAATTTGCCACAAGCCCGTCATACCAGGCTTGACCTGATTACGCGGATGCTGGATAAGCCCTTCGTGAGCAGCAATGCCCCAGACCTCAGGCCGCGGACCCACAAGGCTCATCTCCCCGCGGATCACATTAAAGATCTGCGGTAGCTCATCGAGGCTCAACGAACGCAACAACCGACTACCAAACGTCGTGCGAGGCTCGACGTCAACAACAAGTCCCACCGCCTTGCCGTCGGTGAGGTCGATGATGGGCTCGGGACGCATAGTGCGGTATTTGATAATGCGGAATGGTCGACCGTTCTCCCCCACACGAAGCTGGCGGTAAAAGAGTGGGCGGCCAATAGACAGCACAACAACCAGTGCGGCCAACGCCAACAACGGCATCATCACAATTGCCAGAATCACACCGACGACGACATCAAAGATACGTTTGCCTTTCGTGGCGTACCACGTAGGCGCAAGTGTCGCGAGGCCCGGATATGTCCGGGCGTCGACGCCGTGCTCGAACTGCTCGAGCCGGTAAAGGTCGAGCAGATCGGTTGGTGGATTTTTCCGACGTTGTACGAGCTCGGGATTCGAGGGCTCGAGAACAGCCATTGTCACTTCCGGTGGTGGGTTCTCCGCCCTACACCTGATGAGAGTCGAAGCGCGTTCGACGACGAAACGTTATCCGCCGTAGTCGCGAGAACAACCAGTTTGAGAAAAGTTTTTAGCTAGGCCGGACCAACGCCGAGCGCTCGGCCTCGACCTCGGACCTCGCCGAGCAACCCTCGAGATGATCATTCACCAAACCCATCGCTTGCATCAGCGCATACATCGTGGTCGGTCCAACAAATTTCCACCCACGAGACTTCAGGTCTCGACTCAACGCAATCGACTCCGGTGAGGTCGTCAGCAACGACGCTGCGGCAAAATCGACCACCGTTGGCCGGTCGGCAACCGTTGGTTCAAACGACCAAAAGTACGCGCCCAGGCTTGGGTACTCCTCAAGCATCTCGATGGCTCGCTGAGCGTTGTTGATCGTTGCTTCGATCTTGCCCCGGTGGCGGATGATGCCGGCGTTCTGCACCAACCGTTCGACATCGCGTGCGGTAAACCCCGCAACGATCACCGGGTCAAACCCGGCAAAGGCCTCGCGGAAGTTCTCGCGTTTACGCAGGATCGTCAGCCAGCTCAATCCGGCCTGGAAACCCTCAAGGCACACCTTCTCAAAGAGCGCAATGTCGCCCGTGGTCGGCCGACCCCACTCAACATCGTGATACTCGCGGTACAACACATCGCCGTCGCCCGCCCACCAGCAGCCGGCAGTTCCGTCAGCTCTGGGCAACAACCCCTCCGCCAGGCCGGTCGGTTCATCTTCCCTGTTCTCTGCTTCCATGTTCTCTCTCCTGCCGCTCGTGCCTGCTCGCGCTTGCCTACGCAATGTAACGAATGAGAACTCGCTCAGTTCGAGAGCGAACTCTGCCGATTGTGTAAGAGACATGGCGACTCCTACCTCTCCTACCTCTCTTACCGCATCTCCGGGTTCCACTGGCAGCCCTGGCCCAAGCGGACCACCTGTGCCTCCTGCCGCAGATCTCCTTGCCTTGGTACGCGCTTCGTTCCGAGGCTCGCCACATCCTGTCTTGCTTTTCAACGAAAATCTCCGCATTCTCACGGCAAATCCTGCAGCGGCGAAACAGCTCGACTGCACCGTCGGCCAGGCTGTAGGAAAGCCGATCTTCGCCAACCTCAAGGACCTGAAACCAGCAGACCTCACCGCTCTCAGTGAGTTGCTGCGGGGCGAGCGAGACGTTCTCGACATCGAAGTAACCACCGAGTCTTCGTCTGGTCACCAATGGCGACGTCTCACGATGCAAGCAGTCCCCCACGGTTCACTTCCCGTTGCCAACCAGCAGCGGACGTTGTTTGCGCTCCACATCACCAACCTCACCGGCCAGCGTGCTGCCGAACAGAGGCTCCGTCGCACCACCCGTCTCAACGAACTCCTCCAAACACTCAGCGCCGAGGTCCTCGATACCAGGTGGGAACAAGTCGAAGAAGACATTCGCCGGGCCATGGGACGCCTTGGTCGACTTCTCGAAGCGACACGCCTGCAACTCCGAACAACATCGGCAAGAACCAAGTCATCGACCGTCGAGGTGGAATGGACCGCGCCGGGATACAACGACGCGCAGGGTTCCTCGCTTCGCACCCCCCTCGATACTGCGACCCTACAAAGACTCTTCCGTTCGTTGTCCGCCGAAACCGGTACGGCCTCCGAACTCGACTTGGCGAGCGAACTCCCCGACACGGCCAACGACGACGAGGTGGCCGTCGCCCCGATAACTGTTGGACGACACCAGGTCGCAACGCTCGTCGCGGTTCGCCCGGCCGGACGATCATGGCGACCCGACGAACTCACCTCGCTCTCCACCTTTGGAAACATCGTCACCCAACTTCGAACTCGGGCAACCGTCGAGGCAGGAAGCCGGCAACGGCTCAGCGTCGAAGACCTCGTCCGCCAGGTCGCGACCCAGCTCATCGAAATCACACCCGACCAAGGACGGGCCAGCACCGAGGCCGCTCTCGCACAACTTGGCGAATTCTTCGACGTGCGCAGGGTCATGCGGTGGCGCTACGAACTTGAAGGCGATCGAGTGACCGTCACCGAGGCCTGGTCGGGCGACCAAGTCGACGGTTTGGGCCTCCGGCCCCGCGAACTCAACGTCCGCCCCGACATCGGCCTCGCTGAAGTCGTGCAGCTGACCGAACCGGTCGGTCACCTGTTCAACAGCGCCGACCTCTTCGATGAGGCACAACTCCCGGCAGGATCGTTCCTCCTCGTGCCGCTGGTGACGGGCGGTGCTACCTCAGGCGCGTTGGTCTTTGAACGGCTCCCAGGTGCCGCCTGGCATGAGCTCGAGATCCGAGCGCTAGAAACTATCGCTGCACTCGTTGGACAACTCGACGCGCGAATCGAAGCCGAGCGTTACCTCAGCTCATCGTTCTCTCAAGCGCCGGTCGGCATCCTGCTCACCGACGAGAACCACAACATCGTCGCCTCGAACCCGGCCTTCGCGAAATTTCTCGGGGTCGAGGCCGACTCTCTCCTCAACGGAGAGCTGGCGGACTACGTGGAGTCGAGCCAAACCTGGCTCGCCGACGCTGTCGACGGTTTCAAAGGAGAGCTCGCCTTTACCCGACCAGACCACCGAACGGTTTGGGGACGGGTCAACTCGGTCCAAATTCCGGCGCCTGCCGGCATGGCAGAAAACGTCCTGTCGTATGTCGAGGACATCACCCACGCTCGCCGCAACCGGGAACGTCTTGAGTTTCAGGCGAACCACGACGAGCTGACCGGCCTTTGCAATCGACGAGTTCTGGTCGATGAACTGACCGGTTGTGTCGGAAATCCGGCCCACCCAAACGACGCTGCAGTCCTCATGATCGATCTCGACAGATTCAAAGTGGTCAACGACTCGCTTGGCCACAGCGTCGGCGACGAGATTCTGCGCACCATTGCCGACCGTCTGCAGCTGGCAGTTCGCGATGGCGACCTCGTCAGCCGCCTCGGCGGCGACGAATTCGTCGTACTGATCCGCGGACCCGTCGGCGAGCTAGAGGCGGTCGCGGTCGCTCAGCGCATCATCGATCTCGTCAAGGATCCGATCAAGACCGGCGTCCACGAGGTGTACGTAACCGGCAGCGTTGGCATTGCGTTTCCGAACCCCGCCGACCGCAAGACCGAAGATGTCCTCAGCCATGCCGATGCGGCCATGTACGAAGCAAAAAACAAAGGCCGGAACCGCTACGAGATCTTTGACGAACAAAGCCGCGAGGCGGTCGCCAACCGCATTGAGACCGAAGGACAACTTCGTCGAGCCATAGCCAACAACGAACTCGAGGTCTACTACCAGCCCGAGTACGACCTAGTGAACAACGTGATTGTCGGTGCCGAATCATTGATTCGCTGGAACCACCCCGAAGATGGCGTGTTAACGGCCGGATTGTTCATCGACATCGCCGAGGACACTGGCCTTGTAGGCGACATTGGCTCGTTCGTGTTGCGTGAAGCCTGTCGACAAGGCGCGGAGTGGAATGCCCGACGAGCGGAGCCGTTGACGATTCGCGTCAACCTGTCCGCTCGCCAGCTTGAACAAGAGTCCATCGTTGCAGAGGTTGCAGACGTTCTCGAAGAGACCGGCTTGCCCGCCGAGTTGTTGTGTCTGGAAATCACCGAGACCGCCTTGATGGCCGACGTCGATGAATCGATGCGACTCCTCAACGAACTCCGCAGCACCGGTGTCCGTCTGGCCGTCGACGACTTTGGAACCGGCTTCAGTTCGCTGGCCTACCTCAAACGTTTTCCCGTCGACATCCTCAAGATCGACCAGGCATTCATTCGCCACCTCGACACCGACCCAACCGATGAAGCCATCGTGCTGTCGATCATCCGGCTCGCAGAAGCGCTCGACCTCGACGTCGTCGCCGAAGGTATCGAGGAAACAAGTCACCATCACAAGCTGGTCGATATGGGTTGCCGTCGAGGTCAAGGCTTTGGTCTGGCGAGGCCCGCACCCGCTAGCGCTGTGGAATCGTTACTCGAGCTGCGAACTCACGCCGCCTGACGAGGTGCCCTGAACAACGGCTAACCTGCAATCGGCCCCTGAATCGATCCCCCCGGGCCAGTAAAGATTTCAGGAGAGAGCATCATGCGTCTAGGACGTACAGGCGGCGGAACATCCCGCGGCACTTCACGAGGAACCAGCGGACGGTCGCGTTCTGGCGGCCGTCGAACCCCCCGGCCTCGCACTGGCGGCACCGGATTTCCCACCGGCGGCACGTCGACCGGTGGCGGCCTACCCAAAGGTGGCTGCGGCGGCGCTATGGGCCTCATCGGCATTGTGATCGTCCTCATCATCATGTTCGCAGGAGGCGGCCTTCCTGGCGGAGGCGGCGGTGGCGGCGGAACAACGGCGGAACGAACCGATCTCGTTGGCACCAACGCGGTGACCGCCGACGATCTATCAGCCAGCGACCGCGCCGCCCTCCGGCAGTACACGGCCGATCTCGCCGTCGATGTCAGCACCTACTGGGAGACGCAATACCCCGCCACCTATGGCGGTAGGTACAGCGAACCCGAGTACTTCGCCTTCAACCCCACCAACCCCGACCGCAACCTGAGTTGTGGACAGCGCCTGTCGCCCAACATTCTCGCCAACAACGCGATCTACTGTCCGGCGGGCGACTACGTGACCTGGGACGAGCACTTCCTCTTTCCGAAATTACAGGCGAACTTTGGTCGCGCTGCCGTCGGCGTTGTGTTGGCCCACGAGTGGGGCCATGCCATCCAGGGCCCCGTTCGTGCTCAGGTGCAGGGTCGCACAACAATTTTCAAGGAGCTGCAGGCCGACTGCTTTGCCGGCGCTTGGGTCAAAAACGTCCAAGACGACAAAAGTCCGCTGCTCAGTCCGTTTAACGACGCCGAACTCGATGGAGCGGTGGCCGGATTCCTCTTGCTCCGCGACCCGCCGGGCACCGACCCCACACAACAG
Source organism: uncultured Acidimicrobiales bacterium (assembly GCA_938015295.1). GTDB lineage: Bacteria > Actinomycetota > Acidimicrobiia > Acidimicrobiales > SHLQ01 > CALLQB01. The sequence continues at coordinate 70,081 of CALLQB010000060.1, forward strand.
GGCGCCCACGGCTCGGCCTTTGACCGCATCGGCTCGTTCGAAGACGGACTCATCAGCGGCGCTGACTATTGCGCAAGTTACAACGAGAGCAGCACCGACAAGCCACGCATCACCCCGTTGAGCTTCACCGCCGACGACGAGGACTCGGGCAACTTGAGCTACGACATCGCCGTCGACGTGGTCATCAACGCTCTCAACGAGTACTACAGCGAAGTGCTCGTCGATCAGCTGGGCGAAGAACAGCTCGGCCTCGACGAGTTCCGCTCATCGCTCGACGGCGTACCGAGTTGTCCCGGGACATCGTCTCGAAGCCATGGCATCATTTTCTACTGCCCGGCCACCACATCGATCAGTTGGGACGCCGACAGCTTGGTAAAGATCCACGACGAGATTGGCGACTTCGCCGTATCGCAGCTGTTCGCCCACGAGTACGGCCATGCAATCATCGACCTGGTTGGCTACACGGGTACCGGCGAAGCGCTCGAGATCGCCGCTGACTGCCTCGCTGGAGCCTGGAGCGCCGCGGTGAACTCCGGCCAGTTGTTCGTGCCCGATCCGCTCAACACGAGCTCGTCGGTGCCGTTGCAAATGTCGCCCGGCGACCTCGACGAAGGCCTTGCAACTATGTTGCGCTTCCGCCATCCTGCTGCGGGCAGCGACCGCAGCAACGAAGCCGACCTCTTCGAACGCTCACGGGCATTCCAGGTGGGGTTCTTCAACGACGCGAACACCTGCCTCCAGTAACGACACTTGTGAAGGTTGCGGTAGCACTACTTCTGTTTGTTGCCGCAGCCTGCTCGGCTGCTGATTCGCCTGGCGTCACCATCGTCGATCCGTCGATTCGGGCCCGATTGGTTTCGTTCCCCGACGGTCTTCCCGACAAGCTGCAGGCAACGACCATTCATGCGGTAGGCGACGTGGTCGCCCACCCTGCTGTTGCGAATGCTGATGGCCTGCTGCTGTCGGAAGTTCGTGACCTGTTCATCAACGATGGCCTAACCATCGCCAATTTCGAGTGTGCACTTTCAGTCAATGAAAGTGATGGTTCCGCTGCCGGAGCTGCTCGGCCGATCTGCGACGCTTCGCTCGTGCCAGACCTCGCCGCATCGGGGATCGATGTGGTGTCAGTGGCCAACGATCGCTCGATCGACCGGGGGCGCGAAGCGCTACTCGACAATGTCGCCGATCTTGCCTCGAGTGGCCTGGCCGTCGTCGGCGCCGGCGCAAACTTGAGCGAGGCGTACGACGCCGCAATCGTCGAGTTTGACGGCTGGCGGGTAGCGGTCATCGGCGTCACGGCCATCGGTGGCATGTTCGCTACCCCGAGACTGTCTGGCACGGCACCGGTCGAACGCACGCGACGAGTAACCACCGCCATCGAGACAGCCGCCGAAGCCGCCGATCTTGTGGTAGTGACCGTGCACTGGGGCCGCCCGCTCGATCGTGACCCTGAGCAGCGCGACCGCGACTACGCCGACACCCTTTTTGACGCCGGAGCCGACGTTGTCTTCGGACACGGACCCCACCGGCTTCAGTCGTTCGCCGTCGTCGACGCCCGACCGGTGTTCTGGAGCCTGGGTCATTTCTTGTGGCCCGTCGCTGAAACTGCGGATGCCGATTCGGCGATCGCTCGGATCGAGATTGCCGAAGATGGGCAGATCACTGTGTGTATGTTGCCCGTAACCATCAGCAGCGAACTCGGACCCCAACTCGACCGGGACGAGCGGTGCGAGGCTAACTGATCGATCGAGATCGATTGGCGAACGTCAGCTGCATCGCCCGGATACCGAAACGTCCGACCAACACCCGGTCGCGCACAAGCGAGAACATCCGCGAACGGAACACCGCTGATGGGAACCCTGCTCGTTCCAAATCGCTTTCGCTCGCAAGAAGGTTTGCGATTCTGGCTTCGAGGGTTCGGTCGTCGTCGTCGATCAGTTCGGTTTTCGAGACCACAGCGGTTCGCAGACTCTCGGTTGACGCGGAGATTGCAGCGAGCGTCTCACGATAGGGGCCAGAGGAAAAGGCTCGGCCGATGGAGTCGCTTTCGACCACATGGGTTTGCAGCAATCCAATGCCAGTCGGGCTAAGTAAGCGATCGAAGGTTACGGGTAGTGAGGGATGCGAACCGATGCGCCGCTGTTCGGGGTCGATCGACACCACCGCATCGAACGTTCCGGTAACCGAGGTCGGTCCGCCGAGGCGCACCTCGACCCGGTCGGCGAGACCGGCATTGGTCAGTCGCTTCGTCGCGAAATTTGCCTCGACCGGCGACGTCGTGACGGACAAGACACGACACCCGCGCGTTCTTGCGGCGTAGAGCGCGAAGGCACCCCAACCGGTGCCGATCTCGCAGAGGTGCGAATCGCTAGTGAGTTCAAGCTCCTCACAGATCTGACTAAACCGGGCCAGCGACGCAAGGTAGAGGTCGGTTTCAGGCTGCAAAAACCGGCCAGTGCCGTGGAACATGGTTTTGTCAAAGATGTGCCCGAGCACCGCCGGATCGTCAAACCCCAGCCCGGTCCAGGCGTCGCGTTGGGGACGCATCCGGCGGGTAATGGGATCGACGTTGGGCGTCGACGGAAGCACAGATAGCAGCGAGACAAAGAACGAAATGACGCCATCGAGATCGCTTGTTGTCCACCAGCCGTCCTCATAGGTTCGTCCGAGCGAGCTCATTCCGCCGCGCCCAATCGCACGCCACACCGCCGGATGTTTCACCACGAAGTCTGGCGCGATCTCACCGGTTGGCGAGGCGGGGCCGAGGCGTATCTCTATCCCTTCCTCGACAACACCAAGTGGCTGGGTTGCGAAGCGGTCAAGCACCGGAATCACCACGCGCATTGCTGCACGGTCGATCGCGCGCAGAGGGGGGAAGGTCTCGCTCACGAAAGAAAGAATGTCAAGATGGCTCCAACAACGGGTGGATGCACTGTTTACGTGAAGTCCACCCGACCGCGACAAGGAAGCGACAGTCAAGATGGCGATGGATTCGTGCGAGCTCTGCGAGGCAGCTCGACTCACCGAGTGGTTCCACGAAGACGACCGCTGCTGGATAGCCGAATGCGAATCGTGTTCAGTGCCGATGGTGGTCTGGCGGTCGCACGGGATTACCCCGCCAATCGACGATCACCAACACATGTTGAACCAGCTTGCGCTGGTAGGTGACAAACTCTTCGGCGAAGAAAAGTGGTTCATCGACGACAACATGCGCCAGATTCCTGACCACTTCCATGCCCACGTTCGCAAGAAGCTTCCGTGGATGGAATGAAGTACGGATCAGCAGATCAGCAGATCAGCAGATCAATTGAGGAGTCGCCGCGACCGAAGGTCGGCGGCCAATGCCTCTGGGTCGGTAAAGAGGTGGGTGCCGAACCCGAGAGCTGCAGCGGCACCGATGTTCGCCGGAGAGTCGTCGATAAAGAACGCCTCTGATGGGACAAACCCATACCGCTCGCAAAGGATCTCATAGAGCCGAGCATCCGGCTTGGTGACTCGTTCGTAGCCCGACACCACGATGCCTTCGAACCACGCCAGAAACGGGTACCTGGGCTTCACGCTGTCGAACGTGTCGCGTCCAAAGTTCGTCAGTGCGACGCACCTGACCCCGCTGTCGAGGAGCGCCCGAAGCAGTTCGACCGAGCCACCGATTGGTTCGCCGACGGTTTCGCTCCATCGGGTGCGAAAGGCATCGATGAGCTCGGCGTACTCCGGATGCTTCGCGATGAGATCGGCGGTGACTTCGCCAAGGGGTACACCGCTATCGAGTCGGCGGTTGACGTCGCTGGTAAGCACGTTGCCGAGGAAGTAGTCGAGCTCGACCGGGTCGTCGATGAGCTGGTCATACAACGACCGGATACTCCACGGGATAAGCACGTTCCCGAGATCGAACACCACCACCGAAAACTCAGATGTGGTATCGCTTTCAGGACTCACGAAAACCTGCTTACGAAGTCGGGACTGCGACCGGGCACGTAGGCGAGGCTACCTGCATCGGCTTAGGCCGCGCCGGTGACGTCCGACGAGCCGCCGGCGCTGCCGTCACGAACCTCTCGGGAAGCAATGACGATTTCGTTGCCGGGTTGCGGTCTGTTGATGAGGAATCCTTGCAACCAATCGAACCCAAGGTCGGACAACAGGTCGAGCTGCCGGCCGGTTGCGACACCGACCGCTGTGACCCCGAGGCGGTACTCGTGAGCTCGGGTGAGGATTGAGGCGACCTGAGCGGTATCGGCCGGATCTCGCCCGACACCTTCGATGAGGCGACGCTCGACCTTGATCTCATCGACCGACGCAAGCGGCCCGCGAAACACTCGGCTGGTCGCCTCATCAACGATCACGCGAACACCAACATCGCGCAGTTGGGGCAGCACGGTTTCTATGACGTCATTGGGTGCCAGCAGAATCGCCTGGGGGATTTCGATACCAACCCGCGCGGCGGGCACGTTGTAGAGGCGCAGCAGCGCATCGAGACGAGAGACAAACCCGCGTTCGCCTAGCTGGGCCAAGTCGACGTTGATGTTCACTTCGATCTGCTGACGGGTCAATCGCTGCTGTGTCGAGGCAAAGTCGAGAGCCCGGTCGATGACCCGGTGACCAACAGCGGTAGCCAAGCCGAGATCGGCTGCCATCGCTACGACGTCTGCGGCGATAACCTGGCCGATTGTCGGACTTGTCCACCGAACCAACGCTTCGAATCGATGGGTGCCGTCTGATGGCGACCCGGGTTGCAGCAGTTGATAGGCGTTGTCGATTTGTTCGCTCGACAACGCCTCGCGAAATTCTGCTTCGACCGCTCGACGCTGGAACAACTTTGCCAGGTGTTGTTCGCCGACGATTGCGGTGCGAACCCGCCCTCGACTTCGAGCCCGATTAAGACCAACATCGGCGTTGGTGAACAGCTCGTCAGCGGTCAATCCAGCATCTTCGCTGTAGGCGAGACCCAGGCTGAACTCGACCGCCACTTCTCGGCCCGCCACGTCATTGTTTGCCGCGCCGACATGAAATGGCCCGGCGAGTTCATCGGCGATCCGCGACGTCAAATGTTCGATATCGATGGCGTCGCCCATGCGTTGTGACAGCACGGCGAACGTGCAGTCGTCGATTCGGGCTGGTATCTCGTCGTGTCGACACGCAAGCGACAACCGACCCGCCGTCTGCTGGGCGATCTCGTCAAGATCCTCGGGTGCAGGCGGGCGATCGAATTCGATCAACGCCAACGCAACTTTGGTGCGGTTGCTAACACTCTTCGCAATGGCCCGTTCGATGCGACGCTTCAGCGCTGCGCCGTTGTCCAACAACGTCACCGGGTCGACGCCGAGGTGGTCGTCGACCGCGTGCGTAGCGCCGTCGTTCGCTCGTTCAAGCGGAGTCAGCACAACAGAGGCAAACATCAACAACGTCGGATCGTCCTGTTCTTGGTGTTGCACTTGCTGCTGTTCGGCTGGATGCTCAGGTGTGCTCTCGGCGGGCCCCGCAACATGCACTGCAGGTTCAGCATGAAACTGGGCGTGAAAGGGTACGGCCCCGCGATCGTCGGTACGCACCCACAGTTGCCCCACCCAAGATCCGCTTGCCTCGACCGCTGGCCAGACTTCTGAGCGGAGCAGCACGGCCGATTTCGGCGTAAAGAAGTCGAGCGGGTCGGTGCCCGTGTCGGCACCCGTTCGTGCGGTGATTCCGGCCGAAACAAACCGAAACCCACCATGGCGCTCAAGAACGAGCACGGCGGCATCGTCATCACCGGGACGATCTTCGGGAAGGTCGCCGCTCTCGATCAGATCGGTGAGATCCTCAACGATGGCGACATCGCCCGTTCGTTCGCCATCAGCGCCGATAATCGGGCGCATTCTGCTGCGGATGAACCGCGGCGCAGCGTCGCCGAACTGCATCTCGAGCGTCTCGCTCATTCCGTCTTCGCCAACCTCGACAAGCTGCGGCCAGCTAGCAAGCAGCGCCTCGGCGTCGCCGAACATTTCGAGCAGCACGTCGTTGACAAAACTGACGTTGCCGTCCTGATCGCGGGTAAACGTTCCTAGGCGTTGCGCGCCCCTCTGGTCGCTGATTGCGCTGCCGCTTGTTCCCTTGTTCCCCTTGGTTCCTTGCCGGGCGGCGAACGGCGGTTCGCTCGTCACTTCGGAAATCTGCAAAGCAATCTGATTGACGGTCGGGTCGTCGAGATAGTTGCGACCAATCACCTCGAACCATCGCCAGTGCCCACTCGAAGGCGACGCTCGCACAAAGCCATGAATCTCGCCGTCGAGTGCAGGGTGGCTGAGCCGCTGCTCGGTATACCAGCGATCTGTCGGGTGCACTGCGGCCAGCAACTCGAGGCCGACCGAGCCGGTGGCCGGCCGTCCAAACAACTCGTTGAACGAGTCGCTCGCGTACGTGATGCTCAAGGTCTCGTCGAGAAAGACCACTGCCGCTTCGCCATCATCTGCGGGGTTTGCCCCTCGGTCGCTGCCGAGATCTCGCGCTCGCACCACAAGCCCGGTCTCGCGTCTAGCGACCACAACAGCAAACTTGCGAACGTTGCCATCGGTGTCGAGAAACCGCAGCGCGCCATAGTCTCGAAATGCGCCCACCGGTAACTGCTCGAAGGCGTCGAGAGCCTCGGTGAACTCGCCTTCGTCGTCGGCGTGTAGCAGCTCCCAGATGTGTTGCCCGGCGAGCTCGTCTGGATGGCAGCCCAGCTTTCCTTGCACCGGGCCGGTCGCGAGGTCGATGATGCTCGAGCCAGAGCGCAGAAGAATACCGATGTCGGTTGGCTGTGGCGGATCGAGTTCGTTCGCCGTCTGCTCCGGGGTCGGTGACGGTTCAAGTGGCTTCAGCTTGTCGAGATACACGAGCAGCTCGAGGCCCCGTAGGTCGTCATCGCGTAGACGGTTCGTGACGACCACCGTTGCTTCCACCCACGCTTCATCATGGCCGACAAGCCGCACATCCGCCGATGCTTCAACCGACGGTGCGGTGCGCACTCGACGCAACATCCCGCCAACCGTCACGCGGTCATCGGGATGGAAAATGCCGAGACTGAGCGAAAGCGTCTGCTCGAGATCCCAACCAAGAAGCTGTTGGGCTTGCGAATCGATATGTTCGATAGTCGCCTGAGGCGAAAAGATCAGTCGGATGGGGGCTTCGGTCGAGCCTGAAGGGTCCGGGGCACGAGACAATACGTCAGGCGGCGAAAGAGGCAGAGAAGTACACAGGGCAGGATCAGCGGGCTCAGACGTCTCGGGTTCTTCGGGCACGATAGATAAATATCGGCAAAAACCCTGTCAGCTGAAGGGACTAACGGCGAGAAGTTGTGCGTTAGGCGAGCTGAACGAGTGCCTCGCCATTGGTCTTCATAATCTGACGAATCTCGTCACCCGAGAAGCCCGTGAGGTCGTCGACAAACGACACCGGGTCGGCCAGACCCTCTGCATGAGGAAAGTCGGAACCAAACAAGATGTGATCGGTGCCGATTAACGAGCGAAGGTCAAGCAAGTCATCCTCGTAGTACGGCGAAACCCAAATCTGCTTGCGAAAGGTCTCGGTCGGATCTTCGGCGAACGCGTAGCTGTGTTGGCCATAGGTTTTTTCGAGCTTCTGAAACAGCGGCCGAACCCAAGAAGAACCGGTCTCTACGGTCACCACCCGAATCTTCGGATTTTCGGTGAGTACGCCGTCCGCAATGAGCGACGCCATCGAGTCACTGATCGCCGAATGGGTGAGCAGCGACTTGAGTGGCGAATGACGAAACGCCTCGAACTCGGTGCCGAGCCCCCAGTGAGCTCCCATAAACCCGTAACCGGAGTCGCCCGAGTGGAACGAAACCGTCAGGCCGCTGTCGTTCACCATTTTCCAGAACGGTGCGTGCGATACGTGGCCGAGCGACCGGCGGGCGCCATCGTGACCGAGCACCGAACCGGCTCGTAGGTTCACCACGCGCGAGCCTGCATCAATGAGATATCGCAGCTCGTCGAGAGCCCAGTCAGGGTCGGCCAACGAGATATAGCCTGCCGAGAACAACCGCTCCTGGTAGGCGAAACCCCAGTCATCCTCGAGCCAGCGATTGAAGGCGGTGAACGCCGCGGTCATCGCTGGCAGATCGTGTTCGAGAGCGGCCTCCATACCGACGCCGAGGGTTGGAAAAAGAAAGGTGCCACCCACGCCCTGCTCGTCGAGCAGAGCTATCCGGGCGTCACGGTTGCGGTAGGCATCGCTGATTGGTTCGAGCTCGCCGAATGCTTCGCGCATGTCAGAAACCGACACCTTGGCCCGGAAGTAGTCATCAAGGCATCCCGGACGAGCAACCGGATCGAATGTGGGATTGGGGATAAACCGGTTGACCTTCCCACCAACGAGCAAACGCTTCTTGCCGTCGATGTCGGCCCACTGCATACAGCGACGCGCCATCTTCGGGTCGATGTGACGGATGAAGGCATCTTCAGCCTCGTAGTAATGGTTGTCCGCGTCGAATGCGATGTAATCGAGTGAAGTCATCATTCCTCCAAAGGAAACGGGCAGCTCATGGCCACAACTGCACGATACTGAGAAAGCGGCCGCGCCTTACAAACAGCTCCTTTGTGCCGAACAAGGATCTATGGGTCTCGATTCCGCGCCTACCGGGGGCAGACGACGTCGGTCTGAAAATGCTCCTTCGCAGTCTTCAGCGCGCACCACGTGGCCCCTCGCTGCTGGCCTCGTCGTCGTTAGCGGAAGTGTCGGCCTTCTCCTGTTGACGCAAGGCTCAGAAGGCCGGGTGCAAACCATCGGCGAAGGGCTCCTCACCGCTGCGCTCGTCGCTGGTCCGTTCCTCTGGGCCGAGTGGATGTTGAATCGATCGGAGAAACAGCCCGACGAATCAGCAACTGCCGAACGAATGGCGCTCGTCGGCCGCGACCTACGCCACCAAGAACTCGACGGACGCGACCTGAGCGGGCGAGTGTTCGTCGGCTGCAATCTGTCACATAGCCGCCTCAGCGAGTCTGGCTTGGTCGAGGCCGTGTTTGATCGCGCCGACTTGCGCTACGTGGTGGCCCGCGGCGCTGACCTCACACGCGCATCCCTACGACGCTCAAATTGCGCCCATATCGACCTCCGGTCGGCGCAACTGGTCGGCGCACAGCTCAACGAAGCCGATCTGCGCGGCGCCGACCTGCGACAGGCGTTGCTTTGCGATGCCGATCTACGAGGGGCCGACCTGCGCGGCGCTGATCTGCGCGGCGCAGACCTAGACGGAGCCGAGCTGGCATCTGCCCTCTACAGCGCAACGACGCTCTGGCAGGGCGACATGAATCTCGAGAGCGAACGCGACCGCCACGGCATGGTCAACCAAGACGACGACTCGCTGCCGTTTGACACCAACACGGCACCTAGCCAACCTCGTCCGATCGATCTTCGTCGTGGGCCGCGAACGATGGTCGCGGGCGCCGTTGCTTTGGCAGCGATCGCGGCGATTGTTGTGCCACGGGTTGTCGACACCACCACCGACCCGGCCCGGGTTTCCGGTGTGCGCCTCGATCAGCCATACCTGCAGGTCAGTGGTACCAGCGACCAGGTCAGGGTTGTGGTTGCCGTGAACGACGTTGTTGTGCAGCAGTTCAAGACTCGCGACCTTCCCGTTACGGTCTCGCTGACCGACCTGCAACCCAATGACAACGTCATCGCCACGGTTGAGAACCTTTCGCCGGAAGGCGAACTGACGTGCCAACTGGGTCTCGGAACCGATATTTGGGTTACCGAGTCGGCCACCGCAGAAGAACCGACTACTGCGTGCGGAGCCCGCGTCCGCTAGTTCAGGCGTTTAGCCCTGCACGAGATCGGCAATTTTGCGCAGGTCGTCGGGATTCTTTGACGACATATTGAGCATCGTTACCGGGCTGTCGCGCCAAGCCTGCAAACGTTCGGCGACGCGTTCAGGCGGGCCCACCAAACTGATCTCATCGGCGAACTCGTCGGGAACCGCCATGATTGCTTCGTCGCGCCGCCCCTCAAGGAACAGCTGTTGGATGCGCAGTGCTTCTTCTTCGAAGCCCATTCTCGCCATCAGTTTTGTGTGGTAGTTCTGCCCCTTGGCTCCCATGCCGCCGATGTAGAAGGCAAGAAACCCTTTGATCGGAACTAACGCATCGGCAACGGAGTCGTTGAAAACAACCGAGACATTGACGGCGATCTCAAAGTCGGGGCCTGCCGCAACGAGCTGGTCGGCGTAGACCTCAGGTCGATACGGCGAGTAATACAACGGGAGCCATCCGTCGGCGATCTCGGCAGTCTGCGTGACGTTCTTCGGACCTTCGGCGCCGATAAAGATCGGGATCTCGCGGCGCAGCGGGTGCGTCATGATCTTCAGCGGCTTGCCAAGGCCCGAACTTCCCTCGCCGGTGTAGGGGTGTTGATAGAACTCGCCATCAAAGGAAAGGTGATCCTCACGACGAAACGCATTGCGCAGAATCGAGACGTACTCGCGGGTGCGCGCCAACGGCCGATTGGACGGCTGGCCATACCAGCCCTCGACGACCTGCGGGCCAGACACGCCAAGACCCAGCACCACACGACCGCCCGAGAGGTGATCGAGCGTCATCGCCTGCATAGCGGTCGCCGTTGGGGTTCGTGCAGCGAGCTGCACAATGCTGGTTCCCAGCTTGATCTTGTCGGTGAAGCCAGCAAGATAGGCAAGCGGGGTGAAACAGTCCGAGCCCCAGCTCTCGGCAGTCCAAATGGTGTCAAAGCCCAGGTCTTCGACCGTCTTGGTGAGCTCGACCAAATCGGCCGGTGGTTGAGCCGACCAGTAGCCCCACTGGTATCCGAGTTTCATCGTTGTTCTCGCTTTCTCATGACGTGAGAATGTCCGCCCGGCACGAGTGCCTCCAAATCGAGATTCTCCCGATACCGTTTTTGGCGATGGCTAACCGAGGAATCCTCTCCGAACCGCTCGATGTCGACGCCCCAAAGAAAAAGGGCCGCGAGTATCAAAACATTGGTGGGCGCCGCGGGTTGGTGGTGACCCACCAGGCCAGTTCGACCACCGGGGCCATCATTCGGTTCGCTCCCCCGCTCGTGGTGTTGCGCGATGCGTCCGGCCGCGACCATTCGTTCCGTCTTCGCGATGGCGCGTTTCTTCTCGATGGCCAGCCAATCGCTTTGGTCGAGCCGCCGAAACAACCCAAGACCGAAGAACAACGGTTCACCGCATCGGGCTCGGTCGACCTTGGCCAGGTCCCAGCCCGGATGGCTCGCGCAAGTCGAATCTTTGTCGAAGGTGTTCACGACGCCGAGCTACTCGAACATGTTTGGGGCGACGATCTGCGTGTCGAGGGCATCGTTGTTCAGGCAATGGACGGCATGGACGATCTTCCCTCGCTTGTCCGGAGCTTTGGGCCGACCCCGAACCGGCGACTCGGTATCCTGCTCGACCATCTCGTTGATGGCACCAAGGAGACCCGCATCGCGGATCAGATCGATCACCCCGACGTGCTGATCTGCGGCCATCCTTTCGTCGATGTTTGGCAGGGTATTCGGCCAAGCTGCGCTGGTATCGATGCCTGGCCAGAGGTGCCGCTAGGCGAATCTTGGAAAGAGGGGGTTCTCGCCCGCATCGGCTACCAGGGACACCCCGGCGCCTTTTGGAAGCAGCTTCGCAACCGGGTGACCAGCTACAAAGATCTTGAACCGACGCTTATCGGCGCCGTTGAGCAGCTCATCGATTTCGTCGCGCCACCCGAATAAGCCGGCGTGACTGTCATCTTGTCACGCTGTCAGCTAGTCAGGCCGTGAGACTGTCAGGGTGTCAGGCGGCGCGTGGTGGCGCTTGTTGCCCTGCTGACTTCTGCGCCTGGGCAACGAGACCTCGACGGAAGTCCTCCGAAGGCACAACGGGTGCCAGATGCTCGCCTACGGCAAAACCAAGACCCAAGGCCGATACCTCGGCAAAGTCTTCAGGTGTATCAACCCCCTGAGCAAACACGGTGAGCGATGCGGTGGTTGCCAGCTGAAGCAGCGACATGGTTGCCGGGCGGGCAAGTTCGTTGCGATTGAAATCGCGGATACGTCGCTGTGGCAGCATGGCGAGGCTCATATCGAGTCCGGCCACTCGGTCGTCCTGCATCGCAAGCAAGCCAACATCGTTCACGACGATCCGAACACCGATCTGCTGGAGGGCACGAAGGCCTGCCGGATCGTTTTCGATCGCAGCCTTGCCGATAACCAGCTGAAGCATGGCCGGCGGAAGGCCACGTTTTTGTAACACAGCCTGCAACCACTGCGGGAAACTCGGTTCGCTCAAGGTTGCGATAGTTGGCGAGAACAGCACAAGGAAGTTCGGTGGGATGACGTGGTTGTAGGCAAACGCATGCACATGGGCAAGCGTGTCGCCGATTGCGGCCTGGTCGAACGCTACGCCCTGAGGGGTCTCGTCGATCATCGACCGGAACTGGCTGGGCTCGAGAACCCCGCCGGTCACGTTCAACCAATGAGGTAGAGCCACGGCTCCAACAACGCTGCCGGAGACCGTGTGAAATACCGGCTGGAAGCGGATTTCGAGATGGCCGTCGCCGAGAACGTCGATGACGTCATCCTGCGACGACGCCTTGGCTTGCTCACGGAGTCGGCGGTTGCGTTCTTTGTCTTGGTACATCGCGATATCAACTTCGCGAAGCAGGAATTCGGAATCGACGCCATAGCCGATCTGCGTGGTGCCGATGCTGAACAGCAGTTTGTGACGTCGACCAAGGATGGTGGCTTCGCGACCCATGCTGGCCCGAAGACGAGCCACAACCTCAGCTACCTCGGCAGGGTTCACGTTGTTGAGAAGGACGAGGAACTCGTCACCACCCATACGGGCGACAACATCGGTTGCTTTAACGGCGCTGCGGAGCCGCTCGGTAACAACTTTGAGCGCCTCATCGCCAGCTTGATGACCAAAGGTGTCGTTGAGTTCTTTGAACTTGTCGAGGTCGATGCTCAACAGGGCTGCGTGATCAGCGGACTGTTTGTCAGCCAGAGTCTGCTCGAGCGAGGACATCAGCGATGCACGGTTGGCCGCACCGGTGAGTTCGTCGTAGGAGGCCTGACGACGGAGCTCGTTTTCTGACGACTGGCGGGTCTTCAGATCGACGGTGATCGCGGCAGCCAACGAATCGATGCTCGTTGCGATCTCGGCAATCTCGTCGCCGCCGGAGTCGGCGATCGGGGCCTGCACCTGTCCTTTTGCGAGCGCTGCAGACGCTCGAACAATTGCCGCCATGCGTGACTTCATCGGTCGAATGAGAAACGCCCAAACGACTACCGCTACCGCCGCAGACACAAGCGAGACCATGAGGAAGGCGTTTCGAATGAAGCCGAGACGCGAGGCGAGGTCTTCGTCGTCGATGAAGGTGATGCCGCCGAGCTGCGTCCCAACGGCGAAGGAGCCGATGAAACCAATCGCCACCAAACCAACGATCGCCAGAGTTAGTCGGCGTGTAAGCACGCTGCTCTGCTTGGAAGGCTTGCCGGTATCCATCAAGTAACTAATCGACAGCTTGAGGGTGCGACCTGAACACCTTTTTGGGTCGAGAGGCCGATTTCGTTCTTCCCGGACAGCGACCGGCGAGAACAGGTAGGAAATCTGGCCCGTCGAACGCTCGCAACGGTAAAGATGAGCACCCGCTCTAGTCCGTTTCGCCCAGATTCACCTAGTTTCGGCCGGTTAGTTTCGGCGGGTAGGGTCCAGTAATGAGCAACACGATCGATACGGCACTACTCGCTGGCGGACCGCTGCTACCAAAAGCCGACCTCGGACCGGTGCTCGGCTGGCAACTCAAACCCGAAGGCCTCTGCCAGGGCGATATATGCGTGCCGGTGCACGATATGGCAGCACTGTGCCCCGACGACAACACCGTCGACCTCCTCGCTGTCGCTGGCCTTGTTGACCGACCCGCGGCCGTCGACGAAACCACCGGTCTCGTCGCCATCGGCGCCCCTCGTGCGAGCAGGCGGTCGGCGATCAACGACCTCCAAGCTCCCGAGTTCACGCTCCCCGACCTCGACGGCTCGCTCGCCTCGCTCTCGGACTTTGCGGGAAAGAAGAAACTGCTCGTTGCCTTCTCCAGTTGGTGAGGATGCCTCTTTGACCTGCCCGGGTGGCAGGAACTTCACGCAGAACTCGCCGATCAGAACTTCACGGTTATCGGCGTGGCAATCGACGAAAACGTCGAAGCCATCAAGGGCGCAGCCGAGGGAATCACCTACCCGATTCTGATCGATGCCGAACACCTTCTCACCGAGACCTACGCCATCTCCAATGTGCCTACGGTTATCTGGATCGACGAACACAACAACATCGTGCAACCCAACTGGTCGGCGTTCGGCACCGATACCTTCGTCGAGTTCACCGGCGTCGAATCTGGACCGCAGAAAGATCTTGTTCGCCGCTGGGTCACCCATAACGAGCCAATGATGGAACCTGCGGCCGCGGCCGAAGCCGTGCACGACCTCACGCACGAAGAAGAGCAGGCCCGCCTCTACTTCCGCATCGCCGCAAAACTGCGCCGAGACGGCGACGAAGATGGTGCAGAGCGAAACTTTGCGACCGCCGTCGAGTTTGCGCCGCACGACTGGACAATCCGGCGGGCCGCAATGCCGCTTCGCGGGAAGGATCCGTTCGGCGAAGACTTCATGACGATGTACGGCGAATGGCAGGAAGCAGGGTCGCCGTATCACGGCGTACCTAGCGTGCGAACTCGCTAACCCGGGTCGGCTAGCTTCTGCCGGTGGGTATGGGTTGGATCGCAGACCGGTTCGAATACAAAAACATCGTCAAGGCCATATTTATCATGAGCCTGTTCATTCAGATCGTCGACGGCACGGTCATGAATGTGGCGATTCCAACGCTGGCCGACGAATTCGATGTGGCTGACACCGATATCGATCTGGCAATTGTCAGCTTTCTTGTGGCGCTCGCGGTTTTTCTGCCGACCTCTGGTTGGTTGGGCGACAGGTTTGGCTCGAAGCGCATCTTTCTGGGCGCCCTCACCGCCTTCACCGTGGCGTCTGCTCTGGCCGGCACCGCCACCTCGCTCAACCAACTGATTGCTTGGCGCATCATGCAGGGGGCGGCCTCGGGTGTGATGAGTCCGCTTGGCTCGGCGATGTTGTTCCGCGCCTTTCCGCAGAACGAACGCGCCAAAGCAGCAACGGCAGTCATTGGTGTGGCCGTTATCGCCCCGGCGGTCGGCCCCGTCCTAGGCGGGTTCCTTATCGAGGTACTCAACTGGCGATGGATCTTCTACATCAATGTGCCGATCGGGGTGATCGCTCTTGCGCTTGGCATCACCCAGCTTCGAGACGAAAAATCTGACGAAGCTGGCCGGTTCGATGCGCTCGGATTTCTGTTGTCGGGCTCAGCGCTGGCGCTGCTGCTCTTTGGTATCGACCGTTTGAAGGAGTCGAGTTTTGGCTCGACCTCGGTCTGGCTGCCGTTGCTTGTGGGAGTCGGACTCCTTGTCGTTCTTGTGGTCTATCAACTTCGAGCAAGCCAACCGCTTTTGAAGCTGCGGCTGCTGTCGAGCGGCATCTTCCGTGCGACAAACATCGTTGGGTTCCCCACCTACATGGGCTTCATGAGTCTGATTTTTATCATTCCGGTCTATCTGCAGTCGCTGCTCGACTACGGGCCGTTGCAGAGCGGCCTTGCCTTGGCCCCACAACCGATCGGCGTCATGATTTCGTCGCAGGTCGTTGGGCGAACGCTCTACAAGAAGGTTGGCCCTCGGCGCCTGCTGCAGGTGGGCGCACTGGGCGCACTCGTGGTCGGCCTCGGCTTCGCGTTTCTGCTCGATCTCAACACGAGTCTTTGGTTGGTCGCAGGCTTGTCGTTCGTACGCGGCATCTTTATGGGCTTCCTCTTCATTCCGCTGCAGACCGCCACCTACGCACAGACGTCCTACGCCGACACGGCCAAGGCCACCACCATCTTCGGCATGCAACGCCAGCTCGGACCTGCGGTCGGCATCGCAACGGTTGCGACCATCCTCGCGACGATGCACGACGGTCTGGCCGAAAGCGCTAAAACCGAACGCCTCGATGGATTTTTTGTGGCCCTGGTGGTGAGCGCATTGTTCTTTGCGGTCGCCGGAGCCCTGACCGTGCTGGTGAAAGATGAGGACGCCGCCAGCACGATGGCGTAGCGAGGGCCAAGCCAGAGGGCCGAGCGCGAACTGGTGCCAAAACTGACCCATCTTGACAATTTAATGCATCGCATTACTATTACGGTCAGACCAGTACGAACAGCAGCAGCAACAACAACGAAAGCAGCGCACCGTGGAATTTGGCGTCTTCAGTAACGGCTACACCCCAGGGCCGGCCGCCCACGACACCGAGTCAGAGCACACCGAACTCATGCGTGAAGCTGGCTACGCGGTTCTGGCCGACAAGCACAACTGGAAATACGCCTGGTTCGGCGAGCACCACGGGCTCGTCGAATACAGCCACATGTCGGCCCCAGCACCCGTGATGGGTTGGGTCGCGGCCCAGACCGAACAGATCCACGTCGGCTCGGCCATCACCAGCTTCCCGACCACCAAAGAACACCCGGTTCGCCTCGCCGAGCGAGCCGCGATGCTCGACCACATGACCAACCAGCGCTTCGAATTTGGTACCGGCCGCGGCGCCGGAAGCCACGAGCTCGCCACCTTCAGCGGCACCGAACTCAGCCAAACCAAAGCCATGTGGAATGAGGTCATCCGCGAAATCCCTCGGATGTGGGAAGTAAAGGACTATCAGTTCGAGGGCAACGGCTGGTCGGTACCGGCACCGCACAACATTCTTCCCAAGCCCTACGGCAAGGGCCATCCCCCGCTCTGGGTGGCGTGCGGCAACCCGCAGACCTTCGCCATTGCCGGGTCGCTTGGCATCGGCGCAATCGCCTTCAACTTCGAACCCATCCACAACCTCAAAGGACGCCTCGAGTCCTACAAAGAGGGCGCCGAGAACGTCGTCGAGCAGATCGGCCAGTACCAGAACAACAACGTCATGATGACCAACGCCGTCATCTGCCTCAAAGACCGCGAACGAGCCCGCGAGATCGCCAAGGCCAAGGGCCGCGGCTACCTGGTCACCATGGTGAACCTGTACCACGACTCAATGCCGCAGTCCCCCGACGCCATCGTCTGGCCCAACCCGCCAATGGACGTGCCGTGGACCGACGAATTGCTCGACATGGCCATCGCTGGCGGCTACATGTTGTGCGGCGAACCCGAAGAGGTCTGCGAACAGCTCACCGCCTACCAGGATGTTGGCTGCGACCAGGTGGCCTTCGGCCTACCAATCGAAGGCATGCAGCATGAAGAGATCCAGGAAATGATCGAACTGTTCGGCGACCAAGTCATTCCCGAGTTCGACAAGGATCCGGTGCACTCCACCACCAAGTTCCGCGAGAACGCGGTGCGCCAGTACCCCGACTTCGAACACCCAATTCCCGACGGCATCGATGTGTCGATCATCCCCGACACCGCAATTCTTCCGCTCGGTAGCTGACGGACGGCACGGCCAACGTGCCTCGCGACAGCGCAAACACCAAAGCACAACTGCTGGCCGAGGCTGCCCGCCTCATGGCCAGCGGTGGCGCGTTTCAGGTCACCAATCGCGAAATCATCGACGCCGCTGGACAGAAAAACACGTCGGCGCTCAGCTATCACTTCGGCAACCGCGACGATCTCATCCTGGCAATTCTTGCCAGCATGGGGCCGGTACTCGACGACCAGCGGGGCGAGCTGAGCGCGCATCTTGATGACGAGTCGCCGTCGGCTTCGGTCGTTGAAGCATTGGTAATTCCCTTTGGTAGCTGCCTGCACTCAGAACCCGGACGCCACTACGTACAAATCGTTGACCAGTTACGCATGGGTTACTCCGGCAACACCACCGGAGCACCCGCGAGCGAGCGACATCTCACCCGCCTCCTCGGAATTCTTGGACAACGACCATCTGGCCTCGCCGTTCCGGTGCGGCGCGAACGTTTGATCGGCATGGTGAGCCTGATGACCTCGATGGTCGCCGAGCGAGCGCGCTCCCTCGAAGCGGGAAAGACTCCAAAGACCACACACGACCAGTTCGTCGACAACCTCACCGCCATGCTCGTCGGCGTCATCGAGGCGCCGGTGCCGACCCGCCTCTAGCCGGACACTCCACTACCTGCAAAAGCCGAAAGCACCTGCCCCGCCCCGGCCTGGAGGCCGCCGTCTTTGACGGGTCGGATCTCGTTGCGACGGCCGGAGGCCGAGCTGCTGGCCTACCATTGACGGTTGTGGCTATTGACCTTTGTATCGAAAGTGCCGGAATGGTGTCGGCGATGATCGATTCGGGCTACCAGCAAGCCGTCCAAATCATCTTTAGCAGTCGAAGCCTCGGCGTCCGCCCCGGTCGTAGCACTCCTTCGCCAGCAGTCGACGAGACGACGTTGCAGGTTCTCGCCGCCGCCGACGCACTCGAGTTCAGCCAAGCCCATGCGCTCTGGCTAGTCGACGTATGCGACCATTCCTACGCCGAAGCAGCAGCTATCGTCGGTGTCGCAAAACCCGAGTTTGCCGACACGGTCGCAACAGCACGCCGCGAAATCGCATCAAAGCTAACCAAGAACTAAGAACGCCGGGTCTGACGCGTTCGCTGCGCTCACTTCTGAAGTTTGGCTCCGTCAAACATTCCGGGGCGTTCTTACTCTTTGCCGTCTAGCTAAACGGGGTGTCTGGTCGAGTTTCGGCGACGCCGTCGACTTCGATGTCGACCTTTTCGTTGTAGAAACACAACAGGTCTTCGATGCCTCTCGATTCGGGTAGCGGGTCGGGATAGCTCCACACCAAGTCGCCGTACGTCGTTCCGTCGACCGTCAGCGAGAAATACCGGGCGAAACCTTTGTAGGGGCAACCGGTGGTGAGATCGGTCCGACTGAGCAGGTCCATCCGCACATCGTCGGCCGGGAGGTAATAGCGGGGCGGCAAGCCGGTCTCAAAGAGAATCGTTGGTCGAGTGCTTTCGGCTACCACTGTTCCGTCAACCGAGACCTTCACGTGTCGCGACGAGGCCAAGACGTCGACCCGAGCAAAGGGCGAACGCGGATGAATGATGACTTCGGTGTCTTCCTCGAACCATTGGCCGAGGGCATCCCAGTTGATGCGTACCCGATCACGAATCTCGGCGACCGGTGAGTCAGGAAACTTCCGAGCCGCCGACTCGACGACAACTTCCTCTTCGCCGGAGGCGACCACTAGGTCGTAGACGACCGCATCTCCGCGGTTGACGGTGGTTTCGGTTTCGCCGCTTGGCCGTAGTTCGGCGTGCACATCGGCCAGATCGAAATACCAAGCCGGATAATGCGGCCACTCCCAAACAAACAGCGAGCTTCGAGTATCAACCACCAGCACGTCGCCAAGGAAACCACGTACCCACTTCGCGTTCTGCTCTACCCGGACGTTTTCGATCACAGCCATGGTGGTCACAACTCTTCTTCCTCAGCGGCTATTCCCAACGCCGTCGTCTCAACAGACGAGGTCTCCCTATTGCCCAGGTCCTGACCGGCCGTGGTCAAATAGAGTTGTGACCGTTCGCCCCGACAATCGACCCGACGCCGGCTGGCAAGTCGACACCTCCACGTTCGAGCGGTTCAGCCAAGTCGACGACGTGTTTAACCGCTCGTGGTGGGACCCGACTGTCCGGTCGAGCAAGACCGAGCGGTTCTTCGAGTCTTATCGCAAGCCTCTTGAAGAGTGGCGCAACGCCCGAGGCTTTCGACGCAAGGACTATGCGTTGCGCAATGCCGCATGGCATGGCGCCGACATCTTCGCCGAGAGGAAAGAAGACGACGACCGGCGCGAGGGGTTCCTCGACCCGTTGTCGGCACTGCGCGAAGCATCGGACGAAAAGGCCGATGTCGGAACGGCAGAAGAATCGGCCGCCGAACTCAAACAGGTGGCACTTACCTTGGGCGCCGATCTCGTTGGCCTCACCGGCGCCGATGAACGGTGGCTGTACTCCGAGCGCTACTCGCGCGCCACCGATGGACCAAAACCCAACCCGATGGACCCGTCGCTCGCCAACGTCATCGTGATCGGGCAGGCGATGGACGCCTCAATGATCGCCACCGCACCATCTGCCCTTGCCGGAGCCGCCACCGGGCTCGGCTACTCGCAGGATGTCATTGTCTTGCTAGCCATCTCGCAGTACATCCGAAACCTTGGCTACTCGGCGGTGCCAACGCTCAATGACACTGCACTTGCCATCCCCTATGCCATCAAAGCAGGACTCGGCGAATACGGCCGCCACGGTCTGGTGATCACCCCGCAACACGGTTCGAACGTGCGATTCGGCAAGATCTTCACCGACATGCCGCTCGCTCACGATGCGCCGATTCGCTTCGGCGTCGAGGAGATGTGCAACGAATGTCGAGCATGCAGCGACGCCTGTCCGTCAAACGCAATCCCCGGTGATTCGCCATCGGACCACCGCCACAACCAGTCGAACATCAAGGGCATCACCAAATGGTCGATCGACGGCGAGGCCTGCTTCAACTACTGGGCCAAGATCAACAGCGACTGTTCGGTCTGCATCCGCGTTTGTCCCTACACCCGCGACTTCTCGCAACGCCGTAACCATCTATGGCTCCGCCTCGCCGACTCACCACTCCGCAAGCTCGCCCTCTGGATCGACACCAAGGCAGGTCGCGGCACCCGCGTTAGCTCGAACGACTGGTGGCCAACAGAAACCAAGGTAGCCATCACCCCAAAGCCGCAATAGATAAGAGGGGTCAGGCACTTTAGGTGCCTGACCCCTTAAGTGCCGGCTTTCTTGTGGTGCAGACGACTGCTTGGGTGCCTTGGTAGGTAGGAGGTAGTTGTGGCGAAGGGAGATGAGGAGGCGTTTGCGGCGTTCTTCGCTGATGCCGAACCGAAGCTTCGTCGAGCACTCGTGGCCGGCTACGGGCCAGACGTAGGACGAGATGCGGCAGCCGAGGCTTTGACTCTTGGCTGGCGAGATTGGGTTCGTGTTTCACAGATGCAGAACCCAGCCGGCTATCTCTACCGAGCAGGCGAGCGGTGGGCACGGCGACAGAAGCCACGCGGCGTTGCTCTCCTCGCCGGTACCACCACGGAGCCGTTGCACTTCGAACCGGGGCTTGAATCCGCCCTCAATCATCTTTCACTTCGCCAACGTCAGGTCGTGGTTTTGGTCAGCGGCTTCGGGTTGTCACACGCCGAGGCCGCCGAACTTCTCGGGCTTTCCCGATCATCGATCCAAAACCACGTCGAACGTGGCATGACCAAGCTGCGCCATCACTTAGGAGCACCGCTTTGAGCCTCGATCAACAACTCCGCGCCTACATCGATGGCAGTGCAGGGCCCATCGAGCTCAAAGAGATCACCGAAGTCGTCCACGACCACCCGCTGCCTAGCCCTGCAGATAGTTCGACCTCTCCAAGTCGTCGCTGGGCCTTGACACTCGCTGCGGTTGTAACCCTCGTCGTTTGTTTGGGCGCTGTTCTTTTGGCCAATCGATTGGGTATCGACAACACCAACCGGGTTGCAACAGAACCAGTACGAGGCGACAGCAGCCTTGCCCAGATTGTTGGCACGTGGACACTGGTCGACTCAGGAAGCGAGACGTTTCCCACCGCTGCCAACGATGCGGCAGCGCGCATCAGGAAAGTCGTGGCAACCGACCTCGGCTACTTTGCTTTGGGTAGCGAGCAATCAGATCAGGGAACAAGCGCGTCCCTGTGGCGCTCGCCCGACGGAGTTGATTGGCAAAGGGCGCAAGACCAACCTTTCGAAGGCGTACGAGCGGCGACAGGCGGGGGCACAACAAGTATTGCGCTTCACGACATCGTGAAATTCGCTGGCCGGTACTTCCTGGTCGGCACCCATGGATCTGGCACCGCTGCGCCCATTGTTTATACGTCCGAGGACGGTGACACCTGGGTGGAGGAGGCGGTGACCGACGACCGCTTCGGGTTGCTCATTTTCGGTGGCATGGCGGCCACGAGTGACGCGCTTGTGGTCGCAGCGAACACGGCCACAGGGTTTGACGAAACCGATCTGTCGCTCGGACCGGTGCTGTGGCGGACAACGGACGGAATCTCCTGGACGCAGTCGACGCCTGAAACGTTCTCAGACACCGACTACATCGCCGCAATGACACCACAGGGATCAACGCTGGTAGCTGTGGGTGTCACAACCACTGACACAACCCGCAACGAGACCCCAAAGTCAAAAGCCTCGGCATGGATCTCTGAAGATGACGGCGAATCGTGGACAACCGCATCGATGCAACCGAACGTGCCGACGTTGGACGCCTCAAGCCTCAACCTTGTAGCCGATACCCAATCCGAGCTTCTTCTTGCTACCGGATCCTCCTACGACCTCCCCTTGGATCCCTGGACCGCAGAGATTGACGTGCGGTACTGGACGAGCACAGATGGCTCGACTTGGGTCGAGCAGAAGCTAGACGGCGAGGTCGAACCCGGAGCACTACCGAACGTGCTCGTCACCGATCGAGGGCGTCACGTCCTGACCGCAGCGGCTCCGTCGAGTGACGGAACCAAGTTCATTGAGCGCTTCTGGTCGGCCAACGGCCGATCAAAGCCAAAGGCATTTTCCAGCCCGGCGGGTGAAGACGGATGGCTCGCCGACGTCTTTACTGTCGACGGCGAATTCTTCGCCATCTTCGAGACTACGCAGTCGGCCGACGGCCCGAGCCCGCCGCCCAGAATCTGGCGCCTCAACTAGCTCGAAGGGCGATAAAGAAAAGAGGGGTCAGGCACTTTAGGTGCCTGACCCCTTAAGTGCCTGACCCCTATTTGTCGCGGAGGAAACGGCGGAGGATTTTGCCGGTGGGCGACTTGGGGACTTCGTCGATGAACTCGACGAGGCGGATCTGCTTGTAGCTGGCGACCTGGCCTTTCACGAACTCCATGATGTCGGCCTCGGTGGCCTCGGCTCCTGGCTTGAGTGCAACGAATGCCTTCGGCAATTCGCCCGCCTCGACCTCGGGGATACCGATGACCGCAACGTCAGCAACGGCTGGGTGGGTGATGATGAGTGCTTCGAGTTCGGCCGGCGGAACCTGGAAACCCTTGTACTTGATGAGTTCCTTTACCCGGTCGACGATGAACACATTGCCGTGTTCGTCGATACGGGCCACGTCGCCGGTGTGCAACCAGCCATCCTCGTCGATGGTGTCTGCGGTGGCCTCAGGTTTGTTGAGGTACCCCTTCATCACCTGCGGGCCACGAACCCAAAGCTCGCCATCGACGCCGATGTCCTGGTCGTTACCCTCTTCGTCAACCAGACGACATTCGGTGTTCGAAATCGTGACACCTGAGGATCCGGGCATGTTCTTGCCAGGTGGCGTGCAGTGGCTGACCGGCGAAAGCTCGGTCATACCGAAGGCCTGCACCACCGGCGCGTTGATACGAGCTGACGCTTCGTCGGCAAGCTCAGCGCCAAGCGGCGCGGCACCCGACACGACCAAGTCGAGCGACGAGATGTCGTAGTCATCGATAATCGGCTGCTTTGCAAGAGCCAGAACCATCGGCGGAACAGCAAAGAACTTGGCGATCTTGAACTCAGCGATGAGCTCGAGTGAACGGACGAGATCAAAGCGAGGAAGGCTGACCACCGTGGCGCCGTTGGACAGGCCGTAGTTCATCAGCACCTGCATGCCGTAGATATGAAAGAACGGCAGCACAGCAAGGCAAGCATCGCCATCGTTCATCACCACGGCGTGCTGGCACTGTGCCAGGTTGGCCACCAGATTTTTGTGGGTGAGCATGACGCCCTTGGCAAGGCCAGTGGTACCCGACGAGTACGGCAACACGACGACCTGTTCGTCGACATCGATCTCGACCTGTTCGATCGGGTCGCCCATGTAGTCGGCCAGCGGCGTGGCACCCTCAGCTTCGCCCATCGCCACGATCTCGGTCACCGAGGTGCCCTCGATTGCGGCAGCAGCCAGCGGCACAACGGCAGGGAACGCCACCATGATCTTTGCGCCCGAGTCCATCAGCTGATGGCGAAGTTCCTCCGCGGTGTAGGTGGGGTTGAGCGTCGTCACGGTGACGCCAGCGACAGCAGCGCCGTGGAAGATCACCGCGTAGTCGGGAACGTTGGGCGACATGAGCGCAATGACATCGCCGATGCCAAGACCTCGAGAAGCCAGACCACCAGCGAAGGAGTGGATAGCGTCGCTGAGTCCTTGGAAGGTGTACTCGGCGCCGCTCGCGCCACAATGCATGGCGATGCGGTCGGGCGATGTCGCCACGGGACGCAAGACGTACGACGTGATCGCGATATCGGGAATTTCAACGTCGGGGAGCGGACTCTTATGAATGATTGCCATGCCCAAGATCATGCCAGATTACGCGACCTTTCGTCGCTCCAGACCCTTGCTAGGAACGCGATGCTAGGTGGGGAAGGCGCCTAGTGATCGTAGGTGTGTTGCAGCAGCGACGGGTCGAGTTCGTGGTAGTCGCCGGCCTCGGCAACAAACAGCGCCTCGTAGGTGTGCAAACCCGTGGGGTGGTCGAGCGAACCCGCGGTAATTGACAGATGATCGGGCTTGTCGGCCGCCCGCCAGAACAAGCTCGAACCACAAAGGTTGCAGAACCCGTAGTCGACCGTGGGAGTGCGACTCCACCACTGCAACGAATCCTTTGCGACGAAGTCGATCGCCGCAGCATCACATGCTGTGGCAGCCATATGGTGCCCGGTTGTGCGCCGGCAAGGGTCGCAATGACAGTTACTTACCGCACGAAGTTCGCCTGTGACCTTGTATTCGACGCCCCCGCAGGCGCATCTTCCGGTGTGTTCTGACATAAGCCTGTAATTGTCGCACACGATCAGGCACCCGCAGCGCCAGGAAGCCGGTACTACTGTCGGTTTATGCACCTTCACAACACCCGTGCGCAGGCGACGATTGATCTAACTGGCGGCAAGCTGAGCTCGCTTGTCGTCGACGGCCTTGAGCTTTTGATCATCGACGGCGAGAAACCAACACGTTGGGGTTCGTTCCCGATGGCGCCTTGGGCGGGCCGCCTTCCCTACGGAAAACTTCGCTTCGACGGCAACGACTACGAGTTCCCGCTCACGAGTCCACCGCACGCCAATCACGGCGTGGCCCATCTGCAGGACTGGCAGCAGGTTGATGACCGGACCATCGCCACCGACCTCGCCGACCCTTGGCCTTTCGGCGGTCGAGTAACCCAAACCTTCGAGCTCACCGACTCGAGTTTCACAGTCACGATCAGCATCACCAACGATGAGCGATCAATGCCTGCCCTCACCGGCTGGCATCCGTGGTTTCGGCGACAGCTCGACCGGGGCGAACCAGCACAACTCGAGGTAGCGCCCGGGCGAGCGTATGCGGTCGACGCCGACATGATTCCGACGGGTGCGCTCGTTGCTCCACCTCCTCCTCCATGGAACGAAACGTTCATCGACCTTGCGGCAGCGCCCATCATTCGCTGGCCCGGCGCTCTCGATATCGAGATCACCTCGTCGTTCGATCACTGGGTGGTCTTCACCGAGCCAGAGCATGCATTGTGCATCGAACCACAGAGCGGGCCACCAAACCAGATCAACGCTGCACCGTTCATCGTTGAACCCGGTGCGCCTCTCTCGGGCAACATGACCTTTCGGTGGACGACCTGATGGGCGCCTTCGACGTGAGCCTCGAAACCGTTCGAGCCCGCGAGGGCAAGAAGTGGACAAACCATGGCCCCGACGTGCTTGCCGCGTGGGTAGCCGACATGGACTTCGAACCTGCGCCGGCGATACTCGCAGCTGCGCAGGCCACCCTCGACCGGTTCGACTTTGGCTACAACTACATGGGCGGCGACGATCGGCTGCAAGCGGCGCTTGTTCGCTGGATGCACAAACAACACGGTTGG
>CALLQB010000061.1 GCA_938015295.1 uncultured Acidimicrobiales bacterium
CATTGGCGCCAGCCCCTTCTGATTTCAGGAAGTATCGACCGTATCGACCGTATCGACTGGGTGGAC
The DNA here is from genome assembly GCA_938015295.1 of uncultured Acidimicrobiales bacterium. Taxonomy (GTDB): domain Bacteria; phylum Actinomycetota; class Acidimicrobiia; order Acidimicrobiales; family SHLQ01; genus CALLQB01. The sequence continues at coordinate 67 of CALLQB010000061.1, forward strand.
TGTTTATGAGGTGCCGTCGAGGATGTCGGTGACCGGCACGAGTTCGCCTTCTTCGCCGACCGTCATGTCGAACACCGACAAACGGAACGAATCATCAGCGTCGTATTTGCCGGGGCCGAGCGACGAGAACGGCAAACCTGGGAGCGAGAAGTCGGTGAGACCCTCGGCTGCTGCGAGGAAGCTTTCCTGGGTCAGGTCGGGCCCTGCAGCTGTTGCAATCTCGGTGAACAGGCGCAACCAGCGGCAGTAGCTCATGATGGGGTTGAACCAGCTCTCTTCACCGTCGACATAGGTGCTGGGAAGCCTGTCCTCAACGTCGGGGTTGGCGGCGAAGAAGATTTCGCGGCATTCCTGGGTACCGGCTTCTTCGTAAATTTCGTCGTTGGTAAGGCCGGTGGGCGCAATCGACCCGTCGATCATTTCGGCGGTGGTGTTCTCACCAGGGTTATCGAGAGCGTTGCGCTCGAGCACCCATTTCTCGACGTCGAGGCCGTTTTCGAAGATGCCTCGAGTGCCAGCCTGGCCGCTGCCGATAATCAATACGGCGTCGGCTTCGGCTGCCCGAATGTTCTCGGCAAGCACCTGCCAACGGGCGTTCTCGGCCACGATGTCACCCTGAGGAACATCGTTAATGGCTACCAGCACGGGTTCGACACCTTTGGACTTGATGATGTCTTCAGCTTGTTCGTAGATGTCTTCAAGTTCGATCGACCCAATGATGGCAACCTTGGCATCTTGCAGGCGACCGTCCTGGTCGAGAAGGTCGATGAACACCTCAAGTCGGCGATCTCGAAGTGACGTGGACTGAACCCACGGCGCCTTGGATTGCGAGAGGCGTTCGCGCGACTGCACACCGCCAACCAGGATGGTCTCGTGGGTGTCGGTGATGCAGGTGTTTTCGGTTTCGGCCGGGCCGAGGAAGCCGCCGATCACGGCGAATACTTCGTTGTCTTCGGTGAGCTTCACGCAGGTCTCTGCTGCAACGGTGGTGCCGAGCGGTGTGTAGAACTCGTAAAGCGCTTCGACCATGCGGCCGTTGATGCCACCTTTGGCGTTGAGGTCGTCGATGTAGGTCTGCCAGACCAAAATCTGGTCACCCCAGCCGTTTGGGGACAGGTTTTTTTCGACTAGGTCGTCGAAATCGAGCATGGTGACACCAATGGTGATGGTGTCTTCAGTAACCCCGCGGAACGACGCGGTCAGCGCTGGGCCCTCTTCAGCTGGTTCAGTCTCTTCGGCCGGCTCTTCGGGTTCTTCGGCGGGGGTTTCTTCCGCCGGTTCGGCTTCAGCTGGCTCGGTATCGGTTGTTTCGGTCGGCTCGGTGTCGCCTGGTTCCTCACTCGATACTTCGCCGCCACCACATGCCGAGGCGATGAGGGCGAAGAGTGCAAGGAGTCCTAGCAATCGCGTAAGCACGGATCCCCGTCGTATTGCACTGGTTGGATTTTTCAACGTCATTGAAGTGTTCCCCTCCATTGGTGATCTGCTCACCGGAATATTCACTGTCAGGTACCGTATCTGACGGATCGTCAGATTTTGAATGCAGCGCTTGGTAAGCCAGTCTTGTAGGCCGCAGGGGGCCGGTGTGAGCAGCAACGACAACGAACACGAATCGGGTGCTGAACCTGGGACGAACGCGGCCTCGTTGACGGCGTCGGTTCTTGCCGAAGAAGCCGCACGCGAACAGGCACAGGCCGATCTGGTTGCCGAAGTCATCTTGCCGAACGATCTGTTGCCGGGCGTCGGCGACGAGCCAATGTCGCTTCGCGAAGCGGTGAAGGCGGGCGGCGTGAAGATGGTGTTGTTCATGTTCTTGTTGAACCTGATCGATGACATTCCCCGCGCAGGTCGGGTCGTCGCTCCTGATATTCAAAACACCTTTGGTATGTCTGACACTGCGCTGACCGCCGTCTTGTCGTTTGGTGGTGTGGCCCTGGTGCTTGGCGCGGTGCCGATGGCCTCGATCGCCGACCGGATCAAGCGGGTTGCGATTATCCCTATCGCGTCGGTTTTTTGGGCGGTGTCGATGTTTCTCAGTGGGTTGGTCATCAACCCCTTCCAACTTTTCATCACCAACGCCTTCACCGGCGCCGGGCAGGCCTACCGGATCCCTGTATCGAACTCGCTGCTCACCGACTCGTACCCTGTGCAAGCGCGAAGCCAAATCTTTGCGATCGAGGGTCTAGGTCGCCCGCTAGGGCAGCTCCTCGGGCCACTTATTGTTGGTGGCACGGCGGCGGCAGTCGGCGGCACCGAAGGCTGGCGCTGGGCATTCTTTGTCCTTGCGATACCACCCCTGCTCGTCGGCTTGGCATCACTGCGCCTCAAGGAACCCGAACGCGGCAAGTTCGACCAGGAGGCCGTCTTTGGCAAACAGCTCGAGACGAACCAGGACGAGTTGCCCATCAACATTGCCCAGGCGTTCGCCCGCCTTACCAAAGTTCGTGCGTTCTACTTTCTTGCCGTTGGTGTCGGCGTGCTTGGCTTCGCCCTCATCGCCGTGCCGCTGCAGTTCAACCTCCTTCTCGAAAGCAAGTACGCCTTTGGCCCTCTGAAGCGCGGCATTGTCGAATCGCTAATCTGGGTCATCACGATTCCTGTCCTGCCGTTGGTGGGCAAGCTTTTCGATCGCAAGTTCCGAGAAGACCCTCCAGCGATGATGCGCATGGCCGGCTACTTCGTCATCGTGTCGGGCGTGATCTACGCCGTGGCCTTGCCTATAAAGAACATCGGCACCCTGGTGTTTATGATCGCCCTGGCACAAGCATCGATCTCGGCGGCCTTCGTCGCTGCTGCGCCAATCATCGCCGCGGTGTCGCCGTTTCGGATTCGCGGCCTCGCATTCGCGTTCCTCCCGGTCTTCATCTTCCTCATGGGTGGCTTCTTCGGCGGCCTGCTGGTTGGTTCACTGTCGGACAGCTACGGCAACCGCACCGCCATGTGGGTTGTTGCGCCACCAGCCGCGATTATTGGCGGCCTCCTGATTGTGTACGGGGCCCGTTTCATCCGTCGTGACATTTCGCTCGCTGTAGAAGAAATGATCGAGGACCGCGACGAACTCGAGCGCATGGCCGAGAACCCCGACGACATCCCCGTAATTCAGGTGCGCAACCTCGACTTCAGCTACGGCCAAGTACAGGTGCTGTTCGGCGTCGAGTTCGAGGTGAACAAAGGCGAAGTCGTTGCTCTGCTCGGCACAAATGGCGCGGGCAAGTCGACCATTCTGAACGTGATTGCGGGGCTCGGCACACCTAGTCGCGGCGTCGTGCGACTACACGGCCGCACGTTTACCTATACCTCGGCTGAGCAACGCAACGGTTTGGGTATTCACATGCTCGCCGGAGGCAAAGGTGTTTTCCTGCCGATGAGCATCGACGACAACCTCGCTCTCGCCGCCTACCCGTATCGCGGCGAACCTGGCGAGGCCGAACGTCGCATTGCCCGATCGCTCGATCTCTTCCCCGAGCTTGCCGACCGAGGCGACGACATCGCTGGCTCGTTGTCGGGCGGGCAACAGCAGATTCTTGCCCTGGCGATGATCTTGCTGCACGACCCCGAGATTCTGATTATCGATGAGCTGTCGCTGGGACTCGCCCCGGTCATCGTCGAGCGTCTCCTTGAAGTCATCGAAACGCTGAAAGCGCAGGGAATGACGATGATCATCGTCGAACAGTCGCTCAACGTTGCGCTCGCCGTGGCCGACCGGGCAATCTTTCTCGAGAAAGGCCGAGTCCGGTTTAGTGGACCAGCCGCCGAGTTGGCCGAACGCGACGACCTCGCTCGGGCCGTGTTCCTTGGCGACGAGGGCGGCTGATGCTCGACTTCAGTTTCGAACTCTTCGGCATTGGTGCAACATCACAGCTGCTATTCAACGGCATCACCAACGGCATGGTCTTTGGTCTGTTGGCGATGGGTGTGGTGCTGATCTACCGGTCGACCAAGGTCATCAACTTCGCGGTAGCCAACATGGGCCTCCCCACGTCGGTGCTGATGGCGCTGCTGGTCCTCAACTGGGATGTGCCGTATTGGATCGCGCTGTTCATAGCCTTGGTTTTGGGAACTGCACTGGCGATGCTGATCGAGTTGTTGGTGATTACCCGCCTGTTCGCTGCACCACGCGTGATTCTTCTGGTGGCCACCATTGGTATCGCGCAGCTGATGCAAGCTTTGGTGCAGGCGCTACCCGATATCACTACCGAAGGCCGTCCTCGGTTCCCGGTGCCGGTTGGCGGTTCATGGGACGACGTTGCGGGTCTTCGGATGACCGGCCCCGAGGTCACCATCTTGGTCGTCGTGCCGGTTGTTGCGGCCATTCTCGGCTACGTGATGAACCGCACCACCTTTGGCAAGACGGTGCAGGCATCGGCCACCAACCCAAACCTCGCCCGCACGCTTGGTATCAGCCCACAGTTGGTGTCGACAGCGGTATGGAGCATCAGCGGGTTCTTAGCCACGCTGTCGATCATTCTTCTTTCAGGCAGCACGGGGGCATTGACCGGCTTTAACGCCATTGGACCCACCACTTTGGTACGGGCGTTGGCTGCTGCGGTACTGGCGAAGATGGTGTCGTTCCCTCGGGCCCTGCTTGCCGGTATCGGCATTGGCGTCGCTCAGTCAGTGGTGCAGTTCAACTTCCTCAATCAAGCCGGGCTTGTCGATTTCCTGCTGTTTATTGCCGTGGTGATTGCGGTCTACTTTCAAGGCCGCGAAGAGTCTGAGAAGGCCACGTTCTCGTTTGCGCCGAAGGTCAAGCCGATACCCGAACGGTTGGCGAGTCGCTGGTGGATTCGCAATATGTCGACCTTGGCTATCGCTGTTATTGCCGTGCTGGCTGCGTTGGTTCCGGTGTTGGTCACCGCCAATTCCAAATTGCTGACCTATTCGGCCATCTTGGCGTTTGGTATGTGCGCGCTGTCGGTGACGGTCATCACGGGCTGGTCTGGTCAGCTTTCGTTGGGGCAGATGGCCCTCGCCGGTCTCGGTGGGTTTGGTGCGGCGGCGTTTCAGCGGGCTGGTGTGCCATTTGTGTTGGCGCTTGTCGGCGGCGCGTTCATCGGTGCCGCCGCTGCAACGTTGGTTGGTCTCGGAGCGCTGCGAGTGAAAGGGCTGTTTCTCGCAGTCAGCACGTTCGCGTTGGGTCTGGCGGCCGAAGAATTTATCTATAAGCGCGACTTCGTGTCCGATGGAAATCGCTCGACGGTTCCGTTCGACCGAGGCTCGTTCTTCGGTATCGACCTGGCTGATGAACGGTCGTACTACTGGTTCTCACTTGTCGCACTTTTGTTGGTGATGGTCCTGGTCTCGCGAATTCGGCGCAGCGGTATTGGCCGAACCACCATTGCCGTGCGCGACAACCCCGATACGTCGGCGGCCTACACGGTGAGTGCCTTGCGTACTCGACTCACCACGTTCGCGTTCGCTGGTGCGCTCGCTGGACTAGGCGGCGGCTTCCTTGGGGCAACGGTGCAGCGAATTCCGCTGTCGGGCCAACTTTTTGTGAGCTTCCAATCGCTGCGAGTTGTCTCGATGGCGGTCATCGGTGGCCTCGGCACATTGTTTGGCCCAGTACTCGGAGCGTTCTGGGTTGAAGGACTTTCGGCCATCTTCTCTGGCAACGAACTCATTCCCCTCTTTACCTCAAGCATTGGCTTGCTGATCTTGCTGCTCTACTTCCCGGGTGGTTTGGTGCAGATCGGGTTCGCGCTGCGCGACGGTCTTCTTGGCTGGCTAGAGCGTTGGCTTCCCGAAGAGGAAGCGTCCGCGTCCGCCACGACACCGCCGAGCACAATTAGCCGCAAGATTGAAGGTGCCGAACGGGTGCCGGCCACGTTGTCGGCCCGCGACATTTCGGTTCGCTTCGGCGGCAACCACGCGGTGAACAACGTAAGCATCGAGGTGGACGATGGCGAGATCGTTGGTCTAATCGGTACCAATGGCGCTGGTAAGAGCACCCTGATGAACGCTATTGGCGGGTTCGTGCCGTCGACTGGTGAGGTCACCATTGGTGGCAAAAACGTCGCTGGGATGTCGTCGGCCAACCGCGCCAAGCAGGGTCTTGGTCGCACGTTCCAGGCCGCCTCGTTGTTTCCCGAACTTACCGTTCGTGAGACGGTGCAGGTGGCTCTTGAAGCCCGCGGCCGTACGGGCTTTATCTCGACGGCGCTCTTCTTGCCCCACGCCGCTGCTGCCGAGCGGCGCAAGAAATCCGAAGCCACCGACCTCATCGACTTCCTCGGACTAGGTCGCTACGCAGATGCGTACATCGCCGATTTGTCCACGGGCACACGGCGGATCGTCGAGCTTGCTGGCCTGCTTGCTCTTGATGCGCGAGTGCTGTGCATGGATGAACCGACGGCGGGTCTTGCACAGCGCGAAACCGAAGCCTTCGGGCCGCTGTTGGTCAATCTGCGTCGCGAACTCGATGCGAGCATTTTGATCATCGAGCACGATATGCCGCTCATCATGTCGATTTCCGACCGGGTCTATTGCCTTGAATCGGGCGAAGTTATCGCCGAGGGTGAGCCGGATTATGTGCGCAACAATCCACTGGTGGTGGCGAGTTACCTCGGCACCGACAGCCGGGCGATCGACCGCTCAGAGTCCTAGAGGCATCGACGCCGCTCTAGCTTTCGATCATGGCCGCGACGAGGTCGAGCACTGCCTCGCGATCGTTCTCGGTTGGAGGCGCAAGGCCAAAGAGGTCGATGAGCCAAAGTCCGTCGCCGACGATTCGGGCGAGTAGAGCGACCGTCGGGTCGATGCCATCGGCGGTGAGTAGTCGGTCCTGCCATGCCTTGAACTGTCGCTGAGCCGGGGCCAAATCGCCCTCGTCGAGCGCCGCCGATGCAAAGATGCCTACGGCTGCACCTCTGCGGGTGTGTTCGGCGTGGCGGACATAGTTGAGATACGCCTTGGCAAACGCTCCGTCGGGTTCGGCTTCGGCCTCTGCCAAGTGATTCAAGCTGGCGTCGGCTCCGTCGAGGGTGTGCTGTAGCAGGGCAACCACCAACTCTTGTTTCGTGCCGAAGTGGTAGAGCAGTCCACCCTTGCTGACACCAGCGACCTTGGCGACTCGCTCCAAGGTGAGGGCGCCAACGCCGTAGTCGCTGACGAGTTGTTCGGCGGCACCCAGGAGGGCTGCTCGGGTCTTGACCGCACGAGCAGTGCGTCCATCGGGTTTCTGTACCATCAGCCCACTTTACTGTACTGGCCGGACGGTTTACGTTGAGACGATGGACACGACCAACTACGACTACATCATTGTTGGGGGCGGTTCGGCTGGCTGTGCGCTCGCCAATCGACTCAGCGCAGATCCAAGCAACGAGGTTCTTGTCCTTGAAGCCGGCCGACGCGACTACAAATGGGATGTCTTCATCCATATGCCAGCGGCACTCGCGTATCCGATTGGTAGCCGGTTCTACGACTGGAAATACGAGAGCGAGCCCGAGCCTCACATGAATGGCCGCCGGGTGTATCACGCTCGCGGTAAGGTGCTCGGCGGCTCGTCGAGCATCAACGGCATGATCTTCCAGCGAGGAAATCCGGCCGACTACGAGAAGTGGGCAATGCAGCCAGGCATGGAGCACTGGGGGTACGCCGACTGCCTGCCGTACTTCAAACGCATGGAGAACTGCCTTGCCGGTGAAGACGAGTGGCGCGGTGGCGATGGTCCGCTTGAGCTCGAGCGAGGCCCGGCCTCAAACCCACTCTTCTCCGCATGGCTCGATGCTGGTGTCGAGGCCGGATTCCGACGAACCGACGACGTCAATGGCTACCGCCAAGAGGGCTTCGCAGCGTTCGACAAGAACGTTCGACGAGGTCGTCGCCTAAGTGCCGCCAGGGCATACCTGCACCCAGTGCTCGACCGCCCGAACCTCACCCTGCTCACCGGCGCAAGCGCGAACAAGGTTATCTTCGAAGGCACAACGGCCGTTGGCGTTGAGTACCGCCGGCGCCGCAAGACACACGAGGCACGAGGCACCGAAGTCATTTTGTGCGGTGGCGCCTTCAACTCGCCGCAATTGCTGCAGCTATCGGGTGTTGGTGACCCCGACCACCTCGGCAGCTTGGGCATCCCTGTTGTCAGCGCGCTGAAAGGCGTTGGCGAGAACATGCAGGACCACCTTGAGGTCTACATCCAGTACGCCTGCAAGGAACCCGTGTCGATGCAGCCCCACTTGGCCAAGTGGCGCGCCCCCTGGATTGGCTTTCAGTGGCTGTTCCGCAAAGGACCAGCTGCTACCAACCATTTTGAGGCAGGCGCGTTCGTCAAGAGCAACCCGAGCGAGCCCTACCCAAACCTCATGTTTCACTTCCTGCCGATCGCCATCCGTTACGACGGCACCGCACCCACTGAAGGGCACGGCTATCAGGTGCACGTTGGGCCGATGTACTCCGACTCACTCGGCACGGTGAAGATCAGTTCGACCAATCCTCGCAAGAAGCCAAAGGTGCAGTTCAATTACCTGTCGACCGAGAAGGATCGTCGCGAATGGATCGAAGCTGTCCGAACGGCCCGACGCATCCTTACCCAGCCGGCATTCGACAAGTTCAACGGTGGTGAGATATCGCCCGGACCGTCGGTCGAGACCGACGAAGAGATCATGGACTGGGTCGCACGCGACAGTGAGACAGCGTTACACCCATCGTGCACCTGCAAGATGGGCACCGACGCCATGTCGGTCGTCAACCCGGTGAGCATGCGTGTCTATGGCACCGAGGGACTTCGGGTCGTTGACGCTTCGGTTCTTCCGGTGGTGACCAACGGCAACCTGTATGCGCCAACGATGATGATTGCCGAGCGAGCCGCCGACATGATCCTTGGCAACGAGCTCCTTGCGGCCGATGACGCCGATTTCTATCTCCCAGAAGGCGGTGTCGTCTGATGAGTGGTCGGCCAAACATTCTGCTGCTGATGGTCGATCAGCTGGCTGACGAATGGCTCGACCACGCGGTGACCCCGAACATTGATCGGCTAGCCGCCGACGGGGTGCGGTTTACCTCGACGTACAGCAACAGTCCGCTGTGTGCACCTGCTCGTTTCGCCATGATGAGTGGGCAGCTCAACTCAAAGATTGGTGCCTTCGACAACGCTGCAGAGTTCCCCTCGAGCGTGCCGACGTTCGCCCACTATCTGCGTGCGTCCGGCTACCAGACTTCGCTTATCGGCAAGATGCATTTTGTGGGCGCCGATCAGCTCCACGGTTTCGAAGAGCGGCTTACCACCGACATCTATCCGGCCGACTTCGGGTGGACCCCAAACTGGGCCGACCCCGATGGTCGATTCGACTGGTGGTTCCACAACATGGACAGCGTGGTCAACGCGGGTGTAGCGCAGGTTTCAAACCAGCTCGACTTCGACGATGAGGTCGGATTCCAGGCGGTGCGCAAGATCCGCGACCTGGCCCGGTCGGACGACGACCGGCCCTGGCTCGTCAACGTGTCGTTCACCCACCCGCACGATCCTTATGTAGCGCGACAGGAGTTCTGGGATCTCTACGACCACGATGCGATCGCGATGCCGACGATTCCGGCACCCGAGGTTCCCGATCCGCATAGCCAACGTTTGGCAAGGGTCATGTCGGCCGATGTCACTCAGGTCACCGACGATCAGATTCGAAATGCCCGCCATGCATATTTGGCAAACACCTCGTATGTCGATGCGTTTGTCGGCGACATTCTCGACACGCTCGACAGTCACGGCATGCGCGACAACACCGTTGTGATCTTCACGTCAGACCACGGCGACATGTTGGGCGAACGCGGCCTTTGGTACAAGATGAGTTTCTTTGAACACAGCGCGCGGATCCCGCTCATCCTCAATGCTCCTGGGCGTATCGAACCTGGCACCGTTGCGACGGCGACCAGTTTGTTCGACATTGCGCCAACGTTGTTGGACATTGCTGGCGAAGAAGTGCCGGCGACGATGAACGGTGGAAGTTTGTTGCCGTTGGTCGGCGGCCACGATCCCGAGCGCACCGTACTGGGCGAGTATTTGGGCGAAGGTGCTGTGGCGCCGATATTCATGATTCGGCGCGGTGACCACAAGTTCGTCTGGTCGGAGCCCGATCCGCCCCAGTTGTACAACCTCGCCGATGACCCCCAAGAGCTCAAGAATCTGGCCGACTCACCCCCAGGCGTTGCCCTTGCGGAAGCAGCCTTAGACGCAGTGGCGCCCGGGGCTGAGGTTGTCGGGGTAGCGGCGTCTGGGGCTGAAGTCAGTGAGCGGTCGGACGCGGCTGAGGTTGTCGGGGTAGCGGCGTCTAGGGCTGAAGTTAGCGAGCGGTCGGACGCGGCTGAGGTTGTCGGGGCAGTGGCGTCTGGGGCTGAAGTTAGCGAGCGGTCAGGTCTGGCTGAGGCCTTTGAGGCTGAGGTCCGAGAGCGATGGAATGTGGATGCGCTCGATGCCGAGGTGCGGGCCAACCAGGCCGCCCGGGCAATTGTCGATCGGGCGTTACGTCAGGGCCGATACAAGTCGTGGGATTTCCAGCCGACCACCGATGCGCCAAACCAGTACATGCGCAACCATCTCGACCTCAACGAAGTCGAAACCTCACGCCGCGCCTAAACCTCGCATCCCACCCCAAACCTCTCAGCCCACACCGGAATCTCGTGACACAGAGCGACAAGATTTGTCGGCTGGTGTCACGAGATTTCGATCTTGCTAGGAACTGAGTTGCTTCGCTAGCTTTACTGACCGCACGTTTGCTGGATCGCTTAGTGCGGCGAGAGCGACGTCGTAGTCGGGCAAGCCCCAAACGTCGCCGTCGTCGTTGATCATCACAAACCGGTCGAGGCGTTCGAGAAACGTCCGGTCATGACTAACAGCGACGACGGTGCCGAGGAATCCATCGAGCGCCTGCTCGAGTGCTTCGGAGGACTCGATATCGAGGTTGTCGGTCGGTTCGTCGAGAAGGAGAACGTTGTGGCCTTCGAGTTCGAGGCCAAGGATTTCAAGACGCGCTTTTTGCCCCCCAGAGAGGGTCTCGAAGTCATGGCGAGCGTGACCAGCTAACCCGTAGCGAGCGAGCGCTTTCATGGCCTTTTCGTCGTCGCTGATTCGTTGCCTGACGATGTCGAACGCTTCGCGGCCGACGAAATCGGGCCGGTCGTTGATCTGGGTGAATGTGCCGACTGAGGTACGGGGTCCGAGGGCTATCGTGCCGAGGTCGGGTTCAAGCTCACCGGACAAAGCTCGCAATAGGTGTGTCTTGCCCGTGCCGTTCGGTCCAATGAGTCCAAGGCGTTCACCGAAGTGCACCTCGTCGCTGAACGGAAAGAACAGATCGCCGACCGAAAGGTCGATCATGTTGATGACTCGGCGGGCCGAATCTGCGCCGCGGAGGTTGACGTGAATATTTTGATCGGCGACAGGTGGCGGAGGAGGGCCCGCGGCGACGAACTTCTCCCACCGGGTTTCGGCGGCATTGGCCTTTGTTGCGTTCTTGAAGTTCTGCGCAGCGCGGACCTTCATGACCTTCATGTGCTTGTGCAGGCGCCTTTCTTCGGTGTTCCATCGTTTGACGGCGTCACCCATAAGGGCTTGACGTTTTGCCCGCTCTTCGGGAAAGGTCTCGTACGATCCGCCGTGGACCCAGCAGGTTGAGCCTTCGAGCACCACGATCTTTGTCGCGACTCGCTCAAGCAACGCTCGGTCGTGGCTCACCATCAAGATGGTGCTGCTGCAGGCGTTGATCTGCTCTTCGAGCCAGACTCGAGTGGGAATGTCGAGATAGTTGTCGGGCTCGTCCAGTAGGAGAACGTCGGCCCCCGAGGACAACAAAAGGTCGAGCACTAGCCGCTTCCTCTCGCCGCCCGAGAGCTCGCTTACGAGTCGGGTAGAGAAGTCGTCGACCGGGGTCTTTACGCTGCGCTCGGCGGCGGCAGCCCATTGTGATTCGAGTTCGTAGCCGCCGAGGTCGCCCCAGTCGGTGAGTGCCTCGGCGTAGCCCATGCCGTCGTCGCTCCCGTCAGCCATTGCCTTCTCGGCTGCGACCAGCGCTTCGCCAGCCGACCGCATCTCGGGTAACGCCACTTGCAGTAACATCTCGCGCAACGTGTCGTTGGGGTTCGACATGCCCACGTCCTGGGTCATGGTGAGAACCTTGCCACCGACACTTGCCTCGCCGGAATCGGCTTGTAGGTCGCCGGAAAGAATCCGCAGCACAGTGCTTTTGCCGACGCCGTTTGGCCCGACGATTGCTGCGTGGTCGCCCTTGGCTATGCCGAAGCTGATATCGAAGAACAGCGAGTCGCCGCCGGGGGGCGCGTAGTCGAGTTCGGATACCACAATTGTGCTCATGGCTAGAGGCTACGACGGTGACCTCGCCGAAGCCCCGCCAGCCGACCGCTCGAAAATTTTTACCTCACGCGACCCTCAAGGTCGCTGTACAACAACAGAACCTGACGACCGTGTTCTGTTGCTGCAGAGTGACTGCCAAGCGTCGGTTTGGGTGAAAATTTCCGGGAGGGTGTTTGGCGGGAGGGTGTTTGGCGGGGCTAGTTGCGAGGGGCTGGTTGCGACTAGTCGAACTTTTCGCCGATTTTTCTGAGGAAGTCGACCAGGTCGGCGCCGTGCAGGGGTTGATTTGGTTCACCGGGCTCCCAGCGGGCCGAGTGGAGAGTGCCGGTGTAGGCGAACGTGCCGCGTCGCTCGTGTAGATCCCACGACACCGGCGACCGACGATCGATGCCCACATCAATTCCCTGAAACGGAGCGATGCCAGCGAAACAACCGAAACCATCCGCAGAGCCAGTTTCGACACCGTCGACCAGCACCCGCACGCCAAACTCCCACGCCCCCGAATTGAACGCTTCGAGACGAATCTCCTGCGTTCCCACTGGCACGGGGCCTCCGGCAACCGTGCGCATCGTGCCGAAGTCATTCGAGCAGAACACCAACTCGCCGTCCTCAATCCACAACGAGTAACCACCACCCTGATCGCCATGCGCCACCAGCACGCCCTCATCGCCCAGTTGATAGTCGAGGCTCACGATGGTGGTCCACGCTCGCATCATCACCAACGATCCGGCCCGCCAGTGCTCGAGCGACGGAGTTCCGGGATACACGGTGAGCGGCTGGCGAAACACCTCGTCAGAGGCAGGCCGCTGGCTCATCATCAACCACGAACCTTCGTCGAGTGGCTTCACCTGATACCTATCGGCTGCGTCTTCCCACGCGGCCTGTAGCTCGGCCAGCTTGTCGGGATGCTCAGCAGAAAGATCGTTGGCCTGCGATGGGTCCGCAGCGATGTTGAACAGCTCCCACCTTTCGTCGGAGAAGTTGGTTTGTGGCAGATGGTCGGTCACCGCCTCCCACCCGTCGCGGTACAGGCCACGGCTTCCCGCCAGCTCGTAATACTGCTCGGTGTGAGCGGTCGGGGCTGCCGGGTCGGTGAGAGTCGCGGCAAAACTCTCGCCGGCCAGCGGCTTCATGACCCGGCCGTTGCGGATCTCGGGTCGCTCGATACCAATCAGGTCGAGCAGTGTCGGCATCACGTCGGTGATGTGGGTGTACTGGTCGCGGAGCCCGCCGGCATCGCCAATATGTTCGGGCCACCGCATGATCATCGGCACTTGATGGCCACCAGCATGGGTTGCCTTCTTATAGAGACGAAGCGGCGTGTTGCACGCCATCGCCCAGCCGCGCGGGTAGTGAGGAAGTGTACGCGGACCACCAATGAGGTCGAGCACATCGTGGTCACGTTCGACGTCGTAGGCCATTCGCGGGGGGAGGACCTGGAAGTACTGCGTGCTGCCCTGTTCTTCGCCCTCACGGGAAGCGCCGTTGTCGCTGGTGAACAAAATGATGGTGTTGTCGAGCTCGCCCAGCTGGTCGATTGCGGCCAAGAGACGGCCGGTACTCTGATCGACACTGTCGACCATCGCGGCATAGACCTCCATGTACCGGGCGTAGACGGCGCGTTGTGTGTCAGTGAGATCTGACCAGGCTTCGACCGCTTGGCCCTCCTCATAGTTCCGCGGCGGAAGCGCCGCTTCGGGGAGAATGCCGAGCCTTTTCTGACGAGCGAATCGTTCTTCGCGCAGCGCATCCCACCCGTGGTCATAGTTGCCCGCATGCCGGGCGATGTCGTCGTCTTTTGCGTGCAGCGGCGCATGCACCGCCGGGTGGGCCATGTACAAAAAGAACGGCTTCTCCGGGTTCGCCGCCTTGGTGTTGCGGATCATCTCGATCGCCCGGTCGGTGAGATCGTCGGTGAGGTAGTAGTCGTCGGGATACTGATCGATGTTGAGGACGCTATTGCCGTTGATGAGGCGGTCAGGGTGCCAGAAATTCGTGAACCCGTTGAGAATGCCGTAGAACTCGTCAAAGCCGCGCTGCACGGGCCACGAGTTTTTGTCGCCCGCCGGGTTTTTGTCCTGCACTCGACAGAGATGCCATTTGCCAGACATGAACGTGCTGTAGCCGTTGTCGCGGAGGACCTCGGCCATCGTCGCGCAGTTGCGAGTGAGTTCCATGGCGTAGCCCGGGAACCCGGGGTCGGCTTCGGCCACGAAACCCATACCCGCATCGTGCGCGTTGAGACCGGTGAGTAGCGACGCTCGGGTTGGGGAACACATGGGGTTGACGTGAAAATGGGTGTAGCGAACGCCTTCGTCAGCCAGCTTGTCGATATGGGGGGTCGGTATTTCGGACCCGTAGCAACCGAGGTCTGAATAGCCCATGTCATCAGCCATGATCACCACGATGTTTGGTGCGCCCGTGGGGGCGGTGGGACGGTCGGGCCAATCGGGTTGCGATCTGGCGACCGTTGTTCCGATCTCGCCACCGAATCCGGCGTACGGCGCCGTTTCGTCGATGAGGTGCGTTGGCTGCGGGTTTTCGATGTCACTCACAGCTCGAACCGTAATCAAGACCTGACAGAGCGTCAGATTTTGTGCGAAGGTCGCGGTTATGAGCGATATCGATCTGCTTGATCACGACCGGTTTCAACGCGGCGAGCATCACGAGATGTTCACGCAATTGCGAGCGGAGGGGCCGATCCATTGGCACGAACACCCCGACGGCAAGGGCTTCTGGAGCATCGTCAAACACGCTGAACTAACCGAGATCAACCGTGACACCGACCGGTTCTCGAGTGAGACCGGCGGCATTTCGATCGACAACATTCACGAAGACGATTCGGGTGAAGGAATCGACCAGCGTGGGCTCAACATGTTGTTTACCGACCCGCCCAAACACACTCGGTACAGGCGGCTGGTCTCCAAAGGTTTCACGCCTCGGATGATCGGGTTGCTCGAGCAGTACCTCACCCATCGCAGTGTGGTCATCGTCGACAACGTGATCGAACGCGGCGAATGTGACTTCGTCGAAGACCTGGCGGCCGAGCTACCCCTGCAAGCCATTGCCGAGATCATGGGCGTTCCAACCGAAGACCGAAACCTGTTGTTCGAATGGAGCAACACGATGATCGGCATGGATGACCCCGACTACACCGAGGATCCCAAAGCCGCGGCGATGCAGTTGTACGCCTACGCCAACGAGCTAGCAAAGAAGCGCGCAGTCGACCCGCAGGACGACATAATCACCAAGCTGATCAATGCCGAGATCGACGGCGACCGATTGAACGAGTTCGAGCTCGACATGTTCATGCTGCTGCTCAGCGTGGCTGGAAACGAGACCACCCGCACCGCTACTAGCCACGGCATGATGGCGTTACTGGCCTACCCCGAACAACGCGAACTTCTGGTTAGCGACCTCGACAAATACATGCCAACCGCGGTTGATGAGATCGTGCGCTGGGCCACCCCGGTCATGCATTTTCGTCGCACGGCACTCGTCGACACGGAAGTCTCAGGCACCAAGATGTCCGAGGGTGACCGCATCGTCATGTGGCATGTGTCGGCCAACCGCGACGAAGACGTGTGGGCCGACCCGTTCACCTTCGACATCACCCGCGATCCCAACCCGCACATCGGGTTCGGCGCCGGTGGAGCTCATTACTGCCTGGGAGCAAACTTGGCGAAGATGGAGCTCAAGCTGATCTTCACCGAGATTCTTCGTCGGCTTCCCGACCTTGCGTTGGCAGCCGAGCCACAGATCCTTCGGTCGAATTTCATCGCTGGTGTGAAGTCGATGCCGGTGACCTTCACCCCAGGCGACCGGGTAGATCCGGAGCCCTATACCAAGAAGCCGGGCGAGATTGTCAACCAATAGCTCCGTGCACGTCGATCGCTCCTGGGCGAAACTCTGAACGTCAAAGCAACGGTGCAGTACTTGACGCTCGAGCCGTCAGAGCCCGGGTCGGTGACGGCGACGCTTGTCGATTGAGTAACGGTGCGGTTACTCGGTGATGCCGAACCGGTGCAGACCCCAGCCTTTGATGGCGTTGCCACGAAGAAGCTTGTAGATCTCTTCGTCGTTGAGGCCAGCGTTGGTCACGATCTTGGTTGCGACCTCTTTGGTATGCGGGAAGGTGGTATCGGCGTGTGGGTAGTCGACCTCGAAGCAGATCTGGTCCATGCCGATGAGGTCGCGGTTTCGCAGACCAACCTCGTCATCGAAGATGCAGCCGTAGATGTGTCCGGGGATGTACGACGATGGGCGGTTCGCCAACTGCACGCCGAAGTCTGAAGTGTTGTCGCGCTCTTCCCAAAGCTTGTCCATGCGCTCGATCACATAGGGCATCCAGCCGACCTGGCCTTCGGCGTAGGCGATCCGCAGCGTCGGGAACCGGTCGAACACACCCGACAGGATGTAGTCGCAGAACGAACCCATGGCGTTGCTGAATGTGATGGTCGAGCTCACTGCGAACGGAGCGTCCGGCGAGGTGGCTGGCATCTTTGAACTCGACCCAATGTGCATGTTGAGGATCGTGTCGGTGTCCTGGCATGCCTGGAAAAGCGGGTCCCAGTGGCGGTCGGCGGCGTGCACCGATGGCAGACCTAGGGGGTGCGGGTTCTCGGAGAACGCGATGGCGTGGCTGCCCTTGTCGGCGCATCGGTGAACCTCAGCCGCAGCGAGTAGGGGATCCCACAGAGGCACGATGGTCATCGGGATGAGACGTCCCTTGCCGTCGCCCTGGCACCATTCGTCGATCATCCAGTCGTTGTATGCCTGCACGCAGAGGAGAGCGAGCTCTTTGTCTTCACGTTCGAGAAACGCCTGGCCACAGAACCGAGGAAGGATGTTCGGAAAGCAGACCGATGCTTCCATGTGGTTGGCATCCATGTCCTTGAGCCGTTCGGATTGAATCCAGGCGCCCGGGCGGATGTCGTCGAAGGTGATTGGCGTGACGTCGAGGTGTTCGAATCCGACGGCCGCTGAAAGCTTGGGGAACGGGTACACGAGATCGTCGTAGAGCCACCAGTCGCACCACTCGCCGTCGGGTGCGCCCTTGTCGTAGGTGAACACGCCACCTTCGAAGTTGAAGATTGCCCGGTCGCGCTCGACCCGAGGTCCGCGGTCTTTGAACTTGGCGGGCAGTCGGTCCTGCCAGAGGTTTGGCGGCTCAACAACGTGGTCGTCGACAGAGATAATCCTTGGCAGCTCGATCATGTCTCCGATAGTACGGATAATCCTGTCAAAACCCCAAGGACACCCAGGGAAACTCAAGGACACCCAAGGAAAGGGCCTTTTATGGGCAGGCTGCTCCGATACACGACCGGTCGGCCAGCAGTTGAGTGCGGAGCGGTGCAACGGCCGGGTCATTTGCTGGGTCACCGTCGGCGAAAAGGTTGACCAACTCGAACGGGTCGTTCACCAAGTCGTAGTACTCGCGGAAGCTGACGATGTCGGTGCCTTGTTCGTAGTACTCGTTGTACCGGTAGGTCGGCGTGGTGGTCGACGCCCAGTCCGGAATGCCCTTTGAGTTTCGTTCGTCATAGAAGTATTCCGAGAGTATTCGTTGGCGTGGTGTTGGCGATAGGACGTCGCGACCATCGAGCGTGTGTTCCGCTGCTACCTCTGCGGCGGCGAGAACGGTCGGTGCAATATCGATGTTTGCTACAAGGCGATCGTCGGTGCTTCCTTCGGCAATGTGGCCTGGCCAGCGCATGAGGAAGGGCACATCCACCGCTTCGCTATAGGGCACGAACTTGCTGGTGAGCTGATGTTCGCCAAGGAGGTAGCCGTTGTCGCTGGTGAAGATCACCAGGGTGTTGTCGAGTTCACCCTCGGCTTGGAGGAAGGTCATGAGTCGATCCACCTGATCATCGACCGAGTACAGCATGCGGATTCTCTGAGCCCGCTTCTCGGCTTCGTCGAAGTAGGTCACCGTTCGGTTGCGGACGAACGAGGGTTTGTCGCTGCGGTCGGCTTCGGTGAGCGCAGGCGTTACGTCCACCGGCGGAACCGCCGCGCCGATGTATTTGTCTTCGGGGTCAAAGGGACTGTGCGGAGCGACTGGGGTGAGGTGAAGGTAGAAGGGTTTGGCGTCGTCGACCGCCGACCAATCCTGCACGTAGTCGATGGCCCGATCGAACGTGATGGTGGTGGAGTAGCCGGGGCGGGTTGTGACCGACCCGTCGAAGTTCATCGTGACGTCGCGGTAGCCCCCGCGAAAGTACGTCCAGCGGTCCCAATGCGGCACGTCTTCGTTGAGCGGAATGTAGTGGAGGTACTTTCCCGAATGGCCGGTGAAGTATCCGGCATCATGTAGGTAGTGCTGGATGGTGTTGTCGGGGTTGAGTGCCGGGGTCAGCTGGGTGACCACACCGTGGTTGTGCACGTATTGCCCGCTGAGCAGACTTGCCCGCGACGGGCAACAGCTTGGCGTGGTTACTAGAGCGTTGGTGTAGGTGCGTCCGCCGTCGCCCAACCAGCTTCGGATTTTTGGCAGGAAGGAAAGACTGTCGGCCCGCTGGTCGTCGGTGTTGATCACGATGATGTTCGGCCGATTGTCGTCTGGCGTCGTTGGCGATTCGAGAAGGATCACCTCGACGTTGGTGGCGCCGTCGTCTATGCGAAGACCGAACCAATAGGGAACATCGGCATCGAGGGTTGCGGTGAAAATGAGTTCGCCGTTTGACCCGTTTTGTTCGTCGACCAGGACTCTGGTTTCGCGGTTTCGAAGACGGGAGTTGATCGTCGCTGGGTCTGCCCAGCGAACGGCGAATCGGTACTCGCCGGCAAGATCACTGCGGTACTTGATAGGCGCCCAGATCGGCCCGGTCACTTCGGACGCGTCGAGTGAGACGCTTGCGATGAGACCGTCACCCGGTGGTGGTGGCGGTGGCGAGGCTGTGTCGACTGTCAGGGTGTAGTCAGCGAGTCCGTCGCTGTTCCAGATGCCAAAGAAGTACGGCGTGTTTGCGGTGAGGTCGGCGGTGAAGGTTAGGGGGCTTGTCCGGCTTTCGACGCGAACCAACGAATCCTTCGTGCTTGCGAGCTTGAGGTTGACATGGAGAAAACCGGTACCAGTCCACGCCAAGGTGAAGGTGTGGGTGCCCGATTCGACCGGCACGAAGTCGACCTTTTCATAGCGTTCGGCCACTGATCGGCTTGCGTCGAGTTGACCCGACGCAACGACGGTAGCGGCGGCGGCTGGGGTAACTGAGCCCACCAGCGAAGCGATAACTGCGGTGGTCAGAAGTGCCGCCGCTAGTCGTAGCTGGCGCGACCGGACTCTCGAAACAACGAAGGAAGGCTCAACATGAGAATGCATGACATGTAACGGTATGTCATTGGTGACCGCAAAGAGTAATTCGTCGCCTACTATTGGTGGTCGACTGGGAGTTGAGCCTGTTCTACGACGACGCGTACGCCTCGACGATCGGTGCAAGCTCGGCCGGTGTTGCACCGTGCATGATGACGCCATCGCAACCGAGATCGAGCTGCCCCTTAAGAGCGGCGACACACTGTTCAGGTGATCCAGTAGCGCTTGGAGCAAGCCACTCGTCGGGTATCAAGGTACCCACGTGTTCGAGCTGCTCTGTTGTGGCTACCGAATCGAACCCGCCCCGAAACGAGCTCACCATGTCGTCGGCCCGGAACCGTTCGAGAACTTCGGTATCCCAGTGGTTGGTGCCAACAAGAAGGTCGCCGTAACCCTGAAGATACGTGGCGAGGCGACCGACCGACTTCTTCAACAGTTGTTCGTCCGAAAGGTGATCGCCAAGGGTTGCGAAACACGACCACACTTTGACGTCGTCGGGATTGCGTCCCGCCTCTTCGGCCGCGGTCTTTACGGTCTGCACGCAACGAGCGGTGGTCTCGTCGGTGAAGTAGGTGTGCAGCACCACCTCGTCGAACACTCGACCCGCCAGCTTCAGTGTGTTCTCACCGAACGCCACCATGCCGAGCCGCAAATAGCTGTCGAGGTCTCTGTCGAGGTGAAGGACAGGGAACTTCCCGGCCGGACCGTCGTGGCCCATGATGACTTCGCCACGGAACAACCGACGCAGGACAAGAGCGGCATCTTCCATCTGTGCGGTCGTGATGCGCGAAATTCCGTACGCGTCCTGCATTCGAGCGATACCTCGTCCGAAACCTAGGACGAACCTGTCGCCGGAGAGACTTTGCATTGTGCGCGCATAACCGGCCGTCACAATGAGGTGCCGCGTGTTGTGGTTGGTCGCCGCGGTTTCGATGGTGATGCTGTCGGTGACCGCGGCGGCCGCCCCGCAGAGGGTGGCGGCTTCCTTCTTGTTGTAGCGCTCAGAAATGAAACAGGTGCCAAGCCCTAAGGCCTCGCCGTCGCGTACCTCCTGCAACAACTCACGGGATGATTCGGCGTGTCCGGCGAGACCGTAGAAACCGAGCTCAGGAAACTGCTGGGTCATCGCTGGTTAACTCGCCGCGCCAGGCGGATTCGTGTCGAGCTTGAGAACCCGTGCCGCATTGTCGTGCAAAAACTTCGGCCACACGTTGTCGTTGAACGGCACGTTTTTCATATCGCTCATGATGCGGTCAATCGAGAGTCCCATCGGGAAGTAGCCGGCGTAGATGATCTTGTCGGAACCGCGGGTGTTGGCGTAGTCGATGATGGCTTTGGGGTAATGCTTGGGAGCAAAAGCCGAAGTGGAGTAGTACAGGTTGGGCCACTTGAGCATCAGCTTCACCGCCAGTGCCTCCCACGGCTCGCAACCGTGCCGAGTGACGAAGGTGAGGTCGGGGAAGTCGTACATGACCTGGTCGATACGAGAGACTTCTTGGGGTGCAAAGGGAAGACGAGGGCCGGGGATTCCGGCGCAGACAAAGATGGGAAGGTCGAGCTCGACACACTTCGCGTAGACGGGATAGAAACGTCGGTCGTCGATTGGCACCTGCGGGTTGCAGCCCGAAGGGAACGCGGTAACCGCACGAAGCGGCGTTGTTTCGTAGCGCTCTTCGATGGTGCGAAGCGCCCCCATGATGTCGTTGGGATCGACCTCGCAAGCGGTGACAAACCGGTCGGGATAGCGCTCCCACGCCTGGGTGTATTGTTCGCCGCCCGAACCAATCAGACCAACCTTGATGCCGTGGCGATCCATCTCACCAATGGTGACGTCGATCGGATCATCGTCGCTGCCGTAGAGCTCCTTCGGCACATTCTTGAACATGTACTCGGCCGGAAACTCCATCTCGTCGGAGCCAGCATCCTTGGTCTGGTTGCGGATGAAGTCGTAGACCGCATAGTCCTTCTTCGGGAACCCGATCATCGTGTCAATAACCGGTTGTCCTTCGGGCATAGCCATGTACTTCATCCTCCAACGTCAGTGCTGCGATCGTAGGCGCACCCACGCACCAACTCGAAAATAGGAAATAGGGGTCAGGCACTTTAGGTGCCTGACCCCTTTGGGGGTCTAGGTGTTGATCGGGCGGATGAGGCCTTCTTGGGCGACCGAGGCGACGAGGGTGCCGTCGTGGGCGTAGACGGTGCCGCGATTGAAGCCTCGACTGCCGTTGGCCGAAGGTGAATCCATTGCGTACAACATCCACCCATCGGCGCGGACTGGGCGGTGGAACCACATCATGTGGTCGAGGCTCGCGGTCATGACGCTGTCGTAATAGGGCGAGGCATGGGGCATCATCGCGGTGTCGAGCAGGGTCATGTCCGAGATGTAGGCCAACACAGCCTTATGCAGAGCGGGGTCGTCGGGCAGGGTCCCCATTGCCTTCATCCACACCAGCTGTTTGGGTGGTCGACCGGGAGCAAACTTGTAAGGCAGATCGGTGACGTAGCGAATATCGACAGGTTGCGGCCGGTCGGGCCAGTGCGCCGGAAAAATTTCGGGCTGCTCAGCCCGCAGGTCGGCTCGGCTCGGCAACGATTCGGGCTCGGGCACATCGGGCATGTCGCTTTGATGACTGAACCCGTCCTCTTCAATGTGGAACGACGCCGCCAGGTTGAATATCGCCCGGCCATGTTGAATGGCGACCACTCGACGGGTGGTGAAGGAACGACCGTCGCGGATGCGGTCGACTTCGTAGAGGATCGGCACTGTTGGGTCGCCCGGCCGAAGGAAGTAGGAATGCAACGAATGGACGGTACTGAGCTTGCCATCGTCACGCTGGCTTTGATCGATGCTCCGCGTCGCGGCCACGAGCGCTTGCGCACACACCTGCCCACCAAAGACCCGGGCTCGTTCTTCATCGGGATTGTGCCCACGAAAGACATTCACCTCGATTCGCTCGATGTCGAGCAGTTCGAGAACGGCATCGAGTGCCTGTTGCATGAGTTACCAATCAGAGAGTGACGTGCGAAGTGCCCCACGATAGCGCTCGACATTGGCCAGCTTGATGTCGTCGTAGCCGCGGATCTGGTCGGCGAGGTCGGCGATGGCTACCGCTTGGTCGTAGTTGGTCTGGTCGAGCTTGGCCAGCAGCGTGTCGACAAGCGAGCGGTATTCGCCGATGAGTCGACGTTCGACC
Organism: uncultured Acidimicrobiales bacterium; assembly: GCA_938015295.1. Taxonomy (GTDB): domain Bacteria; phylum Actinomycetota; class Acidimicrobiia; order Acidimicrobiales; family SHLQ01; genus CALLQB01. Next base: position 22,880 of record CALLQB010000061.1, read on the forward strand.
TTGCGCTCTTCGGTTTGCCCGAACGGGTCGAGTCGCTTACCGCGGAGTCGCTTCGTCTTGAGAAGCCCCTGGAACATTTTTTGCCCGACCGCTTCGGGAATACTGATCTTGTTGTCGTACCCGAGATGCTTCATCGTCGGTGGGTGAAGCCGGTAGCTGACCTTCGCATTCGGCCCGAACCGGGCACGGGCCTGATCGGCGATGTCGCTCTTGAGCGCGAGACGGGCCACCTCGTACTCGTCTTTGTACGCCATGAGTTTGAACAGCTGCCGGGCGATGGTCTGGCTCAGATCGCTTCGAGCCGGAGCGAGACCGAGACGCAGTTCGGCACTCCGCACCCGCTTCACCACATCGGCGTAGGACTGGGCGTACTTGGCGTCTTGGTACTCGATGAGCTCACCGATGCGATAGGCCAGCACCTCGGCCAGTTCATCGTCGGTTTCGATACTCGCCGCGATCGCCGCCGCCTTTCCGGTCAGGAGAGGCGGCCTCGCAGACGCCGCTGCGTCAGGATTCTCGAGCTGTTCGAGCAGTGCCGGGTCGACCGCAAGACGCCGCCCAAGCCTGAACGCTTCAGTGTTGGCCTCGACCGCAACGCCGTTGAGTTCGATGGCCTTCTCGATACTGCTGCCGCTGACCGGGATCAGGCCTTTCTGATAGGCGACGCCGAGTAGGAGAGCGTTGGCAAGTGGCTGCGAAGCGAAGATCCTTTGCGCGATACCGCCCGCATCGAGCCATGAGTTTTCTGCAGCCCGAGTGACTGGGTCGATGACGCTGCGGAAACGACTGAGTTCGGGGAATGCTTCGGCGCTCCTTCCCGACACCATGGCGCCTGTGGGCACCAAGCCGGTCGAAACCACCGCGACGGTGCGGTGGGCGCTGGCCCGGGCGAGGTTCTTCGGATTGATGCCGCTGACCAGATCGAACAGCAGCAAAGCATCGGCCTCACCATCGCCAATAAAGTTTGAGCTTTCGTCGCCGGCGGCCGACACTCGCAGGTTTGACACGACCGTGCCACCCTTTTGCGCAAGCCCGGTTTGATCGAGGCTGTTGGTCTCCCGTCCGTCGAGCAGCGCTGCCGTCGACACGATCTGGCTCATCGTGACCACGCCTGTTCCACCGATGCCAACCAGTACGACGCTGCCGCTGCTGGGCACAACTGGTTCGGGCGGAAGGTCGCCGGCGGGGACCAAGGCGGTTCCGCCACTTTTCGGTTTGTAGTCGGGGTCGATCTCGATGGAGACAAATGCCGGACAGTTGCCATCGAGACAGGTGAGGTCGAAGTTGCACGACTCCTGATGGATCTCGGTTTTGCGACCGAGAGGCGTCATCACCGGGTGCACGCTGGCACAATTTGAGATTTCGCCGCAGTGGCCGCAACCTTCGCAGATGTCGGTATTGATCATCACTCGGGTGGTGGGCGTGACCATCGTGCCGCGTTTGCGTCCGCGGCGAAGTTCGGCGGCACATGCCTGGTCGTAGATGATGACCGTGCAGCCTCGGATGTCGCGTAGTTCACGCTGCACCTCGTCGAGACTGTCGCGCGGCTCGACGCGGGTATTGGTGGCCCAGTCGGCATCTGCCGGGTAGTTCTCGGGTTCGGCAGCCACCACCACCGATTGCGTGACGCCCTCGGCTTCGAGCCAACGGGTCAGCTGGGGAACTGGCATTTCGCCGGCCGCAACTTGGCCACCGGTCATCGCTACCGTGCCGTTGTAGAGCACCTTGTAGGTGATGTTGCTTCCGGCCGACACTGCTTGGCGGATAGCGAGCGAACCCGAATGGGCCATCGTTCCATCGCCGAGGTTTTGGAACCGGTGGTTGTCGTTGATAAACGGTTCCATACCTACCCACTGCGCACCTTCGCCCCCCATCTGCGTAATGCCTACGGTGCTGCGGTCCATCCACATCGTCATGCCGTGGCAGCCAATGCCTCCGCCAGCTTTTGATCCTTCAGGAACCACGGTGCTGCGATTGTGTGGACATCCCGAGCAGAAGTGAGCGGCACGGCCGGGTAGCTCTTCGGACGAGCTGTCCTCGACAGGTGTGGAAGACGGAGGTGTGGAAGACGGAGGTGTGGAAAGCAGAGGGATGCGGGCCCGCTCGGTGGTCAGTCGACCCTTGGCAACGAACCGGTCGAGTCGCGACCGCAACGGTTTGAGCAGGTCATCGCTAACAATGGCCCCCTCAACCTTGACCAACGGGCGGCCTTCTTCGTCAGTTTTGCCGAGCACTCGGGGAGCGTTGGAACGTCGGTACAAGATGTCACGAACCTGCGTTTCGACGAAGGCCCGCTTCTCTTCGATAACCAGAATCTCTTCGAGGTCGTCCGCGAACGCCGTGATGCCGGTTGGTTCGAGAGGCCAGATCATTGCCGGCTTGTAGATGCGGATTCCCAGCTCGGCCAGGTCATTTGACGTGAGGCCGAGGCGGCTGAGCGCTTCGATGCTTTCGTAATAGTTGGTTCCGGCGGCAACGATGCCGAGTTTTGCCGAGCCCTCGGCGCCGATGGTGCGGTCGAGCCCCTGGGCAGCCACGAACGTCTTTGCCGCCGCCATCCGGTGGGTGAACAACTCTTCTTCGAGCTGTACCGCCATGGCGCCGATGAGCTGATCGGACTGTGTTGGTCGCCAGGGCGCGCCGTCGACTTCGTAGGTTGTGGGCACGATAGTCAACCGATCGGGGTCAGGGTTGACGGTCGCATAGCCGTCGGCGACGTTGGTGACGATCTTCAACGCGATCCACACACCCGAGAAGCGTGACATCTCGTAGCCGAATCGCCCAAAGTCGAGAACCTCTTGCACATTGCCGGGAAACAGTGTCGGCATTGCTTGATCGGCAAGGGCCCACTCTGATGCGGAGGCAACGGTCGACGATTTGCTCGACGGGTCGTCGCCGGCGATGGCCAGCACCCCGCCGTTCGGCGACACGCCAGACGTGTTGGCATGTCGGAAAGCATCGCCACTGCGGTCGACGCCGGGTCCCTTGCCATACCACATGCCCAAAACGCCATCGAAGCGCGGGTTTGGCTCGAGGCTTGCCAGCTGGCTTCCCCACACCGCTGTAGCGCCGAGGTCCTCATTGACGCCGTTGATAAACCGGATGTCGTTGGCAGTAAGGATGCCTTCGTTGCGGTCGTAGACCTGATCCATACCGCCAACGGGCGAACCGCGGTAGCCACAAATCAGGCCTGCGGTTCGTAGCCCCCGGGCCGCATCGGCACGGTGCTGATCAAGGGGGATACGTACCACCGCTTCGATACCGCTCATGGCAACAGTGCCCGTTGTTGCGGCGAGACGGTCGGTGAGGTTGAACTCGGTGGTGCTCATTGGTTCTGAGTTTTCACCATTGGCGACGAAATGACCAGTGATCTTCAGGATCGGCGCAAACAGGATGCACAGTGCCGAGAAACAGAAGCGAAACAAGACAGCTCGGCCGGGCTCAAATTGCCCAAACGTTGGTGCAACGATTGGTATCAATTTTGGTACGGCCAATTACTTGAGGCTTCTGCGGTGACGAAGACCTTGGCATGGAACTGGACCAACAAGAAGTGTCGACCGCGGCGGTAGACCACCCAACAACACGGGTGGTGATGATCGACGACCAGCCGGCGTACACCGAAGCGCTGGGCCTTGCGTTCTCCCTTACCGATGACCTTGAAGTAGTCGGCCAATCAAACCGCGGCGGTGCCGGGGTCGAGATGGCACTCGACCTGCAACCCGACCTTGTGCTCTGTGACTACCGGCTTCGGGGCGAGAGCTCGGGAACGGTGTACGCCTCGCAACTTCGCGACAGAGGCTTCACCGGCCCGATCGTCATTCTCACCGGCTACGCAGCCTCGCAGGTCGTTGAAGAGGCAGCGCTCATCAACGGCGTACTCGTGATGAGCAAGGACCTCGCACTCGACGAGATTGTTCACCAACTGCACGACGTGGTGACGACCGTTGATGTCACCGCCGTAGCGGTGCCATCGAGCTCTGCCAGCCCGGTCATTCCCAACGGCTTCCTGCCAACCCGAATTGAACAGCTTTCGCCGCGGCTTTCGCCAGAACAACTTGTCGCCCGTCGGCCTGCTCCCGAATATCGCAGCGTGGTAACTCTGATTGTTCTCAGTGCAATCGTGTTGATGGCCGCCGCGGTCACCATGTTTCGCGACATAGATCCGGCAAGTCGGACGCAGGTGTCGGGCAGCCGACTCGAGCAGCCCTACGTGATGATTGACGGCACAACTGCACAAGCCCGAGTGCAGATATCGATCGACGGGCAGGTGGTACAAACATTCTCGGCCATCAGTCTGCCGACTACCGTTGCGCTCACTTTCGCCGAGCAGGATCTCGCCGCCGAGGTCGTCGTAGAAAATCTGAGTGCAAGCGGCTATGCAAGTTGCGAGATTGGCGGCACCACAAATGCTGCCGTGCAAAGCCGTACGAACAATGGTGCGCCCGCTGTGTGTCAGGCCGCTATTCAGGCTGGGGGGTAACCCGGTCTAGTGCCCTGCCTCTGGGGTAAACCTCACAGGCAGGGTCTTGGCCGAGTTCAGAAAGTTGCTGTGTGCCCGGGTAGCGGGGGCGGAGACCGCGATGTCGGGCAACCGGGTAAGCAACTCGGTAAGCATGATGCCAATCTGCATCCGGCCAAGCCGGGCGCCGAGACAAAAGTGTTGCCCAACCCCGAAGGCCAGATGCATGTTCGGCGAACGGGTCAGGTCGAAGTCGTGCGGGTTGTCGAGCACCGTGGCATCACGATTTGCCGACGGGTACCACAATAAGAGTTTGTCGCCTGCCTTGATTTCGGCGCCACCGAGCTGCGTGTCGACCGACGCAGTGCGCCGAAAGTGAAGTACTGGATTACCCCACCGGAGAACCTCTTCGATGAATCCGGGCAGATGTGTCGGAAGGTCCGAGAGCAGCAACTCTCTTTGCTCGGGGAAGGCCGACAACGCTTCCATCGATGCGGTTAGCGAGGACCGGGTGGTTTCGTTGCCAGCGATCAGCAAGAGAAACCACAGGTGAATGATGGTTTCGGTTTCGAGTGGCTCGCCGTTGATCTCGGCCTGCACGAAGGTGCTGACGAGATCGTCTCCAGGGTTCTTGCGCTTGTTTTCGATGATGTTGCGGCCATAAGCAAACAGCTCGTCTTTGGCTTGGAGAAAGTCGGCGATGGTGCCACCGAAGTCGGGGTCGTGGTTGCCGATGATTGCATTGGTCCAGCCATAAAAGAGGCCACGGTCTTCGGGAGCGACCCCCATGAGGTGCGAAAGGACAAGTAGGGGAAGATCCGACGCAACCTCGTCGACAAAATCGATTTCGTTCTTGTGGGCGATCTTGTCGACGGTGTCTCGGGCAAACCCCTCGACGGCAGATCGAAGCTTCGCCACGCCATGGCTGCTGAACGGATCTCGCACCGCTCGGCGAAGGTGCGTGTGATCGGGCGGATCCTGGGCCATCAAGTTGAGCCGGGTTTCTTCGAGCACTGCGCCGGTGATGTCGGCGCCCGTGAAACCTCCGAGCCAACTCGAGTACACGTCGGGGTTGGTTGAAACCTCGTGGATATCGGCGTGGGTGGTCACACACCAGAAGCCCGGCCCCGGCTTCTTTCCCTCGCGCCGCGGCTTTTCGGGGTGGAACGCAACCGGAGCCTCGGCCCGCAGTTGCGCAAACGCCTCATAGGGAGGTCCATCGGCGAACGTGGATGGGTCCCACAGATCGACATCGATGAAGTCGGGTGCGTAGGGAGTTCGCTTGATGTCGCTCATGAATGTGTGGTGTCTCCAAAGTCGGCGGCTTCGTAGCCCTTCAGCCTCTCGAAGAGTTGCTGCAATTCTTTTGACCGCCCAGCATCGTTCGCCAGGTTGGTCAGTTCGTGAGGGTCGCTGGTTGCGTCGTACCACTCGTGCTCTTGTTGGTCGAAGTCGGCGTCGACCTTCACCTGCTTGGGAACTTCGTTGACGCTGCCGTCGCGCCGAATGCCGCCGCCGACGCCGTAGTAGCGGGCGTATTTGGTTTCACCATCGAAGAAGCCGCGCAACGCGTAGCGGCTATCGGCCAGCAGCGGAGATTGTGCAGAGTCCTGCGCGAACAACACGTAGTCGCGGACCGAGACCGCCGGGTCTTCGATGACCGGGCCGAGGTCGCGACCCTTCATGTCGCTCGTGTCGCCGCCTCCTGCGGCAACAATCGTGGCCGCTACGTCGACGCTCGACGACAAGGCTTTGGTAGAGAGCCCTGCACCTGCACTGACCCCTTGCGTGGCTGGCTTTACGATGAGTGGCACACCCATGACCTCGTCGTAGATGCACGGCAGCTTGGCTCGCAGACCGTGTGAACCCGCCGCATCGCCGTGGTCGCTGGTGTAGACGATCATCGTGTTGTCGTAGATGCCCAACTCGTCGAGTTTCGCGAGCAAGGTGGCAAGGCTTTCGTCGAGGCGCTGATGCAGCCAGGCGTAGTAGTCGAGGCCCCGAAGCCACGTGTCGTGATCGTCGGCCGAGATACTGCCGACGAAGTGCTCAGTGTTGCGCACCGTCTGCCACGCTCGCTGAATGCCGGGTTTGGTGTCGAGGTCGTCGTGAAAGTTCGGCGGTAGCTCGTCGAAGAGGCGGTCGTAATCTTCGGGAGGCGCGGTGACGTCGACATCGCCGCCCAGCACGAAGTCTTGAATAAAGCCGAAGGCCTTCTTGTCGTCGGGGTTTGCGTCTTGATAGCTCAGATGGTCGATCGGATACCACATGATGTCGTGCGGGTTCACCAGCGCAACGGTGAGCATCCATGGCTGTTCGCTGCCCGCTCGATCATCGAGCCACCGAGTCGCTTGACTGGCGATAATTGGGTCGAAGTGCCGGCCGGTCCAGGCGTTGCCGGTGAAGTGTTTGTCGTTGCCCTCCCAACCGCCGTAGCCATAGTTGGCCATCGGGGGTGAATCTCCGTGGGAGAGATGCCACTTACCCACGTAAGCCGACTCGTAGCCGACATCGTTGAGGAGGCTCCCGATGGTCGGGATCGCCGGATCGAGCTGCACGTGGCTAGGAAAACTGACGTTGTTGACCACGCCGTGCTGGGCCAAATACTGGCCGGTATACAGACTGGCTCGAGATGGCGAACACGGCGATGCATGGGTGAAGTGTCGAGTGAACGACAAACCATCGGCACGCAACCGTTCGTGCGCTGGAAGGTCGACCTTGCCGTCGAGCCAGTCGTTGCGACGCTCTTCGTCCGAAACGATGAACAAAATGTTGGGTCGGGAACTCTCGGCCATGTCGTGACCCTACGGGACAGCCGCGACCAGCGGTAACGCAAACATGAAAGGGGCTTGGTAGCTTTCGTGCCGCCACCCACAACGATCAAGGGGGATCGATTTGGCTACGAATTCCAACGACATGCCGCGTCTTGTCACCTGGCACAACGGTGAAGCGGTTGCAGGACCGTTCTCTGATGCGGAGATGGATCGCCGGCAGACACTGCTCCGCGAACATATGGCTGCCGAAAACGTCGACGCGACGTTGTTCACCTCGATGCACAACATCGGCTATTTCTCCGGGTTTATCTATTGCTCGTTTGGGCGTCGCTACGGGTTCGTTGTCGACCACCACAAGGCGACCTCGATTGGCGCCGGGATCGATGGGGGGCAGCCGTCGCGCATGACGCACGGCGACAACATCACCTACACCGACTGGCGCAAAGACAATTTCTGGTTCGCGGTGCAGTCGCTCACCAAGGGGGTGAAGAGGCTTGGCGTCGAGTTCGATCACCTCACCGTCGACAACAAAGCACAACTCGAAGCAGCGCTTCCCGGTGTCGAACTCGTCGACGTGGGCATCGCCACCATGTGGATGCGCACCATCAAGAGTCAAGAAGAGATCGATCACATCACGTTCGGAGCGCAGACCGCTGACGTTGGCGGACAAGCCTGTTTCGACGCGATCGCTGCGGGAGTACCTGAGCATGAGGTAGCGCTTGCTTCGACCCAGGCAATGATCCGCCACATCGCCGACAACTTCGATTTCGTCGAGTTGATGGATACCTGGACCTGGTTTCAATCCGGCATCAACACCGACGGTGCGCACAACCCGGTGACCAACAAGAAGATCGATGCTGGCGACATTCTCAGCATTAACTGTTTCCCGATGATCTTCGGCTACTACACCGCTCTCGAACGCACGCTTTTTTGCGAGTCGGCGAGTGACGAACACCTTCGCCTTTGGCAGATCAATGTCGACGTGCACGAGGCCGGCCTCGATTTGATCAAACCCGGGGCTCGCTGCATGGACATCGCAACAGAACTGAACGACATCTACCGACAACACGATCTGCTTCAGTACCGGTCGTTTGGCTACGGCCACAGTTTCGGCGTGTTGAGCCACTACTACGGCCGTGAGGCCGGCGTTGAATTGCGCGAAGACATCGACACCGAATTGGTGCCAGGCATGGTGGTGTCGATGGAGCCGATGATCATGATCCCCGAAGGCCAGCCGGGTGCGGGTGGCTATCGCGAACACGACATCCTGGTGATCACGGGTGATGGAGCGGTGAACATCACCGGGTTTCCGTATGGGCCCGAACACAACATTGTTCCGGCGAGCTAAGTGTTCCGGCACGCTACATTTCCCCGACGCGCGAGGCGTCGAACGAAAGGCTTCACCAGCGCCTTGCTAGGGGCTAGCCCCACCCGGGTCGTACCATCGTCGCTATGACCAACCGAGCGTGCGCAACCTGTGGACAACCACAGGTTGCCGCGCGCGGCACCGCGGTTGTCGATATCGCGTTGACACCGCTCACCGGCGAGCCAGTGCAGCCCGATCCGGTTGGACAGTTCACGCCCGTCGTCAGCGACGACGGGCGCGAAGGTGGCGTCAACGGCTGGTTGTTGGCCTTGTTGACGGTTGTGGTGTTGGCCGTCGGCTTTGTTGTCTTGCGTGCCGACGGCGACGATTCCCCCGGGGGCGACGCGACAGACACCACAGACGATGCGGCGAGTCCGGTCGTCACTGTTGGTCCGTTCGATCGCGAGGTGACCTTCGCAACTCCTGAGGAGGTCGATGCACAGTCTGCGCTGCTGAGCGGACTCATTGGCGAGAATCGACTCGCGTACCTGGCTGCCGGAGGGGTTGTTGTGGTCGACCTCGAAGCGGGCAATGCCCCTACAGCAGAGTTTTCTCCCGAGAGTTTCAATCAGCTTTCGGTGTTCGAGGAACTCTCCGATTTTGTGCTGCTGAGTGAGGGCGACACGACGTACGGCATCAAACGAAGCGAACTGGTCGTGCACCAACTGTCGAACAGCGGGCGGCTAGTCCCGACAGAAAAAGACGGCATCTTCTCCATCACCAGCGATCCGGCCGAGGTCTGGAGCCGAATGTTTGTTGCGACGTCGGCTGGCTTTTTCATGGCCGACCTTGCTGTGCCGAGGGATTCGACGTACGTCAATATTTCAGGGCTCGGCACACTGGTTTCTCCGCCAACCGGTGGCACCTTTCTCGCAGGGATTGAGGGGTTCGAACCCTTCAGCGATCATCGAGTCATTGCCGGCACGCCAGAGGTGCGGGTTGAGCTTCGCTGTGGAGACTTCACCGCTGATTGCCTCGTTGTTCTGGCCGACAACGACGAGAACTGGAAGCAACTCCCCGACGCCCTTGCAGGCGAGACGGGTGGCGTGTCGGTATCGCCGGATGGCCGCTGGATTCTCGTGACGAACTCGGGGTCCGACGCTGTCGCAGATACCGAACGCGACCGGATGTATCCGATCGCCGGCGATCAACCAAAGGGCGAAGTGACCTGGTCGCCCGACTCAAAATTTGCCGTGTGGTTTGAGCCCTCGACCAACGAACCCCTTCTGCAGGTGTTGTATCCCGAACAGCAGGTCATCGAAAGCGTCGACCTAGGTGACCTTGGCGCGGCCGACCGCGTAGGCGACAGCATCGTGGTGTTTTCGTGACGAACCAGTGTCCCGACTGTGGACAACGCTTGCTGGCGCCTGCCCCCGGGTCCGCGCCACCCGAATCCGGCGCTCGGTCGTTTGTCGCGACCCGGTACCTCTGGCGTCGGCTGCTTGCGGCTGCCGCCGGAGCTCTGGTGCTTGTGGTTGGTGCCGTCTGGGTCGCCGGCTTGTCGGACGACGGTTCCGGCGAGGCCGCGGCACCGGTGGGCGAGCCGCCTGAGGAAGTCGAACAGGCGAGCGACAGCCCGATCGAAGGTACCGCAACAGGTTCGTCAGCGACGGGACCGGAAGTTCGCACGGTCACGACAGCACCGGGCCTCGAGGGACGGGTCGCCTACCAATCCACCGAGGGATTGGTGATTCTCGATCTGGCCTCGGGCGAGGCTCACGTCTTTGCCGACCCCGTCCGGCCGGTCGGTATTACTGGAGGCTGGCTCTTGGTATCTGATGGCGAACGAAGTCTTCGAGTCGACCGCGCCGACCCCAGCACCCTGGTCGCAGTGTCGACCTACGGCGAGGTGGTACCCACCAACCTTTCGCGCATTGTGGCCATCATCTTTGACGACTCCAGCGAGGACGGTCGCCGAAACTCCGCGGTGCTGTCGTTCGATGGTGGTGTCATCGGGACCCCGGCGCAACTGCCGCTCGGGTCGACGGAACTTGCCGTGCCCGGGGTGGGGATCATCGTCGTTCTGCCCGATGGTGGTTCATACCTGGTGGGCAAGGAAGGCCTTGAGCGTCGATCTGTCCATCCGATCATCGCGGCAAGCGCTGGCTTCTGGATTGAAATGCGCTGTTCTAGCGATTTGTCCTGCCTGCCGTTTCTTGTCGATGCAGCGTCTGGCGCCGCCGACGTACTCGACGTTCCGCTTTCGGGACCGTTGAGCGTTTCTCCCGACGGTTCGGCTGTTTTGTTCACCGACCCATCGTGCGCCGCGTCGTCTGGACAGGCGTGCGTCGAGGTGACCGAGCAGGGTGTTCGCACGATCGGTCTCGATCTTGCTGGGCTGCCGGCATGGCTCGACGATGCCTCATCGTTTGCGTGGTTAAGCGATCGCGGACGAGTGCTGCAGATTGTCGACAACTCGGCCGAGGCCGAGGTGATTTCGCTCAACCTGCGGTCGATTGGACTACCTCCGGCGGCGGTCGCCGACCTGGTGTACTACGACGGTTGATCAGCAAGAGTCCGGCGACGATTGGCAGGATGAGGGCGCCGATACCGGCCCATCGAGCCAAGCTTGCATAGGAGCTGAACTCGACAATGGCGCCCGACGCCAGCCCGGCGATAGCTCCGCTGCCAACCATAATGAGGTCGCTCGCTCCCTGGGTCGTGGTCCGTTCTTCGGCGCTAAACGCAGCGCTCAGCAGCGAACTCCCGGCGATGAGACCAAAACTCCAGCCGAGGCCGATCAGGAAGAGACCAACGAACACCCCGGTGCGGTCCTGCGGTTCGGTGCGGCTAGCGATCTGTGCCCCGGCGAACAAGATGGCCCCACCTGCGGCGATGACCTGCAGGCTGCCGACCCGGTCGACCAACCAGCCAACGATGGGTGAGAACGCATACATGCCGACGATGTGCAGCGAAATGACGAAACCAATGATGCGTACTTTGTGGTCGCCGTTCTCCATATGAATTGGCGTCATGGTCATGACCCCGACCATCACTGCATGACCGGTGGCCATCGCCAGAACGGCAAGCCGGGCCATCGGCACCGACCAAAGTTTGGTGAACGACTCGGCAATCGAGGGCCGCTTCGGACTATCGGCCGACGTTGTGCCGCCGGAAGCAACCAACGGATCGGGGCGAAGCAGGCGGCCAGTGATAGCCGACGCTACGGCGAATCCGATGATGGCGAGGAGGTAGGGGCCACTGCGCTCGGGGAGTCCGGCGGCATCGGCCAGCGAGGTGACTGGACCGGTCGAGATTGTTGGTCCGAGCACCGAGCCGAACGTTCCGGCCCAAACCAGCACGCCGATGGCGCGTGCTCGCGTGTCGTCATCGGCGAGGTCGGCTGCGGCGTATCGCGCCGACAAACTCGCCCCGTTACCGGCACCAATGAGCAACGCTCCCACCACCAGCATCGGGAAAAATTCGGTGAAGGTCGCCAGAAAGGCCAGACCGGCGCCGAATCCGGCGATGAGCCAACCGGCAACAAGCCCCGGGCGCCGCCCTCGCCGGGCCATGAACCGCGACAGTGGCACCGCAGACAAGGCTGCGCCGACGGTGAGGCACGCGGCGGTCAGGCCGCCAAGGGTTTCGCTGCCGGTGAGCTCTTTGCCGAGGGGGGCGGTGACCGGGAACGCCCCAGCTAAGCCCATGCCAGCGGGGATAGTCGAGGCCATGAGGACCCCGATCGTTCGTTTCTGTACCGCGGGCCGGTCTTCGGCTGCGACTTCGTAGTCACGAACGGGAGTTCCGGGAGTAGGCACGAAGCAGCACACTAACTATCCTCAGCGCCATGAGCGACTGGAATGCACAAGTCATCGAAGAGTTTCGGGCAAACGAGGGCAAGGTCGCGCAGTTTGGCGACGCCCCGCTGGTGATCCTCAACACCATCGGTGCGAAGAGCGGCCAGGTTCGCGAGATTCCACTTGTCGCACTGGTTGAAGGTGACGATGTCTTTGTGTTCGCTTCGAAGGGCGGCGCTTCAACCAACCCCGACTGGTTCTACAACCTCAAGGCCAACCCCGAGGTGAGCGTCGAGTTCGGCGCCGAGACCTTTGAAGCAACCGCCATCCAGCTTCCTGAAAAGATGGGGCAAGACACGTTGCAACGCCAGGCCGAACTGCTGCCTCAGTTTGGCGAGTATGTGGCTAGTGCCGCTCCTCGCATCATTCCGGTGTTCTCGGTTCAGCGAACCTAAGGGTCTCGGGTGTAGCTATCCCAACGAGTCGGCCAGGTCGACCAACGCGGTATCCGCGTTCATTTCAATTGGGTCGCCGTGGCCAACCAGAAGTGTGTTGAAGCTGAGCTGCGCCAACGCCTTTACGGTTTCGAGTGCCTCGGCGGTGTCGGTGTTGAATCGATCGGGCCCTGCGATCACGCCGCCATTTTCTGTCCAGACTGCGTCGCCAGCAACCAAAAGACCGGCATCGTGATCGATAACCGACATATGTCCAGGCGTGTGACCGGGCGAAGCCACCGCTTCGAGGCCGAAAACCTCTTCGCCTCCGGTGAGACCGACGATGTCTCTGTTGCTCAGATCGCTGAGGTCGGCCTCACCTGCGTACGCCGTGGCATTGATCGCAGCCGCCAGCACCGCATCGATCGAGCCGGCATGGTCACCATGATTGTGAGTGAGTACCACGTGTTCGACATCGCTGTAGTTGAGCCCGAGTGTGGCCAGTGTTTCTCCAATGGCGTCGGCACTGCCGGGATTGCCGGTGTCGACGATAGTTGCCTTGTTGCCGCGGGCCAGCACGTACGCAGACACAAAACCGAGGTTGGCGCGGCCCCACCGAAGCTCGTCGGTGGCGGCAGGTTCGCTATCGACGGCTGAAGTGGTGGGAGTCGATGCTGCTGGGTCGGATTCGGCAACCGTCGAAGGCGCCGAGGTGGTTGCACCCGGCGAGGCTCCGGTCGGTTCCCCCGAACTGCAGGCACTGAGCACCGCTGGGCTGACAACCGCCAGAGCAACGGTTCCTTTTCCTACCTCGCCGAGGAATGCTCGACGAGATTTCGCTCGGGCACGGGGATAGAAGATCTTCCCGTGGTCGTGGCCATGTTCGTGTTCGTGGCCAATGGGTGATCCGTCGACGCTATGTACTCCACACATGATTCGAACCTAGTGGTCTCTGCATGCCTAGAAGCAGTCGTCATTGCGATCGTGGCACTCGTCATGTGTCCCGTAACGCCGTTTTCGGCGCGACCAAGTACTTTTTGTCGCGTGAGCAATGAAGCTGTCAATGGCGATAGCGGTCGAGAGTCGTCGCAAAGTCGGCCAGGTCGGCCAGGTCGGCCAGGTCGACAAGGTCGGCCAGGTCGTACAAAACGAACCCGCAGTGTTGTGGCCGATCAGCCGCCGTTCGCTCAGCCGCGAATGTCTATGGCGCCCACCGCCATCGTCAGCGACGACGAACTCGAGGCAATCCACCGGGCCTCACTTCGCGTGCTGGCCGAAACGGGTATCGATTTCCTGCACCCAGAGGCCTTGCGACTGCTCGCTGAGGCGGGTGCGTCGGTCGACGGCGAGCGGGTTCGTTTCGACCCCGAAATGATCGCCGAATATATGGCACACATTCCCTCAGAGTTCACGTTGCACGGTCGACTGCCCGAACGCGATCTTCGCATTGGCGACAACTGGGTTGCGTACAGTTCGGTGGCGAGCGCTCCCAACTATGTGAACCTCGACGGCAAACGGCTGACCGGCGACCGGGCCGGCTATCAGGACTTTCTTCGTCTCGGGCAGATGCTGAATGCCGTGCATATGTTCGGCGGCTATCCCGTAGAACCCATCGACATTCATCCGTCGATTCGTCACCTCGAAGCGGCGTACGACGCGTACACGTTGACCGACCGCGCATTTCACATCTACAGCCTGAGCCGCGAGCGCAACCTCGACGGCCTCGAGATGGTGCGGATCGCTCGAGGCATTGATGACGAAACCCTCGAGCGCGAACCGAGTTTGATGAGTGTCATCAATGCGAGCTCGCCGCTGCGCTACGACACGGTGATGCTTGAGGGAATCTTGCAGATGTCGGCCCGCAACCAGGTCATTGTCATTACGCCTTTCACGTTGGCTGGCGCTATGGCTCCCATCACCGTTGCTGGGGCATCGGTGCAACAAAACGCCGAGGCGTTGGCTGGTCTTACCTTCACCCAGGTGGTGCGCAAAGGTGCGCCAGTGATGTACGGCGGTTTCACGAGCAACGTCGACATGCGCTCGGGTTCGCCGGCGTTCGGCACTCCTGAATATGCGAAGGCGTGTCTGATCGGCGGGCAGCTGACCCGCAAATACGGCGTGCCGTACCGGTCGTCGAATGTGAGTGCTTCCAACGCGGTCGACGCACAGGCTGGCTACGAAAGTGTGTGGGCGTTGTGGGGTGCAATCATGGGCGGCGCAAACTTTGTGATGCACGGTGCGGGCTGGATGGAAGGCGGCCTGCACGCCAGCTACGAGAAGATGGTCATCGACGCCGACCTGCTCAACATGGTGTCGACCTTCCTGAAGCCGCTCGACCTCAGCGAGGACGCGCTGGCGGTCGATGCGATCGCGCAGGTGGGGCCGGCCGGACACTTCTTTGGCGAAGAACACACCCAGGCCCGCTATGCCGATGAGTTCTTGTCGCCCATGGTGTCCGACTGGCGGAATTGGGAGACCTGGTCAGAGGCCGGGGAGCTCGATGCAAAAAAGCGGGCGAATCAGCTCGCCCGAGAACTGCTCGACAACTACGAGAAGCCACCAATCGACGACGCTGTCGAAGCGGAGCTCCGCGCATTTGTCGATCGAAGAATCGCCGAAGGCGGCGTAGAAACCGACTATTAGAAATAGGGGTCAGGCACTTAAAGTGCCTGACCCCTATTTCGCATTGACACAGAGCGATAGGGGAGAACGTGAAGGATCAAGCACAGGTTGTGGTGATTGGTGGCGGGGTTGTGGGTGCATCGGTGATGTACCACCTCACCAAGGCGGGTGTCACCGATGTGGTGCTGGTCGAACGGCGCGAACTGACCCACGGATCGACCTGGCACTCGGCCGGCGGCATGCACACACTCAACGGCGACCCCAACGTTGCAGCGTTGCAGAAGTACACCGTCGAGCTGTACCACGAGATCGAAAGGATCTCGGGTCAAGATTGTGGAGTTCATCTCACCGGCGGCATTGTTCTCGCCGATTCCGACGAGCGCCTCGACTTCTTGAAGATGGCCAATGCGCGAGCCCGGTACCTCGGAATGGAGTCGCACATGATTTCAGCCGAGGAGGCCCACGAGATGGTGCCCTTCCTCGACCCGAAGTTTTTCAAGGGCGCTCTGTTTGATGCCCACGAAGGGCATGTCGATCCGTCCGGGGTGACCTATGCGTACGCGAAGGCCGCACAGATGGCAGGCGCCGAGGTGTACAAGAACACGTGGGCGCATGCGATTACCCCGGTCGCCGGTGGTGGGTGGGATATTCACCTGCACAACACGCAAAACGACGAGGATCTGGGCAGCATTCGCTGCGAACAGTTTGTGAACGCCGGTGGTCTGTGGGCCCGCGAAGTTGGCCGCATGACCGGGCTCGAGATCCCGATTCTGGCGATGGAACATATGTACATCCTCACCGAGGCGGTTCCTGAACTCGCCGAATGGCGCAAGACGTCAAGCCTCCCCGGCTTTCATGTGATGGACCTCGGCGGCGAGATCTATATGCGTGAGGAAGGCGAAGGCCTGCTGCTCGGCACCTATGAACCAAACGGTGTTCCCTGGTCGCCGCACACGACGCCCTGGGACTTCGGTGCTCAACTTCTTCCGCCCGACCTCGAACGCATCGCCGCAAACCTCGACGTTGGGTTCCAGCATTTCCCGATCTTCAACGAGGTTGGTATCAAACAAACCATCAACGGCCCGTTCACCTTTGCGCCCGATGGCAATCCGATGATCGGCCCGGTGAAGGGCCAACGCGGCCACTGGTTGGCGTGTGGCGTGATGGCAGGGCTCAGTCAAGGCGGCGGTGTTGGTCTGGCGATGGCCAACTGGATGACCGACGGCGACCCCGGGTTCGACGTTTGGGGAATGGATAACGCCCGCTTCGGCGACTGGGCGACACCCCGGTATACCGCAGCGAAGGTCGTCGAGAATTACGGGCGACGTTTCAGAATCACCTTCCCGAACGAAGAACTGCCTGCCGCTCGCGGCCACATCAAGTCGCCGATCTATGACCGGCTCGCATCACATAACGCGGTATTTGGCGCGGCGTTTGGCCTCGAGTACCCGCTGTGGTTTCAGCGCCCCGGCGAGGCCCCAGAAGAGGAAGTGACCTTCCGTCGGTCGAATGCGTTTCCGGTTGTGGCCGACGAGGTCGCCGCAGTGCGCTCAGCGGTAGGGCTGCTCGAAACAACCGGCTACGCGAAGTACGAGTTCTCTGGACCCCGGGCCCGCGCTTGGCTCGACGGCATGCTGGCGAACCACGTGCCGAACGTTGGCCGGATGGCGCTCACCCCCATGCTCAACTACCACGGCAAGCTGATTGGCGACTTCACCGTCGCGGCGATGGCCGACGACCGGTTCATGATCTTTGGCTCCGGCCCCGCCGAGCGGTACCACGAGCGCTGGTTCCTCGAACACCTGCCTACCGATGGCACCGTGCATTTCCGAACGTGTGGCAACGAGTTGACCGGTCTATCGATTGCTGGGCCGAACGCTCGCGCCGTACTCGCCGAACTTTGCGACTTCGATGTCAGCAACGAAGCATTCCCGTTTCGAGATATCCGCGACACCCGCGTGGGCGCTGCCCCAGCCATCGTGGGCCGCATCTCGTTCACCGGCGACCTCGGCTACGAGATCTGGTGTGCCGCCAGCTACCAGCAACAACTCTTCGACCTCATACTGGAAGTCGGGAAGAAGCATGGCCTGAAGCTGTTTGGCATCCGTGCTCTCGATTCGATGCGTTTCGACAAAGGCTGGGGTAGCTGGGCGACCGAATACCGCCCGATTTATGACCCGTATGAGGCAAACATGGGTTGGATGGTGAAACTCGACAAGGACTTCATCGGTCGCGATGCCGCCGCTAACACGCAGGCAGCTGGTCCGAGCCGCAAGCTCGTGATGTTCTCGGTTGACGCTGGCGACGGTGATCTCGCCGCCGATTCGATTGGCGACGAACCGATTTGGCACGACGGCGAAGTTGTTGGTTGGGTCACCTCGGGTGGGTACGCGCACCACAGCCAGCTCTCGATGGCCCTCGGGTATGTGCCGGTGGGGGTCGCGTCGGCTACGAGTGGCTTCGAGATCGAGATTGTCGGCGAGCGACGTGCAGCCACTCGTCTCGCTGAAGCCCCCTTTGATCCGTCAGGTGTACGGATGCGCTCGTAGTTCGGTTGTCGCAGTTCAGTCGTCGCTGAGGTTCTGCGTGATCGCTGCATCGACCGCTGGGTCAAGCAACTGGTTGGCGGTTCGAATATGGATGCTTCGCTGCACCGACTCGATGATGATTCGGTCGGCGGCGGCAACGCGGTCGACGAATCCCGCCGATTCGAAGTCGTCCCAGTGCATCATCTCGATGCTCGCAAAGTGACACGCCAGCGGATCCTCGGCGTAACGCATCATCGAGTCGTGCAGGACGAGCGTGTGCCCGCCGATGAGGTCGTCGGTGCCAGTGCTCTTGTAGCGACGTATCCCGTGGATTCCGACATCGTCGAGTGATTCGGTGGTGGTTGTGCCCGGACGGTTGCAGCCGAGTTTTGTGCGGAACTCGTATTCGTCCCAGCCCAGGCGCCTCGCGATCGCTCCCGGGTTCCGCCGATTCTTTCCCTTCACCACCGTCGCAGTTTTGAACTGACCAGGAGCGAGGTGGTCGAGCAGCTGCTCAACAAAGACGAGCGCCCCTCGGTATGTCCAGTGAGCGTCGTAGCGGTAGTAGTTGCGGTAGGGGCTTTCGGGCCGCTCGGCAGCCCGTAGTGGTTGCCACACTTCGATCAGCTGGTCGGTGGTCGAGAACGCGTCTACCAGCTCGATTTCGCGTGCGACCTGGCAGTCGTTGGCCGCTTCTGCGCGGTAGGGAAGCAACTCGACCTGAATCGCTGACTTGTCGGGGGCAATGGTGAGAAACACGTCGCGACCTTCGCCGGCGTCCTGCCAGCCTCGCAACGTTTCGGCAAGCCTTTGGGCCGAATAGTCAACGGTGCACGGGCTGGTGAAGTCGTCTGCGAGGAAGAGGTTGCCGTCGTCGCCGATAAAAACGTTACTGACCGGCGCGTCACCAGAGACAGCAGCGAAGGTTCGGGTCGCAGCTTGGGCGGCCTCACCTCGCAGCGGCATTCGGTCGGCAAGATAGCCGTCGATCTGCGCGAAGCGTGGCGCGTCGAGCAGATGGGCAAGGTCGATTTCTGGAAAACTTTCTGGCGGGCTGGGGTCAACCCTGAACACGTCAATCCCTACTACGCGGGCGATCCACGGACTTATGAGGATGCCCACCAGTAGTACGACGGTGAGGAGGAATTCTTGTCGGCGGATCATCAGAATTGGAAGTAGAGGAAGGGGCTCAACGAGCCGGTGCTGATGAAGGCGAGTGAAGCGACGAGTGCTGTCGCGAAAACGAATGGCCGCACAGCCGAAGCCGCAGCGGGAGCAGCGCGGTAGGAGCCGAGAAAGCCGGAGAACCCACGAGGCAGAACGAAGGTGATCGCACCGAGCACGATCATCGC
>CALLQB010000062.1 GCA_938015295.1 uncultured Acidimicrobiales bacterium
AATGGCGGGTTGGCGAGACGAGCTTCATGGTGACCCGCCGCTACCAGCAGGCGATGACTCAGATCTCGGCGGGTTGGGCGACGCCGGACTAGCGCACGATCAGCGCAGCAGAACGCAGCCTCGTTCACACCGAACGCCCACCCAACCTCCGCCTTATCCGAAAGGTCGGCCAACAGTTTCGCTGCTGCGAAACCAATACGACCCGCCCGAAACGACACCGCAGTCGCTTCCACACAACCCGACCCCAACCGGCGAGCCAACTTCGCCCGACGTGACGCCTCAACCTTGGGAACATGACACACATTGCGAAGAAACCCGGCCACATTGCGGTCGCCTGTCGACGCCAACACCATCGACCTGGCCACCCGATCGTTGATCGCCAAATCGACAGCATCTAACCGGTTTCGTAACACCGTCGAATCAGCCAACGCCTCCACAAGCTGCTCGCCCGGTATCGCAGACCAATCAACCTTGCCCAACAACGACAACACATCACCAAGATCAACAAGCTCACCCACACCCGACGTCACAGGCAACGGCTCAACCGCCTCTGCCAACCCAGCCGTGCTGGCCTCTTCATCCATGTCGGTTCCGTGATCGAACATGTGTTCTATACTAAAGACACGGTGTGACAAACTCGCAAACTCCAGGAACCGCAATCAGAAAAGCAACAACGCTTCCGTTTCGCCCTCGGTCCCACGATCGGCCAGACTCACCTCTTGGAAACTTTGAGCTTCGCCGAACAAACCGCTGTGCAATCCAACGGCGGCGACGTCTACCAAACGATGGTCCACGAACGGTGGGATATCGGCAGCGTTACCAACGGGGGCTATGTGCTGGCGCTCGTCGTCCGAGCCATGTTGGATGCTGTCGACAAGTCCGACCCCATTTCGGTCAACGCACACTACGAACGTCCCGTGCGCCCCGGCGCTGCAACCATCACGATCGATCGCGGCAGAGAAGGTCGCACCCTTTCGACCGTTTCGGCGATCATGACGCAGGACGGCAAAGAAGTACTGCGGGCCGTCGGATCGTTTGCCAACCTCGACGCGCTTGACGGGCCCAAGCTGATTCTTTCTGATCCGCCAGCCATCGCCCCTTACGACGAATGCATCCGGCTGACACCGACTCCGGACCAGGAGGGCTTTTATCCGCCACCTTTTGTCGGCCAATTTGATGTTCGCCACGACCCGGCCCGCATTGGCTTCTCACAGGGCACCCCAACCGGCGAACCAAAGATGGGCGGATGGCTCGGACTCCTCGACAGCGAGTCGCTCGACGCCGTTGCGTTGACGTTGTTTGCCGACAGCTTCCCGCCGACGATCTTCAATACCGATCTTCCCGTCGGTTGGGCGCCAACGGTCGAGCTTACGGTGCACTATCGGCAGCGGCCGCAGGCCAAAGCGGTGGCAGCCACCTATGAGTCAACGTACATCTTTGGCGGGATGTTCAGCGGAGACCTCGAGCTCTGGGACCCCGAAGTGGGCCTTCTGGTCGAGGCTCGACAGATTGCGCTACTACCAAAGGTCTGACCCGCCGCGATTGTCCTACGCCGGACAAATGCCCGTATCGACCAGCGTGTCGAAGAATGCGGCGGGGCGTGAGAACTTCGACAGTTCTTCGCTGGTCGAGGTGCCAAGCTTCGAGCGGAGCTCGACGGTCACCGGTTCGCCAACCTGCAAAGCCTCGCAGTTGGTAATGGCCCACATGATTACCAACAGTTGGTCCTCGCCCGCTGCAACCGTGAAAGGCAGCGCGGTGGATGCATCGATTGCCTGACCCGGAAAGTAACTCCTGACGTACTCGACGCCAGACAGACTTTGTCCGACGACTGCATCAGATGCCTGATTGGTCGGCAAAATCCAGGCGCCGACCACTTCGGCACCCGAAGTGTCGCCCACCTCTTCGACGCTGAAGCTGGGCCAACCGTCTGGCGAAATCGTTGAGACCGTCAGAACCTGCCCTCCCAAAGGCACCGCCGACCAGCTTGACCCCAATCCGGCTTGGTCCGGCACAATCGACATCTCGAGCACCCCATCCGACATCCAGGCACCCGCAAGAACCAGCAGCACAACAACGAACGCAAAAAGATTTCGGCCGTAGTGTTCGGCCGGAACCAGCGTGCCCATGGTGGGATCCACACGCAGTTCGCCATTCGAGTTGTTTGTTGCGCCAACCATTGGCACAACGTACTATGCCAATATGCCAAACCGCAAAGACTTCGTGTCCGATGCCCTATGAGCGACCTGGTCGTCATCCTGCTGCTAGGCGTGCTTCTCCTGGCAGCGATCACCATCCTCGTTATGTGGACGTGGTCGACCTCGCAGATTTCAGACCACGACATCGCCTGGCTTGCCGGAACCCCACACCAGCGACCAGATGCCTCTGAGGTATATGGCCGGTATCTATCGCGGCATCGCACGCATCGGCTCGTAGGTGGATGGGTCGGCGCGCTGTTCGCCATCATCTTCGGCCTTCGACGGTTCGACAGCATTTCGGTAGGAGTCGGCGGGGCAAGCCCATTTGGCGACATTCTCTTTTGTTCCTTGTTCGGCGTACTCGCCGGCGCGTTATCGGCCGAGCTCTACCGACTAAGCGAAGAGCCGTCGACAACGGTCGCTGCCTCGCTTGCCGAAATCGACGACCGAGCGCAAACCGACCTTGCACCAGCGGCGCGAGGGCTCGTGGGTTTGGTAGTGATCATAGGAATCGCCAGGTGGATCTTCGCCAGCAACGGTGCTGTGCTGCAGATCGCCTTTCTCGGGATAGGCGCAACGATGGTCGCCGAATTGGCCCGCAACGCCATCCGCAGCCGGCGCCGCCCCGTGCTCTCCGACGCTGCCCGAGAGGTCGACCTGCGGATTAGAGCGTTCGCCGCTGCTACCGTCGACCTTTTGCATCTAGCGGTAGCAGTCCTGATATTCGGATGGGCTATCGCGTGGTTCAACCGTTCTGACGGCTCAAGCTCACCACTGCTTTCTCTGATGGCAATCATCTGCCTGATCGCGGCAATCGTTCTGCTTCGAAAAGCGGCGCCACGCCCACCCCGCAACTGGAGTCCGGCACCCATCGCATGATTGTTCACATCGACACCACAGCCCCTGTCCCCGTCTTCGAACAGCTGCGGTCGCAGATCGAACGACTCATCGTGTCGGGCCAGCTCGCGGCAGGCACGAAGCTGCCACCGATTAGAAACCTGGCTGCTGATCTCGGGTTGGCTCGAGGAACCGTGAACAAGGTCTACGACGTGCTGGCGCGTGACGGACTGGTCGAGACCGCCGGCCGCCATGGCACAACGGTGCTCGCTACCTCGAACCGCACCGAGTCACGCGACCTTGTTGCCGCAGCCGATGCGCTTGCCCTGGTCGCCAGTCAGCTCGGTTTGCCAGCGCCCGTCGTGCACAACGCAATCGATGAAGCAATCGCCCGCCAGACACACCGCTAGGTGGTAGGTGCTAGGTAGTAGAGCCCACGAGAACGCACCATTTCCGCTCTGCAAGAATCATGGTCGTTGGCGCATCGCTTCTTTCGGCGACTGAGTAGCCTGCGCGGATCATGACTGAGCAACAAGATCTCGCCGAAGGGCTTGTCGGGCGGCCGCTCATCGCTCCGTCGAACACCGCTGCCGCGACTTGGGCACTGTTTCTCGGCCTAGCGCTGGTGATGGCGGGTAACGGACTCCAAGGTTCGCTGCTGGGTATTCGCGCCGAGGCGGAAGGGTTTGGGCTAGCGGTCTCTGGTGTCGTCATGGCCTGCTACTTCGCTGGCTTCTTCGCCGGCAGTCTGTATTCGGCCCATGTGCTCAAGAGTGTCGGCCATATCCGCGTCTTTGCTGCATTGGCATCCACTGCATCAAGCGCCGTGCTCATCCACGCCGTCTGGATCAACCCCATTTCGTGGGGTTTCATGCGATTCGTATTTGGGCTCTGCATGGCGGGTCTCTACGTGGTGGTCGAGTCGTGGCTCAACGAATTGGCCGACAACTCCACCCGCGGGCGCTTGCTGTCGGTGTACATGGTCGTCACCATGGTGGGCGTTTCGGCGGGCCAGTTCCTTCTCAACGTTGCCGACACCAACGGCTTTTCGTTGTTCATTCTTTCGTCGGTGCTGGTGTCGCTTTCGCTGGTGCCTATCTCGCTCTCGGCGACAAGCGCCCCGCCCATCAGCACCCCGGCGAAGGTGACGATAAAGGAGCTGTGGGCCGCGGCCCCGACCGGCTCACTGACCTCGTTTTTTGTCGGCGCAGCATCAGGAACCCTGCTCGGCATAGGCGCGGTGTACGGTGCGGCGGTGGGCATGCCCGACAGCCGTATTGCGTTGTTCATGACCGCCCCCATGATCGGCGCCATCGTTGGACAGATGCCGATTGGTTGGGTGAGCGACCGCGTGTCGCGCCGTGCGGTAATCCTGGTCGTCGCTCTAGCCGCTGGCCTCGCAGCCCTGGCCCCACTAACGGTTGCAACATCGTCGAACCTCGTGTTGGTAGCGATGTTCTTGCTTGGGGCAACGCTGTTCCCCGCATACTCGCTTGGCATTGCCTATACCCAGGACTGGCTGCGGCCCGAACAGGTGCTCGGTGCGAGTGGATCGCTTGTTCGGATCAACGGCACCGGCGCCGTCCTCGGACCCCTCGTGGCTGCCGGGCTTATGGCCATTGTCGGTCCGCACCTGTTCTTCTGGGTCATCGCTGGGTCGTGTGGCTTCATCGCCATCCACGTCGGCTACCGCGTGATGGTCGCCGAAGCACCTCCCGAAGAACGCAAGGTTCGCTTCATTCCCTTCCCGACCCGCGGTTCTTCTATGGCGGCCACGCTGCTACCGCGAAAGAATCGCCTCATCACCCCGCTGCCGACGCCAGCCAAACCCAAGCCCGAAACACCCGAACCCGAATCGCCGGAGACCATCGCATGACCAACACGCCCACGATCTCGAACTTCGACATGCTGTCGAGCAAACTCGACCTTGAAGGCAAGGTTGTGGTCGATGTCGGTTGTGGCGCGGGACAGTTGGTGCGGTTCTTGCGGCGGCAAGGGGCGTCACCCATCGGCGTCGAATGTGGCGAGGTCATGATGCGACAGGCCCTCGATGCCGACCCGGACCACACCGATTCCTACCTCGACGGGGTCGGTCAAGACCTGCCGGTCGATGATGAAGCTGCCGACATCGTGGTGTTTTCGTATTCGCTGCACCACGTGCCCATCGGCGAGATGTTCAATGCCCTCCGGGAAGCGCATCGTGTGCTGAAACCAGGCGGGACGTTGTATGTCGTCGAGCCACTGCCTGAAGGGGCGGGGTTTGAGTCGGTCAAGCTGATCGACGACGAGACGGTTGTGCGCGGCCACGCCCAGGATGCCCTCGGCAAGGCCGCTGACCTTGGTTTCTCGCAGACGCTGCAAACGACGTACCGGTGTGAAGAGTCCTATCCCGATGCCGAAACGTGGGAAGAAATCATTGTTGGCATTGACCCAACACGGGCCGAGCGGATGGCGCAACATCGTGAAGAATCGGTGCGTCTGTTCTACGCGCATGCGACCGAACGAGACGGCAAGTTTGTGTTCGTCCAACCTGTCGATCTCAAAATTTTCACCAAGAACTAACCACCTGGCGCCGGCCCCTTGCGGCCTTCAGTGATTCTTCAGCTTCTTTTCGTCATGGTTCGTGTACAAGCACAAACCAACGAAAGGCAAGCCATCACATGGATACCAAAACAGCCCTCGGAGCAGCCGCCGGGTTGACCCTTACCGTCGCAGGCGGAGTCTCAGCTCTCTTCCTGACGCTGGGCGGCCAAAACCCGACCGAGCCAACGTCGGTGGGCGCCGAAACAACGGTGGTTGAAACAGTCGAGTTCGTGGATCAGTACGGCAACCCCGTCGCCGATCCGAGTTCTTCGGCGTCGACCGCTACTCCCGAGGTCATCGTACTACACGCCGACGGCAGCCCGGTCACGACGGTCTCGGAGACCATCACCGAACAAGCGGTAGCTACCGAGGCTGACGCGGGAACGATGCCGGCCGCCTATGCCGATGACAACGAAGAGTACGAAACAGAAGAATACGAAACAGAAGAATACGAGGAATACGAAGCCGAATACGAGGAAGACCAGGGCTACGAGGAGGACGAGCACGAAGAAGAACATGAAGAAGAACATGAAGAAGAGGACTACCACGAGGGCGAGTACGACGGTGACTGACCCTCAACCGCAAGCCCGGCGAATGCCTCAGCGCAAGCCGGCAGGTCGAGCCAGTAGGTTCGTGGTCGCCGGCGCATCTGTCGGCGCCGGACTCGTACTCGTCGGTGGCATGGCCGCCGCAAGCACGGCTGGCAATCAATCTGGCGACGCAGCCGAACCGATCACCACGCAGGTGGTGGTCGTCCCGAAGCAGCAGGCGCCGACCCAAATTGTCATCATGCTGCCCGACGCAACAGGACCGGTCGGTTCACAAGCAGCCGGACAGACCGAAGCGCCGGTGCGCATCACCACAACTGTGCCGGCGCCGGTGGTCACCGCTCCCCCAGCACCGAAGGCTCCGGCTGCGGTAGAGGGCCAATCTGGCGAACCAGCAGCTTCGACGTCTCATGGGAGTTGATGCCCACACAACGCCGGCTGCAGAACTGCGGTTCGAGGCAATG
This sequence comes from uncultured Acidimicrobiales bacterium, assembly GCA_938015295.1. Taxonomy (GTDB): domain Bacteria; phylum Actinomycetota; class Acidimicrobiia; order Acidimicrobiales; family SHLQ01; genus CALLQB01. The sequence goes on from CALLQB010000062.1 coordinate 6,631, forward strand.
GGCACCGACGTCCACATCGTCGTTACGGGTCTGACCGGCAAACCTCTTGTCGGTCAGGCCCAGCGGCGCATCGCACAGCTTGAACAGCGATGGAGCCGCTTTGTGCCCAGTAGCGAAGTGTCGCAACTGAACCAGGCGAGCGGGCGCACCACCAGTGTTTCGTCCGAAACGTTCCACCTCATCGAACGGGCGGTTCTCGCCTGGCGACTCACCGACGGGGCATTCGACCCAACGATGCTGCTCCAACTCGAAGCACTCGGCTACGACAAATCCTTTGCCGAGATCTCCGGGCTATCGACGCCAACCATCAGCAACAAGGCAGCCGGTTGTGAACACATCACCCTCGATCACCAACACCAAACCGTCACCTTGCCGACCGGGGTCAGCTTTGACCCCGGGGGGATTGGCAAGGGGTTCGCCGCCGATCTGGTTTCTGGCGAACTCATCGAGGCGGGTGCGTGGGGTGCGCTCGTCAATATCGGCGGCGACCTGCGGGTGCGAGGCATCTCACCTACCGGCCTCACGTGGCGCATCGATATCGCCGAACCAACGGTGCTGGCCCAACGAATCACCACCGTCGAACTACACGACGCCGGACTGGCCACCAGCACCACCCGCAAACGGCGCTGGATGTCGACCGACGGCGAACGACACCACCTTCTGCATCCGGCAACAGGACTGCCACACACCTCCGACATCACCCTCACGTCCGCCATCGCTGGCGAAGCCTGGTGGGCCGAAGCGGTCGCGACTGCACTTCTCCAAGGCCAACCCCACGTTCCGTCTCGAGCATCGGCGCTTCGCGTCCGCGATGACGGCACTACCGAACGGCTCGGATCCTTCGAAAGGTACGAACGATGAACTCACTCCTCCAGCACGAACAGCTGTGGTGGTACGTCGCCCGCTCAGGCGGCATCGTCGCCCTGCTACTCACTGGTCTATCGGTGATCTGGGGACTCGCGCTTTCAACCCGAATCACCCAGGGCGCTCCGTCGCCCAAATGGCTACTCGCCCTGCACTCGTGGCTCGGCGGCCTATCGGTCACGTTCACCGGTGTCCACATCTTTGGTCTGATCGCCGACTCGTACGTCGACTTTGGTTGGGCCGACGTCTTGATTCCCTTCGCCTCTAGCTGGCAACCAGCTGCGGTGGCCTGGGGCGTGGTCAGCATGTACTTGTTGGTGGCGGTGCAGCTCACGTCGCTGTTACGAAAACGGATCCCCCGTCGCTGGTGGAAAGCCGTCCACCTGTCGAGCTGGTTCCTCTTCTGGAGCGGCCTCCTGCACGGCATCACCGCGGGCACCGATGCCGCACATCCGATCTACGTCGCAGTCACGAGCCTGATGACCTTACTCATCGTCTTTCTCACCGGTTTCCGCGTGCTCTCAAGCCGACGTGGCAAGAGGCCCCGTGTCAGCGCTGCACCGCTCGAAGCCTCATCCCCCGTCGCCGTCGACGCCGTACAGTAGGGCGGCATGCGAATACTGGTCGTCGAAGACGAAACAACCATGGCAGAGTCGCTGCGAACCGGGTTGACGAAAGAAGGCTTTGCGGTCGACGTCGCCAGCGACGGAGCCGAAGGGCTGTGGTTCGCGGGCGAGGTCGACTACGACGCCATCATCCTCGACCTTATGTTGCCCAAGATCAACGGCTTCAAGGTTTGTAGCACCCTGCGCGAACGAGGCGACTGGACACCAATCCTTATGCTCACCGCAAAAGACGGTCAGCTTGACGAAGCCGAAGGTCTCGACACCGGCGCCGACGATTACCTCACCAAACCTTTCTCGTTCGTCGTTCTACTCGCCCGGCTACGAGCGCTGCTTCGACGACCCGGACGCGAAAGGCCGACCGAACTTCGAGCGGGAAACCTTTGCCTCGATCCCGCCGCCCACGAAGTACGGCGCGGCGACACCGTCGTCGCAGTAACCAACCGAGAATTTTCCATCCTTGAAGTGTTGCTCTCGCGAAAGGGCGACGCGGTGAGCAAGGCCGACATCCTCGAACATGTCTGGGATTTCGACTTCGACGGTGGACCCAACATCGTCGAGGTATACGTTCGGTCGCTTCGCAAAAAAATCGACGAACCCTTTGGTGTCGAGTCGATCGTGACAGTGCGCGGAGCCGGCTATCGCATCGATGATCCTGACGAGGCCAACCCATGAGCCCACTTCGTCGCTTGTTTGCTCCGGTCCGGCGCCGCGCAACCATCGCTGCGACCGTGGTGGTTCTGCTCGCGCTCGCACTCGGCTCGGTGTTGCTGTTGGCGGCATATCGGGGCCAGCTCGAAGATGCCCTCGATAACACACTCTCGCAACAAGTCGCCGACCGCGTAGCGCTGCTCGACGAAGGGTCGTCGCCGCAGTCTCTCACCTCGACGCTCCAAGATGAGTCGTTTGTCTGGATCGGCACCCCCTCCGGCGAGGTGCAGGCCACTGGCGGCTCGTTAGAAGTGCTCGAAAATCCGGTACCTGTGAACGTTGGCGGCGTCGGCGATGCCACGTTGCGCTTCAACGAAAACCATCACGGGTCGACCGAGAGCGAAGTCGAGACGGTGAGAATCGCGTCGGGCGCAACCGTCGAACAGTCGTTGGTTGTGGTCGCTGGTGCCGAAACCGAAACGATCGGCCAAAGCGTCAGCCGGCTGGCGAACCTCTTCGTCATCGCTGTGCCAATACTTTCCGGGCTGGTCGGGGCGCTGGTATGGCTGCTCGCCGGCCGGATCCTCGAACCGGTCGAAGCAATCCGTTTCCAAGCGTCGGCGATCAGTGGGACGACACTCGACGAGCGCGTGCCGGTGCCCGAAACAAAAGACGAAATTCACGATCTGGCCGTGACCATGAATGAGATGCTCGGCAGACTTCAAGGACACGATCGTTCCATGCGGCAGTTCAGCTCAGATGCGTCGCACGAGCTGAAAAGCCCGGTCGCCAATATTCGGACCCTCGTCGACACCGCCGCGGTCAACGACCCGTCGTGGACGCCGGTGCGTCAACAACTGGTGGGTGAAACCAACCGCCTCAGCGGCTTGGTCGACAATCTGTTGTACTTGTCGACGCACAACGAAGAGGCCAGCACGAGCGACGCTGGAACTTTCACCGAAGACGTCCAACTCGATGAGTTGTTGTTCGCTGAGGCAGAACTCGTCGCTGCAACAGGTCGCGTCGCGATCGATCTCCACAACGTCAATCCCGTGCAGGTTCGGGGATCATCGCGCGACCTGCAACGTTTGGTCAGAAATCTGGTCGACAACGCCGCCCGGCATGCCGAGAACAAGGTGCGGTTCTCAACGCTCGAAACATCCACCAGCATCGACCTGGCTATCGACGACGATGGACCCGGCGTCGCAGCGAGCGACCGCGACCGCATCTTCGATCGCTTTACCCGACTCGATGAGGCTCGTGCCCGCGACACCGGCGGCTCCGGACTCGGGCTGGCAATCGTCTCCCAGATCGCGAGCGATCACCACGCCACAGTCAGCGTCGACGACTCGACACTTGGTGGCGCGTCGTTCAGGGTGACGTTTCGGCGCTGAACTACCGACCCCCACAGTGCACAACTCACGCATCCGGAGCAGCGGAAAAGCGCACACTGCTGTACCCTCTGGCTCACAATTCAGTTCCAAGTCAACATCTTCGTGGCCCGCCTTCAAGAGCCGACCGCGACATGCTTCAAGGAGAAACAGTGAAGATTCTTTTCGCGGACTCGTTCCCCGACGCCTACCGGAATGATCTCGTCGCCGCTGGCCACGAGATCACGTTCGAACCAGGGCTCAGCGGCGATGACCTTCCGGCTGTGATCGCCGATCACCAAGTGCTGATTGTCCGCAGCACAAAGGTGTCGGCCGCAACGATTGAGGCAGGCAGCATGCTCAGCATGGTCATCCGCGCAGGCGCCGGCACCAACACCATCGACAAGCAGGCCGCCGCAGACGCAGGCGTGTACGTCTGCAACGTTCCCGGTCAAAACGCAATCGCCGTAGCCGAACTCGCCATGGGGCTTCTTCTCGCCATCGATCGCCGCATCGCCGACAACGTGTCGGACCTACGCGAGGGCCAGTGGAACAAGAAGCTCTACTCAACGGCAGACGGCCTGTTCGGGAAGTCGGTCGGCATCATCGGGGTGGGTGCTATCGGCACGGCGTTCGCCGAACGAGCACGTGCGTTCGGCATGACGCCGTATGCGGTACGCAAAGACGGGCGGAGCCAGGCAGTCGAGAACAGCATTCGAGCTGCGGGCATTCGGCTTGTCGATAGCCAAGAAGAGCTCCTCGCGGTCAGCGACGTCATCTCGATTCATGTACCGGCGAACGCCGACACCGAAAAGATGGTTGGGGCCGACTTCCTCAACGCCATGCGACCCAACTCGATTCTGCTCAACACAAGCCGAGGCGAGGTCATTGACGAGGAAGCACTTCTTGTTGCTCTCGACGGCGGTCTCCGTGCCGGACTCGACGTGTTCTGCAACGAACCTGGGTCCTCGACCGACTCGTTCACCTGCGCGGTAGCGCAACATCCCAACGTTGTCGGCACCCATCACATCGGCGCCTCGACCGAACAGAGCCAGAACGCGATCGCGACGGGAGTAGTAGAAATTCTTGACGCCTACGGACATGGTCGTGTCCTCAACTGCGTCAACATGGAAGACGCGACCCCGGCCAACGCTGCGCTCATAGTTCGCCACTACGACCGTGTTGGTGTGCTCGCCCAGGTTTTCGATGTGCTGCGCCGGTCTGGCATCAACGTCGAAACCATGGAGAACCAAATCTTCTCCGGAGCAAACGCTGCCGTTGCCACCATCGATGTCGCGGGGCCACTAGGCGACGACGTCATCGCAGCACTCCGCAAAATCGAAGACGTGATCCACGCCAGCTCCTGGACCCGCTGATGACCGAGCCGCTGTTTCAAGACTTTTCCCCCCGGATCGTCACCTCCGACTGGGCCGATCGGGTCATTACTGGCGCCTACGACGCCATGACCCCAGCCGACCGGCACCGGGTGGCCGAAGACAATCCCTACAGCTATCTCAACGTCACCCGGTCGCCGGGAGATGATCCGGTCGACCAGCACCAGATCGAGGATCTGCTCGCGTTGGGAAAACAGTCGCTGCAACAACTCTTCGATGTCGAGGCCTTCGCCGACGGCGAAGAAGGACTGTTGCTCTACCGGCTCACGCTCGGCTCGCACAGCCAAACCGGCATTGTTGGCCTGATGCCGATCGAAGCTGCGCACGATGGCCGTATCCGCAAACATGAAGATGTTCGGCCGGCCCGCGCCGAACTTCTGGCCCGGCATCTCGAAGTTGTCGGCGCCGCCTCAAGCCCCGTGGCATTGGCCCACCGCACCGACCCACAACTCGAGGACAAGATTCAGTCGCTCACCGACGCCCCACCGACGTTGCAGACGTCGGCGGGCGGTGTCGACCAGACCGTCTGGAAGGTCGGCCCCACCGAAAGCGCGACGCTGCGCGACCTTCTACAAAACCGCACCTTCTACATCACCGATGGCCACCACCGATTTGCTGCGGCCGCCGTTGCCGCTGGCCGGCACGAAGCAGGTTCGCCGTACCACCGTGTGCTCGTGGTGAGCTTCCCGACCGAATCAATGCGGGTGCTGCCCTTCCATCGGCGTGTCAGCCACCTCAATGGCATGACCCCAGCGCAGGTCCTCGAGCGATTAAGGCAGGTCGGGCAACTCACGCCGCTCGCGGCAGGAATCGACAGCGCTCGGCCATCAAGTAGTGCCGTGTCGGTGTACGTCGACGGCGGGTGGCATCGACTAGATCTTGGCGAAAGCGACGGCCCGCCACTCGCCCGGCTCGGCGTGTCAGTGCTGCAGAACACAGTGCTCGAACCAATTCTTGGCATCACCGAGCCAAATGCCGACCCGACCATCGAGTTCGTGGCCGATCCGGTCGGTATCGAAGAACTGGTGCGACGGTGTGACGCCGATGGCGGCATTGCCTTCATTGTTCCTGCCACTACGATCGACGAGATCATGACCGTGGCCGATTCAAATGGGTTGATGCCACCAAAGTCGTCGTACTTCGACCCGAAACCCCGTTCGGGTATTTTCCTGCGGGTACTTGAGGACGGCTGACCTCGGTGTCTGACCCGCACGTGTCTGCAGAGCTCCGTCGCATCGTTTGCCAGTTTCCGCTACGCGGTCGTCGACGGTGGCTCGAATTCGAAGCACCCCGCGAGGTCCTTTGGGCAGAAGATCTCGACGCGGTTCGTCCGGCTCTCCAGCGGGCCGAGGAACGTGTCGCCGACGGTCACTGGGTGGCCGGCATGCTTTCGTATGACGCTGGCCCGGCATTTGACCAAGCCATCGTCTCGCATCGTCATGCTCGGGTGCCGCTGCTGGTACTCGGTGTATTTGATGCACCAACAGTCATCGAACAACCCGAAACTGCCGAGTACCACGTCGGCTCTTGGCAGACGAGCCAACGACAACGCGACTATGAACGTGCGATCGACACTGTGCGCGAGCACATTCGGGCCGGCGATACCTATCAGGTCAACTATTCGCTTCGACAGCGCGCGAGCTTCGAAGGCGACGACTATGGCTTCTTTGCCGATCTCGCCCGTGCGCAAAATGCCGATCACTGCGCCTACGTCGACCTCGGTGATCGCGCTGTCTGTTCGGCGTCGCCCGAGCTCTTCTTTCGCAAGGAGGGCAAACGAGTCATCTCGCGCCCGATGAAGGGCACGGCTGCCCGTCACCCCGATCCCGAATGGGATCGAATCGCCGCCCTCGCGTTATCCGAGAGCGTCAAGGACCGGGCCGAAAATACGATGATCGTCGACATGGTTCGCAACGACCTCGGACGAATCGCGGTGACCGGATCAGTGCGTGTCCCCGACCTGTTGACGGTCGAGCAGTACCCCACCATTCACACCATGACCTCCACGGTCGAGGCCACAACCGAGGCGTCGATCGACGAACTGTTTGCCGCCCTGTACCCGGTCGCCTCGATAACCGGAGCGCCAAAGGTTCGCACGTGCGAAATCATTCGCGAACTCGAGCCCGAACCTCGGGGCATGTACACCGGTGTCATCGGTGCCATCGCCCCCGACGGTGTCGCCGAATTTAACGTCGCCATTCGCACAGCCTTTATCGACCGAGTCGCAAAGACCGCCGAATACGGCGTCGGTGGCGGCATCGTGTGGGACAGCGACCCCACCACCGAATGGCATGAGACCCGAACAAAAACCCGAGTCCTCGACCACGCAGAATCAGACTTTCGGCTCCTCGAAACCATTGCTTGGGACCCGCGCGCTGGAGCGGTTCTACTCAATCGTCACCTGGCCCGCCTGAAGGACTCCGCTAGCCACTTCGGGTTTGATCTCGACCTCATCAGAATCCGGATGGCGATCGCCGACATCGAAGCCGACGACCCGACCCGCATCCGGCTCCTCGCGGCACCTGATGGCACTTTCGAACTCGAGCTTCGACCGCTGGCTTCTGCGCCTCTCGGGCCGTGGCTGGTGCCGGTTGATACTGCGGCTGTGCAGTCTGACGACGAGTTTCTCTTTCACAAGACAACCCGCCGCCAGGTGTACGAATCGGCAAGCGCCCGCTTCCCCGATGCCCCCGATGTGATTTTACAGAACGAACACGGCGAGCTCACCGAAACCACCATTGGTAACCTGGTGCTTGAAGTCGACGGCAAGCTCGTAACCCCACCGGTAGTCTGCGGCCTGCTGCCCGGCACCTTTCGCGCCGAACTCGTGGCCACCGGCCTAGTTCACGAACAGGTACTTACCATCGACCATCTCCGTCAAGCCACGAAGGTGTGGATGGTCAACTCGGTTCGTGGATGGGTGCCGATAACACCCGACCTACGAGAAGACTACGAACCGGCAGCGGCGCTGAGGATGGCACAACGATCACCCTGAATCGTGCCGGTCACGGTTCGTTCGACGCCGATAAGCAGATGGGCGGGCGAGCTGTCAATGTAGATCGGCCAGTCTGTATCGGCGCCGGCGGTTGGGGCGCCACCTGCGGCAAAGGTTGTCCACGCCTGCTGCATGAAGTCAGCGACCGCCGCGTCGTCGACATCAAATTCTTCGTTGGCGAACCCGGTAACGTCAGCCGGGTTGCCAAACACAAAAATGGTGTCTGCGCCGTGTGCCGCTCCGAGCTCGAGAGGCATGTCGTTGCTTCGATGCACAAGTTGGTAGGTGTACACCGCGGCCTCGTTACCTGCGACTTTTGCAAAGCGATCGGCAGGGCACGCGTACCGCGAATCGGTGATAAAGAGCGACAGCTTTTCGCGGTTGGTTTCTAACTGTTCGTACTGCGACAACAACAGGTCGGTTTCCTGGTCGCTTCCGAGCTCAAGAAAGACCAGATCGCGCAACTCATCGTCGGTGAGATCTTCACCGTTGCCAGCGAACATCGAACCTTCATCGAACGTCGAGCCGAGAAGAAGTGGCACCGAACCCAGTTCGTCGGTGCTGGCCAGCGACAGCGCTGTTCGATCGAGGAGAACACCATCGGCGACGAGTCCGAACTCGACGTCGGCCGCTTCCGAGGCAGCAATAATGTCGTCGATACCCAAGAACTGCAGGCATCCAGCGATGTAGCCGGCGCCTGCACAACGCGACTCTCTCAACCAGGCATCGCCAGCTGCAATGGCCTCATCGATCGTCATCGCAGAGTCGCACGCTCCTCCACTTTGCATGATCGCCTTGTGAAATAGCCCCGATGATGCCGGTGACGCCAAATGGGCGCAGACCGATGCTGCACCGCTGCCCTGACCAAAGAGCGTGACGTTTCCGGGGTCGCCGCCGAAGTCGATGATGTTGCGCTGAATCCACTCGAGCGCAGCCTGCTGATCTTGGATTCCTCGATTGCCGAACGCTTCCCCGTCGGCGTCACGCACGATTTCGTCGGTCACGAGAAAACCCAAGGCGTCGAGGCGGAAGTTCACGTTTACAACCACCACGCCACGACGCGCAAGATTGCTGCCGTCGAACGCCGCTGAGTGAGCGGATCCGGACGTAAAGGCACCATCGTGAAACCACACCATCACCGGCATCCGATCGCCCGCCGCTGGGGTAAAGATGTCGAGTTTTAGGCAATCCTCATCGGTTTCGGGAATCGCAAAGAACTGCACCGACACGTCGGGGGTGGGCTGCGGGCACGCGACGCCGGGCTCACCAGCATCCAAATCGTCGTCCCACGGCTCTACGGGCAGCGGCGGTAGAAACCTGAACTCGCCAAGAGGTGCAGCAGCGTATGGCACGGCCTTGAACGTGACAACGCCGTTGGCCCGCCGGCCGATCATGTCGCCGGTTTCGGTTGTCGCTCGGCGAGGGTTCCCCGAACGGCCAACAACGGGGGCGACCGTGGTCGTGGTTGTCGTCGTGGTCGTGGTGGTGGTCTCGGGGACCTGCTCGTTATCGGCGGGATCGGCGGGTTCCGCGTCGACGGGCACGGTTACAGCGACCGTGGTGTCTGCCGGCAGCAACGTGAGTTCGGGATCAACGTCGGCAGCGCACGCCGCGGCGAAGAGCACACCGAGCATCAACATCAGGGACAGTAGTGGGCGACGAGCCGACAAAGACACACCCTGAAGGTAGCGGTGCGGACGCCAGATGTGTTGCCAGGAGCCGGATCGATTCTGCTATCAGGATGCCGAGTACGTTAGGAGACATGGGACTTGACGACCTCCTCACCAAATCAGCCGGCGGCGACCTCCGACGGGTCGTGGATCTCGTTGATCAGCTCTGGGAGGACCGCAACAAGATCACCGAGGTGGTCGGCCTTGTTTGGGACAACCGCGACGAGTTGACGCGTGCGCTGACGTTTGTGCAGGACCATGGGGACGATTTGGTCGACCTCCTCAAGCAGCTACCCGATCTGCTTGCGACCGCTGGCGAAGCGCTCGACGCAGCGGGTGCCGGAGCTACTACGGCCAGCGTGTTTCTGCTCGGAGACCAGACCGGCACGTCAAAGAACGCGAACAAACTGAGCGGGCGAGGCTCGGCGACGGTCGCTGTTTCAACGCTTACCGGTACCGCCGCCGACGCTCTCGAGCGATGCCAGGAAGAACTACATGGCGTCGAATCGATGCTCTCGGGTATTGGTCGTCAGGTCGAGGCTTTGGGGATCTTTCCCAAGTCGCTGACCGATCTTGGTGGCGGCGCGCAACGAGTTTCAGCGGTTGCGGACGACCTTGCGACCGTCGCCTTACAGTTGCGTCAGCTGGGTGTGTCGGTCAACGATGCCGGCACTGACCTGGGCACGGTGGGCGAGAAGCTGCAGCAAAGCGGAAGCACCCTGCAGTCGCTGGCGGGCGGGCCTAAGAAGACTCGTTCGACCAAAGCTCGCTCGAAGAAAGCCCGCGTAGCCAAAGCGAAGAAATAGACACAACTTCTCCCGTGCTACCCAAGGTCCACGCACAACTCCTCCCGTGCTACCCAAGGTCTACGCACATGGACAGATGGGCATCCACTGGCTCAGCCGATGGCATTGTGCCGCGATCCTGTCCTTCACAAAGCAGGAACGAAAGCGTAACCATCCGCGAAACATCGACCGAACTCAGACTGATATTTCGCTGCAGCATTGCTGACGGCTGCTTCTCAATCAGTTCGGCCAGCAGGACAACAAGGCGCTCGATTGGATCAACCTGTTGACGGTTCGGGACAGGTCGAAATGCGAGAAACGTGCGAATGAGGGGTTGGTATTCGTAGCCAAAACGCTGGATCCGCAACAGGTGGCCGCGCACACGTTCGGCGATGTCAGCGCTTTCGTCCCTTTCGAGCGAACTCTCGATCGACGAAACAAAATCGTGCAACACCATTTCGGCGAGCTGCGACACCGAGCCACAAACCCTCAGAGCGGTTGGTGTTGCGACGCCCGCCCGATCGGCAAGATAGCCGAGCGTCAACGAGTCGTGGGGCACACGTTTCAGTTCGATGAGGAACGCTTGGCGCATGGCCTGGCGGACATCGACGAGCTCGGCAACCGGTTCGTGCGCCCGCCACCGGTTGGCCAACCTATCGACGAGGGAGGTCGTGACGTCGGTGGTCGGATCTAGGCCAATCGGAGCGTCGACTGATGCCGCCGCAAAGACACCGATGATCGCCTCGACCAAAAGGTAAAGCTGGTCCTCGGTGAACTCTCCGCGCGACGGGCGATACCGAACGATGATGCCATCGGTGACGGCTCGGACCACGGTCGCTAATCGCAGAGGTGTCCACGCCGGAGCCAATTCAAGGCCCCACTCTCGTAGGAATGCCTCGTACCGAGGCTCGAACACTTCATCAAAGAGCAGGTTGTGTTTCTCGACGATCGACGCCATTTCGCTCTCGGGTGCCGATGCAGGCCAACCCGCAGACATAAACCACGAGATCACTTCGGCATGTTCGAGAATCTCGGGCGTGAACCACGTGCGAACTTCGGCACGGAAATCACCCGTCGACGGTCCGGTGCGTCGATCGTCGGCGGACGATCCCTCGAGCACGCCGCGGTCGAGAAGAAATCGCTCGAACAACGCCAGAATAAAGGCGTCCTTGCTCTCGAAATGGTCGTAAAAGTTTCGGCGAGATCGGTCGGCAGCGAGAGCGATAACGTCGGGTTGGATTCCCGATACAAACAGATCGAGCTCAGAGTTGATAACGATTCCGAGCCCCGCATACAAAAGCCGCTCGCGTCCATCGACGATCGTGTCGATATCGACCCCGAGTATTCTGCTTGCTGTCATCGAACCCGACGATACATCGGGTCTGGGTACTACACCTCAGACGGCGGCGGCCGACAGAAGCCTATGAACAAGCCGAAGTCGGGTGGTGTCGTCGTTCGTCTCCTACATCTCTCCTTGCTCCTACTACTCGTGGGTCTCGCCAGCTGCAGCGGCGCTGACTCCGGCACTCCGACGGCGGGGGCCGCTGAAACCATCGGCGACCGAGACAGTCGCGATGTCGAAGACCTGCCAGCTCAAGATGCAACAGACGACGTCGACGAGACGTCGGCCGCCGACAGCGAACAATCGTCAGATGGTTCGCTGGCCTTTACCGACGGCCAGGACACCACCGGCGTTGGCGACGATGTCGTTGACGAGTCGCTCGATAGCTCTGACTCGCCTGACTCGCCCGGTAGCCCCAACACGCCTGACACCCCCGACGAGGCCTCGCCTACGGCACAACATCTCAGCCGAGTCGCAGCCCTCCTTCCCTCGGGTAATGAAGTGGCGGCGTCACTCATCGAGACCGGATCGCACCGCTCGTTGGCCGAACTCATCGCCAACCGTCAAAGCGCCACGCCACTCGTGCGATGTGGCGCTGGCGACGACCCAACGAGCGTCGCCGAATCGACCGGCGGAGAAACCGCTGGGCGAACGTTCGACTATGCAGGTAGCGACGGCACACAGACGATCACCAGTCAACTCTGGGTGTACCCCAGCGCAGCCGAAGCCGACCGGGCAATGACGACCGTGGCCAACCTTCGGTGCAGTGGCCTTGCGAACGGCTCGATCGACATCGGAGGAGCGATCTACGACCAGGTCGACTCCGCCGACGCCATCAGACCGCCGCTGACCTTTCCTTCTGCAGACCGCGAAGAAGCCGTTGATTTTCAGCGCATACTCACCTCTGAATCGAACCAGCTTGAGGTGCGCGAAGACCTCTATCTTGTCCAATTCGACGCGGTCGTCCACCTCACCGCATATCGCACGATTTTTGTCGACGACCAGCCCTCTGCGCAGCCGACCATCGACGCGCTTCGACTACACCAAGTCACCGCCGACCGTTTAGCGCTCGACCTGGGCCGCTCCGCCTCGCCGCCGCCTGCCACTGAGATCGCCGCGGACTCAGTCTCGCTTATCGGTCTTGGCGTCGAGCCCGGCACCTACCGCAGTGTCGCCGATGCGTATTGCGAGGTCCGCAGACTCAGCTCCCTCGGTGATGATCCGGCTAACGAGATCGAACGGATCACTTGGGGCGCATCTGAGCAGGCTGTGGTGACAATCGCTGAGTCTGACGGAGCGTTCATTTCCGGACAGGGCTGCGGAACGTGGAAGATCATCGACCTCACCAACGCCGAGACCTTGCCGAACCCGGGCAACAGCGGGACGCTCATCGTCGGCATCGATGTGTCAGCCGCGTCGGTAACCGTCACCTCGATAGGCGACTGCACCGTGCGAGAACTACTGGGCTTCAGCGGCGAAGCTGCCGATCTGTTGTCTGAGACACTCGTGACGCCCGGCGACACCCTAACGCTCGATCTCGTCGGTACTGCCGGCCTCTATATTTCGAGCGGTTGCCGTTTTTAAGACAATTCGCTGAGCAGCGAACACAAGCGCTTGTAAATCGGCTGACGAAACGCGATCGTCTCGTCGGCCAGTTCGGGAAGTGTTGTCCATTTCCACGCATCGAACTCTTCGGGGGGCAGCTCGCCGAGTCGTTCCTCGACGGCGGCTAGCTGTGCGGGGTCGATACTGACCACAAACCATTTCTGCACCTGGCCGCGGCTCAGTTTACTGCTGGCCTGGCGAAACTCGATCGGGATCTCGTAGCCAAGCCACTCGGGAACCTCAGCAACAAGGGTGGCCATGGACTGCTCGATGCCGGTTTCCTCCTCGAGTTCTCGCCACATCGCTTCCAGCGGACTTTCGCCCGGGTCGATGCCGCCTTGGGGGAGCTGCCACGACTCGGTACCGGTGCGCCGAAACGCAAGAACGCGCTGCTCGGTGTCGATAACGACAACACCCGCATTGGGCCGAAACGAGTTGGCCAAGTCGTTTTTACCCATCGATCAATCTTCCCCTAGAGGCTTCCCTCGTGCGCTGAACACTAGGAGTTCTGTTTCTTCTCACACCCAGAGAACGAATCGGTTCGGTCGCCGAGACACCGGTCGACGCCGCTTTGCCCAACAAGACGGTCGACGCCACCGCCGCCCTGCACCACATCGGCGCCAGCCTCACCGTGAAGGACGTCATCGCCGGGACCACCGCAGATCAGGTCGCGCCCGGCCCCCGCCCGCACCTTGTCATCGCCCGCTCCCGACACAATGACGTCGCGGCCAGAGGTTCCAACCAGCGTGTCGGCCGACCGGGTTCCGACGATCGTTGCGTACTCGCCTCGACAGGTTGGTCGCCCACCAATCGTGGAGAAGATCCAGTCGGCATTGGGACTGCCAGCGGCCACTTCGACATGGGCTCCGTAACTCGACCCCTTGCTGCCGCAGGCGCTGGAGGCGCCGTTTCCGTCGAAGTACAACTCGCTTGACACCACTGCGGCAATACCGATCGAACCGGCTACTTCGGCCAAGACCGGCCCGCCACTGTCGCCGTCGCAAATACCCGATTCGGTGTTGAGGTCGGTCGAACTCGTAAAGGCCACCCTTGCGAGGTCGCCGCGGAAAGCTCTGGCGAGAACACGAAGTTTCTTGTCACCCACAAACGACGTGTTGCCTGTTCGGAGGAAGTCGTCAGATCCGCATCCGGCACAGGTGTCGCCGTAGCCGACAAGCGTGGCTACTTCGTTGTGGGCGGTCGAGAGCGACGAGATCGACAGCGGCGCGGCAGCCACACCAGGATCATCAGCTAGATGCAACAGCGCAACATCGTGTGCGATGCGCCGGAGAAGATCAGGTTCGTTGTGGTACTCGGGATGCACGACCACACGATCGACAGCGATACCCGCATTGCGCGCGAGGTTGCTGGCATCTTGGGCACCGAGGAAGACCTCGCCGCCGGAGGTGTCCCAGCGCGGCACACAATGTGCTGCGGTGAGCACCCATTGGCGGGCGATCAAACTGCCGGTGCAACCGGTGTTGCCGAACAGCACAAACCCAACCCAGCCGTACGTTTCGTCCGAGACAAGGCTCGTTTCGCCAACAAGACGCTCGGCGGGAATCGCGATTTCGGTGCCGTAGCCAGTCGCGGTACTCGCTGCGTGTTCGGATCCTTCGGCAGTGGCTTCGGCAGCGAGACCAAGCAGCGACACAAGACACGCCACGAATAACGCGAGGGTCAGGACGCTGCGTAGAGCACTACGGAAGCAAAGGTTCGTGTGGGGCGGGAGGCGGAACAAAGCAAGGCAACCTTAGTTGGGTCGGCGACCCCGACAGTAGACGGCCTGCGGTCTCTCGTAGGAACAACAGCTAGGTGGCCCGGCGATCTTTGCGGTAAGACATGTCCATGACTCACCACGCCGTCACTGCAGATCCCTCAGAGCTTGGTTTTGATCCGGCTCGACTGCAGCGCATCGGCGACCATTTTCGCCACTACGTCGATGATGGTCGACTCGCTGGCTGGTCGTTTTCGATCTCGCGTCGGGGCGAGGTAGCCCACACCGACAGCTACGGCCAGCGAAATATCGAGACGGGCGCCCCGATCGAAGACGACACGATCTACCGGTTTTATTCGATGACAAAGCCGGTCACCAGCGTCGCCACCATGATGTTGTTTGAAGAGGGGCTTCTTTCGCTCGATGATCCGGTTGCGAAGTACATTCCGGCGTTTGCCGAACAACGGGTGTACACCTCCGGTTCGGCGGCGTCGCCGAATACCGAGGGGCTCCGGCAACCCATGCTGATCTGGCATCTGCTCACCCACATGTCTGGCCTGACGTACGGCTTCATGCATGCGCATCCTGTCGATGCCATCTACCGCACGCTTGGGTACGAGTGGGGCCAGCCCAAGGGGTACGACCTAGAACAGGCCGTAAACGACTGGGCGAGCGCACCACTGCTCTTCCAGCCCGGAACCGAATGGAACTACTCGGTTGCGACCGACGTTCTCGGCCGAATCGTCGAGGTGGTGTCGGGAATGTCACTTCCCGAGTTCTTTCAGAGCCGCATCTTCGAGCCACTGAAGATGCACGACACCGGCTTTTGGGCCGATACCGATGACAAGCTGGCTCGCCTCGCAGCGCTCTATGCCCGCAACCCTTCTGACGGCTCGTTACTTGATATCGGAGCAATGGGTCGGGCAGCCGAGGTCAAGCCCACGATGCACTCGGGCGGCGGCGGACTCGTGTCGTCGATGCATGACTATCACCGGTTCACGCAGATGCTTCTGCAGCGGGGCGAACTCGAAGGTGCACGACTGCTCGGCAGCCGCACTGTCGACTACATGGCAACCAATCACCTTCCCGGCGACGTCGATCTGAGTGCCGTGGCCCGACCGCTCTTTTCCGAAACCGAGTACGACGGTGTCGGCTTTGGGTTGGGTTTCTCGGTGGTTATCGACAGCGCCGCAGCGAAGTCGCTGTGTTCGGTTGGCGAATATGCCTGGGGTGGAGCCGCATCAACGGCGTTCTGGGTCGACCCAGCCGAAGAACTCACGGCCATCTTTTTGACCCAGCTGTTGCCGTCGAGCACGTATCCGCTGCGCCCCGAGTTCAGAAGGCTCGTGTACCAGGCATTGGTCGACTGACCATTGAGAGACGGTCGACTGACCGTTGAGAGACGGTCGACTGACCATTGAGAGACAGTCGACTGACCATTGAGAGACAGACCGACTGGGTCAACCGACGGTGATCGCCGTGTACCTCACGCCGATATCGTCGCCGTATTCGGGGTGTCCAGGTAAATACGGCTGCGGGTCCGAGATCGTTGCGTCACAGGTTTCGTCGGCCACAACTTGTGCAATGGCCGATCCGCTGTCTCGCTGTTCCCACAGGTCGGTGCGCTGCGAAAACACGATTAGCCCACCGGGCATCGTCACTCTGATCAGCTCGGTCAGCACTGGCGCGATGTCAGGCAGATACGTGAACACGCCGGCGCTGCCAACTGCGGCAAAGGTGTCGGCAGCAAAGGGCAGCGGTTGGTTGAGATCGGCTTGCAGTACACCCGAGTACACGTGTCGCGACGCAGCAAGGTCCAGCGAAGCGCCCGAGAAGTCGACTCCGACCGCTTCCCTGTCGGCGGCGGCAAGCGCAACCCCAAGGCCGCCGGTGCCACAGCCAGCGTCGAGCACAAGGCCGTGCGGGCCGTCGTGCTGCTGCAGAGCGCCGGTTAGCCACGCGGGCACCTCGTACCCCCAGCTCGCCACGTCGGCGTCGTACCCGCTGGCCCAGTCGTCGTAGAGGGCCATCAAGTCAGCGGGCGAGGCATCGAACTGTGCGCTGAGTCCTTCGGTCGAATGTGTCACGCGAGCGCTACTGCTTCGTCACGAACGAGATCGACTCGCGAAGCAACGCTTGCCAAAGCTCTTCGTCGAACGCCTCGATCAGCACCCATTCTTTAAACACCTTCTTGGCGGGCGCAAACGAAGCCCCGTGGCCCGACTCGATGAGCTCGGCGACTCGGTCTCGAGGCAACTTGACGACCATACCCGGACCTTTGTGATGGGCCATTGCCACAAATTCACCGTGTCCCTGTGATCGGTCAGAGGACGCGCCGGTAGCCCGGGCGCACGGACCACCCATGATGGTGCCCTCCTCAAGAAGCCCTTCGCCGATCAGTGGAGCTGCGGTATCCCAGAAATCGTCGCTCATGTCGGGCGATTGTAGTGGTTCAGCGAGAGCCGCGAAGTGTCGATACAAGCGATATGAGCGAGCACCTCGAACCTCGACCCACACCCGCACCGCCGGAAATGCCAGAACAATGGGAACGCCGCAAGCGTTGCCTGCATATCGTTGACATCGAAAATCTGGTGGGCGACGAACACGAAGCTGGCGACCGGTATGCGTTCGAACACGCTCTTGCCCTGTACGCCGAGGCCAGCGGCATGCGCCCTGAAGATCAAGTACTCGTGGGCTGCCACCCCGGACTTGTCTTCACCGCACAAAACATTCTCGGATCTCGTGGCCAAATATTCACCGGAGCGGGCGCAGATGGCGCCGACCTCGCGCTGCTCGAAGCGTGTGACCCTGACTTCATCGCAAACCGGTACCACTTGGTGTCGATCGGCTCAGGCGATCATATTTTCGCACCGCTGGTGGTCGAACTCATCGGCCGCGGCGCTCGGGTCAAAGTTGTTGCTCGCAGCGGCCGACTTTCTGCCGAACTTCGTCAGGTCGCCAACGCGGTGACCATGCTCGACCCAGCAAGCATCGAGGCAGCGTAAAACCCGCGAGACAGTCGGCTGGCAAAGCCCGGTAGGGTCAAAACATGGCTGACCCAACAGGTCCTATCCTGCAGACTTTTCCGCTCGGCACACAGTGGCCGACCATCGATCCGTTTCTCTTTTGTGCCCACCATCTCGATGGGTATCCGGCCGGCGACGGCAACCTCGGCCCCAACGCCTCATTGTCTGGCCGGCAGATCGGATCAGACTTCGCTGGCATCGACGGGTGGAACATGTACCACGGCGACCGGGTGCCCGGCTTTCCACAACATCCGCACCGCGGCTTCGAGACCATCACCTACCTCCGCAGCGGTCTGTGCGACCACACCGATTCGCTTGGTGCTGCAGCCCGTTTCGGCAAGGGCGACACGCAGTGGCTGACCGCCGGTAAGGGTGTGGTGCATGCCGAGATGTTTCCGCTGGTGAACAACGACCTGCCCAACCCGCTCGAACTGTTTCAGATCTGGCTCAACCTTCCGGCCGCGAACAAGATGGTCGACCCGTATTTCACCATGCACTGGTCGGACGACACACCTCGACTCGTAGACACCAACAGCGGTGGCGCTACTACCACCGTCACCGCAGTCGCCGGGGAGTTGGCTAATCTTGAGGCGCAAACGCCGCCACCCGACTCGTGGGCCTCGAATGCCGAGGCCGATGTCGCCATCTGGCACATCAGCATGGAGCCGTCGGCATCCTGGCAGCTCCCGGCGGCTGTCAACGCCGAGTCCATTCGCACGCTGTACGTCTTTTCGGGTTCAACGCTTGAGATCGAAGGCGAGATAATCGCTGCCGGCAACGGCGCCGTCGTGCTGCCTGACCAGCCATTGCAGCTCGTGGCTGGCGTGGACGGTGTCGAGGTCATGATGCTGCAGGGACGCCCCATTGGCGAGCCCGTCGCAAGATACGGCCCATTCGTGATGAACACCGAAGACGAAATTCGCGCCGCTTTCGATGACTACCGGGCTACCGAGTTCGGCGGATGGCCTTGGCCGACAAACGACCCCGATCACGGCCATGCGAAACGGTTCGCTCGGCACGGCGACAGTGCGACCGACACGGTCTCGCCAAACGGTTGACCTTCCGGCAGCTGCAAAACTTTCTAGCGGCGACGGTACCCTCGCCGACCGACCCGCTGTAGGGCGCTTTCGCGTAGATCAATCTCTTTCGCGGGTTTGACCGGCCACGGTTCGGGAGGTTCCTCGGGTACCGGCAATCCCGGAAGTTCACCCTTGCTGGCCAAAATCCACAGCGCAGACGGCAACCGCGGAACCAGCCGGAAAAGCAGACTCTGGCCTTCACCCCGGTGTTCCCACGCGGTGGGCTTCAAGCGACCGACATAGGTGGTTTCTTCAGGGTTCAGGACGTGACGGGCGAGGAGATGAAACGTCACCTGCGGAACGGTGCCGTCGTACCACTCGTGGAATTGGTCGAGCGACTCGGTGCCGACGAGTCGCTTGAAATGATCGCGGCTCTCAAGCACGTGCGACTCCGACAGCGGCTCGATGAGCAACACGTGTTCATCGAAGACGATCGTGCCGTCGTCGAGCACCTCGGCAGTCGCTTCGTCGCGCGCCAAGTAGCTGAGCAGATCGATAGTGCGCATCGTGGTACCCGGCCGGAAGGCAACAGCGCCGGGCTCGATTGCGGCATCTTGCGCGGTGTTCGCCGTGGAGTCGCTCTGGCCAGTTTCGGTGGAGGCTTCGATGTCGCTCTGGCCAGTGTCGGTGTCGGTGTCGCTCTGGCCAGTGTCGGTGTCGACGTCGGTGGTGGCGAGACCTTCGGACGCCGTGTCAGTTTCGACAGCCGGTTCACTGTCGAATGCTCCCAGAGTGCCAACAGCAGCGACCGGTGGTGGCGCTAACGAGGAGGTCATCGACTGTTCCTTCGTCGCCTCGGTTTCGTCGCTCGTCACCCGGGTCATCAGCACCGCCGTCGCGTTGCTTGGATCGGCATAGATCTCCAGCTCGATCATCGAGTAACCAATATCAGGAGCATCGTCAGGCATCGCCGGCGCCGAGAACTGAGGGTCACCGACACCGATCTCAATGACACGACGGCGGGGACCCAACGAGAGATGCAACTCGTCGGGATTCAACGCCAACAGCGCGTCCATGAGTTCCTCGACATGTACGTGCATCTTCAAAACGTCGCGAAGCGTCAACGTCGCCAGCCACGACGCCACCGCAGCGGTGCGCTCCGGCTCGCCGGCAATCATCAACGCAGCAAGGGATCCTTCGTCGTCAAAGGCCAACATCATCGGCCGATCGGGATGCTCGGTCAGGTCCCACTGAGCGATCGTTATGAACGCTTCGTCGACCAGACCGTCAAGGTTGTCGGCCACAAGGGCGGCAAAGTCTGCAGGAAGGTCGAACGATCGCGTGAGCGGCGACAACGCTGAACCACTGACGACAAAGAGGTTCGCTTCGTTCGCGCGGGTGCGAGATGTCGGTGGGGTCGACGTCGAGGTCATAGTACGGGATTCACTTTTGCCAGGTTCCAGGGCGGGCAGTATTCAGGAACACACCGACAATAGTAAAAAATACTGAAATGAGTCGAATAGCAGTCGGGGCAGGCCGGTTACTCGCGGCTCCGTTGCTCGAACTCGTCCAGTCGGCGACGATCGCGTTTCGTCGGCCGACCGGTACCACGCTCGCGGACCGGCGTTGTACTGAAGCGTCCGTGTATCGAGCGCTGAATTGCTTGCAACTCGAGTTCTTCCGCGGTTGGCTCCGGCGACACATCCTCGTAGGCCTCAGCCGCCAGCGTTGCGGAAACCCGTTTGTCGAGCAAAGCCACCACCACCAGCTCGGTGGTCGAGGTCTTCCGCTTAATGGTCACCCGGTCGTCGACCCGAACCCGACGAGCGGGTTTCACCGACTCGCCACCAATCAGTACGGTGCCGCTATCGCAAGCCTTCGTTGCCGCAGTGCGGGTCTTAAAAACCCGAACCGACCACAACCACTTGTCGATGCGCAGCCCTTCAGCCATTAGTGGCCGGCCCCTCAGAGCCCAACACCGACCGTGTGCCGACCGCGGCACCAACGATCCCTGCCTGGTTGCGAAGCTCCGCTGGTACAACCTCGGCGTTGACGGTGAGGGCGTCGGAATACTTGGCGAACTTTGAACTCACACCGCCACCAATGATCATGAGCTCGGGCCACAACAACCGTTCGATCTCGTGGAGATACGCGTCGAGGTACGGTGCCCAGTCGGCCCACGAAAGGTCGCCATCCTCGCGAGCGCGCGCCGACGCTGTTTCTTCGGCCTCAACCCCGTCGAGGATCAGATGGCCGAGTTCGGTGTTTGGCACCAGCGTGCCGTTGGCGAACATGGCGGTGCCGATGCCCGTCCCAAGCGTAATCATCATCACGACGCCGGCCCGGCCACGACCCGCCCCGAATGCCATCTCTGCAATCCCCGCAGCGTCGGCGTCGTTCACCATTGTCACCGCCTGACCAGTCGAAGCACCGAATACTTCGGCAGCATCGACACCAACCCAACTCGGATCAAGGTTTGCGGCCGTGCGAATCGTGTTGGCCTGCACAACGCCCGGGAACGCGCAACCAATCGGCCCAGACCAAGAAAAGCTCTTCGCCAACTCGCCGGCAACTTCAGCCATCGCGTCGGGTGTTGCCGGCTGCGGCGTCGGTATCCGGTGGCGTTTGTCGAGCAACTCGCCGGAGATCAAGTCGACGGGCGCCGCCTTCATACCGCTGCCGCCGATGTCGATACCAAGGGCGGTTGCGACTGGAGAATGATCGTTGCTCATCGGTACAACGCTACCGACCAAACGGCTCGGCGGGCGATCCGCCAAACGGAATTAGTCGGTGTTTTTCGTGCGTACGAGCGCTGCCATGAACATCCCAGCCGCCAAGACCATGACGGTCGGGACCCAGAGAAGCAGTTCGCGCAGGTACCGGCCAGAAAGCTGATCGCTGCGAAGACCAAGATCATCGAACCCGGCTATGCGAAACGCACTGACGCCAACGACCACAACGAGGCCGAGAGCGAAAACCGCTCCGGCGATTCCGGCTGCGCGGTGGGTGCGTTGCCGCC
>CALLQB010000063.1 GCA_938015295.1 uncultured Acidimicrobiales bacterium
ATCGAAGCGGGCAGAGTTTGGTGTGGCCGCTCTGCTCACCCGACAGGTGATGACATAGTGCATAGCGTGACGGTCAAAGTCCGAGACAGCCTCGAACCGGCGTTCGTTCGAGTGGAGCTGGCTGAGTCCCTGTCAGGTGTGTGTCGCGTGCCCTTCAGCGAGTCGCCTTCGTAGCCGTTGACTCGTTTTCGGGTTTCCAACGTCATTGCTCGCTTCGAGCATGATCACGGCCTTACGCAAGGCGTAACTCCCGCGTTTTCGCTTAGGCGGCGGTGAGCACGTCATCTATCTACAGAGTACTGATGGTTGCCCGCATGGCTCGCCTACTTCATGGCTGATCGCCGTGGCCCGCCGGAAGCTCAATACGTCTTGTCGAAATCGTCCCGGGCGAACACGAACTCGCAATAGTCGGCTAGGAACTCATCAAAGCTCCGTAGCTTCATAGCCGCCACCTTACGAAGGCGACCCGCTGAGGGGCACGTTACACGCACCTGGAAGCGACTCGGCGAGCATCACTTCGACGAACGAGTTGTCTACGACGTCGACGCTCACACTGTGAACTATCTCATCAGCCTCCGGATGGGCAGACCGACCACACCAGCGTCGGCCCTGTTCGGTTTCTACAAGCTCCCAACCGTTCGCCGTAACCGCAGCAGCAGCCTGCTCCGCAATCGACGAAATCGTGCTGCCACCCCCAGCCGGCGTGAATTCGTAACGAAAGAACGCGCTCACAAAGGAAGTCTTCTCCCTGATATGCAATTCGCGCTCAGTGTCCGGAATCTCGAGGCTCGACGTGTTCGGAAACAACTCTTGGATCAGCAAGATCTCATCGTCGTTTTGCCCAAGCAGTTGACTGCAACCGGCTAGAGCGAAAACCAACACTGCCCACCCCACAAGACGCCAGAAACCACTCACTCCCACTCTCGTGCTATCGGCGAACGCCAGGCGCCCGTGAGCTCAAGTCCAATTCGAGGGTGACGTGGAAGTTGCCTGCTACACGCGACACAAGTGTCGCAGA
Source organism: uncultured Acidimicrobiales bacterium (assembly GCA_938015295.1). Classification (GTDB taxonomy): domain Bacteria; phylum Actinomycetota; class Acidimicrobiia; order Acidimicrobiales; family SHLQ01; genus CALLQB01. The sequence goes on from CALLQB010000063.1 coordinate 1,019, forward strand.
CGGCCTCGGTGGCTCGCCGGCGATCTCGGACTTCGGGATCGCTGCTCGCCTCATCAAGACTCTGACGAATCGCTATCGGGGTGCAGCCGATCAGAATGTTCGTGCTGCGCATCCGAAAACCCATCCGGGATCCGGCAATATGCGCTACTCGTTGGCGTATCCCCGGGCCACGCTAGGGCTGTCGAATCGGCATGTTTGCGACTCCGGAATCGCGCGATTCGGCGGGCATCTTACTTGCCGTCGACAGACCAGTGCCAAGGTTCTGAGGGGAGGTTGTAGAAACCGAATGCAGCGGCGTTCTCGGCGAGCCACGCGAATTGCGTCGTGCTGCGGGTGAGAGCTGAACCGTCGACATGAAAATCGATGGCTTTGCCAACCTCATGGCGGGAGTGACCAGGGATAGCAGTTGGCGGCGAGCAGCTGCCCGAGGGGGCGTTCCAGACATCGGCGCAGTTCTGGGCTCGCAGTTCGATCTGACGTTGGTGGCTCCGCCATCCCCAGCCGGTGAGGTCGATTCCCTCGACGCTGGCAGCAGCGATCATAGCGGCGAGGTCTTCGGCGATCTCGGCGTGCACGGTGATGCCGTTGACTCGAGCGAGGGGAACCTCTTCGACGGTGCCTGCGTCGCTGTGGTCGTCGGGATGCAGGCTTTCGACGGTCACGATTGGCAGTGGTCGTGGCTCCCAGCGCCCTGCGGTGACCCCTGCAGTCCAGGGTAGGTAGAGCAGGCCCATCGACCGGCCGTGCGTGTCGAATCGCTCGATGACGGTGCGGTCGTCGCCATGGCGAACGAGTGCGACGTCGCTAAACCCATCGCCGTCCCAATCGCCAACGAGCGGCACTGGCGCAGTGAGCCCTTCGAGGTCGCTTGGGTCGATCTGCGGTGTGTTGTTGACCAGGTCGATAATGCCGATGGCGTTGCGCGGGTCGTTGAGGGCAAAAGCGTTGCTGGTCGCGGCAATCGCTCCGAGGAATGCTTCGGCAGCGCCGTTGGGGTTGACCCCTTCGACTTCGATGGGTCCCGCAGCGTTGGGGGCCGATGAGTAATCGGGTGCCGCTACTGGCGCTCCGAGCGGCCTGCCGCGCTGATCGGCTAGATGAAAGGTGCGGGTCGACGGTCGGTACACCGCGGGACCGTCGTAGCCGTCGCCGTCCCAGTCGCCGATGAGCGGCACGTCGCCCGCTTGGCCGAACATCGAAATGATGGCAGCGGTCGCTTCAGTGTCGCTGAGGCTCGAGCGGTCGCCTGGTCCGAGCAGGAAGATGCCCAGCGCCGATTCTGCCTGTTCGCCGCCAGCGCCCCCAGTGCCCCCAGCGCCGCCAGTGTCGCTTGCTGGCGGAAAGTACAGCCCTGTGGTGTCGATGCCATCGGCGTTCCAGTCGCCTACGAGCGGCAGGGCTCCTTCGACGTTTTGTCGTTGTTCGCTCGCCGAGGCTTCGCCAGCGAGATCGAAGAACGTAAAGGTGCCCTGACCGTCGACGGTGGTTTCATAGGTCGCCGGCGTGGTTGATCCATCGCCGTTCCAATCGCCCACCAGCCACACGGCATCGTGTGAACCGGTGGCGACCGTTTGAGGTGTCGGAACCTCGAGACCCGGTCGGTCGAACGCGGTCGTGTCGGGCCACCGGTCGAGGAACGCTCCGGATTCGTTGGTCCAGTAGGTGCCGAGTTGGGTCGGCTCGCCAACGGTGCTTCGACCCGTGACCGAACCGTAGGCAGCGATTGCCTTGTGCACAACACTGGTGTGGTCGCTTGACCCGAAGTAGCTTTCGATCGCCGAGTCGAGAAGGTCGGGGTCGTCGGCTTGGTGGACGCAGAGGAACGTGGCGGCTGCCGCAGTGGCATCCCAAACGTTCTGTGGATCGGCGGCGCCGTCGGCGTTTGCATCGACCCCGAACTCGACCCACGTAGTGGGCACGAACTGGAACGCTCCGACCGGTGTGTCGATGGTCGGGTTGCCGTCGATTTCACCAAGGTCGGTGTCGAGACCGATCGGATCGCCAAACAATCCGGGCACGAGCGTGCCGTTCAGATCGGTGGTTGTTTCGCCGGCGGTCCCGTGCTGCGAGGTGAGTTCGCCAATCGACGCGAGCAGGCCAGCGGGCAGGTTGCAACCCCCGACCGCACTTGAGGTGGCCCACCGATAGGCGCTGAGCATCAGCGACGGGGGAGTTGGCGTTGTTGGCGAACCTTCTGGTGTTGCGCCTGCTGTGGGCTGACCGAGTAGCGAAGCGAGAAGCGCAACCACGAGCGCGACGACCAAGGGTGTCGCGATGCGAAACGGCGTCCGCGAGTTGGTTGTGGCAACGTTCGACACGTCGGACACGGCTGGCTTCCTACAAACAGGGGGATTTCGGGGCACTCGGCACCTTGCGCGGCCTCGCCAAACAGGGGCTAGGCCGTATGGCCCATGGTACGTACGATTCGGGCGCGAAACCAGAGCGGGCGTGGCGACCGCTTAGCGACGGAGATTGGAGAAATATCTGCCTGGATCTAAAGTCATCGCACTATGGACTTTGAGCTGCCCGCAGAAGACGATCCACGCCGCGTTGTTGTTCGCGAGTGGCTTGAAGCGAACCCTCAGCCGACGGGAAAGCAGCTGGCCGATGCCGGCTATGTGGTGCCTCACTGGCCCGCTCCGTGGGGGCTCGGCGCCGACCCGATTCATCAGCTGATTATCGATGACGAATTCAAACGCGCCGAGGTGTCTGGGCCGAGTAACGCGATCGGAATTGGCTGGGCAGCCCCGACGATCTTGACCGGGGGAACACAAGAACAAATCGACCGGTATTTGCCGAAGATCTTTAGCGGTGAAGAGGTCTGGTGTCAGCTGTTTAGCGAGCCCGACGCTGGTTCTGATCTTGCGAACCTTGCCACCCGCGCTGTGCGCGATGGCGATGAGTACGTCATCAACGGTTCGAAGATCTGGTCGAGCGGTGCCCATGGCTCAAAGTACGGCATCCTGATCGCCCGCACCGATCCCGACGTGTCGAAGCACAAGGGCATCTCGTATTTCATCTGCCCGATGGACACCCCTGGGCTCACGATGTCGCCGATTATCGACATGACCACAGCCCATTCGTTCAACCAGGTGTTCTTCGACGACATGCGTCTGCCGGCCGAGAACCTCGTGGGCGCCGAAGGCGACGGCTGGCGGCTGGCCAAGGTGACGTTGGCCAATGAGCGGGTGTCGCTATCGAGCGCCGGATCGCTTTGGGGTGTGGGGCCAAGCACCTATGACCTCATCGACATGATTCGACCGTTGGGCATCACCGACCCGGTGATGCGCCAGCGCATCGCTGGCCTGTACGCCGAGGCCGAGGTACTCCGATTGATGCGGCTGCGCACGCTCACAGCCAAGATCTCGGGTCAGGCGCCAGGCGCTGAGGCGTCGGTGCAAAAGATGTTCGCCGATGAGCACGGTCAGCACGTGATGGAGCTGGCAAAAGACATCGCCGGTACCGCTGGGATGCTCGAGGGGTCGGGGCCGGAAGGCAAACTTCCGCGCACCGCGTTGGGCACACCCACCGGCAAGTTCGAGCAGACGTTCGACCAGTTCCCCAATGTCGAAGCGATGTGGCACTACGGCTACTGCTTCGCGCCTGCGCTGACCCTTGGTGGTGGCACCTTTGCCATTCAGCGCAACATTGTTGCCGAGGTTGCACTTGGCTTGCCCCGCGATCTCAATGTTGAGCGCGGCAAGACGTGGGCTGAGACACGCGGTTAGTGCGGGCGGCGGCGTACAGTCGTCGCTATGAAATTCGCACGGAGAAGTCGTCGTATTCGCTCGAGTAGAGCTGTGTTGCTGGTCTTGGGCTTGGCGGTCGCTGGTTGCGGGGGTTCAGATGCAGATAGCTCGGCTGCGAGCAGCGAAGCTCCCGCAACCTCAGAGGCGGCTGCCGCTACGTCGGCGGCTCCAGCTCCGTCCACGTCGGCTACTCCGTCCACGTCCGATGCACCAGCAACGTCGGCCGCCCCGGTCGAGACAACTGCTGCCCCCGAAACCGTTGAAAGTGCCGAAACTGCCGAAATTGCCGAGACTGTCGTGCCGGTGGCGGCTTCGACCGGTTGTGGTTTTGGTGGCCCCGAGTCGGGGTCGACACGCGAAACGCTTGGCGACCGCGAGTATCTGCAATACGTGCCACAGGCGCACGATGGTGAGAACCCGCTGCCGCTGGTGCTGAACTTTCATGCACTGAGCAGCAACGCTAGTCAGCAGGTTTTGCTGACCGGCCTCGATGGTAAGGGTGAGGCCGAAGGGTTCATCGCCGTGCATCCTGAAGGCACCACGTTGCCCGGTACCGAGATCCAGTTCTGGAACACCGACATCAGCGGTTCGTCACCAAACGTCGACGATGTGGGTTTCGTTGCCGAACTTCTCGATCATCTTGAGGACAACTTGTGTGTCGATACCAACCGCATTTTCACCACTGGTATGTCGAACGGTGGGTTTATGTCGTCGGCGCTTTCGTGTGTTTTGTCAGAACGGTTCGCTGCCGCGACCAGCGTCGCTGGCATTTCGTTCGCGGAGGGCGATTGCGACCCTTCTCGGGCCGTACCGCTGCTGCACGTTCACGGAACAGCCGATGTTGTTGTGCCCTTTGAGGGCGGCGATTCGACGCTGTTGAGCGATGGCGGAACTCTCGAGGGGCAGGCGGCCGAGTTCGTGCCGATTCCTGGTGAGGTAGGCGAGTGGGCCGCAGAGTTCGGCTGCTCGGAATCGCCGGTGGTGAGCGACTTTGGCGACGATGTGACTGTTGAGGAGTACCAAGGTTGCGCTGCCGATATTGAATTTTGGATTGTCGAGGGCGGCGGTCACACCTGGCCGGGAACGCCAACGGCGCTCGCGTTGCAGGACATGCTTGGTTTTTCGACCGATGATTTCAACACCACCGATCTCGCGTGGGAGTGGTTTGTGGCCCACCCAAAGTCCTAACGAGTCACCATTTCGCGGCGAACGCGTAGCGCTCACGCTAGGAGTCTGAAATCGACCAGTAGCTGTCCCACTTTGATCTCGACTCCTCCCGATCGATGCTTAACATTTGTGTTCACTTCTTCCGGGCAAAGCGCCCGGGACCAGTAGGAGGAACGCAATCATGCATTTTGTTAAGGCGGAAGGGGTGCCGCTCGCCATCACGATCTTCGCGGCTCTTATGGGCTTGGGTGGGACTGTCATCGGTATTGGCGCGCTCCTCGATCCGGAGTCGGCAATTAACTTTGTTTCGGGCGCCGACGATCTGGCTACTTCGTGGGCCGGGCGCAACATGGGCCTCGGCATTGCCATGCTTGTTGCGGTCGCGATGCGTCATGCTGCGGGTTACGCCGCAGCGTTCTCCGGCGCAATCTTTCGTGAGCTCAGCGACGTTATGGTCGAGTTCAACGTGGCGTTCTTTGTCATCATGCTCATCGAAATCGTCTGTCTCGCGATCTGTGTGCGGGCGGTGATGGCGATGCGGACTAGGGAGTTGTGAATGTCGTCACGTTTGCGTAGAAAAGTACGCAAACTGGTTGCATTTGTTATGGAGCTTGGTACTGTGTCAATTGCGAAGTAAAGTTCGCATCGGCCAAGCCGAACACAATCTCGTTCTCGAAAGACATCAGGAGCACCCCATGCAAGCCCAAGTCAAAAACATCACCGAACAGTTCGAAGACATCGTCGGCACCGTGCGTAACCGCATCGTCGAAACCAACGAGTACGTCGCAGACACTGTGTCGCCGTACCTCGCCAAGGTCGAGGTTCCCAACTTTGATCTTCCAAAGATGGACCTTCCAAAGATCGACGTTCCCTTCGCCGACCGCCTTCCAAAACTCCCCGAAATGTCCGAGCTTCCCTCGGCCAGCGCCATCGTCGACCGTACCTTCGGCTTTGTTTCCGACGGCGTAGAAGCAAACCGCAAGTTCGTCAGCGAACTTGTTGGCGCATGGACCAACGAAGATGCGCCGAAGAAGGCTGCAACCACCGCCAAGAGCGCAGCGTCCACCGCAACGAAGAAGACCACGGCCACCGCCAAGAAAACCGCTGCTACTGCCAAGAAGACCACCACTGCAGCTGCAAAGAAGGCCTCTTCGGCCGCCGCAAAAGCCACCAAGTAATTCGTGGCAACACCAAAAAACACGTCGAAAGACAACGCAGGAGGCGACCGGGAAGATCTCGGTCGCCTCGGCGCGTTCATTCGCAGCCAGCGCCGCCTGGCCGAGCTCTCACAACGAGAGCTCGCAAAGCTCACCGATCTGAGCGACCCGTATGTAAGCCAGCTCGAGCGCGGTCTTCACGAGCCATCGGTACGAGTGCTGAAATCGCTTGCCCGTGCACTCGACGTGCGTCCGCAGACGTTGCTTTCCTATGTGGGCCTCAACGATCTCGGCACCAGTGACACCCCAGCTGGCGTCGAAGAAGCAGTACTGGCCGACGCTGGTCTTACCGACACCCAAAAGCAAGCGCTGCTTGAGGTGTACCGGAGCTTTCTGTCCTAATACGGCCTATCTCCAGCGATGGTCACCCGTTCGACCACCCGGGTTTCGGGAAAGAAATCGTTGGTCGCGCAGTGCTGCACGGCCCGGTTGTCCCACATGGCGAACGAATCGACCTGCCAGCGAAACCGGCATTGCACGCTCGGGTTCATGATCGCCCGCTCAAGGTGCTGGATCACGGCGTAGGACTCGTCGCGATCGAGGCCGTCGATTGAGGCGACGAACGCTCGGTTGCTGTATATCGTTTTAGCGCCCGTGTCAGGGTGGGTGCGGATGAGGGGATGGCGCGCCGGCGGATACTTTTCGCGCATCTCGGCCTTCTTGTCGTCGGGAACTCCTCGGCCGAACGTCTTGGTGTAATCATGCACCGCGACCATCGGGTCGACCCGTTGCTTCCACTCGTCGCTCAGCCGGTCGTACGCCGCAGCGGCGTCGGCGAACAGTGTGTCGCCGCCCAAGGGTGGGATGGTCACACCACGAAGAATCGATCCGTACGAGGGTTGCTCACGCCACGTGACGTCGCTGTGCCAGTTCGAGGCCGCATATTTTCGTTCGGCATCGGATGTAATAACCACGATCTCGGGATGGGTCTCTGCCCCGGTCGCAAAGGGGTGAACCTCGAGTTCGCCGAAGCGCCGTCCGAGGGCAACATGTTCGTCTCGGGTGATGTGCTGATCGCGAAAGAACAACACCTTCCACTTCGACCACAACTTTTGGAGCTCGGCGAGCTCGTCGTCGGAGATCGACGCGAGGTTGATGTTGTGGATCTCTGCGCCGATGGTGACGGTCAGCGGTCGGACGTCGAACATGCTTGTCCTATCAGTATTGGGGTGATCGTGCTTGCGGCGGGTTGGGTCCACCGGTCGGACGTTGAATTTTGGTGCAATGAACGGCATGCGATTGTTGCGTTCCCGCAAGAAAACCGAAGTAGCTGAAATTGCCCGAACCTATGCGCACCGGCGTGGCTTGCCATTCTCCGAGCCTACCTTCGTGAACCGCACGGGGTTACGGCGTTGGAAAGTGACCACCGCTGGCCAGTACAAGGGCGGCCGGAGCCAGTTCAAGATTCATGACCGGTCTGGCGAGGTCGAAGACGTGAAGGTCGCCTGCTAAGAACCTGGCAACGCAGGATTCAGGCGGTGATTGTTAGCCGGAAACCTTGCGAGTCGCGCCGGTCGGTGTCGCCGAGTACGACGGCGGTCCCGTTTGCGATTCGACGCGCGGTCCACGCGGCAGCGTGAGCATCGAGGAGGTCGTCGACCGCTACCCCTTTGAGTGGCGTCGAGAGTAGGCGGTCGCGAATCTTAGGAAAGTGTGGTTCGAGCAACTCGACTCGTTCGACGATGCCGGCGAGGTCTTTCTTCGCATGGTCGAGCGGTTGGCCCGCCAGCACCGCGAAGCTGGTCTCGGGGTGCACCTCGGAGATCGCCGGTTGCTGCTTCGCTGTTATGGCGGCGCGCACTTCGTGGATGCGCGGAAACAGCCGGAACGCCTGCATCGAAAGGCCCGAGCCAGTATCGGCAGCGGCTAGGGCGGTGGCCTCGGCGTGCGTTTCGGCAGCAATCGACACTTCTGGGGGCGACGTAAACATCGAGGATCGCCGACGGCCGAGAAGCTGCCGTGCGGCTTGGTCTGCCGAACGACGTTGGCCTCGGTCGAGCCCAATGGGCATGTCGACAGCCACTACCGACGCAGCTCCATTGGTGATCATCTGTGCGATGTCGGCGAAATCAGCAGCAACGAGGACGGTGGTTTCGTCGCCAACTGAGGTGCCGGTTAGCACCGCTACCCAGCCGTCGGGATAACCATCGACGCCGCACACGTTCACTCCCGGAGTCTTGCGTATCGCTGGGTGTTGCACGTAACTGCACGCGTACCTTCAACATGTGCTGAGATAGCGAGATGTTCACTCCCGACGCTCGACTACCCGAATCTGCGACCGGCGATGCCATCTGGTTGATCACCGACACGCGCAAGCTCCTTGTTGAGGCCACTGGTGACTCGGTCGGATTTCCGGTAGGCGAGGCACCCGTGGGTTACGACGGCGACCGGACCCTCGTCGGGGTGCTTCGAGGTCAGCCGGTATGGACAATCGATACCGACGAATTCGGCGACCCCCACGAGGGTGCCGAACTGGCCGATCTTCGTTCGCTCTTTGGTCGCATCGACGACGAGTTGTGGCCCATTGCTGGTCGAGCAGTGCAGCTCGTGGCGTTTAACCGCTCGCACCGGTTCTGTGGACAATGCGGAAACGAAACGCAGGACCATCATCGCGACAGGGCAAAGCACTGCGAGCCTTGCGGGCAGATGGCGTTTCCTCGGCTCGCTCCAGCGGTCATCATGCTTGTCGAACGAAACGATGACCCCAACAACGACCCGGCCAAATCGCAGGTGTTGCTCGCCTGGGGCCGGCAGTTCCCCGGACGGTTCTTCTCGGCTCTGGCCGGGTTCGTCGAACCCGGAGAATCGCTTGAGGAGACCGTGCATCGCGAGGTGCGCGAAGAGGTCGGGCTCGAGGTCACCGACGTGACGTATTTTGGTAGTCAGCCGTGGCCGTTCCCGCACTCGCTGATGTTGGGCTTCACCGCCAAGTACGTGTCGGGCGACATCGTGTGCCAAGAAGACGAAATTGTCGAGGCGAATTGGTACAGCGTCGACGATCTTCCCCCAGTGCCGCGCGGACGGATGAGTATCGCTGGATGGTTGATCGAGGATTGGATCGAACGAGCTTCCGGAACCAAGTCCGTTCTCTAACTCAACAACGTCACCATGTTGGCGAGGCCCAGAATCGAAATGATCGACAATGGAACGCCCAGCCGGAGATAGTCGGTGAACCGGTAGCCGCCGGGGCCATAGACCATGGTGTTCGTCTGGTAGCCGATCGGCGTCAAGAACGACGACGAGGCGGCGACAGCAATGGTGATGGCCAACACTCGGGGGTCGAGCGAAAGGTCGTTCGCGACCACCAGGGCAGTTGGGAGAATCAGAGCAGCGGCCGCGGCGTTGGTGACGAGCTCGGTGAGGATCATGGTGGCAACGATCAACCCGACCACCACGCCGACGGTACCGAAACCACCCAACGAGTCGACGATGCCGTTGGCGATCGAATCGGCAAGCCCGGTCTGTCGAACCGCTTCGCCCAAGCCGAAAGCGCCGCCAATCATCAGCACCACGTTCATGTCGACGGCGTCGCGCGCTTCTCTTGGGCTTAGCACGCCGGACACAACCAGCACGCCAGCTGCAAGAACCGTCGAACGGGTGACGTTCATGAGCCCAAGCAGAGGCAAAAGCACAACCGCTAGGAGAGCCAGGCCGGCGAGCGGCGCCTTCTTCGAGGCGCCGAGGTCAGGGCCGTCGAGGCGTGAAACCAAAAGAAAGTCGCCCTTATCTCGCCAGCGCACCCGAAAGTCTCTGCCGGCGAGAATCAAGAGGGTGTCGCCGGTGGCGAGCACGATGTCGCCGAGTTTGCCCCTGAGTGATTCGCCAGATCGGTGCACACCGACTACGGCACCTTGGTAGCGGCCGCGGAACTCCATCTGCGCCAAGGTATGGCCGACCAACGGGGAAGCTGGGCCGAGCACAGCTTCGAAGAACCCGTGCTCGCCGCCGCCCGGAAGCTCAAGCAGCGGGTCGCCTTCTGAGGGTTCGAGTCCGCGTGCGGTGTGGAGGTCGACAACCAAGTCGACTTGGCCGACGAATACCAAAATGTCGTTGGCCCGCACAGTCTGGTCGGGCCTTACCGGAGCAATGACGCCGCCCGACCTTTGTAGCTCGGCTAGATACACGCCGTCGAGGTTGCGCAATTCGCCTTCGTCGACGCGGGTGCCGTCGAGCGGACCGCCGGGCACAACCCGCATCGAAACGGTGAACGGTCGGCCGCTGTCGTCGGCGATGTTGCGAGGCCGCTTGCGGTCGGGGAGCAGCAGGGGCGCCAGCACAAGGAGCGCGAGCATCGACACGATGGCGACGGGGAGGCTTACCTTTGTGAGCTCGAACATCGAGAGGGGTTCTTGGCCGACTTCGACCAGTAGCCCCGAAACGACAAGGTTCGTCGACGTGCCGATAACGGTGAGGGTGCCGCCAAGAATTGTTGCGAACGATAGCGGCATCAGCAGCCGCGATGCCGAGATGCCCTTGCGGTCGGCCCACGTGGTGATCTCCGGAACAAGCATCGCGACGATTGGCGTGTTGGCAAGAAACGACGATGCGGCAGCCGACGGCAAAACAAGCCGCGCTAGCGACGTTCGCTGGTCGTCGCTTTCCGATAGCACGAGGCGAAGGAAGGGTGTCAGCGCGCCGGTTTTGCTGATGCCCTCGGCGAGAACGTACAACCCGGCCACGGTAAGTGGAGCGGGGTTCGAGAAACCTGAGAAGGCAGCGCCGGCGTCGATAATGCCGAGGACAAAGAGCAGCGCTGTCGCTCCGAGTACACCAACGGGCGGGGAGAGGCGCGACGAAACAAGACCAGCGACCATCGCCAGAAGGACTGCAATTGTGAGGAGGGCATCGGTACCCATCCTCTTCTAGTCGGCAGGTTCGGCTGTACCTTGCGCACCTTGCGCGGACTTCGGTTGCGTCATTGACGAGATGAGCGCCCGGGCGGCAATGGCGAACAGGCTCCAACCCTCGGTGTCGTGCCACGTGAGTCCGGTGAGCATGTGTTGGTCGCGTTCATTGAGTGCCGACGCTTCAGCGAATCCGGCCAGTAGCGATCGCAACGAAATCGTCAGGTGACGAATTTCGAGGGGTGCGACCATTTCGAGTGAAAAGAAGTCGAGACCGACCGTGTAGATCTCGGTCAGGCTGTCGAGGCTCACCGTCTCGACCAAATGCAGCGATTCAGCTACGCCCTCGACCTGCAGGCCTGCCAGCAGCAGCCAAAAAGGCAGGAACCGTTCTTCAAGATCGTTGCGGACCCGTTCGAATTCTGCGTTTCCGAGATTTCGGATGAAGTCGTCAATGTCGTTGATGACGCCGAGAGAGTCGCCGATGTTTTCGGCGATAGCAAAGTGTTCATACGGAGCGTGAGCTACTTCGATCAGCAGGTCTCGAAGATAAAGCTCGCGGGGTGTCAGCCCGGTTTCGTCGTCTTTCCAAAGGTTGTAGATCATGCCGGGGCCGCTGTAGCCGGCTCGTTCGGCGATGTTTTCGAGTCGCAGGTGCGCCAGCATGTCCGACGCCATACCGGTGCGCGACGCGACGAATTCGGCGCGACCTGCTTCCAGGAGCTTTGATCTCGCTTCGTCTTTTGGTCGACGTTGACTCAAGACTTGGTTCGCTTCCCTGTTCGCCTACTGGTTACGGCTTGTTTGGCTGAATTCGGCCAGACTTGGACGTGTCGAGCGGATATATCTCATTCCCTCTCAAATGAACAGTCGTGTCTTACATTGGTGTCAACGACAACCCGAGTGGGAGAACTTCTCCAATTACGATAGTTTATGGCTAACAACTACGTCTTCTAGTGCGTCCCTCAATACGAAGATTCTTCGGTCTACCCCGATCGGTAGGTACCGCCTTCACACGACGCACTAGGTACACATCGGCTCGTGGTGGTGGTGTCTGGGGGGACGCCATCGCCACGAGACCTACAAGTGGGGGACCGGGCCTAGCGCCCGGTCTTTCGCGTTCCGCCGTTATGCTCGCCGAAGCTTTGTTCGGCCCGATAGGTGATGAGGAAGGAGGCCATAAGCCGCATGCGCTTCGATGAACCAGTTGTAGTTTTCGCCGCGGGACGCGCCGCGGCCGACTTCCTTGTCGCCGGGTCGGTGGCCGCCATCACCATGGTTGCTGCCGCGCTGATATCGCGCTTTCTGACCAAGCTTTTGACGCAGGCAGGCATGGGCGCCGGATCTTCGAAGCTCGTTTCAAGGCTGGTCGCCCTCGTCATTGTTTTCCTGGGTGTTATCTATGGGCTGCAGATCCTCGAAGTCGAGATCGGCCCGCTCTTTGGTGCGTTTGGTTTCTCGTCGGTCGTCGTAGCGTTTGCGTTCCAGGGCATCATCGTCAACTTTGTTGCGAGTACCCTGCTGCATACACGTCAGCCGTTTCGAGCTGGCGACCAAATCGAGACTGGTGATCACCGTGGCACCGTTATCGAAGTGAATAGTCGCGACGTTGTGATGATGACGTTCGACGGCAACCATGTGGTTATTCCCAGCAATGTAGTCTTGTCGAGCCCCATTCATAACTACACTGCCGACCCGATACGGCGCACCGTTCTTCCTTTGTTGTTGCCCTACGGTTGTGACCTTCGCGAGGTGCAGCGGGCAGTGTCTCGCAACGCTCGCCATGTCGATGGTGTGGTCGAGCTTCCGTCGCCAGAGGTACTTATCGAGGGGTTCGGTGACTCGGGCATCGACGCCTCGCTGCGTTTTTGGCACCCATCGGAAGAACTCAGCACTCGCTGGATCGTAAGCGAGGTGGCCCTTTCGGTCGTTGACAGCCTCGACGAGCTTGGCGTCGAGATTCCCTTTCCGCATCTCACGCTTACTGAACCGCCCGCCGACGGCACCAGCTAGCCCCAACTCAGTTCTGGCGTGCTCGTGCCGACTGGTCGAGCATGGGTCTCCCAACCGTTCTGACGCCTGCGCCTTCGCGCCTAGCAA
>CALLQB010000064.1 GCA_938015295.1 uncultured Acidimicrobiales bacterium
ATTCCCTTTCCGCATCTCACGCTTACTGAACCGCCCGCCGACGGCACCAGCTAGCCCCAACTCAGTTCTGGCGTGCTCGTGCCGACTGGTCGAGCATGGGTCTCCCAACCGTTCTGACGCCTGCGCCTTCGCGCCTAGCAACTGCTGTAACCGCTGCTGGTCTTTTCGCCTTGTTGCTCGCGGGTGCTGGTGCTGTTGTGTTCACTAGTCTGTTTTCTGCGGCGGCGGCGCAAGATACGACAACTCGCCCTCCGACCTCTGTCGACCTCGCTTTGGTTCTGGTGAAATCGCCGGGTCAGACGCACCAGGCGAATATCGAGGTACATCCGCCCAAAGCGTCCTTCACCCTCATCGTGAAGAACCAGGGCGACACGCCCGCAACGGCCATCAACGTAGTAACGCATGTACCTGCCGGCATGGCGTATTCGCCGTTGAGTGCGCCGCCGCTGCCCACCACGAGTTTGTCTGGGGCTGCGGCATCGCTGACGAAACCGACCGCGGGCCAATTCGTCATTGACGAATTGCTGGCTGGTGACACCATCGGTATCGACATCGTGCTTGAGATCGTCGACCAAGCTCCCGGGCGTTTTGTGCTGGTCGCCGAAATCGCGTCGGCGTTGGGCCCTGACGGTGAACCGGCCCTCGATGTCGATTCTACGCCCGATGCCAATCCATCGAACGATGAGATTGAAGCCTCTCGAGGTATCGACTCGGACGATCCGGCGAACAGCCACAACGACATCAGCTACGACGAGACGCCCGGAGGCGATAGATTTCCGACGCCCAACGATGAGGACGATCATGACGCCGAAGTTGTCGTTGTTCCCCCCGTGGTCGCAATGTCGATGCGCTTCGACGCGGAGGCGAGTCTTCCGCTCGCTGCAGGCAAACCGGTGACCTTTCTGGTGGATGTATCGAGTCTCGGTGGTCCGGCCAACGAGATCGATGTCATCCACCTGCTCGATGCCGATGTTTGGGCTCCGTTTTCTTTGGCGGACAACGCCGTCTCGTCGTTTGGCGGGCGTGACTTGGTGTGGAAAGTCGGCGAAGGCCCAGTGTCGGTGACCATGACCGGTTCGCTCACCCTCGGGGAGTCCGACACGATTGCGGTTCGGCTCACTCCGGCACCCGGGTTTGTAGGCGACCCTGTTGATCTTGCTCACCTGGTGCGCCTCGGCGAGGTGAACGATGCCGACCCCCATACGCCGCGACGATCGGTTGCCACCGCCGAGGCACTGGATCTTGCGTTGCGGCTGACGGTTGATGCAGCGGCGTCGGACCTTCCGCCACAGCCGGGAAGCACCGTGAAGTTCATCGCCGAAATCATGAACCAAGGTTCGGTCCCGGCGCGAAGCATTCAGGTCTACGACCATGTTGATCCCGGTCTTTGGAACGCCTTTGTTGTTTCGGCGAATCCGCCCGGCGTGACGAGTGGTGACGCAGCACTCGCGTACTCCTGGTCGACCGACCCCTTCGGCGCAACGGCCGTTCTCGGCGGCACCCTTCTTCCCGGGCAAACAGCCACGCTGCCGATCTGGCTCGAGGTAGGCGAAGGCTTTGTCGATCCGCTCGGTTACCTGTCGAACGAGGCCGAGATTTCGGCAGCGGTTGCCACCTTGAGCGACGGCGTAACCGAAGCGACCACAAACGGCGGTCGCCCGTTGACCGATGTCGACTCCGAGCCCGACATTTTCAACTACGACCCGACCGTCGACGACGTGGTCGACAATGAAGGCGGCGATGAAGACGACCACGACACCGCCTACATCGACCAGCGATTCGCGGTGGGCAACCAAGTTTGGGCTGACGCCAACGCAAATGGCGTATTCGACGCAGGCGAGGCACCTTTAGCTGGTGTCGAACTCGAGTTGCTTCTGATCGATGACGACGGTTCGTTTGGCGGCCCGGTGGCCACGCAGACCTCTGACGCCGACGGCATGTATCTGTTCGACGGGTTGTCGCCGGGAAGCTACGCCGTGAGGGTGTCGGCATCGTCGCTGGCCGCCGGCAGCATTGCGTTCGCTGGTGAACCGTCGGCAGCCCCGACGGCGCTGACGGCTGGCATCGACAACCGCAACGATCTCGTGCTTGCCGCAGATGGCACGTTGCTTGCCGGCCCGGTTGATTTGGGTGACGGTTCGCCGACGAACGAAACACCGCGTGTTCTTTCGAGTACTGCCGACATCGCCGACGATCTGACGCTCGACATTGGGTTGGTGTTCCCAACTTCGGCCGATGGTTCGCAGGGCACAGGCGACACCTCTCAGCCTCAGCGGCTGGCATTTACGGGTGCGACACACACCGCACTTCTGCTCGTTGCCCTTGTGTTGCTCAGCGTAGGTGTCGTACTCGAGGTCGCGCACCGGCGGCTCAAGTCGAAAACCCAGACCCGGGTTAGTTGACGCTGAGTTCGGTGCGGTAGTTGATCGGTGCGTCGGGAGCGGCACCGCTGACTGGTCGGCTTGAGCCAAACCCGATGGCGATGATTCTCGATTGGTCGATGCCACGGTCTTCGAGATCGACGACAAGTCGGTCGGCTTGTGCCTGGCTTGCGGCGACGGAGAACAACTCCTGCTCGCTGCGGACCGTGTGTCCCGAGATCGTCAATGTGGCGTCGGGGTTCTGTTCGAGGGTGTAGACGACCAGGTCGAGAAGTTCTCGTGATTCGTCGGTAAGGCGAACCGAGGTGTCGACGTAGGTGAGCGTTTCGTTGACGGTTGCCGCTCCGAGTTGGCCGGCTTCATCGGCTCGAGCGTCGACCACGTAGCCGTTGACGACGTTGTCGGCGCCGACGATGGCAGCGACCGCTGCTGCATACTGGTCGGCGATTGTTTGCGTTGGCTGGCTGCCCGCGAGGGTTACTTCGCCGTCAGAAATCGTGATCGATGGTTCGACGAACGGTCCGAGAGGCTCGGCCGGAATGGTGACTGGCTCGCCGGCCTGAAGCCCATCGTTGTCTGGTGCTGCGTCATCGGCTGTGTCGACAGCTGTGGCCGTGCCGTCTTCGCCGATGGCGAGCGTGTCGCCGGATTGGGCGAGTTCATCGCCTGTGGCTGTTGGTCCAGCGTTCGCATCGCCGGCACCGGGAAGGCTATTTCCGCGGACGAGCACAAGAGCGAGGGCGAGTAGCAGCAACAGCGTTCCGAGCATCGCCAGTGCGACGAGGGGTCGCCACTTTGGTGGCTCTGGAACAGTTGCCCGAGGGGCGGGGGAGGAGTACCGGCGGTCCGTCGAAGCGTCGGGTCGCAGGTCGCCCCAAGGGCTGTTGGTGTCGACTGACTTGTCGAGCGTCTGAGTAGGCACACCCCAAGGAGTACCGGGCGTTGACAGGTAGGGACAAGGGTATTTTGGACCAAATTGGGCTGATCGGGAGGCTGTAGGGTGTCGCCATGGACTATGGCGTTGCAATCTTTCCGACCGATGCATCTATTCGCCCAACCGATCTTGCCGTTGCGCTCGAGGAGCGTGGCTTCGAGTCGTTGTGGGTGGCCGAGCATTCTCACATTCCGACGTCGCGAAAGTCGCCGTGGCCCGGGGGCGACGAGCTGCCAAAGCAGTATTACGACGTCGTCGATCCGTTTGTTGCGCTGTCGATGGCAGCTGCGGTGACCACGAAGCTCAAGGTGGCAACCGGAATTGCGCTGGTGCCGCAGCGCGATCCGATTCAGCTTGCGAAAGAGGTGGCTAGTCTCGACATGTTGAGCGATGGCCGTTTTCTCTTTGGCGTGGGTGGCGGATGGAATGCTGAAGAGATGGCCGATCACGGCACCGAGGACTTCGCCGGCCGTTGGAAGCTCATGCGCGAGCGCATCGAGGCCATGAAGGTGTTGTGGACCCAAACCAAGGGCGAGTATCACGGCGACCTTGTCGACTTTGACGAGTGCATGGTGTGGCCAAAGCCGACCCAAAAGCCGTATCCGCCGATTCATGTCGGCGGCGGCTTTCCGCACGCAGTGAAGCGGGCTATCCGCTACGGCGATGGCTGGATTCCGATTGGTGGCCGAGATGGCGACTTGGTCGAGATGGCGAACCAGGCGCGAGCGATGGTTGCCGATGCCGGCCGCGACGCCGAGGCGTTTGAGGTGAGTATTTACTCTGCTTCACCGAAGGTCGACGACCTCAAGAACTACGCCGATGGTGGCATCAACCGTGCCGTGTTCGCGTTGCCTCCGGCGCCTCGCGACGAGATCATGCCGATCCTCGACAAGTTGGCTGCCGCGAAGGACGCGGTTACCTGATGCATGCCGTGCAGATTCGAGCGCAGGGCGGGCCTGAGGTTCTTGAGTCTGTCGATGTCGCCGATCCGGTTCCGGGCCCGGGCGAGGTTGCTCTCGACATTGCGGCTGCGGGTCTCAATTACATCGATACGTACCACCGGTCGGGTTTGTATCCCCTTGCGTGTCCGGCCGTTTTGGGTCTCGAAGCGGCGGGGACCGTTACTGCGGTTGGCGATGGTGTGACGTTGGTGGGCGTGGGCGACCGGGTTGCGTATACGAGTTCGATTGGTTCCTATGCCGAGCGGCGTGTGATCGCCGAAGATGTTTTGGTGCCGGTGCCTGATGGTCTCGAACTTGAGACGGCTGCGGCGCTGATGTTGCAGGGGCTCACGGCGTACTATTTGGTGAACGACACCTGGCCGCTGCAGGCCGGCCAGCGGTGTTTGGTGCATGCGGGGGCCGGGGGAGTTGGTCTGCTGCTGATTCAGCTCGCTAAGGCCAAAGGTGCCGAGGTGTTCGCCACCGTTGGGTCTGATGCCAAGGCTGCGTTGGCGAGTGGCGCTGGGGCCGATCATGTCATCGTGTACAGCCGCGACGATTTTGCCGCAGAGGTCGAGGCGATTGCGGGCGACCGCCCGATCGATGTGGTGTACGACGGCGTTGGGCAGGCGACCTTTGCCAAGGGCCTGAGCTTGCTTCGGCGGCGGGGCATGATGGTGACGTTTGGTAACGCGTCGGGCCCGGTCGAACCGGTAAGCCCGCTCGAGTTGTCGAGTAACGGGTCGATCTTTTTGACCCGGCCGACGTTGTTCGATTACGTCGCCACTCGAGACGAGCTGGTGACGAAGTCCAACAGCCTGTTCGCCGAGGTAGAAGCCGGAACGCTCGATGTTCGTATCGGCGAACGTATCCCGCTCGCCGAAGCCCGCCGAGCCCACGAACAACTAGAAGGTCGCGCCACCACCGGCAAGATCCTCCTCATCCCCTAACCCAAAGGGGTCAGGCACTTATGGGGTCAGGCACTTAAAGTGCCTGACCCCTTTACTTGCGGATTTCGGCTGAGGTGGCGTTGAGTACTTTGAGCAGGTCTGCGGGGGCGAGTCGAATTTCCATGCCTCGTTTGCCACCGCTGACGTGTATCTGGTCGAAAAGTTCGCACGTGTCGTCGACGAACGTGGCGAGAGGTTTGCGTTGGCCAAGAGGACTGATGCCGCCAACCACGTAGCCGGTGCTGCGTTCGGCGTCGGCGGGGTCTGCCATCGTCGCCTTCTTTGCACCCGCTGCGCGGGCAAGGGCTTTGAGGCTGAGCATGTTGTCGACTGGCACGATTGCTACAACAAGGTCGCCGGAATCGAGTTTGGCGAGCAGAGTTTTGAAAACCGAGGCCGGGTCGAGGTTAAGGGTCTCGGCAGCCTCGGTGCCGTAAGACTCGGCCGCAGGATCATGGTCGTAGGTGATGACCTCATAGGGCACCTGTGCCGCATCGAGTTGATTGGTGGCCGGAGTCACGGGGTCAGTATCTCACCAAATATCGGGCCCTAGGTGGGAGTCGGCGACGGTGTTTGGTAGACCATGATCCATCAGCGACCCTATGGAGAACTTCATGTCTGACGCTCAGGCTCCTGTCTATTTCATCGCCCACTTCGCCGTGACCGATGCAGACACCTACCGCAACTACGAGAAGGGGTTCTTTCCCATCTTCAAGAAGCACGGTGGCGAGTTCATCACCCTCGATGATTCGGTTGAGGTATTCGAAGGCGAGCGATCTTCGGGACGAACGGTGATCTTCAGCTTTCCGTCGGAAGAAGCAGGCCGGGCTTGGTACAACGACCCCGAGTATCAAGAGCTGTGTAAGTTCCGCTGGGAAGGCACACAAATCGATTCGCTCGTGATGGTGCACGGTCAGCCACCGCGCTAGCGGCGCAGTATCAAACAGCGATCTCTGGTTCGGCGCGGCGCTCGCGTATCCAGCGCACTCCCTCGATGAGTGCGGTGATGCCGAGTGCGGCGCCGAACGCCAGATAGAACGCTTTGGTGTGGTCGTCTTCGAAACGGTCGCCGAAGAAGTAGCCGAGCCCGCCGGCGTAGGTGGCCCACAGCACCGCGGCGATGGCGTCCCACTTGATGAACCACGGCAGCGGCTGTTTGGTGATGCCGGCCGAGCAGGTGAGTGCGGTTCGACCGCCGGGTATGAACCGGGCGGTGATGAGCAGCGGCCCGCCGCGCTTTTCGATCTGTGCCGCCGCTCGCTCGAGCCGGTCGGTGGCCTTGGCGCTCGAAAACAGGGTCCGGCGAAGCCAGCTACTGGCGCGCGACCCGAGCTGGTACGCAAGGTTGTCGCCGGTAAAAGCACCCAGTGCGCCGAGGACGATGACGAGAACAATGAAGAGTTTTCCCTGCCCAGCGGCAATTCCGCCCA
>CALLQB010000065.1 GCA_938015295.1 uncultured Acidimicrobiales bacterium
GCGGTGGGCGATGGCCGTGGCTTGTCGGTACTATTGCCCCAATGAGCCCGTGCCGAATGAGCCCGTTTCCGCTTGTGCGGCCCCGATGACATCGTCAAAGCTGGGGCGTCCGGTCGACGCCGACGGCGATGCAACACGCGCGCGCATCCTCAGCGCGGCTCGCACCGCTTTCGCCGACCATGGCTATGCAGCGACCACCTACCGGCTTCTCGCCGAACGAACAGGCCTTGCCCCGTCTGCCCTTTACAACTACTTCGCTTCAAAGGCCGACCTGTACGCCGCAGTCCACGCCGATGTGCAGCTCGAGAACTACGCGGGCACCATTCTTCCGGCAATCAGTGGGACTGAAACGTTCGCGGCCCGCCTCGACGAGCTACTTGCTGCTTTCGTTACCATGAACGCCACGGTGCCCGAGGCCGCCCGGTTTCAGGCGGCGGCCCGTATCGACACCTCTCGCCACGCCGAACTCGAGCCGCTCGGGGTGGCGCTGCCAACCCAGCGCCACCTGCTATTCGACGAGATGATCGACCTTGGCATCGCAAACGGCGAGATACCAGCGGGCCGCCGAAACGAGATACTCGCCATGCTCGAAACCCTGACCGTTGGTCTCATCGAGGTCTCGTCAGAGCCCGAGCTACACCGCACTGCAGTCGCCGGTTTCCGCCGCGCCATCGCTGCCATCATTCAACCGGCACCCGGCGCAGAGTAACTGGCCGGACAAACCGCAAAGGCCCATTGGAGAACGGGCGCTCAGGTCTCCAGCCGGTGATGTTTGACCTTGGGGCCGCCGACCCAGCCGGCTAGATGGATGTCGACATCGATCTTGTCGCCGGATACTCGGCGGCCGGCGGGCGTGAAGATACCTACTCGCCCATCCTTTACCGTGACGCGGACGTTTCCCTCGCCGTCCTGTTCGTAGAGTGCGCCGGTCATGGGATGCACGATGCCCTTCATAGCTCGACCGCCACTTCGCCATTCGCGGCGCCGTCTTGTTCGCCGGCCTCGATCCACACGTCGAGCTTGTGATGTAACCAACGCACCTTCGACTCCATGTAGTCCGAGAGCGTGACCGCACCCTTCCTCGAAGTCTCGAGCCCCTTCTGCACCTTGCCCATGTTGGCGAGATCTTGGTTGAAGATCTTCCCGAGCATGCCGAGTTCGGGGGCCTCGGTGAACGACTCGTCGGGGCCGAGCCAATGGACCGGAGCCGGAGCAGGCCGTTCGCCCAAGAACGGTGACAGCAGCAGAACTTCCATGATGGAGCTTCGGTGATCGTCGCCGTTGGGGCGGAACCGGTAGACGATCCGGTTGAACGACCCCCAGGGGTGAAAGTTCGGGAAGATCGTGTAGTCGAAGTTGTCGATCATTTCCGAATCGCTCCACTCGTCGGCGACTTCGCCAACGATGGGCCGCCAGCGATCACGTGCCGCCGACGCTGCGACACGGCGACAGCTGTCGCCGTCAGCAATGTCGAAAGGGGTCTCTTCATCGACCCGAGTGTCGAGCATCGCCCGCATCATCTCGTCGGGGTCGACGTCGTACCAGAGCATCGGCGACGAGGTTCCTGCTGGCGTGATGACTCTCGAACAGTTGTCCCAAACGTCAATCTGGCTGTTGGAGTTGCCGATGTACTTCGCCGTGACCGGGTGGGTCGTGTCGGCATGGTACGCCTCACAGAATGCTTCCTGGGAGATCTTCCAGTTGCACTCGATCACTTTCGCCACATGGGCTTCGACGTAGCGGCTGGCGAGGTCCCATCGTTCGAAATGGGCTGCACCATCACCGACCCAGTCTTCGAAGGGCTGGGCGAGCAGGTCGGGGTTGATCATCACAAACCCCTGCCACGTAGCCACCTGTGCCTCGGGCAACTGAAAGTCACCCTCAGCGACGCGGTCGGCGAGGGTCGAAAAATCCCAATCTGCAGGGGCTTGTTTGAAGGTCCCGTCGAGGTTCCACGCGAAACCATGGAACGGACATCGGATCTCGTCGTCGCAATGCCCGTCGAAATCTTTCAGCTGCCTGCCGCGGTGCAGACACGAGTTCCAGTACGCCTTGATGGTGTCTGCAGCGCTGCGCATGATCACAAATGAGCTGCGCGCAATCTCGTACACCATGTAGTCGCCGACGTCGGGAAGGTGCTCCTCACGGCATGCGAACTGCCACGCACGACTCCACACATGATCGATTTCTTTTTCATGCCACGCACGGCTCGTGTAGCGCTCGGCTGCCATGTCGTGGCTACCGAAATAGCCGGGCGACTCCTCGCGCAGCACCTCTGGCACCTCATGGGTGTCGGTGTCGAGAAGCTCCTGGAAGCTAATCCCCGGTGACCTGGCGTCACCTGGTGCTGGTCGGTCTGCGATAGTCAAAGGGTCTCCTGATGCTCAACATCGGCCGCTGGGCCGACAACAACGCACCTCGACGCTACCACCGATGTGAACCCATGTTCATTTATGTGTAGATCGGCCTGCCGGCCCCGTCAGGTCCCACTAGGTCAGCGACCGCGAAGTGGCTAACCTTCGCCTGCCGGCGACTGGAGAAACTATGGACGCACTACGTACCCCTGAAGAACGATTTACCAACCTTGTGGACTGGCCCTACCAGCCGAGCTACACCACCGTCACCGCGTCGGATATCGATGTTCCGCTCCGGCTCGCCTATGTCGACGTCGGATCCCGAACCGGCCGCACAGTGCTGTTACTCCACGGCGAGCCGACCTGGGGCTATCTGTATCGCAAGATGATCCCCGGCCTCGTTGAGGCAGGCTGTCGAGTAGTAGTCCCCGACCTCATCGGCTTCGGCCGCTCCGACAAACCAACACAGAAGAGCGACTACACCTACCCTCGGCATATCGACTGGGTCTCGTCGCTGGTCGAACAACTCGACCTTCAGGACACCGTGTTGTTCGGCCAGGACTGGGGAAGCCTCATCGGCCTGGCAGTGGTCGCCCGATATCCGGAGCGCTTTGC
>CALLQB010000066.1 GCA_938015295.1 uncultured Acidimicrobiales bacterium
TACCACCCACCCTGATTGGGAGAGTCCGCAAAACCAGAAACTCACGATCGCATTTGCCGACTATTCGGCGAACGACACCGACGCTGACACCAACCAGGGAGGCGAGGTACTCACCTTCACCCTTGTCGACTTCGCTACCCCAAACCTCGGCGTCGTGACCCAGGCTGGCCCGAACGCCGACATCGTGTACCAGCCCATCGGAACCTATCACGGTGTCGAGACGTTCCGGTACGAGGTGTGCGACGACGACTTGGAATGCTCAACCGGCACCATCGAGATCAATCTGCTCGATGTAAACAACCCTCCGTTGGTTGATGTTGCCGCCCCCCACAGCCCGGCGACGCCCTTCACCGGCGCCGAAGACACCACCTGGGCCACGATCAGTCCGACGGTAACCGATGCGCTCGACGCGCAGACCGGCGATAGCCACACGTGGTCGATCGCCGCTGGAACCCTTCCCGATGGCTTGTCGATCGATGCTGGCACGGGGGCAATCTCGGGACGCCCCACTGCCGGAAGCCGCGGCACCTACACGGTTGCCATTCGGGCGACCGACGACTCGACGGCGATTGGCGGAGCGCTGTTCGATGACCAGGTCATCACTATCGAAATCGCCGCCTGGGAGAAGTCCGAACTCGCCGGCAAGGTCCGTATCTCTGAAGTGCTTTACAACGAAACCAGCGGCACGTTCGAATCCGCGATCATCGACTACATGAACGGAAACGGCATCAAGGATGCTGGCCGTCTTGATGAGTTCGTAGAGATCACCAACAACTCGGGTGGGCCCATTGCGTTGAGCGATCTGCGACTGACCGACTTCAACGCGAAGGAAGTCCAGCGGGATAGCACGAAAATTACCTATTCGACTGGGTACCTGACGTACAGCTCGCATTTCGATCTGACGGTCAACGGAACAGCCGTCCTCGACGACGGCGAAACCGTGACGTTCTGGCTGAACGCTCCGCAGGTATCGCGGGTAACGATCTTCGAAACAGACACTTCCAACGTTCTTGCCGAGTTCGACAAAGACCTCGTGTCGCTCGCAGGCACCGGTCACCCCCAGGTTCGTGCTGGCAGCGGGGTGACAGTTCTTGACAACGCTGCGGACGATGTTTGGCTGCTCGATAGCGACGGCAGAATCATCGACATCGTTGCCTGGGACGACCAGAGCGGCACAAGCGAAAGCCTCTCACCGATGCCCACGGAGTTCTTCGACTGGAGTGTCACCGACACCCTCGAGTTCAGCAATGCGCCGGCGGGCGACTCGAAGAGCATCGCCGATTATGGAACGCACCCGATGTACTCGTTCTCTGACCCGACGTGCTGGGAGACGACGGCGGTAGGCAAGGCTGATTGTTCGGGTGCCGGAGCGCCTGACACCGAGGACACTGCAGGAACCGGCAGCAGTTCGCCTGGAGCGATCAACATCGCGGGCGGCCCCTAACCAAGACGGGAAGTCCAGTTGGCACTTGACGTCGGCGGTTTGCTGCCGACTGGCACGCTGTGAGCACAACCGACCCAGAGGTTGAAAACCCAACCGCACTCGACATCGGCGCCGACACCGTGGTCGACCGGCAAGCTCACGACGACGACTTCGACAAAGCGCTCGCTCGGCACAAGGCCAACCGCGAGAGCGAAGCCGCTGCCACACAAGCATCGAAGAACATGTGGCGAACCCACCACTGGCCCGAGCAGTACGACCGGTGTGCGGTAGTGCGCGGTCGGCACGTTTGTCGCCGATGTGTGGCGCTGCATCCGTTGTCGATTGTCATCGCCGTATTGGCGGCCGCCGGGTACTCGCCGTGGCCGGTCGAGTGGGACCCGTGGCCGATCTGGTTGCTGTCACTGCCCGCGACGGCCGACTTCATCATCGAGCAGCTCAATCTTCTCCCGTACAACCCGAAACGTCAGGTCGCAGCGACACTCATCACCGCATTCGCTTTTGGGCGAGCGCTTGGCTACGAGATCACCGAGCAGTGGACTCCAGAGTTCTGGGGACCGGTCGCGGTGTTCGGCGGTATCTGGTTTGCGGTGGCCTTCATTCGGCACCGGTCAGACCGTAGTCGGCTCCTCGGCTAACCACACCCGACGTCAGCGACTGGCGAGCTGTTCGGCTGTCCAGAGCGAAAACTTCTCGGCGCCCTCAGGGGTGAGGTGCGATTCGTCGATGAACAGCAAGTTGTCGCGAAACGATGGATCGTCGTTGCGGAGATACTCGGCTCCATTGGTTTCGGCGACCTCGCGAATGATCTCCGACGCTTCGTCATAGGCGATGCCGCTTGGGTCGGTCAGATTGTCTCGCAGCCGCTGCGGCGTGGGGAATTCGAGCACGACCACTTCGATGTCTGCCTCAACCAGGCCAGTGATGGCGTCGGCCAACGACTTCTTGGTGATGTCGTGAAAGACCAGGCTGTTCTTGTCGGGGTTGAGCATGAAGGTCTGTAGATCGATGTCCTCTTTGAAACGCAGGACCTCCCAGAAGCCGTCGTCGGTGCGGATGTTGATATCCCAGAACGACGCAATTTCTTCCTTGTCCCAGAAGACCCTCCAGTTCTGCGGCTCTGAAAGGAACTCTCGCTGACGCCACAACGAAGAGACGTTGTAGAGCTCCCAGTCGAAGTCAAAACCCGATTTGTCGTAGTCGGCCCGTGAATCCCAGTCGCGCACACACGACGTTTCGTCGAAGTCGCTTGGATTGACGCCGATAACCACGAGATCTGGCTCGGCGAAGTCGGCGACCCAGTTCGGCAGCCAATCGCTTTGGATAGCGAGGTTCGCGCAGCCAATCGAGGAGTTGTAGACGTTCTGCCCGGTTCGCTCGCTCAGGATGGTGGGATCGAGGCCGACGCCCACGATCGACGTGCCCGACAACACGATGTCGATGTGATCGTCGACTGGGCCGTCACGGAGTTCGGTCATGCGGTTGACGTGGGCCTGCACGTTGGGGTCGATCTTGATGTAGGGCTGTGGGATGTACCGCACAGGGTCGACGAACTGCCTCACCGCTGCCTCAGCCAAAAGTGGAATGAGTACCGCGAGTACCACGAAGCCAACGACGGCTTTCAGTACCTTGCGGCTGGGCGGCTGCGATGCCGCTGTTTCGCCACTGCTCATTGGGTTGCTGTTCATTGGTTCGTTGGTATCCATCAGAACTGGAAATAGATGAACGGGGCGGAGTCTCCGCCACTGAATATGGTCACGACGACAACCGCGAGCCCGACGAGTGCTCCGGCCAGCGCTGGTGCTTCGCCACGCGCGATCTTCTGTTCGAGTTCGAGCCGCTGCCAGATGTCGGTGAGAAGCACAAACACGCCTGCGCAGAGCACCGTAAGGAATTCGAAGTTTGGATCAATGCCGCTATATCGAATCCAGCTGGCGTGTTCGACGATGATGAGCGCCTGGTCGAGATTTTCGGCGCGGAAGAAGATCCAGGCGAAGGCCACAAAGACCAGGGTGAGCAAAATGCGCGGGATGTCTCGAATCCTTAGCGGGGCCTTGTCGTCGACCCCGCCGACCACGCGATGCAGCGCGAGCGCGCCACCGTGTAGTGCTCCCCAGATTACAAAATTCCAACCAGCGCCGTGCCAGAGCCCGCCAAGCAACATGGTGATCATGAGGTTGCGGTAGGTCATGAGGGTGCCTTTGCGGTTACCCCCGAGAGGTATGTAGAGGTAGTCGCGTAACCAGCTTGATAGCGAGATATGCCAGCGGCGCCAGAATTCGGTGATATTGCGCGAAAGGTACGGCTGTTCAAAGTTGCGCATGAGCTCGATATTGAGCAGCCGCGAGGTACCGCGTGCGATGTCGGTGTAGCCCGAGAAGTCGCCGTAGATCTGCAACGAGAAGGCCACGATGCCCACAACGGTGGCTGATCCGCCTACAACCTCGGCGTTCTCGAAGTTGCGGTTGGCGATGGGCGCCATCATGTCGGCGATCGCGACCTTCTTTACGAGCCCAAAGGCGATCAACGCTAGGCCCGATTGGATCTGTTCGAATCCTGGCCGGTTGCGGGCTGTGGTGATCTGGGGAAGTAGCTGGTGGGCCCGTTCGATTGGGCCGGCGACGAGCTGGGGAAAGAAGGCGACGTAGGTCGCGAAGTCGATGATGCGGTTCGTTGGTTCAAGACGTCGGCGATAGATGTCGAACGTGTACGACAGTGTTTGGAAGGTATAGAAGCTGATGCCGACGGGGAGAATGAGTCGGAGGGTTCCTGCGTTTGCGCTTACGCCGGCGCTTTCGAGCACATCGACCGCTGACTCGATGAAGAAGTTGTAGTACTTAAAAACCGCGAGCAGGCCCAGGTTGACGGCGAGGCTGAGGAAAAGCAGCCGCTTGCGGACCTGTTCATCATCGCTGGCGTGCATCGAGCGGCCAATGGTGAAGTCGACAACGGTCGAAATCATGAGCAGCGACAGGAAGCGCCAGTCCCACCAGCCGTAGAACACGTAGCTGGCGACGAGAAGCACCACGTTCTGCATGCGCTTGCCCAAGCCCCAGTAGGCAAGCAGCACCAGAGGCAGGAATGCCGCGTAGGTGAGGGAGTTAAAAATCACAGTGGGTTATCCGGGGGGCCTGTTCGGGGAGCGCAGGAGGGGGTCGCTACCAGTGTAGATACGGCCACACTCCGTGGCCAGAGGGAATTTGTTTCGCCAGGAAGCGATCTGTTTCGACAACAATGCGGCAGGCACACCCAAACGGTAGATGCCACTGGCCCGTTGTCTATGGACATCATGACCAACCTTTGTGGAGGTTCAATGCAGTCCTCCGGCGCAGCGGCAACCCTCAACCACTCGCCAACCAACCCCTTTAATGCCGTTTAGTGCAATTTGATTCCGTCCTGAGGGAACGAAAGACTGTCAAAAGTACCGAGCCTCGTACGAGAAAAGGTCTGGAGACCCCCCGTGATTTCACCTCAACCAGCTGTCGCCCCCACAGCCTCTGCCAGAAGTAGCGAAGGCCGCATGTCGTCGCTGCCTGTTGTTCTTTTTGTTGCAACTGCAGCGGTTGCCTTGGTTGCCAGCATTTTGGTTCTTGCGTCGTCGGCAGCGGCGGCGCCGGTGGAGTGCGCTGGCAAGACTGCGACGATCGTGGGCACCGCCGCCAGCGAGACGATCGAGGGCACCACCGGAAACGATGTCATCGTCGGCCTCGCCGGCAACGACACCATCGACGGAGGCGGCGGCAACGACATCATCTGCGGTGGAGGCGGCAACGACATTCTCTCGGGCGGCGTCGGCTCAGACCGCATCCTCGGCGACGCAGGCGACGACATCATTAACGGTGACGTCGGCGACGACGTACTGATCGGTCTCGACGGCAACGACACCATCGACGGAGGTCCCGGACACGACCTCTTGTACGGAGGATTTGGCGACGACACCCTGTCCGGCGGAACCGGCGGCGATTACCTCACGGGCGAAGACGGCAACGACACCATCGACGGCGGCACCAGCGCCGACTGGATCTTCGGTAACGACGGCAAAGACAAACTCGATGGCGGCACCGGCAACGACAACATCGAGGGCGGCAAAGACGATGACATCATCCAAGGTGGTGGCGGCAACGACGTCCTGTACGGCGGATTGCACCGTGACATCATCAAAGGCGGCCCAGGCAACGACAAACTGATGGGTGGCGACGACAACGACAAACTCGATGGCGAAGCCGGAAACGACAAACTGCTCGGCGATTCAAAGAACGGCAACCGCCGCATCGGACTCGCCCCGCCGCCTAAAGAGGCCGGAAACGACGCTCTTGTCGGCGGCGCCGGCAACGACAAGATCAACGGCAACGCTGGAAACGACCGACTCGATGGCGGCAAGGGTAAGGACAAACTCAACGGGGGCGGCGGAAACGACGAATGCATCGGCGGCGACGCCGCCGACTTTGGTGTCGACTGTGACAACGGCTCTATCGAGTACCCACTACCGGCACCTGTGTTATCGGGTTTCATCTGGGAGAACTGTGGCAGCAGCGGCTGCGATATCAATCTCAAGTTCGACGACAAGGCGACGGCCGAACTCGAATGGTTGATCGTCATCGTCGCCAGCAACGGCGAAGTCTACGAGAAGCGCCTACCGCCTTTTGAGGGCACAGCCGACCTCGACTTCACGTTCCGGGTCTCCTACAACGACATCCCGTGGCGCGACCGTCAGTGTGCAACCGTACAGTCGCTGGGCCCCCGAAAGTCCACGCACTCGCCGGTCAGCAATACGTTGTGCGGACAAATCGGCAGCAGCGGCCGCTGGGGCAACAACTAACAGGCGCCCATACGAAGTAGTGGTCGACCAGCCGGTCTGACTAGCGTCGGCCGGTAATGACACGTTCACTTTCACTCACCGGCCGCGTTATCGCCGTCGTTGGCGCCGGAGGCGGAGGCATCGGCACCGCTGTCGCCGCCGCTGCGGCACAAGCGGGAGCCTCGGTCGTCGCACTGAGCAATGACGTCGCCCATCTCCAGGAGCTCTCTGAGGCCGCGTACTTCTCTGCGGAAGCAGACTCAGATAGGAGCCGACTGACCACCGAGGTTGTCGACGTCGCCGACGAGACCCACCTCCGGGCGGCTCTGCAACGAGGGGCCGACGAACTCGGATGCATCGACGGCCTTGTCAACGTCGTCGGGGGCGTGGTCCCCCAGTACTGGCATCGGCTCGAGGAGTACCCGCTTGCCTCCCTCGACCATTTACTCACGACGAACCTTCGGTACGCGCTTGTGTCTTGCCAGCACGTCGCCCGACAACTCATCGCAGCGAAACAACCGGGTTCACTGGTCAACATTTCCTCGATCGCCAGCAAAGGCCAGCCCCTACTCTCCGGCTACGGGGCGGCGAAGGCTGGTCTCGATTCGCTCGGCCGGTCGATGGCCAGCGAGTGGGGCAGGTACGGCATCCGGGTGAACAGTGTTGCGCCGGGCACCATCAACACTCCTCGGTCGGGCCGAAAGCCTGATGAGAACGACCCAGCGACCGTCGCCATCCCGCTGCGACGACGAGGCACCCCCGATGACGTGGCCAACGCAGTGTTGTTCTTGTTGTCGGATCTTTCGTCGTACATCAGCGGCCAAACGCTGGCCGTCGACGGCGGGCCCAGCCGTGCGGGTCTCGACGAGACGGGGCTTCCGGTGTTCGTGACGAATCCGGCCATCCGAGAACGATTCGCCAATCCTGCGGAGGATTCGCCATGACCTCGGCCCCCCTTGCGCCTGGTTCGATCTCGGTGCGCCTGTACCCGCACGACCTCGACGCCGCCGAACAGGTTTCGCTGCTGCGTTCCCAAGCCCGCATGGCGGCAGACGCAGGCTTCGATGGGGCGATGGTTGCCGAGCATCATGCGGACTTTCCCGGCTATCTACCGAACCCGGTGCAGTTGGCCGGGTTCTTGCTTGAGGCAATGCCGCGCGGCTGGGTTGCGCCCTGCCCCCTGCTGTTGCCGATGAAACCCTATGCGTTGATTGCCGAGGATCTCGCGTGGCTCGCTGCCGCCTACCCAGGGCGTGTCGGCGCCGGCTTTGCTGCGGGTGCGCTGCCGGTAGATTTCGAACTCGCCGAAGTTCCGTTCGACGAAATCGTGCCACGCTTCAAAGAGGCGCTTCCAAAAGTCGTCGCCGCGCTGCGCGGCAACGACTCGACACCGTTGGCCGCCGACCGAGCAATCGCCGCACTCGCCGACGCTCCCCTGCCGATGGCGGTGGGCACGCAAAGTGTGGGCGCCGTGCGGCGAGCGGCGAAACATCAGCTGGCCGTGTTGTATGACTCGATCCAGGGTGCAACGGTCACCAAGGCGCTTTCGGATGCGTACGACGAAGCCGGCGGAAGAGCAGCAAAGATCCTTATCCGCCGTGTCTGGGTGGGGGGCGCTCCCACAACGGAGATGGCCGCCCAGATGGCGCACTATCGCAGCTATGCCTCAGACAAGGCGCAAGCGAACTGGGGTGAAGGCAACCAATTGATCGTTGGCGACACCGCAGCCGAAGCGGCACACCTGCTCGCCGAGGTGATGGCAGCATCGAATTGCGACACAGTGAACATTCGTATTCATGTCAAAGGTCTCTCGCCCGGCCAGGTCGAGAAGCAGTTCTCGATGTATGCCGATCACCTATCCGAGTTTCGATCCGCGTTGGAGGCCACCCGATGACAGCACAACCACCCGCCAAGGTTCTCAACGGACGCGTTGCTCTCCTCACCGGCGCAGGCCAAGGAGTTGGCAGAGGCATAGCGATAGCCATGGCCAGTGCCGGAGCGTCGGTGGTTCTCGCCGGGCGAACGGTAGCCAAGTGCGACGCCGTAGCTGAGGAGATCAGGTCGCGGGGAGGGTCGGCCGTGGCCGTTGCTTGCGACGTGAAGAAGTCGGCCGACATCGCCGCGTGTGTCGACGCTGCTGTGGCCACCTTTGGCACGGTCGACATTTTGGTGAACAACGCACAAGAGGTTGTGCGCGGACCGCTGCTTGAGGTTACCGACGAGGATATGGCGGTGTCGTGGGAGTCGGGCCCCCTCGCAACACTGCGGCTCATGCAGGCGTGCCATCCCCATTTGTGTGGCGGCGGGGTCATCATCAACCTCGGCAGCCGAGCGGGCGTCAAACCCGACCCAATTCGTTGCGGCCCCTACGCAGCAGTGAAGGAATCAATTCGCGTGTTGAGCCGCACCGCCGCCTGGGAATGGGCCGACGACGGAATCCGGACCCTTGTGATCCTTCCGCTTTCGAACTCGCCTGCCCTTGCCGACTTCGAGGTCTCTGATCCCGAGGCATACCAGCGTTCGCTCGCCGGAATCCCGATGGGCAGGTTTGGCGACCCGGAAACCGATATCGGACAGGTCGCCGTCTTTCTTGCAAGCGACGCAGCGGGCTACCTCACCGGCATCACGATTCCGGTCGACGGCGGCGCTGCTCATTTGGGCTAACGCCCGGTGCCATCGCACCAACAGCAACAACATCGACACCATCCACCCCACAGGCCGACCTGTCGTGTTTCATAACATCCACTGTCCGTGTTCTCTCACCCACCGAGTGTCATGCCCTTTCGTGTCAGCATCCCCCTGCGCTTTTTCTGCTGTTTGCTTGTGTTGGCAACATCGCTAAGCGTTGCGGTTTTCATCGATCCGGCGGCAGGCAAACCGGCGAAACCCTCGGCGGCTGACGATGTCGACCCGGCCTTGTTGTGCGACGGCAGGGTGGCGACCATCGTCGGCACACCACGGGCCGACACCATCAGAGGCACTCGACGAGCCGACGTAATTGTTGGGCTCGGCGGCAACGACACCATCAGCGGACTCGGCGGCAACGACCGAATCTGTGGCGGTCCGGGCAACGACCGCATCAACGCCGGCAACGGCAAAGACCGCGTCTGGGGCAACGAGGGTAACGACACCATCGTGGGAGGCAAAGGCGATGACCTTGTCCACGGAGGTCCGGGAAATGACTCGGTAGAGGGGCAACAGGGCCACGATCATGTGTTCGGCGGCGATGGTCGCGATCACCTCGATGCCGGACCTGGTGCCGACTTTCTTACCGGAGGCGCAGGCAACGACACGATCTTCGGTGGCAACGACGAGGACTACATGATTGGCGATGAGGGCGACGACGTCATGGACGGCGGACGGTCGCAAGACAGCATTCTGGGCGAGGAGGGCGACGACACACTTCTCGGCGGTGACGGCCACGACATTCTGCTCGGCGGCATCGGTGACGACGGCCTCGACGGCGGCAAAGGAAACGATGACCTTTCCGGCGACGACGGTGACGACACACTCCTTGGCTCGGCGGGCCGCGACTCGTTGGCGGGCAACGCTGGCGATGATGTTCTCGAAGGTGGAAGCGGCAAAGATTTCCTCGACGGCGGCGAAGGTAACGACAACTGCCACGGCGGCGACGACAACGACCGCGGGTACGCCTGTGCGTCGTTTTCGGGAATCGAAGCACCGCTGTTCGCTCCCACCGTTTCCTTCTTCGGCATGGACTTGTGTGGGTCTGGTCTTTGCCGCATCACCGTGGGCTACACCGACCAATCGACAAGCGAGGCTGGATGGCGTGTCACACTCGAACAAACCGGTTCTGGCGAGACCTTCGTTGAAGACTTCGCTGCGGTCAAAAACTCGCTGGGCGAGTTTCGACTGCAGTTCCGGGTGCCGCCGCAATGGCCGCAACAAAAGCATCAATGTGTGTCGGTAGCCGCCATTCCGGTCGATAAACGGTTGCGACCCCTGATCAGCAATGAACTCTGCGGCCAGGTCAAAGGTGGGTTCTGGACCCCTGACCCGGTCGCGGAAGACTAGGGCCCGATGGATTTCGGAGCGCTTACCGCAGGCGGCTGGGCCGCTGGCCTCAATCTTTGGTCGGCAACGCTTGTGCTTGGCGTTGCTGGCCGCCAGGACTGGGCGACCACTCCCGAAATCCTGCAGCGCACCGACGTGCTCATCATCGCGGCGATCCTGTACGCCTTTGAATTCGTCGTCGACAAGATTCCTTATGTCGACAACGTGTGGGATGTCGTCAGCACGGTCATCCGGCCGGTCGGTGGCGCGCTGCTTGGCATTGCCGTGGCCTCCGAAGGCGGCGGATCGTTGTTGGGTGGGGCACTCACCGCCGGAGGCCTTGCCCTGACCAGTCACGGCGCCAAGGCCACAACCCGGGCCGCCATCAACATGTCACCCGAACCCTTCTCGAATATCGCCGCAAGCCTCACAGAAGATGCAACCTCGGTCGGCATCGTCACCCTCGGCTTGGCGTATCCGGCGGTCGCAGTCGGCGTGGTTGGCGTACTCACCCTCGTGGCGTTGCTCATCATCTTCACCCTGTGGCGGTTCGTGCGGCGCCTGCGTAAGAAATGGCACGAGCGTCGCAACGCCGGAGCCAGCCCGGCAGCGGCGTAGGGGCACCCCCACATCGGCAGTGTTCGCGGGTATGAACCACACGAGGCACACCAAGCACTAGGGTCATTTTCAGCCCCTTTACTAACACCACTCACGGCCGAGTTGTTACCTTTTCGCAAGGTAGGCGAATCCGGCGGCTTCTGCTTCCCCGCAGTCCACCCTTCCCCCAGTCCATGTTTGGAGAGCCGTCATGCGGCATTCTTTCCCCACGCGATGTACAACGCGAGTCCTCGCCTCGTTGACCCTTCTCGCGCTTCTCACCGCGCTCACCGTTGCAGCACCACCGGCAGCCGCCCAAAGTGTGGCCACCTGCGACGGCAAGACAGGCACCATTGTCGGCACCGAGGGCAACGACCGCCTGCGGGGCACAAATCGGCGAGACATCATTATCGCCCTCGGCGGCAACGACGTCATCGACGGCCTCGGCGGAAACGACATCATTTGTGGAGGCGCTGGCAATGACCTCATCAACGGCGGCCCAGGTAACGACCGCATCTGGGGTGAAGCCGGCGGCGACAAGATTGAGGGCGGGAAAGGCGACGACCTCGTACATGGCGGCGATGACAACGACGACTTGTCGGGCGGCAAGGGCCACGACCACCTCTTCGGTGCAGGTGGCAACGACAAGATGGACGCCGGGCCGGGTGCCGATTTCCTCACCGGGGGCGACGGCGCCGACAACATGCTCGGCGGCAACAACGAGGATTACATGATTGGTGACGACGGCAACGACGTCATGAACGGCGGCAAACACAGCGACACCCTGGTCGGAAACGCCGGGAACGACCAGCTCTTTGGCAGCGGCGGCAAAGACATCCTGCAGGGCGGGCTCGGCAACGACCTACTCGACGGCGGCTCAGGCAAAGACGCTCTTGCCGGCCAGGAAAACGACGACAAGCTCAACGGCGGCGGCGGCGCCGACGTGCTCGATGGAGGCGACGGCGGAGATGAATGCACCGGCGGCAGCCAGAAGGACACCTCGTTCAGATGCGAAGCCCATTTCGGCATCGAGACGCAGTCCGCTGCGCCAGCGCTGAAATCATTCGCTGTGTACAACTGTGGCACTGGCACCTGCCGGATCCGGGTCGACTTCGCCGACAACTCGACCAACGAGGCCGGGTGGATCGTTACCGTCACCCAGACAGCGTCAGGCGAAGCCATCACCGAGCGCTTCGGCAGCCTCGATGGCACCAGGGCAGATGCCCAGCTGTCGTTCCCCATCTCGAAAAGCTGGTCGGTTACTACGCACCAGTGTGCTCAGGTAGAAGCCCGGGTGCGCCTCAAAGGCGTCGACCAGCTCATCAGCGACAAGAAGTGCGGCCGAGTAAGCGGCGGCTTCTGGACGCCAGACCCCTGATCTTCAGGGCGCCGGGGGACGTCCCCCGGCGGTGCTTTTGTCGGGCTGAGAGGATTTGAACCTCCGACCTTCGGTCCCCCAGACCGACGCGCTAACCAAGCTGCGCCACAGCCCGTGACGAGGACATGTTATCGGCACAACCATTGCCGAGACACCAGCGGGCGACGATTGTTCTGCCCTAGAAAATCGCCTGTACTGCGAGCCAGATTCCCTGCACCACCCGCCACCCGAGATACAAGGCCACCAGCACCAAAACGACCCAGAAATGCCAGGGGATTTTGCTCGAGGACGCGGTTTGCCCCCCGCCGTCAGCAGCGCCGTCGGCCACATCCAGCACGGTCGAGCATCGAGGGCATGACCCATCGACGAGCAAGGTGTTCGGGTTGTAGAAACGATCGCACGGATCACACCACGGCATTGCCGCAGGATACCTACCCGCTGTAGCTATGCCCCAGTGCGGGGTGGTCTATCTACTCGCTCTACTCGCGCCGGATGGCCAAGATGGCAACGTCGTCGCCGATGGCACCATGGGCGAAGTCGTGTGCGGCGTCGAGCAGGGTCTTCACCAGCACATCGGGCGCGACGCCGGGGTCGCGGCGGATGATCTGTGCAATGCGGTCTTCGCCAAACTGCGTGTCGCCGCTGCGAGCTTCGGCGAGACCATCGGTGTACAGAACAATGAAGTCGCCATGTTCGAGCTCGACCTCTTTGCTGTAGTAGCTGGCGCCCGGGTCGAGCATCAACAGCGGGCCGGTCGAATCGAGTGGCTGCACTTCGCGGTCATGCCACAGCCACGTCGTAGGGTGCCCGGCCGAGGCGTAACGCAGCGTTCCGGCCTCGGTGTCGAACACCACGCAGACCATCGAGATGAACTCTTCGCCACGGTCCATGTTGGACATCTGGGTGTTGAGTTCTTCCAACGCCTGCGCCGGGTCGCGGAACTGGCGCAGGAACACTCGCAGGAGATACTTCGCCTGAAACGCCGTGATCGAAGACTCGATGCCATGTCCGGCTACATCGCCGAGCACCGCACCTACGCGGTTCTTCGAGATCCGAAAGATGTCGAAGAAGTCGCCGGCCATGAGTCCTGAACCAGCCTCATAGGCCCGTCCGACCTCAAAACCTGAGAGGTCGGGAAGGTCGTCGGGGGCTAGTCGGCTAGCCCAAGCTTTGGGGGCGAGGTCTTCCTGCTCGAGTGCTTCCACCGCCCGCTTCTCAATTTCGAATCGTTGGCGAGAAAGGCGGGCTTCTTTTACCGAGTTGCGGGCCCACGTAATCGAGATAAGCGCAGGAACCACCACGAAGGCAAAGGTGATCGCCGCATCGCGGCTGTCGGAGAACGCCGAAAAGAACGAAGCGACGGCAAGAATCAGATACAGCGAGCCCGAATGGAAGTCCTTGCGCATGCTTGAGCGGGCAAGCAGAAATGCGTCGTCATTGTCGATGTTGCGTTCGATCGACTCAAGAAACCGTTGACGCAGGCGCGCTGAGCGAAGCCATACCACTCCTGCGGCAAGACAGATAACGCCCAAGGCGCAAAGAACCACGGTTCTCATAAGAGTCCCAACACTATCGGCAGGATTGTCGCCGGTGGAGTGGTGATTAGGTTACAGCCCGACAACATTCCACCAAACGTGACACCAACAGCGCCGAATACCACGCTACGTGCTGGTCAGTCGTCGCGGCGACGGACGCGCATCTTGATCGGTGTCGAACCAAGGTCGAAACCCTCGCGCAAGCTTCGCTCGAGGTACCGCACATAGGTGGGATGAATCGTCTTGTTCGCGAACAGGGTGAACGTTGGCGGGTCGGTGGCTCCCTGGGTGGCATACAACACGCGACCTCCGTGGGGTGCCGGTTGCGCTGCCTGGGCCGCCCGAATGACCTCGTTGACCTTTCGGGTAGGAACCCGCACGCGGTAGTCGGCGATCGTGTCCGAGAGCGCTGGCCAAAGCCGATGTACGTTCTTGCCGGTCAGAGCGCTGATGTGCAGAATCGGGGCATCGCCAACGAAATGCATCTTGCGGTCGTACTCCGAACCAATCTTGGCCCGCGCATCGCTGTCGAGTAGCTCCCACTTATTCATCAGGACCACGATTGGGCAACCAGCCGCGTCGACCCTTTCGGCTAGCCGCTGGTCCTGAGCGGTCACGCCAACAGTCGCGTCGATCACGAGCAGTGCCACGTCGGCAGTGTCGACCGCCTTGAGCGCCCGAACAACCGAGTAGTACTCGGTATCCTCATCGACCCGAGCCTTTCGCCGCATACCAGCGGTGTCGATGAAACGAACCGGACCACTTTCGGACTGGATGACGGTATCGACGGCATCTCGGGTCGTACCTGCCTGGTCGTGAACCACCGAGCGTTCTTCGCCGATCAGTCGATTGAAGAGTGTCGACTTGCCCACGTTGGGGCGACCGACGATGGCCACAGAAAACAGCTTTTCTTCGGCCGTAGCATCGACGTCGATCGAGTCGTCGAGATCGTCGACCGACGGAGAACCCGCTGGCAAGTTCTTCACGATGGCATCGAGGAAGTCGCCGGTGAGTCGACCGTGCAACGCACTGATCGGCATCGGGTCGCCCAGCCCCAAGCTCATGAAATCCCAGACGTTGTTGTCATGAGCCAGCGCATCGATCTTGTTAACAGCCAGCAGCACCGGCGATTCTAGCCGGCGCAGCAACTTGGCGACCTTTGCGTCATCGTCGGTCAGCCCCACCGAGCCATCGACCAACAGCACCACCACGTCGGCCTCGGCAATAGCCTTTTCGCTCTGCTGACTGACCTTGTCGTCGAGCGAATCGCCACCGGCCATCCAGCCCCCGGTATCGAGAATCCGGAACGGGGTGCCCTGCCACTCGGCCTCGACCTCTTTGCGATCCCGGGTGACGCCAGGGCGTTCTTCGACGATCGCCTCGCGACGGCCGATGATGCGGTTGAGTAGCGTCGACTTGCCGACATTCGGGCGGCCGACAATGGCCACCAGGGGTAGTTGAATCATGAAGAAAGCGCCTTTCGAAGCGCCACGCCGTCGGTCGGGAGAACCTCGACCGGACGTGGAAGATCGGCGGGCGTAAGCCCGTCGAGAAACATGCCGCGACTCAAACACACATCGGGCAACAAGTAGCGGTGGCCCTCAGGTTGTTCTGCGAGTTCGCGAGAGAGATCGGCGCCGGTCATCAGACCGGCTACAGCAGTATTGCCGCCAAAGAAGTCGTTGCGCACCGAGATTATTCGCACATCGTCCCGATCGACGCTGTCGACCAGCGGAGCGAGAACCAACGCGCCGAGTTCACCGGTAAGAATCGCGATTGGGGCCGTCCGTTTCACGCCGAGCGAAACGGGCACGGCGGCGGGGTCGCCCGACATCGTCGCTGGCAGCCCTGGCGAGCCTGCTACGCCTGATGGGTCGGTGTCTACACGTGGTGCGCGATAGCCATCGGCAGGCGCACCATCGACCGCCGCAAAGAACCCGGGCTTTACGCCCGTCGCCTCGTCGACTTTGCCGGTGAATTCGAGTTCAAGCGTGCGCGCCATACCAATGCCGTCTTCATGCATCGGGAAACCTTCGTAGGTGTCGGCAGCCGGAAACGGGCGTTCGGCACGAAGGTAATACTCGTCGCTCGCAAAAACCGTTCGTCGGCCCAGCACCTCAAGGAATCGCTGCTGCCACGCCTCGACGATGTCGCACACTCGCGCCGCCTCAGCAACGGTGTGGGGCCGCATGCGTTCTTCATTGCTGTGCGAACTCACGCCAAGCGGAACAACACAAACCGACGCCAGTTCGGGATATTCGTCGAGCACGCCACACAACGTTTCGTCGAGCACGTCGGCGTCGTTGAGGCCCGGGCACACCACAACCTGGCCGTGAATTTCAATACCGGCTTCGAGCAGAGCTTTCAGCCACCGCAGACTGGTAGCGCCACGCCGATTGCGGAGCATGTCGGCCCGAATTTCTGGATCGGTCGCGTGAATGCTGACGTTGAGCGGTGACAAGCCTTCAGTGACGACGCGTTCGAAGTCAGCCTCGGTAAACCTGGTGAGCGTCGTGTAGTTGCCGTACAGAAACGACAGCCGGTAGTCGTCGTCTTTGAGGTAGAGGCTGCGACGCATGCCTTTGGGAAGCTGGTAAATGAAGCAAAATTCGCAGTGGTTGTCGCAGGTGCGAACCCGATCGAACACCGCCGAGTGCACTTCGATGCCGAGCGGATGTCCAGCCGCCTTTGCAACCGAAAGCTCTAGCTCAAGACCGCTTCGTCGAATCTCAAGATCGAGTTCGGCCTCATCAACAAGAAACTGCCACTCGATGATGTCGCGCGGCGCTTGACCGTTGAGCAGCAAGATCTCGTCGCCGACGACAACGCCAGCGCGGTCGGCGGGCGAATCTGGTTCGACAGCGATGACGCAAGGCGGATTCGACATAACCAACCAAGGGTACCGAGCTTGCCGGGTATTGTTCTGGTCGTGCGTTACACGATTGAGAACCTTCGAGACGGCGATCAGGAGCGGGCGCACCAGATCGCGGCCCAGTCCTTTGGCGGCAACCGCCCGTTCGATCCGTCCGCCCTGCTCCCAAGCCTCGACCGGACCATCGCCGCATACGATGGCCAGGCACTTGCCGGTCGACTGAAAATCGTTGACTCGGCGCAGTGGTTTGGTGGCCGGTCGGTCTCGATGGGCGGCGTATCAGGGGTGATCGTCGCTCCCGAATACCGCCGGCGCGGAATTGCGCAACGGCTTCTCGACGCGTCCTTGCAGCGCATGCACGAGATGGGCACAGCAATCAGTACCCTCTACGCCACCACCGCCACGCTGTACCGCAGCCGCGGCTACGAGTTCGCCGGAACGACAAGCATCGCGGTGCTCGATGCTGGCG
This sequence comes from uncultured Acidimicrobiales bacterium, assembly GCA_938015295.1. Classification (GTDB taxonomy): domain Bacteria; phylum Actinomycetota; class Acidimicrobiia; order Acidimicrobiales; family SHLQ01; genus CALLQB01. The sequence goes on from CALLQB010000066.1 coordinate 17,105, forward strand.
ACGCCGATATGGGCGGAAGCCCCAACGCCGAACTCATCGGCTGGGACGATCCGCGGGTGAGGGCCCTGTACAACCGTGTCGCACAATCGCGGAACGGCTGGCTCGACCGCACCGATTACACCTGGGCATCGGCTTGGCAGGGATTTGAGAAGTTGCCCGAACCTCGGGCGCTCTATGGCATCGTGCGTGCCGACAACATCGTCGCCGTGGCGGGCTACAGCTGCACGTCGCCGTCGATCGCACCCAGCTTCGACGCTCACTTCGATATGCACACCAGATTCCTGTTCGCGCAGGACGGCGCCGGGCTGGCCGACGCATTGACGTTGTTGGCGCTGCACGGGCCAACAGCAGGCGTGATCGAGTTCGTGTATCCAACCGACGAACTCCGTCTCAGCATCCGCCAAGGGCAACGCATCACCGAGAAAGAACGGCCAGCGTGGATGACTCGTCTGATCGATGCCAAGGCCGCGATTGCCGCCCGCGGCTTCACCGCCGACGTCACAGCCGAAGTGCACCTCGATGTCATCGATCCGCAACTGCCACACAATCACGGACCACGAGTACTACAGATACAAAACGGCACCGGCGTGCTCGAAACAGGTGGCCGGGGCGATGTTTCGGTCGATGTGGGTGACTTGGCAAGCCTGTACACCGGATACAGCGACGCCGGCATGCTTCGCGCAGCTGGTCGTCTTGCTGGCGCCGAAACCGGCGATGTCGAGGCTCTTCGCCGAGCCTTCTCTGGTTCTGCGCCCCATCTTGTGGACTTTTTCTAAAGATTCAACGCACCGGCCACGGCTGTGCAGGTAGCAGCGATACTCTCAATCGTGTGAACGTCGACAGAGTTCTGCTCGCCGCACCCCGAGGCTTCTGCGCTGGGGTTGAAATGGCAATCAAAGCCCTCGCCTGGATGGTTCGCGCCTTTGAGGCGCCGGTCTACTGCTATCACGAGATCGTGCACAACCAGCTGGTTGTCCAACGGTTCGAGAGTTTGGGTGTGATCTTTGTTGACGACATTGCCGAAGTGCCCGATGGCTCCCCCGTCATGTTGTCGGCGCACGGCTCGGCGCCCGAGGTTGTCACCGCAGCAGAGGCCGCTGGTGGCTATGTGGTCGACGCGGTGTGCCCGTTGGTCACCAAGGTGCACCACGAGGTCAAAGTTCGAGCCAAGAAGGGCTACAGCATCGTCTACGTCGGCCACGAGGGCCACGAAGAAGCAGTCGGCACGATGGCCGTTGCGCCCGACGCCATCCACCGGGTCGAAAGCCGCGCCGAAGTACACGAGCTACCAGAGTTCGAACAACCGGTTGCACTTCTCGCGCAAACAACCCTCAGCCATCGCGACTGGGCCGACGTGCTCGATGCAACAAAAGAACGGTTTCCTGACATGTGGATGCCCGGACGCAGCGATCTGTGTTTCGCTACCACAAACCGGCAAAGCGCCCTTATGCAGATCGCGCAGCGCTGCGACGCGGTAGTTGTTATCGGGTCGGCCAACTCGTCAAACACGGTCGCTCTCGAAAAACTCGCCATCGACGCTGGCTGCGACCGGGTCTACCGGGTGAACGACGCCCGCGAACTACCCGACGATCTCACCGGAACGGTCGGGGTCACCGCCGGAGCATCTGCTCCCGAAGAACTCGTCGACTCAGTCATCGAACGTCTCGCCCCCGCTGCCGGGGTCGAAGAGATACGCATCACCGACGAGGACGAGTACTTCCCGCCGCCGAGAAACCTTCGCGATCTCCTCACCGCTGTCGATATGTTTGCCACGTTCGCCGCTGGCGGTGCGATTAGTACTCGCCCTCCGGTCCTTGATCGACACTTGGCGGCAAGCGCGGCGCTTGCCGGACTCACGACCGAAGACGCAGCGAAAGAGCGCTAGCGAGTCGCCCGCTGCTGGGCATCGTCGTAGAGGGCCTGAATTCTCACACGAAGTTCGTCGGTGTGTTCGCGTACTGCACGACGAGGCACACGTCCGCGCACCTGCTCTGGCGGAGCGAGTGGTTCGCCTATCACAAAGACCAGTTTCCTCGGAAAGACCATGTTTTGGCCCTTCGGCATGATGCGCGCCGTGCCTCCAATACCCACCGGCACGATCGGCACCTGGGTTCGCCCAGAAATAAACGAGGGTCCGTCGTTCATGTTCTCTGGTAGCACGACCGGCCCCTCGCGTCGGGTGCCCTCGGGAAACATCACTAGGACCTCGCCACGTTCGAGCACCGCTTGGGCGGACTGAATTGCGGTGCGGTCGGCGGTACCGCGCTGCACCGGAAACCCTCCCATCATCGAGAGAAACCAGGCGCCGAACTTGTTCGTCCACAGTGATTCTTTGCCCATGTACCGAAACACCTGACGGCTGATCAGTGCCAGCACCGGCGTGTCGACATAGGACCGGTGCACCGGAGAGACGATGAACGGCTGCCCGGTCGGAAGGTTCTCGCGCCCGTGCACCTCGACGCGAAAGTAGAGCTTCGCAAGCAACGTAAACGGATACCACAGCGCCATGTAGCAGCCACGCTGTAGATGACTCATTTCGCTTCCGAAGCCGTAGCCAGCGTCGCCCACAATCTCGCGCCGCTTTGCAGGCTGCGACTCCGCAGAATCCGACGGCTGTGGTGACGGACTAGCCATCAGGGTCGAACCAAATCGCCGAGCAGGTCAACCACCTTGTCGACAATCTCGCCAACCGACAGGTCGGTACTATCGATCACAACAGCATCATCGGCTTCCGCCAAGGGGTCGTGGGCACGTGAGGAATCGACTTCGTCGCGACGACGCAAGTCGGCTAGCGCGTCAGCAAAGCTGAAGTCAACCGATTCTGCAGCGCGCCGCTTGGCTCGTTCTTCAATATTGGCTGTCATAAAGATCTTCAAGGTGGCATCAGGAAATACCACGGTTCCCATGTCGCGCCCCTCGGCGACCCCGCCGCCTTGTGCGCTCATCCAGGCCCGCTGCTGGTGTTTTAGCACGTCGCGCACATGAGGGTTGGCAGCCACGACCGACACTGCTTGAGAGACTTTGGCCGTGCGGATCACCGCCGATACGTCAGTGCCATCGATGCGCACATCAGAGCCGTCAAGCTCAATCCGCAGGCTCTTTGTGAGTTCACCAACCGCCTCCCAATCGCCTAAATCGATCTGCCGCTCCAGGGCGGAGAGCGCTACCGCTCGGTACATAGCGCCGGTATCGAGCACCATCAGGCCCAGACGTTCGGCAATTGCCTTTGACACCGTCGACTTTCCGGCACCGGCCGGCCCATCGATGACGATGACGAGTGGCTCTCGATCTGGGTGAAGTGCATCGAGCGCCGCAAAAAACTCGGGGAAGGTCTTCGCCACACAATGAGAGTCGGCGATACGGGTGCCCGGATTGCGAAGGCCGAGCACCGCAAAGGCCATAGCGATGCGATGATCGTCGTAGGTCTGCACCACCGCAGGCTCCAACGGCCCGGGCCTGATCACCATGCCGTCTTCGGTTTCGCTCGCATCGATACCCACTCGTCGAAGCTCGGTCACCGTGGCTGCGATGCGATCGGACTCTTTGTTTCGGATGAACCCCACGCCTCGAATAGTCGTTGGCGTGGACGCAAACGCAGCCACAACGCCGAGCGTCGGCACGGTGTCGGAAAAGTCACGAAGGTCGGCGTCGACGCCGGCAAGAACCGATGGACCGGTGAGCTCAAAGGAGTTGCCGTGATGGCGAACGGTGGCCCCCATCTGTGCGAGCACCTCTGCAAACTCCACATCTCCCTGCAACGACAGCGGCGAGAGGCCTTCGACAACGACGGTACTTCCGGTAATCGCCGCAGCAGCAAGCATGTACGAGGCTGCCGAGGCATCAGGTTCAATCACGTAGTCGCAGGCGACATACCCACCGGGTGCCACCACAAACTTCGAACCGTCATACTGATCGACGGTCGCGCCAAACGCCCGCATGACTTCGACGGTCATGTCGAGATAAGGAGTCGATACCAATTCTCCCGAAAGCGTCAGTGCCACCCCTTCTTTCGACAGCGGAGCTGCGAGCAAAATGGCAGAGGCGAACTGACTCGAAACGTCACCAGGTAGCTGCACCTCGCCGCCACGAAGACCATCGGCATGGACCACAATCGGAAGCTCGGTAGTTGAGCTGGTCGACTCGAGCCGCACGCCGAGGTCACGAAGAGCATCGGTCAAGTCGCCAACCGGACGAGAACGCAGCTGCTCGTCGCCGTCGATCGTTATCGCTCCACTGCCGGTTGCAGCGACGGCCAAAAGAAAGCGGCCGGTTGTTCCAGATTGGTTGGCGTCGAGCGTCAGCGGTCCGGCCATTGGAGCCGCCCCAATGCCGGTGACCTTGGCGGTCCCGGTGTTCCAGTCGACCTCAGCCCGAGCTCCGAATCCAACAATGGCTTGTGCCATCGCTCGTGTGTCATCCGCGTCGAGGATGCCCGAAAGATTGCTGGTGCCGGTTGCGAGTCCGGCGATCAACAGAGCCCGGTTGGTGATGCTCTTTGATCCGGGAACCGTTGCGACCGCCGAGAATGGTGTCGTGACCGGCCGAATGAGTCGAGGGGTAGCCACTAGCTGAGTTTCTTTATTCGCGGACGGAACCCGAGAGCCATAAGGCCGCCGTCGAGTAACGGTGCAGCCGCCGACGACACCACCACAACCAGCAGGCCCTCGTCGCGTTCCGCTACATGAGAGATCTCGATGTCGTAAACGTTGACATTCAGCTCACCAGCGAGCGACAGCACCTGTTGGAGTTCGCCTGGGCGGTCGGTGATCGGTACCCAAATCTCGGAAAGTTCGCTTGGGTGCAGCGCGGACGACGGCAGATTTGTCCGAGCCGATCGCGCCTCGGTTAGCCGACCGAGAATTTTGTCGGACTGGCCCTGGTCGACGTCGTCGCGCAGTTCGGTGAGCGACCCGATGAGATCGTCGAGCACACCAACAATTGCTATTCGGTTGGCGGCGCAGACATCGATCCACATGTCGGGCGCCCCCGAAGCAATGCGAGTCATGTCGCGGAAGCCACCGGCAGCCAGCCGCAGCAGCGCACGATGTTCGATCGCACGCTCGGTTGCCAAACTCATCAACGTTGCTGCGGTGAGGTGCGGAACATGAGAAATCATTGCCACGAGTTCATCGTGGCGGTGCGCGTCGATCACCACAACGTCGGCCCCCATCGACGCGAGAACAGCCCGAACACTTGAAAGGGTCGAATCGACGGTCGACACCGACGGGCACAACACCCACACGGCGCCGTCGAACATGTCTCCGCTCGCTCCTTCGAGACCCGGCAGTTCAGACCCAGCCATTGGATGGCCGGCCACAAAACGTTCGTCGGAGATCGCGGCGCTAATCTCGCCCTTCACACTCGCGACGTCGGTGACGAGCCCCTCGGTAGAGGCAAGAGCCCGCCGAACCTGTTCGACGACCGCACCGGCGGGTGTGGCAATAAAGGTAATTTCAGCGCCTTCGAGTCCCTGACGTTCGATAAGACCCTGCTCGATGGCTGCGGCCACTGTTTCGGGGTTGGCGTCGTCGCCAATCACAGCCCAGCCCCGTGCGGTGAGCGCAGCGGCTATCGAGCCGCCGATAACGCCAAGTCCGATGACCGCAGCGGTTCGTGTCTCAGACGTTCGAGTCTCAGAAGGGTGATTTTCAGAACCGGGCACGGGCGAAGATCGTACTGGCAATGAGGGAGCCGACCCTCACCGGTTTCGGCGTTTCGGCTCGATCGCCGGTTCATCGACCGGCGGAGCTGTTGCCACGGCCAACGAGCGAACCTCCTCGCCGGTGAGAAACCGCCACTCGCCCGGTTTCAGCTGTCGATCGGCGATCGGTCCAATGCGCGTGCGTACCAACCGGAGAACCGGATGCCCAATGGCATCGCACATCCGCCGGACCTGACGGTTTCGTCCTTCATGGATCGTGAGCTTTACCAGCCCCGGGGTCTCCATCGAGGCTTGGGCCGCAGCGGTGGGTCCGTCATCGAGTTCGACCCCTTCGCGGAGTTGCCGTAAAGCCAACCGGCTGGGGGTTCCCTCGACCGAGGCGAGGTACTCCTTCTCGACCCCGAATGAGGGATGGGTGAGCCGGTGGGTCAGCTCGCCATCGTTGGTCAACAACAAGAGTCCCTCGGTCTCGTAGTCGAGTCTTCCGACCGGAAAAACGCGCGGCTCGTCGGGGACTAAATCGACCACGGTGTCGCGGCCTTGGGGGTCTGAGGCGGTGGTGACCACCCGGGCTGGTTTATTGAGCAGGTAGTACACCGCAGATGGTTTGACGGGAATGAGCGCACCCTCAACCTCGATGATGTCGACTTCGGCGATGACTCGTCGTCCGAGCTCGGCCACCGTCCCGTTGACCGTTACCAGTCCATCGGCGATGAGGTCTTCACACACCCGGCGGCTGCCTAGCCCAACGCGGGCCAGAACTTTCTGCAGACGTTCGCCGTCGTCTGCGGCGACCCGTCCGTCACTCAATCTGTTTCCGTTCCCGATTCGCCAACCGGTTCGGTCGGCGCCCGATCTTGGCGCATCGAATCACGAAGATCGATCACCACAGCATCGAGTCGGTCGTCGGCCGACGATTCGTCGTCGTTGTCGTTCCCGGAAGCTTCACCTGCGTCAGCGATCTCGTCGGTGTCAGCAGTCTCGATACTCTCGCTGATCTCGCTGATCTCAGCGGCCGCTTCAGGACTGGCTTGCGGAAGAAGCTCGTCTTCGATCGGATCGGCGCTCAGGCTTTGCTCAAGCGCTTCAACAACTTCCGAATCCGGGGCAAAGTCTCCCAACGCCGGCAGCTCATCGATCGAGGCCAAACCGATTCGTTCGAGAAAAAGCGGCGTGGTTCCGAACAAGATGGCGAGTCCTGGGCCATCATCGCGCTCGATCTCGGCGATATATCCGCGCTGTTGAAGCGTTCGCATCACCGCATCGACCCCAACACCGCGAATAGCCGACACCTGTGCTCGAGACAACGGCTGCTTGTACGCGACGATCGCTAGCGTTTCGAGTGCTGCCGCCGACAATCTGCTCGACTGTCCTTCTAGTGCAAACCTCTCGATGTACGGAGCGAGGTCGTCGTGCGTCTGAAACCGGTAGCCGCCCGCAACATTGACGAGCACGAACCCGCGGTTCTCCGCCTCGTATTCGGCGGCGAGTTCTTCGCAGACGACCATGACAGTTGCCGCGCTGACCTCGGTCAGCTGCGCCAGCACCGCAGTCGGAACGGGAACATCGGCGACCATGATTAACGCCTCGATGGCGCGGCGGATCTCCTCTGGTACTTCTTGCACGACGCCGAGATCCTCGGTATCAGAAAGCTCTTCCTCGGCAGTTTCGCATTCCTCGGGCGCCTCCTCCGGGGGCGACTCTGCAACAAGCTCAGCCTCAGCATCGGCGGTCTCGTCGATCACAGCATCATCCTTCATAGTCATCGAAATGCAGGTCGTGGGCGAGATCGTCGCCAACCCAGCGAATAGTGATATCCCCGAATGATTGCACCTGGTCGAGTTCGATCAGATCCTGCTTGAACAGCTCGAGGATGGCGAGGAACCGTACGACAATCTCAATCCGGTCGACGAGACCAGACGTGAGCTCGCGGAAACTCAATGAACCGGCGCCCGGCAGCTCCTGCAGGAGTTCGACGACCGCATCGGCAACCGTGACCTTGATCGGATTGACGTGGAACAGGTCGACGAACGGTTCGGGCTTGGGCGTAACAGCCTTGATATAGGCCTTGCGAAGATCGAGTGGTTTGGTGTTGGTCAGCAGATCGGGGGTTAGCCCGATGAACTTCTCGTCGAGACCGGCGGTTCGTGGGTATGACTTGCTTGCGGCTTCGCTCATGCGTCGCAGAACTTGGGCGGCATCTTTGAACGTCTTGCACTCGATCAAACGGGCAAGCAGAAGGTCGCGCTCTTCCCAAAGGGCGAGTTCGTCATCGAGCTCGAACCGGTCCTCGATAGGTAGGAGACGGCGGCACTTGAGTTCAACAAGGGTCGCCGCGATGAGCAGGAATTCGGTCGCTACTTCGAGATCGGTTTGCTCCATCTTTTCGAGTTCGGCGAGATAGGCATCGACGATGTCGGAGAGCGACACCTCGTACAACTCGACCTCGTTTTTTAAAATGAGATGCAGGAGCAGATCAAAGGGACCGGCAAAGACTGAAGTTTCGACCTTGAACGACATGACGGAACGACGCTAGATCAAGCTCGGCTCCCATACGTGCACCAGAGCCATTTCTCCTAGGGTCAGATCGTGTCCGTTGCCCCTTCACCTCCCCCACCGTCCCCCTCTGCCACGGGCTCCCCAGCGGCCCCGGGGTCGAGCCTGGCAATCATGTGGTTCCGCCGCGACTTGCGTCTGCACGACAATCCGGCGTGGGCAAACGCGATGCGGTCTGGTGGCCCGGTGCTTGCGCTCTACGTGCTTGAAGAACGTCTGTTGGCCACAGCCGGTCCACATCGGCGACGGCAGTTCGTTGCCGAACTCGCTGCGCTTGACGAATCGATTCGTCGGGAAACCGGCGGCTGTCTTCACGTGCGGTCCGGCAGTGCAGCACGCATCGTGCCGACGCTGGCGGGCACCGATGCTGTGGTGTATTTCAACGCTGACGTCACGCCGTATGCACAAGAGCGTGACGCTCAGATCACCGGGGCCCTCGGAGCCCGGGCACTTGCGACGTGGGGCACGCTGTTTCACCCGCCGGGGTCGGTGCTGACGGGCAAGGGCACACTGTCGAAGGTTTTTACGCCGTTCTACAACGTGTGGAAGACCACACCGGTAGACAACGTGTGGAAGACCACACCAGTAGACAACGTGTGGAAGACCACACCAGTAGACACCGTGTGGAAGACCACACCAGTAGACAACGTGTGGAAGACCACACCAGTAGACACCGTGTGGAAAGCGACCGTTCTTGGCGAGCCGGGCGATGTCGATCTTGCCGAGTTGGTGACCGGTTCGCCACCGCTTCCGGCCGGAGAGTTTGCGGCACGCCAACGGCTCGACCAGTGGCTCCGTCGAGTAGATCAGTACAAGACCGATCGCGACTTGCCGGGCATCGACGGCACCTCGATGCTCTCGTCCGACCTTCGTTTTGGCACAATCTCGCCTCGTTATGTCGCCGATATGGTCGGCGATGACACCGACGGACGGCGGGGTTTTGTGCGGCAGCTTTCGTGGCGCGATTGGTGGGCTCATACACTTCTTGGCTTTCCGAGCCTTGCCGAGAAGGCGGTTCGGCCAGAGTACGACCGTATTGCGTGGGTGAACGACAGCCGCGACCTCGCAGCGTGGCAGAACGGCCAGACGGGCTACCCCATCGTCGATGCTGGTATGCGACAGCTCAACCAGACCGGCTGGATGCACAACCGGGTACGAATGATCGTGGCATCGTTTCTCGTGAAAGACCTTCTGGTCGATTGGCGCGAGGGGGAACGCTACTTCCGGCGACTGTTGATCGATGCCGACATCGCGCAAAACGCTGGCAACTGGCAGTGGGTTGCTGGCACCGGACCTGATGCCGCGCCCTACTTCCGGGTTTTCAACCCCGTGAGCCAAAGCCGCAAGTTCGATGCGCAAGGCAACTATCTCCGACGGTGGCTACCCGAACTCGCGTCGCTCGACGACTCGGCGATTCATGCCCCCTGGGAAGTAGCACCGCTCGATCTTGCTGCTGCCGGGGTCGTGCTCGACGACGACTACCCAGCCCCGATTATCGATCACGGTTTCGCAAGAGATAGAGCGCTGGCGACATACAAGCAGGCCAAGGACCCAAAGTAGGCGCTTGTGAATTTTTGCACAATCTAATACAGTGACATTGTGCAACTTTTCACAAGGCCTCAAGGGCGAGGCACAACACGACGGACTGACAAGCGGCGTCGGCCTACACATCATGTCGTGGTCGTCGGCGCCGGGTTTGCTGGTCTGGCAGCGGCGCGAGCGCTCGAAAACACCGACGTCCGGGTGACGGTCATCGACCAACGTAACCACCACACCTTCCAGCCCCTGCTGTATCAGGTCGCCACTGCCGGGCTCGACGTCGATGACATCTGCATCCCCACCCGCGGCATCTTTCAACGCCAACACAATGCCCGAGCACTGCAATCACGGGTCATCGACATCAACTTCGACGAACGCGTGGTTCACACCGATAACGGTGACCCGATTGCCTATGATTCGTTGGTTCTCGCCCTTGGCGCAGTCACCACCGACTTGGGTGTGCCCGGGGTCGAGTCGTTCGGATTTGGCCTAAAAAATGCTGCCGACGCAGTCGAGCTACGCACGCACGTTTTGCGCTGCTTCGAACACGCAGAACGAACATCGTCGGCCGACGTGCGAGCTGCGGCGACCACGTTGGTCATCGCAGGCGGCGGCCCGCCCGGTGTCGAAACCGCCGGCGGTTTCGCAGAGCTGATCGACCGCGTACTTCGGCGAGACTTTTCGCACCTCTCCGGCTTCTCGCCTCCCCGCCGCGGCGGTACCCGGTCCACCCGTGAGCGCTTCGGTAGAATCGTGCTCGTCGAAGGCCAAGACCGCCTTTTGGGCGGCATGTCACCAACGTTGAGCGCCAAAGCCAAGCAGCAACTCGTTCGTATGGGGGTCGAAGTCCTCTGCGATACCCAGGTCGACCGTATGGTTCCGGGCAGAGTCGACCTATCCGACGGCACCAGCATCGCCACACATACCCTCGTTTGGGCCGCTGGGGTCAAGGCCCATCCGTTCGTCGCCCAACTCGGTATCGCTACCACCGCCGGCGGGCGCGCCGTCGTCGACTCGCACCTTCGGCTGCCCCAACATCCCGAAGTCTTCGTGGTCGGCGATCTCGCTGCCGCCCGCCTCGACGGCGAGACGCTGGTGCCCCAGGTCGCCCCGGCGGCAATGCAACAGGGACGCCATGCGGCAGCTGTGCTCACCGCGCAGATCGAGGGCACGGCCCCTCCCCTCCCGTTCAGGTATGTCGACCGCGGCACGATGGCCACTATCGGACGCAACGCTGCTGTTGCGGATCTCCCCCGAGGTCGCCGCAACAACGGAATTCGTCTCAGCGGCAGAATTGGCTGGCTTGCCTGGCTCATTTTGCACCTCGCAATGCTGATCGGCCATCGAAACCGCGCCAACGTGTTGGTGAACTGGGCCTGGAACTACCTCACGTACGACCGCGGAAGCCGGCTCATCGTTGAATTCGATATGGCGCCCGAGGTTCAAGCGGTATCCTGACCCACCTATGTCTCGTGTGTTTTCAGGTATCAAACCAACCGGCGCCATCCATCTCGGAAACTTTCTCGGAGCCGTCCAGAACTGGGTGGCGATGCAAGACGACTACGACGCGGTCTACTGCGTTGTCGATCTTCATGCCCTGACCGTGCCCCAAGACCCAGCCGAACTTCGTGCTGGCAGCCTCCGTCTCGCGCAGGTGTTGCTGGCAGCAGGCATCAATCCTGACCGGTCGACTCTTTTCGTACAGAGTCATGTCCACGAACATCCCGAGCTGGCGTGGATGCTCGAGTGCACCGCGTCGTTTGGTGAGCTGCGCCGAATGACCCAATTCAAAGACAAGTCTGACCAGGCAGGCGATGGAGGTTCAGGTTTCATTTCGGCCGGCCTCTTCACCTATCCGGCGCTGATGGCGGCCGACATTCTGCTCTATGACACCGATGCTGTCCCCGTTGGCGACGACCAGCGCCAGCATCTCGAACTCACCCGCGACGTCGCCGAACGCTTCAACAGTCGATACGGCGACACGTTTGTCATTCCCGATGCCATCATTCCCCCAGCGGGTGCGCGAATAATGGACCTGCAGCACCCCGAAAACAAGATGTCGAAATCTGACGACACCGACTCCGGAACCATCTTGCTGCTCGACGATCTCAAAAAGATCGAGAAGAAGATCAAACGAGCAGTTACCGACAACGACAGCGAGGTTCGGTTCGACATCGCCGAAAAGCCAGGCGTGTCGAACCTCTTATCGATCCTCGGAGCCGTGACCGACCAGGACCCAACTGCGCTCGCCGACGAGTTCGACCAATACGGACCGCTGAAAACGGCGACTGCAGAAGCCGTGATCGAGCGACTCCGCCCAATACAGGAGCGATTCTTCGAACTCGAAGCGGACCCGGCCGAAACCCAGCGCCTGCTCAAACACGGCGCCGACCGAGCGCAAGAAAAGGCCGCCGAAGTACTCGCCAGGGCGAAGCAACATATCGGCCTCCTGCCCTAGTCGTTATCGGCCGCGTCCAACGCCTCGGCATACCGTTGCTCAACGGTCCACCTCTCGCTAGGCAAATGGTGTTCGCGCGCCCACGCAACCGTTAGCGGATCGCTGCCGGCCATCGCAAGCAGGTCTCCGCCCAGCTCCGGATGTTTGAGATACAGACCAATGCGTCGCGTCACGCCGGTGCCTTTCACCCACAGCTCCGCGGTCTCACGTCCAGCAACGGCGGCCGAAAGTGTTGCGGCGACCCGGGTGTAGGTGCCGAGGCCCGAGACATTCTTGCCGATGTCGTGCAAGAGTGCGGCGGCAATCACCTCACGCGGCGCGTCGTCGCCAAGCAACGTCACAACCTCGCGAGCGACCCCGGCCGAGTGGCGACGGTCGGCCTTCGAGCTCTCGCTCCAGAGCGCGTATTCCGACACCAGCAGTTGTCGCTGCACCCATGAGCGGGTTTCAGCACTCGGCCCCAACGGCCAAAGCGAACCGAAGAAACGTTTTGCAAGGTGCACGACAGACCCCATGTTTCAGCTTCCTTTGCTCTTCAATGCGGCTGGGTACGTGGCTCTCGGATGAGCCAATTGATACACCTGTTGGAGCCGCTCGGTCGACACCTTGGTATACAGCTGCGTCGTCGTGATCGAAGCGTGGCCGAGAAGTTCCTGCACTGTACGAATGTCGGCGCCGTGATCAAGCATGTGAGTGGCACACGAATGCCGCAGCACGTGCGGACTGAGCCGGTCGATCAGCTCTGCCGACGTACCGTGCTTGCGCACCACTCCCCAAGCCCCTTGGCGCGTCAACCGCCCGCCACGCATGTTCAGCAAGAGGGCCGTCTCGTCATCTCGGCTCCTCCAACTCGCTGGCTCGAGAGCTCCTCGCCCGTCGGGTTCAAGCCAAGCATCGATCGCCTCAGCTGCGTGTCGTCCCACTGGCACAATCCGCTCCTTGTCGCCCTTCCCTAAGACCCGCATGAGGGCGGCATCAAAATCGATATCGGCAAGCGACAGACCACACAATTCCGAAATCCGCAAGCCAGCGCCATACAACACCTCGAGAATGACCCGGTCGCGACGCACTGCTGGCCCTGTACCGACCACCACGTTCAGTAGCCGGTTAATCTCGGCTTCGCTTAGCGCTTTCGGCACGCCACGCGGCGGACGTGGCACCTCGACGTCGGCCGCAGGGTCGCCGGTCAAAATCTCCTCAGCTACTAAAAACCGGTGCAATCCCCGTACCGAAACCAGCATCCGGGTGACCGACGAAGGCGCCAGCCCCAGACTTTGCAACTCGCGAACAAAATCGATGATGTCGGCGCTTTCGACCGTAGCGACCGTTTTGCCACGGTCGACCAGAAAGAGTTCGTAGCGAACCAAATCCCGCCGATACGCCTCAGTCGTGTTGGACGAACGTCCGCGTTCGACAGCCAGCCACGTCAGAAACTCCTCGCTATCTGGACCGAGGAGGCTTGCGGTCATCGACCCAGATGCGCCAACGTCAGCAACAACCCGATGATGGTTTTGCTGTCGGTAATCTGCTGCGAAGCGATCATCGAACGGACGTCATCTAGCGGGAAACGTTCGACCGTCATGAATTCCTCTTCGACGCCATCGTGGGCTGCAGGCACCTCGACCGGATCGATCGCCAAGTACACAAACGAGTATTCGTTGCTGAAACCTACCGAGTTGTAGAACTGAGCAAGCTCGATTACCTCGTCGGCCCGCAGACCAACTTCCTCGATCAGTTCGCGTTTCGCGGTTTCGGCCGGAGGTTCCCCAGCGACGTCGCGTTTACCCGCCGGAATTTCGAGCAGCCAAACGTCGCACGCTGCTCGGAATTGACGTACGAGCACCACCTGGTCGCCGACCAGTGGCACCACCGACACCGCACCGCCGTGTTTCACAACATCGCGGGTGATGATCTCACCATTTGGTGCCGCAAAGTCGGCGGTCACAACGTCGATCGCGTGCCCTTTGTAGATAGGGGTCTCGCTAATTTTGCGAAACTCCGGACGGTCGGTCACGACGTAGCAACTTCTTCGGCAGAGTCGAGCGTTGGCAACGGTGGGTTGCGCCCCTGTGCTCGGTGCAATGCTGCGTCGACAAAATCGCGGAACAACGGCGCCGGGCGATCAGGGCGGCTCTTGAACTCGGGGTGGGCTTGGGTTGCAACCCAAAAGGGGTGTGAGCGGAGCTCGATGAATTCTACGAGGGTGCCATCGGGCGACGTACCCGAGCACCAGAAGTCGCCGTCGTCAAAACGCCCGCGATACTTGGGATTGAACTCATAGCGGTGCCGGTGGCGCTCGGAAACGACTTCTTTGCCGTACGCCTTGTGGCACTGACTTCCTGACTCGAGTTGCGCCACGTACGCGCCAAGGCGCATCGTGCCGCCTTTGTCAGTCACGCCGATTTGTTCATCCATAAGGTCGATAACCGGATGGGGTGTTGTCGAGTACTGGGTATCGAATTCGCTCGAGTTCGCGCCGGTAAGACCAAGTACATTGCGCGCGTATTCGATGGTCATCACCTGCATGCCAAGGCACAGTCCGAGGCAGGGAATCTGGTTTTCTCGGGCATAGTTGGCCGCCGCGATCTTCCCTTCGGTACCTCGCTCGCCAAACCCGCCCGGAATAACGATGCCGTCGAGATCGCGAAGTCGGCCCGCAGCGAGAAGTCCTTCGACCTCTTCGGCTTGTATCAGTTCAAGTTCGATCTCGGCACCAAAATGAATACCAGCGTGGTTTAACGACTCGACAACCGACAGATAGGCATCGATCAGACTGACGTACTTACCGATCAGGCCGATCTTTACCGAGCGGTCTGCCGAGTGAACTCGGGCGACCAGCTCGCGCCACGCGGTGAGGTCTGGCTCCTTGGCCTCGAAGTGCAACAGTTCACAGATGACGGAATCGAGACCCTCGTCGTGCAGCACGAGCGGAATGTCGTACAGGCTGTCGGCATCGGCGGCGTTCACCACCGCATCGACGGGCACGTCGCACAAGCTCGAAATTTTGCGCTTCAGTTCGTCGCTCACCGGGTTATCGCTTCGGCATACGATGGCGTCGGGCTGGATACCCCGACTACGAAGTTCGGTAACCGAATGCTGTGTTGGCTTCGTCTTTTGTTCGCCCGACGGGCCGATGAACGGAATCAGCGTGACGTGCACGTACGCCACATTGTTACGGCCAATGTCGAGCCTGAACTGTCTAATCGCTTCGAGAAACGGGAGGATTTCGATGTCGCCGACGGTGCCGCCAACCTCGGTGATAACAACATCGACATCATCGCTAGCGAGCATCGTGATGCGTCGCTTGATTTCGTTGGTGATATGCGGGATGACTTGCACGGTCTTGCCCAGGTAGTCGCCTCGGCGTTCGGCGGCCAATACCTCGGAGTAGATCGAGCCAGTCGTGGCGTTCGACGCCCGCGAAAGATTCTCGTCGATAAACCGTTCGTAGTGACCAAGGTCGAGGTCGGTCTCGCCACCGTCGTCGGTAACAAAAACCTCGCCATGCTCGAACGGGTTCATCGTTCCGGGGTCGACGTTGATGTACGGATCAAGCTTCTGCATCGTGACGCGAAGTCCACGATTCTTCAGAAGTCGCCCAAGTGAAGAAGCCGTAAGGCCCTTCCCCAGCGAGCTTGCTACGCCGCCCGTCACAAATATGTGTTTGGTCACGGGATTACACCCTAACCAATCGCCACACCCGGCGCGTGAAGAGCGATGAGTTTCTTGTCACTGCTTGCTCGACGCGGCGCCGAGAAGTTCGACCGCATGATCGCGAGCTACGTCGCTGTCGGGACGACCAGACAACATGCGCGACAGTTCAATAATGCGCTGCTCGTCGTCGAGGTCGATCACGGTTGTGGTCGTCGATGACCCATCGTCGGACTTGACTACAGCTAGTTGTTGGTCGGCATAGGCAGCGACCTGCGCAAGGTGCGTCACAATCAGTACCTGATGGTCGGCGCCGAGTTGACCCAACGATCGGCCAAGGGCATGGGCGGTCTCGCCGCCAATACCTGCATCGACCTCGTCGAACACCAACGTCGGCGGCGCCGACGTGATGACCAGACGCAGAGCAAGCATCGTTCTTGCTAGCTCGCCGCCCGAGGCGACCCGCCCCAAACGGTGAGGCGCGGACCCCGGATTCGCAGCGAGGCGGAACTCCACCTCGTCTCCCGCAGCGCCCTCGACGGCAACCTCGAATTTCGCGTTCTTCATGGCCAGCGTCTGCAAATGCGCCTCGACGGCCTCGGCGAGTACCGGCGCAACCTTTTCTCGCTCGGCGCGCAGCCCGGCGGCCACCTCGCTCAGAACCTGTTCAGCATTTGCTCGGCGGCCATCGAGTTCGGCGGCTCGCGCATCGTGGGACTCGAGCAGCTCAAGGCGGTCGCGCGCCTGCGAGTGATAGCTGATGACCTCGTCGAGCGTCTCGCCATATTTGCGGATTGTTTCGAGCAGCAATTGCCGACGGGCGCGAACCGCCGCGAGCTGCTCGGGGTCGTCGTCGATGTTGTCGACCACCGCCCGAAGTTCGCTTGCAATGTCGGTGAGTTCGGACTGCACCGATCGCAGTCGCTCGCCGGTGTCGGCGAACGGGGCTCGGTGCCCAATAGCTTCGATTGCCTCGCCCAAAAGGTCTTGAAGCGAGCCATCGGCACCGATCGACTCGATCGCTGAGTAGCCCGCCTCGCGGTGGGCTGCAGCGTCGGCCAACAGATCCTCGCGCGGCCCAATGCTTTCGAGTTCGGTGGCATCGGTGATCGCCGCGTCGTCGAGTTCGGCCACTTGGAAACGGTAAAGGTCGATCTCGCGAGCGCGTTCGCGAGCGTCGCCACCTAGATCGACCAACGCGGCCTCGACGGCGGCCAACTCGGCGCGGGCGGCCACGACAGGCCCGAGGTCGATCTTGCCGTAGACATCGAGCAGGTGTCGTTGCACTCCGGCGTCGAGCAACGACTGGTGACTGTGCTGGCCGTGGAGATCAACCAACATGGTGCCGAGCGCAGCGAGCACAGAGGCGGGCGCCAACTGCCCGTTGACATAGGCGCGCGAACGTCCGGTAGCCGGGACAACGCGTCGAATAATGACTTCGTCATCGATGACGTACCCAGTGAAGTCGTCGCCCTGGGAGGCCTCGAGCGAGGCCTTTGCCCGGTCGCCGACCACGAAGCGGCCTTCGACGACGGCCTGTTCGGCCCCTGATCGAACCATCGCTGAATCGGCGCGTCCACCCATCAGTAAATCGATGGCGGTCACAACCATTGTTTTTCCGGCACCGGTCTCGCCGGTTACCGCGGTGAGACCAGGCCCGATGAGCAGGTGAACCTGTTCGATCACGCCTAGGTCAGTAATAGAAAGTTCCTGGATCACGAAGTGGTGTCTCGAATCTCTCGGTGTATGTGGGTTTGGGCTTCGGTGGTGATGCGTGTGCTAGCGGTCAGAAAGACCGAACTTTGACTTGAGTACAGCATGAAACTGACGGGGCTCGTCGATCACAAGTCGAACCCGACGAGGCGACGCTGTACAGCTGACCGTGTCGCCATCCTCGAGCGTTCCCACTTTACGACCATCCACTGACAAGGCCGCTGGACGATGCCCTTGCACCTCGAGGCTGAGGTTGCTCTCCGGTTCGAGTACCAACGACCGGTCAAACAACATGTGCGGGGACACTGGCGTAAGGAGAAGTGCGCGATGGGTGGCGGCGACCACCGGGCCGCGTGCCGAAAGCGCGTAGGCGGTTGACCCGGTGGGAGTCGCTACGATGAGGCCGTCGGCTGGGTAGGTGTGGAAACGGTCGCCATCGATCCGCACCAAGAGTCGGATGGTGTTGTGATCGGCGGTTCGTTCGAGAACAATCTCGTTGAGCGCGTGATGCACTGTCTCGCCGCCTTCGCCCGCGATGGTCGCCTCGAGCATCATGCGGGTTTCGACCTCATAGTCTCCAGAAAGAAACTTCTCTATCGACTTCTGCGCGTCAGCCGGCTCAATCGCTGCGAGGTAACCGAGTTCGCCGTAGTTCACGCCCAGCAACGGAATATCGTGTTCGCTGGTCAGTTCTACGGCTCGCAGAATGCTGCCGTCTCCGCCGAGGCTTACGGCGACATCGAGGCCAGCGCCGAACTGGTCCTCGCTTACCCCGTACTGATCGAGTCCCGCAATCGAAGCGTCTTCGGTTGGAAGCCGGACATCGTGGCCCTCGCCGGATAGCCAGGCCACCAGGTCAGCCGCTTGTTCAACCGCCTGTGCACGCCGGTGGTGCAAAATAATTCCGACCGTCGCCGTCATGGTGCGACCTCTCTGTCTGGCTCGTCTGTCTTGTCTGTCTTGTCTGTCTTGTCTGACTCGCTACTCGGCCCAGCCGGTACCTCGCGACCAGCGTCGGTCAGTGCCTGGGCGATGACCTCATCCACCCGCAAAGCGAACTGTGCATCACCCAGTGGCGCCCCTCGAGGTTCGCCAGACCCATGCCGCAGATGCAGCAGGAACTCGGTGTTGCCTTTTCCGCCCCTGATGGGTGAACTCATGAGCCCCATGATGACCGCTCCAGCCGCTGAGGTCGTGGTTGCTAGCTCGAGAAGTGTTTCGCGCCAGATATCGGGATCGGTAATCACGCCCCGTCCCCGGCTCACCTGTTGTCGGCCCGCCTCAAATTGGGGTTTTACGAGAACAACCACATCACCGTCGATCGAGGTGAGCTGCAACAACTCGGCGAGAACCACATGCAACGAGATGAACGACAAATCAGCAACAACGAGCGCAAAGCGGCCCCCGAACTGCTCGGCCGATACCGACCGAATATCGGTCTGCTCGTGCAACTCAACCCGAGAATCGTCGCGGAGTCTCTCGTGAAGCTGATGGGTACCAACATCAACAGCCACCACCAGCTCGGCGCCAGCCTGCAGTAGCGCATCGGTGAACCCGCCTGTCGAGGAGCCAGCGTCTAGGCATCGAAGGCCAGCCTCTCCCCCGCCCGGATCCGCTCCGCCGGAAACCACGAGCCCAAACTGCTCAAGGGCTGCGGCGAGCTTGAACCCACCGCGCGAAACGTATCGAGGCGGACCACCCCGAAGTTCAATGGCGTCTCCCGGAAGGACCTGGCGAGCCGGTTTTGTGGCAATAACACCACCCACAGTGACCGATCCGGCCTCGATGCATGCCTTCGCCTGCTCGCGGCTGTCGACAAGTCGGCGGCGAACTAGTTCAACGTCGAGGCGACGGCGAGCACTCGTGGCATCTATCCTTTCGCTTAGGCGCAAAACAACGTTTTGCCACCTATCGATCCCCCCTCGGGCTGTTACTCCCATGTTTGTCGCTACGCACGTGCGTTCGCCAAGCTGGATGCGGCCCGGTACATCACAGATTCTGTATGGAGACCCCCTTTGGAAGCCACCGCACAACGTCAGCGCTCGACCGAAGCCGAGACGAAACACTTCGCCGAACGCCTTGAAGGGCTGGTCAACAACGTCGAAACCGTCATCAAGGGCAAAACCGATGTCGTGCAACTCGCCCTCATCTGCATGCTGGCCGAAGGACACCTCCTGATCGAGGATGTCCCCGGTACAGGCAAAACCTCGTTGGCGCGTGCGATGGCCGAGTCGGTCGACGGCACACTTGCCCGCATCCAGTTCACACCCGATCTGCTCCCCACCGACGTCACCGGCGTGCAGATCTACAACATGGAGAAGAACAAGTTCGAGTTCCACCCAGGCGCCGTTTTTGCCAACGTCGTCCTCGGCGATGAGATCAACCGCGCCTCGCCCAAGACCCAGTCGGCGTTGCTTGAGGTCATGGAAGAACATCAGGTAACCGTCGATGGTGTGCCGCACCCGGTGCCCGATCCGTTCATCGTTGTCGCTACCCAGAACCCCGTCGAGCTCGACGGAACCTACAACCTTCCCGAGGCGCAGCTCGACCGTTTCATGATGCGAGTGCAGATTGGCTACCCCAACCCTCTCGCCGAGATGGAAATTATCGACTCGCTCAACACCCGCCACTTCCGCCCCGATGTCACCCCGGTGATCACCCCCTCAGATTTCCGACGTCTCAGCGACATCGCCGACCGGGTGTACCTGGCGCCCAACATCCGCCACTACATCGTCAATCTGTCACGCGAAACACGCAATGTGCCGCAGCTACGTCTTGGGGTGAGTCCTCGTGGTTCGGCCGCACTTGCCCGGTCGGCACGCGCCTTTGCTGCCGCAACCGGCCGCAACTTCGTCACGCCCGAAGACATCAAATTCTTGGCACCGTACGTAATGCTCCACCGCATGATTCTGACCCCCGAGGCTGAACTGCAGGGCATCAGCGCTCATTCGCTCCTCGAACGGGTGATTCGCGAGGTCACGGTCCCCAGCAGTCGCGACGCGGTGTAAAACGAGTGTTCACCGCCAACGGTAAGGCCCTCCTAGGGCTGGTCGTCATGTTGCTGACCCTCGGATGGCTTCTCGGCTATGCACCCCTTGTGGCGCTCGCCTGTGCGCTGCTTGCCGCCATCATCGCCGCCGTCGTCGTGGTGTCGCAGAAACCGAGCCTCGAGGTGCAGAGGGTGGTCAATCCCGACCGCGTCACCGCAGGTCAGGACTCCGTTGCCCATCTACGCATCACCAACGCAGGCAAACGAGTTCTACGCGACGGTGTCGCTCTCGAGCGGTTCGGCGATGGCATCATTCCGGTAGCGATTCCCGAATTGGCGGCCGGCGAATCAGTCGACAGCACCGAACGGCTTCCGACCGACCGGCGTGGCGTCTTTCAGGTGGGCCCCCTGGTTATCAACCGTTCCGACCCGCTCGGCATTGTTCGGCGCGGTGAATGGAAAGCGTCCAGCGAAACGCTCTGGGTACACCCGCTTCTCCACGAAGTCGCCCCGTTTCCGTCCGGGCTAGCGCGCGACCTCGACGGCCCGAGTTCCGGTGAAGCACCCGAGGGTGGCGTTGCGTTCCAGAACCTCCGCGAATACGTCGTCGGCGACGACCGCCGCCTGATTCACTGGCGCTCGTCAGCCCGCCTCGGCAAGATGATGGTTCGACACAATGTCGACACACACCAACCACGAAGTCTTATCCTGCTCGACACCCGTCCTGAGGTGTACGAAGGCGATGCTTTCGAAGATGCCATCCGAGCTGCGGCGTCGTTGGCCACCGCCTCGCAGCGCAGCCGGTTCCCCTTTCAGCTCCGCACCACCTGCGGCCGCACGTACGACCAGGGATCCACCCACGCGCATCTCATGGACGAACTAGCTGCTCTTCAGCCAACGGCGGAGGGCTCCCTAGTCGACTTGGTACAGACCAATACCCGTCACCGCAGCGGCGGGTTCTCGGTTGCGGTACTTACGGGCAACGGCTCAGCAGACGAACTTCTCAAACTCGGACGCTTGGCCGCACAGTTCGACGCGGTCACCGTGTGCCGACTCGGGGTCCGGCCAGGCGACAGCCTCGACCTGCCCGGTGTGGTTGTGCTCAACGCTGGCACAAGCAGCGAGTTCGCCAAATACTGGAACCGAAAAGTTCGACGCTGAACGGTGCGCGGCACCATACCTGCAGCATCTGATCTAACGGTTCTTGACCAACGGCCGTGGGTTAAGCTTTTCGGTCACCCGTTTGCGCCGGGTGCGAGCCTTCGACGCTTCCGAGCGGAACTCGTCGGCATGCTGCCAGGCACGATCAGCTGCCAAGACATCGGGTTCAGATGACGAGTAGGCATTGGCTGCCACGTCAGGCACAAGGGCTCGAAGCCCGTGGGCCGCATCGTCGCCGAACTCCTCGGAACCAACCAGCGCCACTTCGGTAAGTGTGAGTTCGCTGGGAACGTCGATGCCTGCTTCGAGCAACCGGTCCTTTGCGTCGGCCCAGGCGCCTTCGATCCGGCCGACCGGCGTCGGGGCCGACCGACGCCGAGTGCGGCGGCGACGCTTCGAAAACATCACCAATGCTACGAACGCCAGCATCCATGCCAAGACAAACACCGCGATGAGTGCCGGGAAGATCCAGGCCCCAAATTGTCGCTCATCGGAGATCAACTCAATGGCCTCCGAGGGCGTCGCTTCTGACGGCTGGGGTTCGGGCGCCACGATTTGTTCTGAGCTGCTCGGAATCGTGGTTCCGGTCACTTCTTCAGGAAGCGGCTCGGTCGCTGCCTCCGCCGGCAGGGCGTCAAACGCCTGCCACCCGTAGCCGTCAAATGGCACCTCAACCCACACATCGTAGTGCTCGCTCGTAATCTCGAGCGCCGCACCAGCTTCGCTCTCAGGCACAGCATTGAGGTCGTAACCAATGACCACCCGGGCCGGAATACCTTGTGTACGCAACATGACAGCTAGTGCGCCCGCAAATTGTTCAGGACTTCCCCGCCGTTCTTCAAACAAGAACGTTTGGAGTCGACCGAGCGAATGACCAGGCGCGGCATCATCGTCGACAAAGAGCTCATTCTGCAAGTACTCGACAAGTGCCATAGTGCGTCGGTAGGTGTTGTCCTCACCGCTAGCAATCGTGGTGGCCAGATCAAGCAGATCAGCCGATACCTGACTCGGCAGGTAGACATAGGAAGAGTCAACGTTTTGCACCGTCGCTTCCGCAAGGTCAGCTACGCCGGCCGGAGCGACTCGCGAAACTACGGTGTAACTGTCGATCTGGCTACCCAACGGAGCGATGAGCGAGCCGGACTCTCGATCAATCAGAACTCGGTCGAGACTCACCCGAACCGGCCGGTGGATGGCCGGAAGCCATGGACCACGAATCTGGTCGAGAGCAATCGTCTGGGTGATTTCGACTGCCCCGTCGAGGTCGGGCGCAGCAAGATCGGATGCGCTCAACTCATATTTCGCGCCCGCCTGCCATTCGGCGCCATCGTATCGGTCGAGCACGGCAACCGGTAGACGATCGAGACTCGCTGCATCGATATCGCTGCCTAGGAGTTCGAGCGTCAGCGCTGCAGCTGGTGGGTTGAGCGACCGAACCGCTTTGAACTCGGTAAGCGGGTTAATGATCGATTCGGGCGTGACGTCGTCTGGCCGGACCTCACGCGGGTCCGCCGGAGTATCGCTGCCAAAGGCAAGCACCACGCTAGCCAACACGCCCACCGCTGCGCAGCCCACGACCACCGGCAGCGCCGATCGAGCGATTGCGACAGGCGACGTCCGAGGCTGATATTCATGGGCGAGAACCGCGGTGCGCACAGGCTGGTCGACCTCGGCCCCGGTCTCGACGTCGACCTCACGTTCCGACCATATCCCGGGGGCGAGGCCGCCCCCGATGTCGCCAGATCGACGCTGGTTTGCACGGAAGGCAAGAAACGACAAACACAACACCGCTATCGCAAACGGCAACCAAAGCGCTGAGGCGGGCGCAGGCGCCGACAACGGAAGCGTAATGCCAAAGAGCACAAGCGGCGGGACAAGCGGCCAAACCGACTCCTCAGCACGCAAGAGCAACATTGCCGCTGCCATGCCGGCGATCCACGCAAGATAGGTCAAAAGTGCGGCCGTTGTTCCCGTTTCGGCGAGGGGGAGCAAACTGTCGAGACCATCGGCCCAACCCGACCAGAACCCGTCGGCAAGGCCGCTGACCGTTGCCGCTCGCGGGACGCCAAAGGGCATTGTTTCGGGCAGCTGTGTGTAAGCGGTGTACAGAAACATCGCGAATGCAGAAAGTACGACGGTAAGCCACAGCCGAACCTGTCTGAGCTCGAGGAGGGTGATAAACAGCACCGCAACGATCGCTGCGCCGACGATTCGTCCGGTGGCGGCGAAGGTGCCGAAGACTCGGTGCACGCCATACGCACACGTGGCTGTGAGTGCTGCGAGGAGCAACACCTCGGTTCTCCCCCGCGCATCGAGTCGTCGGCCTGCCCGCAGCGACTCGAACGAAAGAGCGGTCACGACGCTGGCTCTGGGCGGCGCGACTTACGGGCGATGAAACCAATCCACGTTGCGCTTAGCACCGCCACAATGGCTTGCCATGGCTCGCTCGAACCTTGCGTGGCCGTGGTGCTCGGAGGCGATGCTGATGTAGTCGGCGCAGCCGTTGTTGGAGCAGCCGTCGTTGGAGCGGCCGTAGTCGGCGCAGCCGTCGTTGGCGCCGATGTTGTTGGCGGTGAGGTAGTCGGCGCACTGGTGGTGGTCGTCGTCGTGGTTGTGGTTGTGGTTGTGGTTGTCGTCGTGGTGGACGTTGTCGTCGTACTCGTTGTGGTCGACGTCGTGCTCGTGGTGGGAGGAACCGAGGTGGTCGTCGTCGAAGTTGTCGTAGTTGTGGTCGACGTCGTACCGCGAGCTCTGATACGTATCGAACGAGTTCTCGAATCAGACCCGCCGCTGTTACTCACAACTAACGTGACAGTGAAGGTACCCGGAGAAGTGTAGGTATGGGTCGGGTTCTGGGCGCTCGAAGTCGCGCCATCGCCAAAGTCCCAGCTCCAGCTCTCAGGGTCGCCGTTCGACGAATCCTCGAACGAAATCCGTTCGCCCACGTCAGCGTTGCCGCCAGCACCGATTTTAAAGTTCGCTCTCGGCGGGTCAACGACGACTTCGATGTCGCGACGGGCCGAATCGCAGCCGCCATCGTTGCAAACCTCGAGCGTGACGCGGAATGTGCCGGGGAAGTTGTAGGTGTACGCGATGTCTTCAAAGTCGAGGACCAGCCCGCCCTCAAAGCTCCAACGGAACGTCTCTGGGTTATTGGTGGATTGGTTCGTGAACTCGACGGTTGTGCCGACCTGGATGGGCCCCGACGGCGAGACCGAGAATTTGGCAACCGGCGGCTCCGGCGCCGCTGTCACTCGGATTGTCTGAGAGTACGTATCGCAGGTTGATCCGCCGGCGTTACAGGCGGTGAGCGTCACGGTGTAGCTGCCTGGCTCTTGAAACACCCGAGGCGCTGGCGTCTGCCCGTTCCAGGTACCGCCGTCGCCGAAGTCCCAGCCCCACGAGGTCGGGCCGCCAGTGCTCGTGTCGGTGAAGCTCACTTCGGTCGCCGTGTTTGGTGAACCAGGCGAATAGACGAACTCGGCCTCGGGCGGCGGTGGCTCAACCTCGATGGTGACCGATGTGGTATCGGAGCCCTGTTCGTTCCATACCTTCAGAACCACAGTGAAGGTACCAGCTGTCGTGAAGGTATGGCTCGGGTTCTCAAGAGTCGATGTGCTGCCGTCGCCGAAGTCCCAACTCCACCGGTCGGGATTGTTGCGCGAGACATCATCGAACGACACGGTCTCACCGAGTGCCGGGTTCGTAGACGACACGGTGAAGTCGGCGATCGGTGCGGGTGCGACTACAACGATCTCACGAGACGTCGTGTCGGATCCCTGTGGGTTCGTCACCGTCAACGAGACCGTGTAGCTCCCCGGTTCGTCGTAGCTGTGTGTGGGGTTCGCGGCCGCCGATGTCGCTTCGTCGCCAAATGACCATGACCACGACGACGGGTCGTTTGCCGAGGTGTCGGTAAACGAAACAGCGATGCCTGCTGCGGGTCGGCTTGGGTTTGCCGAAAAAGAGGCCACTGGCGGGGGCGGCGCAGGGGTAACCCGAACGACCACGGTGTCTTCGTCAGAGCCAGCCGAGTTCGAGGCCGTCAGCGCGACCACGTATCGTCCAGCTGCCTCGAAGATGTGGCAGACGCTCTGTCCTGTAGCTGTTGAGCCGTCACCGAAATCCCACGACAGCTGCGTGGGGTTATTGGTCGACGTACTCACGAAACATACTTCGGTGCCCGCTCCGGCAGTTCGGCTATTTCCGTCGATTCTCGCCGTTGGCGGATCGAGCGGGCGCTGGACCGTGATATCGACAGTGGCCGTGTCATCGCCAGCAGAATTCTCGACAAACAACGAGACGGTATACACACCCGGCTCATCGAACGAATGTGTTACTTCGACACCATTGCCGCCAGAACCATCGTCGAAGTCCCAGCGTTGCGTTGTCGGGTTGCCGGTCGATTGGCTTCGAAGCACGACGAAATCGCCTACATCGATGCTGCGAGCGCTTGGGCTGATAATGGCTATCGGCGGACTGACCACATCAAGAACCAGGATACTTGCCGTCGCGCTGTCGCTACCGACATCGTTTGAGGCTCGAAGCGTGACGGTGTAACGCCCGGGTTCGTCATAGGTGTTCGAAACCCGGCTTCCCTCCGCGGTCCCACCATCGCCAAAGGTCCACGTCAGCGTGGTCGGCGAGCCGGTCGAGCGATCGGTGAAGCTGACTGACTGACCGGCTTCGATCGTGCCGTTGTCGAACGTAAACGCCGCCTTTGGCGGGATCTTCACGTTGGTTGGAAGCACCGTGATGATCTGGCTCGTCGAAGACGATTGCGTAGCGTTGTCGACGAACAGTGTTACTTCGTACCGACCTTCGACCGCCCACGACTTACTGACCGCTGGACCGCTGCCTGAGGTGCCGTCGCCAAAGCTCCAGTTCCAGGATTCAGCGCCGCCTCGTGAGCCGTCGACGAAGTTCACTACTTCGCCGACCTGCACTTGGTCGCTCGTAAACGTGAAGTCGGCCTGTAGTTCGTCTTCCTCGGGAAGCGGCTCGAGGTCAGGCTCTGAGGGCCCTTCCTCGTCTGGGACGCCTACCGCATCGGATTCGGCCTCGCTCAGTCCGGCAGGATCAGCCTGTGGCGGTTCGGCTTCGCCGACGTCGGGCAGCTCCTCTGAGCCGAGAAGCCCCTCGGCCCCTGGTCCCGAGTCGGT
Organism: uncultured Acidimicrobiales bacterium; assembly: GCA_938015295.1. Lineage (GTDB taxonomy): Bacteria > Actinomycetota > Acidimicrobiia > Acidimicrobiales > SHLQ01 > CALLQB01. The sequence continues at coordinate 43,996 of CALLQB010000066.1, forward strand.
GCCGAACTCGTCGTCTTGTTCGGCCGCATCGCCGCTTCCGGCTGTACCGGGAAGGAGCACTGACTCTTCGCCCGCAAACTCCGGTGAGGCCAGGCCTTCGTCGCCTGCGACGAGGTCGCCACCGGGTCCGAACCCAAGGCCATCGCCCGTCTGCACGGTGTCGAATTTGCCTGATGGGAGGGAGAACACTCCGGTGCGGTCAAGAACCCCGGCGCTCGCTCCGGCTGGGTCGTTGAACCAGACCAGGCCATCCTTCACCACAAGTTCTATGACACCTGCGCTACTTACTCGGCTCGTGCGCAATACCCGCTGGACAACGAGGTCAACAATGATGACCTGCCCCGTCGAGTAGTTCGCGATGTACCCGATGCCCGAGGCCTCAACTGGCGGCCCGAGCACATCGCCGTCCGAGGCAACATCGATCGAAGAACACCGCTCGGCGGCCAACGCGCTCACGTGCAGCTGGCCGTTCGTGCTGTCAGACATCAAGAGGTACGCCGTGTCGTTCGCTGACGTTGTCCCGCCCATCTCGACTGCATCGCCACGCCCGGTGCTCAAACATGCCGCATCGCCGAGATCGCCGTCGTCGGCGATCGGCATCGCTTCGCCACGGCGGAGGTCGACCAAATAGGGACGTCCGCCCACAACCGCGACGTCGAGCTGCGACGCTGGTGACTGGTCCACAACGGTGCGTTCCAGATCGCCGTTGTCGACGCGCACCAGTCCGCCTTCGCCATCGACCGCCCACAACACACCGTTCGCGTCAGCAACGGCATGCTCCACCTGCATGTCCAGGCGGTAGCTCGCCGACGCCACGAGATCTTCGGCGCTAAAGACCTCTACAGCGTCGGGTGATACGACAAAAACGTTGTCGCCGCCGGCCGCAAGATCGAGCGGACTTGTCGCCTCATCGACCGTCACTTTCGGAGCGAGGGTAAGAAGCACTCCGTCAGCTTCAGCTAAGAGAGCCTCATCGTGATCGAGCACAAAGGCGCTGGGCCCATTTTGGCTGACCTGTAGGTCGTTTCCTGGGGCTCCGACATCAAGTCGAGCGGTGACCTCGCGTGTCGCGCCGTTCACCTTGACAACCTCGCCTGTCGCTTCGCTTTCGAGCCACGCCGTGGGGTCGCGAAACTCGACCTCCGAAGATGATGACTGTCCAATACGGAAAGCCAGAACTACGAAAGTTGCAACGAGAAGGGCGATCACCATTCGGCGAGCCCAAAGAGTCATGGCATAGCGGCTGATGGCTCCTCCTCAGAAGTGCCGGCGGGGGTGATGTTGTTCGAAGTAGGGATCGCAGCACAGGGGTACTTCTGCGCCGGACCCGCCCAGCTCACTACTTTCCGTGATTGTTCATACGAAAGCTACCACAGAACGTCGTAAATCTAGACCTCACGACAAAAACTACTCGCTCTGGGGTCGTTGGCCATCTCGGGCCGAAATCCCAGCAATCAGCTTCGCAAAGGACCTTGCCGGAACGAACGGATCAAACTTCCCAGGTCGGCAGCGAATGCAGAAGCGCGTGCAAATCGCCGGGCCCATGCTGTTGCTGAGCCGCCGCCAGCTGCGCGCTGGTCGCCTCTGCATATTCCGGGCGATCCACAGAGCGGAAAACACCCATTGGCGTCGGTTGGGTCGGGTTGCTGGCCAGCCTCGAAAGAGCAAAGGCGACCGACGGGTCCGGTTGCAGTTCGTCATGTACAACGATGCGTTCTACACCTACATCGGCGACATCGACCAGAACAGCACAGCCCGATGCATCGAGCATCACGCCGCGTTCGCCGTTTTCGCCAAACGTAATGGGTTCGCCGTGCTTGAGATCGATCAGCATATTGTCGCGATTCGCCTTCTTGGTGATCAGGTCGAACGCGCCGTCGTTGAACACGTTGCAGTTCTGGAACACTTCGACCAATGCTGCGCCCTTGTGCTCATGAGCCCGCCGAAAGGTGGCCTGCATGTGTTTGCGATCCATGTCGTGGGTTCGAGCGACAAACGATGCCTCTGCGCCGAGCGCGACGCTCACTGGGTTGAACGGCTGGTCAAGAGATCCATACGGAGAAGACTTGGTCACCTTGCCTGGTTCGCTCGTCGGCGAATACTGCCCCTTCGTCAGACCATAAATTTGGTTGTTGAACAGCAGAATCTTGATGTTGACGTTTCGCCGAAGCGCATGGATGAGATGGTTTCCGCCGATCGACAACATGTCGCCATCGCCGCCCACGACCCACACGTCGAGCTCCGGGCGAGCGATCGCCAGGCCAGAGGCAATGGCTGGAGACCGGCCATGGATGCTGTGCATGCCATAGGTATTCATGTAGTACGGAAACCGGGCTGCGCAGCCGATTCCCGAAACGAACACAGTGTTCTCTCTCGCAACGCCCAGGTCGGGCATCATCAACTGGACCGCGGTGAGGATGGAGTAGTCGCCACAGCCGGGGCACCAGCGCACCTCTTGGTCAGAGGTCCAGTCGGCCTTGCTTGTTTCGGGCACTTCGGTGGTTACGGGTGTTTCAGGCATTGTCGTCGTCTTTCTCGTTCAGTTCGTCTGTGTTCGCTCGTCGGGGTCTGCTCGGTGTTCGCATGCCAGGTCGGGGCTACGCCCGAACAGCCTCCGAAAGAGCCGTCTCAAGTTCGCCAGCAGTAAACGGCTGACCCATCACCTTGGTGATCGACTGTGCGTCGACCAAATACTCTGCCCGAACCAGCTTCGACAGCTGGCCAAGATTCAGCTCTGGAACAATCACCTGGTCGAATCCGGCCAGCACCTCCCCTAGGTTCTTCGGGAACGGGTTGAGGTGGGTCAGGTGCACGTGGGCGATCTTGTCGCCACGGTCACGAATTCGCCGCACAGCGCCGGTGATCGCCCCCCAAGTCGACCCCCAGCCGAGCACACAAACCGACGCATCAGCGTCGCCTTCTACCTCGACTAGTGGGATATCGTCAGCGATTTTGGCGATGCGAGCCTCACGAATGTCGGTCATCAAGGCGTGATTCTCCGGGCTGTAACTTACGTTGCCGGTACCATCTTCCTTCTCAAGGCCACCAATGCGGTGCATCAAGCCCGGTGTGCCCGGAATCGCCCAGGGACGCACCAGGTTGTCGTCACGCAAGTATGGCCAGAAGACCCCCTCGCCGTCTTCGTTCGTCTGATTCGGCTCGGTGGCGTAGTCGACCGGTATCTCGGGCAATGTGGTCACGTCGGGGATCTTCCAAGGTGCCGAACCGTTGGCGAGATAGCCGTCGGAGAGCAACATCACCGGTGTGCGGTACTTGACCGCGATACGCACGGCTTCAATCGCTGCATAGAAACACTGCGAAGGGTTGTACGCCGCCACAATCGGCATCGGTGCCTCACCATGACGTCCGTACATCGCCATCATCAGATCTGAGGCTTCAGTTTTTGTCGGCAGCCCGGTCGATGGGCCGCCTCGCTGGATGTCGATAACCACAAGCGGCAACTCGAGGCTGATCGCCAGGCCAATGGTCTCCCCCTTCAGTGCAATGCCGGGGCCACTCGTGGTTGTGATGCCGATATGGCCGCCGTAGGACGCGCCAAGTGCTGCGCCGACTGCGGCGATTTCGTCTTCAGCCTGAAAGGTGCGTACGCCAAAATTCTTGTGCTTTGAAAGTTCATGAAGGATGTCGCTAGCCGGTGTGATCGGGTAAGAACCCAGAAACAACGGGATTGCCGCCTGTTGGCCGGCGGCAATCAGGCCCCACGACAATGCAGTGTTGCCGTTGATACTGGTATAGGTGCCTGACTCAAGCGATGCCGGGCGTACCTGATAATGGTGCTCGGAGAGCTCAGCGGTCTCGCCGTAGGCGTGTCCGGCATGAAACGCCGCCTTGTTCGAGGCCACGACCTCCGGCCGACTGCTGAACTTGGCATCGATCCACTCAAGCGTCGGATCGAGGGGGCGGCTGTACATCCACGACAAAAGGCCCAGGGCAAAGAAGTTCTTCGACCGCTCGGCGTCGCGCGGCTTTACGCCGAGGTCCTTCGCGACCTCTTTGGTCAAGGTCGTCATTTGGACCTCGATGACCGTGTAGCCAGCGAGCGACCCATCCTCGAGCGGGTTGTCGACATAACCGGCTTTGGTAAGGTTGCGCTCTTCGAACGCATCGGTGTTCACAATGATTGTGCCACCCGCCTCTAGCCGGCCGAGGTCGCTCTTCAGCGCTGCCGGATTCATCGCGACGAGCACATTCGGGGCGTCGCCGGGTGTCGTTATCTCATGGTTCGAGATCTGCACCTGGAACGCCGACACCCCGGCCAGCGTTCCTTGTGGCGCACGGATCTCGGCAGGAAAATCGGGCAGTGTCGCCAGATCGTTGCCGAACAACGCGCTTGCGCTGGTAAACCGATCGCCGGTGAGTTGCATGCCATCGCCGGAGTCGCCGGCGAAGCGCACAATCACCTGATCGATATCTTGCGCCTCGTTCTTTGGGTCAAGAGTGTTCGTCACGGTTGCTGTAGCACCTCGGTTCAGGATCGCCCTCGGGCACCGGTTGCCCTTGAGCAGTGCGTTTGGAAGATCGCCCGAACGTCGGGCGGCCAACCGAACGAATCGGACCTTAGCGGGCCGACAGACATAAGTGTGCCTTTGGGCACGTCAAACCTCCAAGTACGACAAGGTTCACTTTGCTGCTTTCTGTCCGATGGTGCAGATGACGCGGTGGTCGCACCGCCGCGCCCAATCCAGCCAGTAACCTGTATCTTGCCCCGACATCACCAATGGGGCCTTCAACAACGACCCTGATTGCTGAGATCATGAACCAAGACCAGTTGCAAAAAATCAACGACGAGACCGGCTTCATTGCTGCGCTTGACCAAAGTGGCGGCAGTACGCCCAAGGCTCTCAAGCTCTACGGCATCGAAGAAGACACCTACAGCGGCGACGAGGCGATGTTCGACCTCGTGCACGCGATGCGCAGCCGCATCATGACGAGCCCAGCCTTCACCGGCGAGCGCATCATGGGCGCAATCCTTTTCGAGATGACTATGGACCGCCAAGTTGAAGGCGTCGACACCGCCGACTACCTCTGGAACTCCAAAGGCGTCGTCCCTTTCCTTAAGGTCGACAAGGGCCTCGCCGACGAGTCGAACGGCGCACAGATAATGAACGACATGCCCGGCCTCGACGACCTCTGCTCCCGAGCCGTCGCAAAGAACGTGTTCGGCACCAAAATGCGTTCGGTGATCAAGCTCGCCAACGAGGAAGGCGTTAACGCCGTTGTCGACCAACAATTCGCCGTCGGCAAACAGATCCTCGGTCACGGGCTGATGCCGATCATCGAACCAGAGATCGACATCAACAGTCCCGAGAAAGCCGCTGCCGAGGCGTTACTCAAGGCACGTATCGTTGAACACGCGAACCAGTTGGGCGACCAAAAGGTCATGCTCAAGCTGACGCTTCCCGAAGAAGCAAACTTCTACGCTGATCTTGTCAACCACGACAACATCTTGAAGGTTGTCGCCCTGTCGGGTGGCTATGACCGCGATGAGGCAAACCGTCGTCTCAGCGAAAACAATGGCATGATCGCCAGCTTCTCGCGTGCCTTGTCCCAGGGTCTCAGTGCCCAGCAGTCCGACGAAGAGTTCAACTCGATGCTCGACGGAGCTATCGCCAGTATCTTCGCTGCCTCGAGCACCTAAACCTTCTACTTTCCTTCTACTTTGCTGAGCGGGTGTCACCCCGCTTGCGTGCCCTGTCGCACGCGAAGGCCGGCAACCCTTTCGGGGGTGCCGGCCTTTTGCGTACATGGCCGACGTTGCAGAAGGGTGATTCGCTAACGGTCGGGTGCTAGGTCGCGAACCGCAGCGGCAAACAACGCCTTTCTTCGCCGCTTGTCGTTGCCGAATACCAGACGTGTCGCAACGACTTCGGTGCGGCTGTGGGTACTCCCTCCGACTCGGTAGAACCGTCGCCGAACGACCCCAAGGACAGCAACGTTCTCGCCGGCCTTCGGCACCGTACGAGGGCGCTCTCCGAACTGGACGACTGGCGTCGAGACGGTGGCGTCAGGAAAGACGGCCGACACTTCGTATTGCACAAGGTGGTCGCCGGACGGCAACTCGCGCACGACCGGGTCGCTCGACAAGTGACCACAAACGACGACCAGGTTCAGATCTTGCAACGCCGCAGATGGCGCGAGTTTCGAGGCTGAAAGGGCACTCAAGAGATTCTCCTTCAGAGAAAGAACAACATGAAGGAGGAAGTACCACCACCGTAGCGACGGCCTCTGACAGCCTCGACGCTACGACAGAGCGTTCAGCCGCCGCACCGCGTCGCCGAACTCCCCGGGCTGCCGCGTTATCCAGCCAAACAGGTCGCGGGCTCGCGCCGTTCGACCGGCTCGCTCGTACAGGTCCGCTAGGGCATACGCCCGAGACAAATGGTGGTCCTTTGCCCGCTTTGGCTGCTTCCAGCCCTGTTCGAGCAACGCAATGGCACCTTTAAGATCGCCGCGGTCGCCGAGCGACCCTGCCATAACGATGCGGCCTTCGTTCACCAGCGCAGCGCTTGGCGAGGCGTCCTTTAACTCTTCCCACAACTCAGACACGTCGTCCCAGCGTTCAAGTGCCCGGTAACAGTCGGCAAGAACCGGATGCTGCTCGGTCGTGCCGGCAAGCTCCCGAAACGCCTCCAGCTCTTTTGCTGCTTCTTTCCATTTGCCGAGGCGGTACAACGTAAGCCCATTGAGCTCTCGTAGCTCGGCCACGTCAGGCGCACCCTCGACCAACGGCTTTAATGTTCGGCGCGCGTCGGTGAACCGCTCGTCCGCAAATTCGAGCGACGCACGACCAAGCTTGTCCAGCGCCTTCGCCCCATTTGTTTTGCCAAGCGCCTTTGCAAGCGAGCCTGCGGTGTCGTCAAGTGCCAGAGGCACCTTCGGCAACTTCGACCGCTCACTGCGCCGTGGTTTGCGAGCGGCACGATTCGAACCCCGGTCGACGGCCTCTTTCGCCTCTTCACGAATACGTCGATCGATCTCGGGCTTCTGGCGTTCAGGTTCGACGAACCCCGATGGCTCTTGGCGCCCTTCCACGTAGCTCGCGCCCTTTCGAGTCAACGAACCCCACTCGGCGCGGTCAGACTTACGAGACGAAACTCGCTTCCCTGGCCCACTCCCGCGGCCACTGTCTGATCGACCGCCCGATCGGCGACTCTCGCTGCTACCGCGCCCCTTCGGAGGGCCAGAACGAGAACTCGAGCGACTATTGCTAGACGGTCGCCCGTTGTTGCGCGAACCGCCAGAACCAGAACCTCGGGAATCAGCCACGTGTTCACAGTACAGAGCACACGGCCCGTTGCTGTTGTTGGGTGCCCCATGACCCCTGGCACCCACGGGCGAACACTGGTTCCGAAACCGCCGCGCGCCCAAAACGAAGAGGAGCTCCCAGCCTCGAAAGGCTGGGAGCTCTACTCAGGAGAAATCCGGCGGCGTCCTACTCTCCCAGGGACTCACGTCCCAAGTACCATCGGCGCTATCGCGCTTAACTTCCGTGTTCGGAATGGGAACGGGTGTGACCACGATGCTAAAGCCACCGAAACTAGTTGCCTAGTTTGGCGATTTGTATGTATTTAGTTTCTCAAAGGGGTAACCCCTTGAATACTCCATAGCGAACACGAACACCGATGTCATAAGACAACAAGTATTTTCGAAATTGATCGTAATCATTCGAGCTTGTAAACCAAGCCCTCGGCCGATTAGTACCGGTCAGCTAAACACCTTGCGGTGCGTACACTTCCGGCCTATCAACGTGGTGTTCTACCACGGGCCTTACCCGGTTAACCCGGTGACTGAATTCATCTCAAGACAGGTTTCCCACTTAGATGCTTTCAGCGGTTATCCTTTCCGCACGTGGCTAACCAGCCATGCCCCTGGCGGGACAACTGGCACACTAGAGGTGCGTCCAACCCGGTCCTCTCGTACTAGGGTCAGTTTCTTTCAATTCAGTTGCGGCTACAGAGGATAGGGACCGAACTGTCTCACGACGTTCTAAACCCAGCTCGCGTACCGCTTTAATGGGCGAACAGCCCAACCCTTGGGACCTGCTTCAGCCCCAGGATGCGATGAGCCGACATCGAGGTGCCAAACCTTCCCGTCGATATGGACTCTTGGGGAAGAT
>CALLQB010000067.1 GCA_938015295.1 uncultured Acidimicrobiales bacterium
GATCACCAGGCGATCGGTGAAGATCATAAAGATTTCGGTGGTTGTGAGTAGAAGTACGCAGACGGGTTGCTTCGCTGTTGGAAGGATGCTCGTAGCGCTCCACCGCCGGGGTGCGTAACCACAAGGGGACAGCAATGGGAGCTTGGTTATGGGTGTAATGCCAGGATGGTTCGCAAAGTTGCCAGAACTCTGGCGACTAGATGTGTTTTTCTCCTTCGCAGATGCCGGTGGGCCAGCAGGGCTGAAGCAGCGATACCAAGATGTGATTGATGCGATTCAAAACGGCAGAGGAATCGAGACAGCGCTAATCGATTCCTCAGGGAACCCGTTGTTTGATGCGGCGACGATGGCGCACTTCAATGAGCACTGGGTTCGGGAGAACGCCCCGGACAGCTTCTTTCCGGCAGTAACACATGCCGCTGGGTACACCGGAAGCCAATATCTTGCGATGCAGGCGGACGCTTTCCTTATGGCCATGGAGCTTGGACGGGGGGCGGAGGAAGAAGAAGTGCGGCCCGCCAACTTTCACTGGATGTGCGCGCCAGCGAATGTCGTTTGCGGTGCAGCTGTCTCGCATGGACCAAACGGCGTGACGGTGGTATTCGTGACACCGTTCTACGCCGATCCCACATTCACGCCTTCGTATTCGATCATGACCGTTCCAGATCGGTCTTGGACGTGGGAACTAGGGACGCCCGGGCCATCGAACGAATCGGTCCAGCTTCGAGCAGATTCACCAACCGGCCCGCGGGACGCAGGCTACGAGGACTACTAGCTGAGCCCGTCGAAGACGGGCCTAAGAAACCTGTGCCCGTCGGAGACGGGCCCGAAGAAACAAGGACGTGAGCGGGTGAGCGGACCCGACTATTTCTGGGATGGAGATCGGCAGGTCTTGCTGCGGCGGCTTGTGCAAGACGATCTTGTCGATCTTCATCCCAACCAGGCGTTTGAGGCCATCGACTTTCCCGGCACCGTGTTAGTTGCGACAGGCGAAATTCTTGTCGAACTGCAACCAGGTAGTCGGGGTTTTCTCGAGTCGTTTCTGCAACGGTACGCCGTCGAGTTGGTGGCGCAGTCTGACGATCAGCTGGTGGTTTCGGTTGGGGCCGTCGAAAGGACCCTTGAAGTGGCCAACAAAATGCACGACGATGCGGGCGTACTTGGTGCTCGACCAAATTGGTCGCACCGGTCGCGTTAGTCGCCGAGCCAATCAAGGTCCATTGCCTGCAGGCCGGCGAGGTCGCGAATGATGATGGTCTTGCGGGCGGTCTCGATAAGGCCTGCGTCGCGAAGTTCTTTCAGCGCCTTCACCACACTTTCTCTCGATAGGCCTGCCCATTCACCGAGTTCGGATTGCGAGATGGGAAGTCGCAAGGTCACCTGGCCGTTGGTGTTACCTCTCGAGGCCACAGAGCGCAGCTCCTCGTCGGGAACGAGATCGACGATTCGGCTAGCCACCCGGCTGCGTGCCGACGCCGTTGCATGTTCGAGAATCCGGTGCGAACTCTCGCGTAGTCGGGCGCTGAACTGCCGAAGCAACATGAGTGACAGATCGGGTGAGGTCGACAACAGCTCAGTAAAGGCGGCTGCAGAAATCGCGACCGCGGTCGTCTCGGCCAACGCGATGAGCGATGCCGACCTTGGGTGTCCGTCAAGCACCGCCTGCTCGCCCACCAACGCTCCAGCACGGCGCAGGCTGACCAGCGAACTCCGTCCGTCGGGAGCGACCTTGGCGACCTTCACAAGACCCGACTCGATGAGGAACACCGAGGTCGAGGGCGCTCCCTCGTGAAACAACACGTCTCCAGCCGAATACGTCTGCTCGAAACCAGAAGCCCGGAGAGCGTTTCGCGTGTTGGTAGAGAGATCTGTCGTTGCCGGACGGAGGTTCATGTCATCGTGCCCCACCAGGAGCGAAGTGGCTCAATCGAGTCTTGGTAGCCGCGATCGGCGATCGCTGCGAGGTCGGCGAAGTCAAGCAGCGCGACACCTTTGAGGTTGAGCGAAAGGTAGAGATCGACCATGTTGTCGTCGACCATCTTTCGTCGGGAGCGGTCGGAACCAACCAGGATCGAGCTGACCAGAATCGATGCCGGTCCAGGGATTGGGCCCGAGCGTTTCATTCGAGCGACGGCAGCCTTCGTGCCGGTCATCGACATGCCGTAGTCGTCTTTGGCCCGGGGCCCGCCGGGGGGCGTGACGTCGATGGCCACCACTCGGCCGATCGACGGATCGGCAGCAAGGATGTCGCCGGGGACATTGTCGAGCAAGCCGCCGTCGACATGCAGGTCGCCATTGATCGGCACCGGCGGAAAAAGGCCTGGCAGCGAGACGCTGGCGCGAACCGCTCGTTTGAGGTTGCCGGTGCGGATAGCTTCGGCTCGTGCCTGGGTGAGGTTGGTGGTCATCGCGAACCACGGCGTCCACAGGTCTTCGCATTCGTAGCCGTCGAGTGGCGAGAGCATTTCGACGATGCGTTGACCTTTCGCCAGCGAAACCAGCGGCACGGTGTAATCGATGATCGACTGTTCCTGGAGTGGGCGGTTGAACGCGAGGATCTGGTCGGGTGAGTAGCCCATTGCGTGCCCGGCCGAGATCACGCTGCCCTGAGACGTTCCACCGATCCTGTCGATAGGAATACCGAGTTCCGAAAACGCCTTGAGTACCCCGAGGTGGGCGAAAGCCCGGGCGCCGCCACCACCGAGGGCAAGGCCAACACCTACACCAGCTAGCAGGCGAGCGAGTCGTTCGAGGTCGCCGCTGTTGCCGGCACGAAGGTGGTGAGCTTCGTCTATCCCCGCGATCGCTAAAAGGTTGCTAGCGCCGACGGGTTTGGTTGCGTGAGCCTGGTGTTCCAGTGCTACCCAAACGGTGCGTCCGGGCACGAGTGCCGAACGTTTGGCCGCGGCGTCGATGAGTTGCAACTGATCGCTGTTCGGGGGCTGTGGCACGACCAGCACCAGCCGGTCGGCTTGATCGATTGCCTTCTCGATGACTTGCTTCGGGTCGGCTCCGAGATCAAGCAGCACGTGGCCCGCCTCTCGTGCCTCGTTGTACGCTCCCATGGCGTCGGCATCGACGACGTGCACAACATCGTGTCGGGAAAGCTCTGCCGCGATGTTGTCGACGACGTGTGCACGGTTGACGCCTAGGCACGCTACGGCGATAGTCACCGACGGGTTGTGGATTGGGGTTCCACGAACAGTGGTCGACAGCAGCGACCGGAAAAGCGCCAGAGCGAACCGAGGGTGTGCATCGGAGAGGCGGTCGAAGTCGGTGCGGCTCACCCGAAACACCAACGCCGGGCGGATGGCCGAAACCGAAGCGGCTCGGGGTGCGTCGTCGATGATGCCGAGCTCGCCCACGACCGAACCTCGTCCGACCTCGCCGAGAAGGTCGAAGCCATCAGGTTCGCTTGGCGACAAACGCGTGATGCGCAATCGCCCACGCACGACAACGAACAGCGCATCGGAGACGTCGCCTTCGTTGAAGAGGATGTCGCCTGCGTCAAGCTCCTGCTTGGTGGCGCTAGCGACCATCGTCGCAATAGCCAGGTCGTGGTTGTCGCCAACACGTAGCTTCAGAACTTCGGCAAGCCGGTTCTGTTCGTCCTGTGACACCTGTGCCGCCCGCTTCCGCTTTCGCCCTGTCGCACGTGTCGCCAACGCACGTGCGTATATATGAACAGTAGCTGACCTCGGGTTTTCGGCAAAAGGCAGTTGCCGAGCGACCAGGTTGTTTGTCGAATCGTCGGTCGATTTGTTGCTCTAAGTTGCTGCTATGGCAGAAACAACGGTGTACGTCGCAAATCGGATCGTCACGATGGACCGGGCGAGGCCGACGGCAGGCGCGGTCGCTGTCGACGGTGGACGTATTGTCGGCGTCGGGACGCTCGACGAGGTCGTCGGCGCTTTGGGGGCAAGCCCGTTCGTTCTCGATGAATCGCTGGCTGACAGGGTCATCCTTCCCGGCCTCATCGATCAGCATCTGCATCCGGTGCTTGGCGCGAGCACCTTGGCGACCGAAGTGATCGCCACGGAGGATTGGGTGTTGCCCGACCGCACCTTTCCGGCGGCCCATAGCCACGTCGAGTATGTCGAGCGGCTTGCCGTTGCCGATGCTTCGATTGCCGATGCCGACGAATGGCTGTTTTCGTGGGGGTACCACCAGCTTTGGCACGGCGAACTCTCTCGCCAGGTTCTTGACTCGGTCAGTTCGACGAGGCCTATCGGTATCTGGCAGCGCTCGTGTCACGAGTTCTTTCTCAACAGCGCCGCGATTGAGGCGCTTGGGATTTCCGAAGAGTCGTTGCCGACAGATCCTGCCGTGCGAGCGACGATCGATCTTGTCGGTGGGCATTTCGCCGAGCGCGGGTTTTTCGCCTTTCTCTTCCCGCTCATCGCGCCCCAACTCTTGAGTCTCGAGCGGTTGCGGCGCGGGCTGCACCAAATGGTTCGGTATTTGCACCAGAACGGCGTGACAGCCTTCAACGAGCCGGGCGCCATTCTTGTGCGCGGAGCGTGGGATCTGTATCAGGATGTTTTGGGCGACGACGAAACCCCGTTCTACAGCTTCTTTCTCACCGACGGACGCGGCCCGGCCGAGGCTGGCATGACTCACGAACAGTCGCTGGAGCGTGCCGAACGCGACCTCGCCCGGGCACCCAGCGGCAAGGTGTCGTTCTTCGCCAAGCAGGTCAAACTGTTTGCCGATGGGGCGATCATCAGCCAGTTGATGCAGATGAAGGATCCGTATCTCGATGCGGCCGGCAACCCGAATCCTGATCACCACGGCGAATGGCTGATGACGCCCGAGATGTTCGAGGACAGAACGAAGCTCTATTGGGACGAAGGCTTTCAGATCCATATTCATGTCAACGGCGACCTCGGACTCGAGATGGTGCTCGACACGATCGAGCGTCGAATGGCCGAGAACCCTCGAACCGATCACCGCACGGTCATCGTGCATTTCGCCAACAGCACCGAGGAGCAGGTCGACCGCATCGCCGCTGTTGGCGCAGTCGTGAGTGCCAACCCGTATTACCCGGTCGGGTTTGCCGACAAGTACGGCGAAGTTGGTCTTGGCCCTGAGCGGGCCGACGTCATGGTGCGAAGCAGGTCGGTGCTCGACAGGGGTGTGCCACTGTCGTTTCACAGCGACCTGCCGATGGGGCCTAGCGATCCGTTGGCGATGATGTCCTTTGCCGTGAACAGGACAACGGTGTCGGGCCGAGTGGCAGGACCCGAGCAGCGAATTTCGGCTGAAGAGGCGTTGCGTGCCGTCACCCTAGGTGCCGCGCAGTCATGGCAGCGTGAACAGGAGTTGGGCAGCATCGAGGTCGGCAAGATCGCAAACTTCACCGTGGTCGATGCCGATCCTCTTGAAGTCGACGCGGCATCGATCGACGACATCCACGTCCACGGCACGTTCTTTGAAGGTCGGTGGTTTCCGGTACCCGAAGGCGTCAGCCGCACGTCCGCGGGAACGTCGCCTGGCCTCCGACTCCTTCACGGCAGCCCGGTTCAGTCATCCAGTTCTGTACCCCACACCCACGAGTGCATTTGCAGCGTCGCCAGATTGATCGTCGAGTCCCTAGCAGCCTCATAGGGGTCAGGCACTTATAGCCTCATAGGGGTCAGGCACTTATGGGGTCAGGCACGTAAAGTGCCTGACCCCTATTTCCTATTTTCTGGGTTGCGCCTGAGTGGTTAGGTTGTCGGCGTGACGGTTGCAGAGTTCCGACAACGGGTGATTGGGTTTCTTGACGCATCGATCGCTGAGGACATCGCGTGTCCGTCCTTTGGGGCGATTATGCCTCCCGCAATGTTCGAGCGGGCACGTGCCTGGCAGCAGCACTGCTTCGCCAACGGTTTTGCCGGAATTGACTGGCCCACCGAATACGGCGGACAAGGCTTAAGCTTCGATCACGCTCAGGCATGGAATGACGAGTGCGCCCGCCGCGGTGTCACGGCCTACATGAACTTTCAAGGCTTCATCCTCGCTGGAGGAGCGATCCGCAAATACGGCACCGAGGAACAAAAGCAGCGATACCTCCGGGCAACGCTCGCCGCCGACATCTTGTGGTGCCAGCTTTTCAGCGAACCCAACTCGGGTTCCGACCTGGTCAGCCTCGGCTCACGGGCTGAGCCGACCGGAGACGGATGGCTGGTCACTGGCCAGAAGGTGTGGTCGTCCACAGCGCAGCTAGCGCAGTACGCGATTCTTCTGGCTCGCACGAATCCGCAAGAGGCCGGACACCGCGGCATTTCTTTCTTCCTCTTTGACATGAACAGTCCAGGTGTCGACGTTCGCCCGCTGACCCAAATGACCGGCGACCAGGAATTTTGCGAGGTGTTTCTCACCGATGCTCCGCTGGCTGCCGACGACCTTCTCGGTCCACTGCATGGCGGCTGGACTGTGGCAACGTCGGTGCTGGCCGATGAACGGTCGGCGGTTGGTGCAGCTGGTATCGGGCTGCGCCGATCACTTGATCAGCTGGTAACCCCTGCAACTACCGAAGATGAGGTCGCACGCGACCGTCTACTCGATCTCACTGCGACCGGAGGCGCGCTCGGCCAGTTGCTCAACCGCAGCGCTGGCAATCCGCTGCTCGGTCCCCTCACCAAGCTGGGCCTCACCGAGATCGCCTCTCGGATGACTACCTTCGCGGTCGATACGCAGGGGCCGGCAGGGATGATCGACAACGACGCCACCGAACCGTTCCTCTACGCCCCCGGCATGCGAGTAGCTGGCGGGACCAGCGAGATTCAACGCAACCTCATAGGCGAACGTTTGCTTGGCCTACCCCGCGAACCGAAACAAAAAAGATAGGGACCTAGGGGTCAGGCACATAAGGGACCTAGGGGTCAGGCACATAAAGTGCCTGACCCCAAAAGTGCCTGACCCCAAAAGTGCCTGACCCCTAACTTTGGTGGCGGCTACCGTGCGGGCATGTTGCGTTGGGCGATTTTGGGAACGGGCTTCATTTCGAACACGGTGATTTCGGCGATCGCCGAAAGTGAGGGTTCGGCGGTGGCGGTTATCGCTGGTCGCGATCGCGATCGGGTGGCGGCCATGCAGTCCGAGCACAACATTCCGGCAGGCGTTGTCGGCTTCGATGAGGTGTTGGCCGATCCCGACATCGATGCGGTGTACATCGGCCTGCCAAATCACAAACACCACGAACCAGCGGTTGCCGCGGCACGGGCGGGCAAAGCTGTCCTGTCTGAAAAGTCGCTCACGACCACGATGGCATCCGCCCAAGAACTGATCGATGGCGTGCAGGAGGCAAACACGTTCTTTGTCGAAGGCCTTATGTATTTGGCACATCCGATGTATGCCACGGTGACCGAAGTGCTGACCGACGGGCGGCTTGGCCAGATCCGTTCGATTAGCGGCCGGTATGCCGCAAATATCGCGAGCGTGGTGAACCCGCACGGCAAAGGCACGCTGTACAACCTCGGCTGTTATCCGGTTTCGCTGCTGCACCTTGTGATGCAGACCGCTTTCGGCGCCGACGCGTTTAGCGACCGGACGATCAGCGCGGTCGGAAACCTGGTCGATGTCGACGGCGCCGAAGCGAATGTTTGTGACGCGGCGCTGGCGGTGCGGTTCGGCAACGGCGTGCTGGCCACGCTGCAATCGACCGACAACTTCGGCAATGCCAGCGAGTTCGGGGTCGCCGGCGACAACGGCGTGTTGAGATTTGTAACCAACCCTTGGCTACCGGTTGCAGGCGAGAACGTCTTGACGTGGAACGAGTTCGGCTCGGACAACCCCGAACGCATTGTGATCGCCGATGACCACGACGCCTTCTATCATCAGATCAAGCTTGTTGAATCCTGCGTAGCCGAAGGTCGAACCGAAGCGCCTCGTCCGTCGCCTCGCCACAACGACTCGCTCGAGATCATGGGCATGCTCACCGACTGGGAAGCCGCCGTCTCCGAACCTAAACCTTTTCGGCGGCGGCTTTGATGCCATCGACGACGGTTTGCATGTTGGCTCGGTGTTCATCGATGCGGCGAGCGAGGATCTTCGGCTCTTTGTCGGGCATGGCGTCGATGGCGGCGGAGATACCCGATGGGCCAGGCCCAATGTGTAGCGAGTAGCGCAGTCGGGTGGCGCCGGCGATAGTGGCCAGCTCGAACTTCCAACGAGCACCGGGGTTGTCGGCATTGGAGGTGCACCAGCCAAACGTGCGACGAGGGGTGTAGTCGGTAACAAAGCATTCGACGTCCCATTCGCCGATTGCCGGGTGCACGTTCGAGCCGATGAACATCGACCCCACCTCTGGTTCGGTGTCGGGATCGGCCCACCTGGCGCCGACGAACTCCTGGCTAAAATCAGCGCCGAAGCTGATGTCAGCAACAAAGGGCCACACCTTGTTGTTCGGAGCTTTGATATCGACCTCGACCACCGTGCCCGGTCCGTCGGCCAGACATGCCGGCTCGCTGGGGCCTCGTTCCCAGGTGCGGGCGAAGCCATCGATGAAGGCAATCTCGCGAGCTGGATATCGTGGCGCCTTCTTGAACTCGGTGCCGATGGTCCAGGCAACCGGCACCATAGCGATTTGTGTCATACCATCGGGAATACCAAGTAGCTCGGCGATGTCGTCACGTTTCTGAAGACCGGCCGTGGTCCACGAAGTGCCAAGACCTCTGGCCCGAAGCGCGACACAAAAACTCCATACCGACTGAATGACCGAGTCGAACAATCCCGGTTGTCCGCTGTCGTCGTGCACGCCGATGATCGTGGGGATGACGATGGCAGGAACGTTGGCCAGATTCTCCACCAGATACGCAGCAGATTTCATCACTCGTTCTTGCGGATGCCCGGTACCCGCAGTGTTGTCACGAGCCTCGACCATGAACTTGCCAGCTGCTTCGAAGTACAGCTCGGCGAGTTTTGCTTTGGTGTCGGGGTCGCGCACGATAATCCAGCGACGGCTGCCCTGGTTGCCACCCGACGGTGCCTGCTCGGCAACGTCGATGCAGTCGAAGAGGATGTCGTTGTCGACCGGACGTTCCATATCGAGTCGAAGGCGGACAGCTCTGGTGGTCGACAACGCGTGATCGACCGACACAACATCCATTCCGGCGGGATTGTTCATGCTGAGGTTCCATTCTGTTTGGTCTGGTTGCTGGCATGGCTTCGCGCCGCCTTGGCGAGGTCGCGAAGTTCTTGCCGTTCGTCGGCGGACAACACTTCGAAATCGCGAGCATGTAGCTGATCGGTAAGCCCCTCGATCTCGATTCGCTGCTCGGCGAGTTCGGCGGTGTCGGGGTACGGCTTTGGCCAGCCGAAGAATTCGGCGTTCCACTCACCAGCGGGACCACTCAGGATGGCTTCGAGTGGTCCCATGCCTGAGGCTTGCACTGCGACCGTATGTCGCCCGAACCGAAGCTCGCGCATGGTTTGGCAGAGCTGAAAGGTACGGCCTGGGCCAGCGTCGGGCAAGGGCTGATCGCGCCATCCAACGAAGCACGCGGCACCGGCAGGGCTGGCCTGCGAAACGACCGCTTCGCAAAGCTCGCCAAGGCGCTCGACCCCATCCATTCCCGCAAGCGTGTCCTCGCCCCACTCGCGGCAAATACGCGCATAGATCGCGGCGCCGTCATCGGGTGCCATTGCCGCCCGACCGTCGGTAACCATCGAGCGCATCACGTCTGGCTCCCAGAAGAAGGCCGCCGCCACAACGTTGTCGACCGGGCAATCGCCAAGCACGCCGAGTCGGCCGATGGCATATGCGGCGGTGCCCGCTGGCATGCCGGCTGCGGCAGCTTTGGTGTTTGTGGAGTCGGCCATGAGCCATTCCATTGCCAGCATGCCAATCGAACCGCGCATGCTGCGGGCAACCGAGATCGTGTCCATTGCCTGAACCTACGCCCGCACACGACCTAAAGAAAAGACGTCACCTCGTTCAAAGGACGTCTGGTGTGTGGGTTCGGGGGGAGGTTTCGAGTTTGGCCGAGTACGTTGTGCGAACCCGAACGTTCGCCGGAGGAGTTTCCATGTCGTTGACAGATGGGTCGACAAGAATCGAAAAGCAGATCGCCGACCGGGCGCTCGAGTACGTGCTGCATCCCCCAACGGGAAGTGACCCGGTTGTCGACTTCGCTGCGCCAGGCGATTTGCTCGCAGTGTTCGACGAGGCGGTGAGTATCGACATGGCCGACGTGGTGCAGCCGGCGCCCGATTCGGCGCTGATGGAGGCAGTTGAGCTGGTGTTGAAGCACTCGATGCACACCAGTCACCCCCGATTTCTGAACCAGAACTTCGCTGGCCCCGACCCGGTGTCGGTGGTGGGGGACTGGCTGGGTGCAGCTCTCAACACCACCGGTGCCACATTCGAAGCAGCGCCGGTGTTCACGTTGATCGAGAACGCACTGCTCAAGAAACTTGGCCGTGTCGCCGGGTACCGCGTTGACGACGAGCCGAGCGCTATCCCCCCGGGTCTGTTCTGCCCTGGCGGCTCGACCGCGACGCTGTATGCGCTGCAACTCGCCCGTCACCGTCACCAACCCGATGTTGTTCGAGTTGGCGCCGGCCCCGACCGGCTTGTGCTGTTCGTATCTGACGCCGGGCACTACGCAGCGGTGAAGTCGGCGGCGCTGCTCGGGCTTGGCATGGACGCGGTGATGAAGGTCGCGAGCGATCCGTCGGGGGCGATGAACACCGAGGCACTCTCGGCTGCGGTCGAACATGCCCAGGCACGAGGTCTGACACCGTTCGCTGTTATTGCCACGGCCGGAACAACCGTGACCTCGGCCTTCGACGACATCAACGAAGTTGCCGACATCTGCGAAGCGCACGGGCTCTGGTTGCACGTCGACGGCTGCTACGGAGGCTCGGCTCTGTTCTCGCCGAGCCAGCGACATCGCCTTGCCGGCGTCGAGCGGTCGGACTCCTTTGTCTGGAACCTTCACAAAATGATGGGCATGACGCAGCAATGTTCGGCGCTGCTGGTGCGCGACCCGCATCAACTCGCTCCGTGTTTTGCTACCGGTGCCGACTATCTCTTTCAGCCCGACAAAGCTCACGGCGAATACGATTCGGGCGATCGCACCTTTCAGTGCGCTCGCCGCGTCGATTCACTCAAGCTGTGGCTTGCCTGGAACCATCATGGTGACGCTGGGTTTGCGGACCGCATCGACCACGCTGTGGCGATGGCCGATCATGCTCGCGACGTGATCAGGCGAAGCGGTGGCGAGTTTGTGCAGGTGGTCGACGGATCTTTTTCGAACGTGGTCTTTGCCTGGGTGCCAGAGGACCTTCGTCCGCTCGCAAGCCTCGATGCACTCGACGATTCCGCCCGAGACCGCATGCACCTACTGCCTCCGGCGATCAAACGCCACATGCAGGCCGAAGGAACAGCAATGTTGGGGTTTCAGCCAATCGGCGGATGTAACACCTTTCGCCTTATCTGCATGAGTTCCACTGTTCAAACGGACGATATCGATGCTGTATACCGTCTAATTTCCACGTATGGCGGCAATGTTACCAGTCTGTGACATCGCGCCTATATGACATCTCCTCGTTGCTCTTGCCTGAACTCGGCTACTAGCATCGGGCAATTCCGGCAATGTTGCCGGGATTTTTGGAGGAGGAAAGTCCTATGAAGAGTGCGAGCAAATTGCTTCGCGTCCTTGCGGTACTGCTTTCGTTTGTTCTTGTTGTTTCCGCTTGCGGTAGCGACGGCGACGATGGCGGTTCTGCTGATGGCGGATCTGAAGATGCTGGTTCCGACAGCGGCTCAGATGATGCCGGTTCTGACGACAGCGGTTCTGACGACAGCGGTTCTGATGACGCTGGTTCCGACGACGCTGGATCTGATGATGTAGAACTCGCTCAGGGTGGCACCCTGGCTGCAGTTCAGTCGGCTGGAACGCTCCAGTGCGGTGGTAACGACACCCTGCCTGGCTTCGGTATCGTTGATGCTGATGGCGCCTTCGGTGGCTTCGACATTGACTTCTGCGCAGTAATCGCTGCCGGAGTTCTTGGTGACGCAGCTGCCTTTGAAGTCACGCCACTTGTTGCTGCTCAGCGTTTCCCCACCCTGCAGTCGGGTGAGATCGACGTACTGATCCGTAACACCACGTGGACCGCATCGCGCGATGGTGCTGAGCAGGCCAACTTCCTGCACACCACCTTCTACGATGGACAGGGTTTCATGGTTCGTGCCGACAGCGGCATTGCTTCGCTCGATGATGTTTCCGACGCATCGATCTGCGTACTCACCGGTACCACCACGTTGCTTAACCTCAACGCTGTGCTCGGCGACCTTGGTATTCCCTTCACCCCGGTTGAGTTCGAATCCAACGATGAGCTCAACCCAGCCTTCCAGGCCGGTCAGTGTGAGGTTTGGACCTCAGACGCTTCACAGCTTGCCGCATTCGCAGCGAACATGGACATCGACACCGCAATCCTTCCCGAGATCATCTCGAAGGAGCCACTTGGTCCGGTAGTCGCCGATGGTGACACCGAATGGGCACAGGTAGTCAACTGGGCCGTTATGGCAACCGTCCAAGCTTGGGAATGGGGCATCGATAGCGGCAACGTCGACAGCTTCCTTTCCAGCGAAGACTCCAGCATCCTTCGTTTCCTTGGTGAGCCAATCACCGATGGTGACGGAAACACCGCTGTTGCTGAGGTTGGCCTCGGACTTGACCCCAAGTTCGCCTACAACATCATCAGCCAGGTTGGAAACTACGAAGAAATCTTCGAAGCCAACCTTGGCCCAATCGGCCTGACTCTTGCCGGAAGCCCGAACGATCTGTGGACCAATGGTGGCCTGCAGTACGTACCGCCATTCCGCTAAGAATCGTGCCTACTGATCCGGTAAGAGTCGGGTCAGAGGCGAAGTAGCGACGGAGGGGCGGGCTGGATTTTCCAGCCCGCCCCTTCTACGTTCGGACTAGACACCACGTGGTGGGCGGGGCACAGCGACGTGCCTCAGGGGGATAGCAATGATCAACTTTCTACTTTTGCTGCTCGGGCTCGCAGCAATCGGCACGGCGATCTATGTCGTCGGGCGACTGATCTTCGACATCTTTGCGATGTTCCGAGATCGAGCGACTCGCGACGACGGCGACAAAGCCGTTCTTTGGCGCGACGTCAAAGCCATCGGCATCGTCGCCCAGGTGGCAGCGCTGCTCGCCATTGTGGGTGTCGGCGCGTTTCTTTGGGGAAACTTTCGCGATCGCACCGATGCTATTGGTCTCAAGCTCGGGTTCGACTTTCTTGATCAGCCAGCCGGAATCACGATCGCCGACAACCCGCTGATCGCCGGCGACTCGGTCGGCACCGCCATCGTCGCCGGCTTTTTCAACACCATTCGCATCATCATGGTCGGCATCCCGCTGGCGCTGATTCTTGGCACGCTCATCGGTATCGCACGCTTCTCGTCGAACTGGATCGTGCGCAAGCTCGCCACCGGCTACGTCGAATTCTTTCGCAACATCCCACCGCTGGTGGTCATCGTGTTTGTTTGGAGCGCGGTCTTCCTCAACGGTTTCCCCACCGCCCAGAACGCGTGGAAGCCGCTCGGCGAATGGTTCATTCTTAGTAACAACCGGTTTGCCATCCCCTCGATCATGGGACAGGACAACTTCGGTGTTTTCCGCTGGATCTTGCTCGCCGCCCTTCTTCTTGCGGCGGGGGTGGCCTATTGGCGCACCAAAGTGTTCGATAACACCGGCACGCCGCACCACCGGGTGATGTGGGGACTCGGCACCTTCTTCGGCATTGGGCTCATCGCCTACCTCATCCTCGGGGGGCCGGTATCGATGTCGAAGCCGATGCTCGACGATCGGGGTCGAGTATTTAGTAACGGCTTTCGGATCCAGATGCCGTTTGCTGCTATCACCGTCGCCCTGGTCATCTACACGGCGACACATATCGCCGAAATTGTCCGTGGTTCGATCATGGCGGTGCACAAAGGTCAGGAGGAGGCAGCCAACGCGTTGGCGCTGTCCACCTTCCAGCGCTACCGATTCGTTGTGCTGCCCCAGGCCATGCGCGTCGCGTTCCCGCCGCTCATCAGCCAGTTCCTCAACTTCTCGAAGAACAGTTCGTTGGCTATCGCCATCGGCGCTGCCGAGACCACCAACATCATCAACAATTTGTTCGGTCAGTCGCAGCCGGCGCCGCAGCTCATCTTGATTCTGGCATTGCTCTATCTCACGTTGTCGCTGATTCTTTCGGCCGTCGGCAACCTTATTAACCGTCGACTCCAGATCGTGGGGAGGTAGCGCAATGGTTGACAAAGCCGCTAATTATCTTGGTGACGACATCATGTCGGCCCTTGCTGTCGATTCGACACCTCCGAGCGCCAAGCTTTCGCCGGGCGATTGGATGAAGAAGAATCTTTTCAGTAACGCCGCCAACAGCATCGTGTCGCTCATTGTCGGTCTGGCTGCCGCCGCGCTTGTATGGTTCGGGCTCAAGTGGATTATCAATGCCGACTTCGCGATCATTCGAGCGAACCTGCGGATCTTCCTTATTGGTCAGTTCCCCAAAGAAGAGCTTTGGCGGCCGTGGGCTTCGGCCTATGTGCTGATTTTGGGTGCTGGTTTGATGACCGGTGCGATGGCTCGCAACAGCTACGAGCTCGACATTTCACAAGAGCTTGAGCCGGTAAAGGAGAGCTGGGGCCAGATGGTCCGACGCTTCTGGCCGGTGTTGCTGGTGTCGATCTTCTTTGTGAGTTTCGCCCGTACGATCATGCCGTACATCGGTCTTGCGGCAGCGTTTGTCCTTATCGTTGTCACCCGCGAACTCGGATGGCGAATGCCGGCTGCCGTTCGGCAACGGGCGCTCTACATTGGTGTACTGCTGTTCATCGTTTCGATGCTGGTCATCGCCGGGACGTCGCGTCTCGGCGGCTATGCCCTCGGTTTGGTGGTGTTCATCTGGATGATGAGCGAACTGAGTCAGGTCGAGACGCTTCCGGTTGGTTTCGTCGGCACACTCGTGCGTGCCGCAATCGCGCTGGTGATTGCGGCCGCCGTAGCGGTCATCCAGAATCTCATTCCGCATGACGGCTTCGGTTGGGAGAACTGGGGTGGCCTGCACATCTCGTTGTTCACGACTGTTGTCGGCATCACCCTCGGCATGCCATTTGGCATCTTGTTGGCCTTGGGTCGCAAGTCGAATCTGCCGGTGCTTAAGACGGCGTCGGTGATCTTTATCGAGTTCGTTCGAGGTGTGCCGCTCATTTCGCTGCTTCTCTTTTCGAACCTGATGCTGCCGCTGTTCCTGCCGATCGACTTCGAACGTCCAGCCGACCTCACGCTGGCCATTGTGGTCATCACCGGATTCAGTGCGGCGTACATTGCCGAGATCGTGCGTGGTGGTCTTCAGGCCGTTCCGAAAGGACAGACCGAGGCCGCACAGGCGTCGGGTATGAGCGCTGCTTCGGTGCAGCGTTTCATTGTTCTGCCCCAGGCATTGCGTGCGGTTATCCCTGCAATGGTTGGCCAGTTCATCGCGTTGTTCAAAGACACGTCGCTGTTGTCGATCATCGGCATTCTTGAGTTCCTTCGGGTTTCCGATACCTCAAACGCTCAGCAGGAATTTGTCGGCAAGGGGCTTGCAAGTGTCACCTATCTGTTCGTCGCCATTGGCTATTGGGCCTTTGCGTACACCATGTCTAAAGAGAGCCGAAGGCTCGAAGCCAAACTGGGAGTTGGTCACCGATGAGTGAAACCGCAGCAATCAACACCGATGCCACCCAGGTTGGGGGCAACGGTCGAGTGATGATCGATGTCGTCAACATGGACAAGTTTTTTGGCGACTTCCATGCGCTGAAGAACATCAACATGAAAGTGGGCGAGCAGGAAGTGGTCGTGGTAATCGGCCCGTCCGGTTCCGGTAAGTCCACCCTTATCCGGTGCATTAACCGGCTTGAGCGTCACGACCGCGGCAGCATTGTTGTCGATGGTGTAGAGCTCAGCGACGACATTAAGGCAATTCAGAACATCCGCCGCGAGACCGGCATGGTGTTCCAGAGCTTCAACCTGTTCCCCCACCTATCGGTGCTCGACAACATCACCCTTGCCCCCCGCAACGTTCGCAACATTCCCAAGGCCGAGGCGGAGGCCACGGCGATGGAGTTGCTCGAGCGGGTAAAGATTCCCGATCAGGCTCGCAAGTTCCCCGGGCAGATGTCGGGTGGGCAGCAGCAGCGGGTAGCCATCGCTCGATCGCTGGCGATGAAGCCAAAGGTCATCTTGTTCGATGAGCCCACTTCGGCGCTCGACCCCGAGATGATCAAAGAGGTACTCGACACGATGAAGGATCTTGCTACCGAAGGCATGACCATGATCTGTGTTACCCACGAGATGGGCTTCGCTCGCGAAGTAGCCGACCGGGTGGTCTTTATGGCCGATGGCGAGATCGTCGAAGTCGGCACCCCCGAACACTTCTTCACCAACCCCCAAGAAGAACGCACCCAGCTCTTCCTCAGCCAAATCCTCTAACAACAAAGGGGTCAGGCACTTATGGGGTCAGGCACGTAAAGTGCCTGACCCCTTTGGGTTAGACGGTTTCTATGGTGAGGTCGCCGTTGGCGTAGCGGGTGCGGAGATCCTTCTTGCTGAATTTTCCGACTGAGGTTTTTGGTACCTCATCGATGAAGGTCCAGCGTTCGGGCAGCCACCACTTTGCTACACGGTCAGTGAGAAACGTCGTGAGATCGTCGACGCTTGCGGTTCCGTCTTCGTTGAGCACGATGCAGGCCAGCGGGCGCTCGTCCCAACGGTCGTCTGGCACGCCGATGACCGCAGCCTCACGAACCGCAGGATGACCCATTAGCTCGTTTTCGAGATCGACCGAGCTGATCCACTCGCCACCCGACTTGATGACATCTTTGGCTCGATCGGTGATCTGGATGAAACCCTGCGAGTCGATCGAGCCGACGTCGCCGGTGCGCAGCCACCCGTCGTGAAACTTCTCTTCGGTTGGGTCGAGGTAGTAGGCGCCGGTGATCCACGGGCCGCGAATCTCGATCTCGCCGACCTCGTCGCCGTCCCACGCCATGACCGATCCGTCATCGGCGCAGATGCGAACCTCGACGCCGGGAAGGACCCGACCGGTCTTCACGCGGTAGCGATAGGGGTCGTCGCTGGTGTTCTTGGGGGCCCGAGCAATGGCGCCGAGCGGACTTGTTTCGGTCATCCCCCAGGCCTGAATCACTTCGGTATCGAAGGTCTTGTCGTAGGCCTCCATCAAACTCCGCGGCACTGCCGAACCGCCACACACGATGTATTTGATCGAACTCAGATCGGCGTCGGGCCGGTTGTGGAGCAGATCCATAAGCACAGTGGGAACGGCACCCGAAATAGTGGGGCGAGTTGCCTCGATGATGTCGCCGATGGGGCCCGCTTGCAGGTATTGCTGCGGCATGACCAAGTCGCAGCCGACCCACCAAGCGGCATACGGCATGCCCCAGGCGTTGGCATGGAACTGCGGCACGATGAGCAGGATGCGTTCGCCTTCTTTTACCTGCAGCGTTTGCGATGAGGTCACAGCCAGCGAATGGATGTAGGTCGACCGGTGCGAGTAGGCGACACCTTTGGGGTTGCCCGTGGTGCCGCTGGTGTAACACATGGCCGCGGCTGAACGTTCGTCGACGACCGGGTACTCGTAACCCGGCTCCTCAGCGGCGAGCAACGTTTCGTAGTCGAGGGTTTCGCCAAGGCCAGACATGTCGCCCTCGCCGCAGACGATGATGTGTTCGACCGTGGTCAGTTGGTCGCGCACCCTCGCCAACAGCGGGGCGATCGAGGCGTCGACGATGATCACCTTGTCTTCTGCATGGTTGATGACGTAGGCAAGTTGGTCGGGGAACAAACGGATATTGAGTGTGTGCAGCACCGCCCCCATGCAGGGAATCGCCAAGTATGCCTCCATGTGGCGGTTGTTGTTCCACATGAAGGTTGCGACACGGTCGCCTTCGGCCACCCCGAGTTTGGCTAGCGCAGCTGCCAGCTGATCGGTCCGGTCACCGATCTCCGCAAAGGTCATCGACGTCGTCGGCTCGTCGGGCCCGTTGTACGTGATGATCTCGGCGTCGGCGTGAATGCGGCGGCCGTGCTGAAAGATGTGGGTGATCGAAAGTTCGATGTCCTGCATGGTGCTGGTGATCATGGGTAGATGTTGCCCGCTATCGCAGCCGCCGTCCAGAATCGACAAGCCAGTAAGCGGACCAGCCTCAGCGCTAGTGCTCTTCGACGAAGTAGCGACCGGAACACAGCATCGTCACATTGTGTCCGCATGAGTCGATGGAACATCCATGGCTCTACTAGCGCTGCCCGAAGGCCCCGATGACGAGTTGGACGAGTTCGACGCGTCTGCGCCGAACACTGCCCGAGGCCGCGGACTGGCGTTGGTCACCCTGTTCACGCTTACCAGCTTCGTAGCGTCGACGTTGGTGTTCAGCGTGCAACCTCTGGTCGGTCGACTGCTGCTGCCGCTGGCTGGCGGATCGGCCGGACTGTGGAACACCGCGCTTGTCTTCTTCCAAGGTGCTCTGCTTGGTGGTTACCTGCTGGCGCACGTACTTTCCACCAAGGTCGGCGGCAAGGGCCACCTGGTGTTGCAGTTGGGTCTGCTCCTTCTCCCGCTGCTGGTGCTACCACTCACGGTGCCAGCCGGATGGGATCTCACGTCGGGAAATCCTGCGCTGGTGACCCTCGCTGTGCTGTCGCTCATGGTTGGTTTGCCCTTTCTTGCGCTTTCAACCGCCAGCCCGACGTTGCAGAAGTGGTTCTCGCTCACCGGACACGCCGACGCGGATGACCCATACTTTTTGTATGCGGCTGGCAATGTGGGTTCGATCGTCGCGCTTCTTGGCTATCCGCTGGTCATCGAACCGCGCATCGGTCTCGATGCCCAAACCCGGCTGTTCGCGGGCGCATATCTGGTGCTCATCGGGTTGTTTATGGCGTGCGCCATGGTGGTTTTTAACGCACGGGGCGAAACCACGTCACCCAAGCTCCGACTCGTTGGAGACGATGACGATACCCATCAGTCGACGACCAGGATCACGTGGGCCCGTCGTGGCCGGTGGATCGGGCTCGCAGCGGTACCGTCGGCGTTGTTGCTCGGCGTCACCCGTTACCTCGCCACCGACGTGGCGTCGTTCCCACTGCTTTGGGTGGTGCCGCTGGTGCTGTATCTTTTGACCTTCGTCATTGCCTTTGGGCGGCCGTCGCCAAAGCTGATCGGTGGCGCCAGCTCGGTCGTGCGCGTCCTCGGAATCGGCCTCGTGCTCAGTTTCGTCGGCCAGCAGCTACTCATTGGTCAGCTGGCGATCCATCTGAGTTGGTTCTTCGCGGCCACCCTGTATTGTCATCTTCGACTGGCCGAGGACCGGCCGCCGGTGGAGCGGCTCACCGAGTTCTACTCGTGGGTGTCGACCGGTGGGGTAGTGGGCGGCGCCACCGTTGCGCTGCTGGCACCCGTGCTGTTCGACCGGGTGTGGGAGTACCCACTAGCCATCGTGATCACCGTCGCTCTCACCATTGGTTCGTCGCGGTCGTGGGGACACCCGGCTACTTGGCTGATCATCGCTGCCATCGTGGCCGTGGGCTACAGCCTGCAGACCGGGGGTAGCGAAACCGGCTCCGGGCCCCAGTTGGCCGCCCTGGTGTACGGCTTGGCGGGGATCATCGCGTTTCTCCGACTTGGTCGAAGTCAAGCTCTCGCCGGCGCCGTGGCCGTAATTTTGGTGGCCGTTGTGTTCGGACAGTCTGGCCAGGCGGTGTTTCGCGATCGATCATTCTTTGGCACCTATGCGGTGCAGGACACCGCAGAAGGCGATCGGCTGCTGTTCGCTGGCACCACCATTCATGGCCGTCAGCTTGCCGTTAGCCCCGACCAACCCACCAGCTACTACCACCCGGCGGGTCCGCTGGGCGATGTGTTGGGCGGGTTGTCATTGCAACCGCAGCGGGTGTCGGTGATCGGTCTCGGTGCTGGCGAGCTGGTGGCGTATGGATCCAACTCCGACTCGTACTCCTTCATCGAGATTGACCCCAAGGTGGTCGAGATCGCGGAGGATCCCGAGTTGTTCACCTACCTGAGCGATGCCGAAGCCGACGTTGAGACCATCGTCGGGGACGGGCGCATCGAGCTAGCCCGCATGGACGGCACCTTCGACGCTGTCATTGTCGATGCATTCAGCTCAGATGCAATTCCGATTCACCTTGTCACCATCGAGGCAATCGACAGCTACCTTCAGAAGGCGCCCGACGGCGTCGTGATGGTGCATATCACCAACCGCCACTTCGACCTAGAACCGGTACTTGCTGGCATCTCCGCCGAAATCGGCGTCGACGGTTACATTCGCCGATTCTTCCCCGACCCACAGGCGCTTGAGACGGGTGCGTTTGCCTCGACCTGGGTGTTGCTCGACCCTTCGGGCTCCTTCGAGGTTGCCCCCGGCTGGCGAGAGCTCGGCGACAGCGACGTGTTGTGGACCGATGATTATGCCAACCTGCTTGGCGTTTGGAAATAGTACGTCAACACAACGGCCACACAACTGAGAAACCCGACAATCGGGGGTCCAAGATCGATTATCCCTTGCCAGACCCACCCCATTCCTTACCCTTACATTCGTGAAAGAACGCGAACACGCCATCAAACAAATCTGAGCAAGCCAACGATCACCATCTGACAAGTCGTGCTACAGACTGGCGAGTTCGATTGCCGCTGTGGCCGCCTCTTCGCCGACGTTGTGACCGCCGGCGTCTTCACTTCGGGCGTTTGCCTGTGCAACGTTTTCGACGGTGAGTACGCCCATCCCTATGGGGATTCCGGTCTCGAGTTGCACATCCATTATTCCGCGCCCGCACTCCCCGGCAACCAGTTCGTAGTGCGTGGTCTCACCACGGATCACTGCTCCCACAACCACGATGGCATCGACTCGACCCGACAGAGCAAGCTGTTTCGCTGCGAACGGAAGTTCGAAGGCGCCCGGCACCGTCAGCTCCTCGATGACCTCAACGCCGTAACCGCTGAGCCCCCGCCGAGCACCCGCAGCGAGACGGTCAACAACCTCGGCATTCCATCGGGCTTTGACTAAACCGACTCGTAAATCTGAGCCGTCGAGCTCAAGCTTGTGTGCTCGGTCGTCGCCACTGGCCATTAGTTATCGTCCTCACGGTTGCTCAATAGGTGACCCATTCGCTCTCGTTTGGTTGCCAGGTATCGCTGGCGATTTGGGGTCGATTCGATATCGATCGCCACTCGCTCGACAATGTCGAGGCCATAACCTTCGAGACCGCCGTATTTCGCAGGGTTGTTTGTCATCAGTCGCATCGAACTCACACCAAGGTCGGCCAGGATGTTTGCCCCGATGCCGTATTCTCGAGAATCGATCGGCAAACCTTGAGCTGTGTTCGCGTCGACGGTGTCGAGCCCCTCGTTGTCTTGCAATGCGTAGGCCCGGATCTTGTGACCAAGACCAATGCCACGTCCTTCATGCCCACGCAGGTAGACCAACACTCCGCATCCCTCTTCGGCAATCATCGCTAGTGCGGTCTGCAGCTGGTAGCCGCAGTCGCATCGCTCCGAAGCCAAAATGTCACCGGTCAGGCATTCTGAATGCACCCGGACAAGGGGAGCCACAGATGATGCGATGTCGCCCATCGAGTACACGAGATGTTCTTCGCCATCGAGCAGCGAACGGTAGGCGTGAGCGGTGAAGTCGCCGTAGATCGTGGGGATCGTCGCCTCAGCGAAATGCTCGACCAGTTTCTCGCTGGCCCGGCGATAACGAATCAGATCCGCGATCGAGATCACCAACAGCCCGTGTTCGTCAGCAAACTTGCGGCACTCCGGGAGGCGCTTCATCGTGCCGTCATCGTTCACGATCTCACAGATAGCTCCAACGAGCGGCCGTCCTGTCATGTGGCACAAATCAACAGCCGCTTCTGTATGGCCAGCCCGCTTCAGGACTCCTCCCGGGCGAGCACGCAACGGGAAGATATGTCCCGGACGGGCAAATTCACCGGCAACCGACGACGAATCCGCCATCCGGTTGATCGTCCGCGCTCGGTCTTTAGCAGAGATGCCAGTGGAAGACCCATCGGTCAAATCGAGCGTGACGGTAAAGGCGGTCCGATGCGATTCGGTGTTCTCGCTCACCATCAACGGCAGGCGAAGCTCCTCGGCTCGGGTGTCGGTCAGCGGAGCGCAGATTACTCCGCTCGTGTGGCGGATCATGAACGCCATCTTCTCTTCGTTGATCGCGTCGCCTGCAATGATGAGGTCTCCTTCGTTCTCGCGGTCTTCGTCGTCGACGACCACCAGAAACTCCCCGGCAGCAAACACTTCAAGCGCATCTTCGATCGAGTCGAGCATGGTTTCTTGTGCTGTCATTGGCTAGTTCACCTGTCCCATGAGACGGAGTTGACGTTCGACGTACTTCGCCAGCACGTCGACTTCGAGATTGACAAGGTCGTTCACCTGGCGGCTGCCAAGCGTTGTGACCTCTGCGGTATGAGGAATCACGGCAATCGAGAACTCGTCGTCGTCGAGCGATGCAATCGTCAGGCTGATGCCATCGATCGTGATCGAACCCTTTTCGACTACGTACGGAGCCGTGTCGGCATCGAGCGCAAAGTGATATCGCCACGACCCGTCGTCGTACGCCTCAATCTTGGTGATCGTGGTCGTTGCGTCCACATGACCCTGCACGATGTGGCCACCAAGGCGATCCACAGCTCGAACCGATCGTTCAAGATTGACCGTCGATCCAAGCACAAGCGAGCCCAAATTCGATCGTTCCATAGTCTCGGGAACGGCATCGATCGAGAAGTGCCCTTCATCGAACGCGACGACGGTGAGACACACACCATTGATCGCGATGGACGCGCCCATCTCGATGTCATCAATGACAAATTCCGCCGCCACCTGCAGCCGAATACCGTCACCACTAGATTCAAGCGCAGTCACGCGACCGAGCTCTTCCACCAAACCGGTGAACATACTAAGAGTTCCTCTCCCATCCGGACTCTGACCGTCGGCCCAGGAATCACACCTGCTCAGCTGCACTCCGGTTTCCCAAAGCCGCTCGTGGGCTTGTCGTTCACTGCGAACAGATCACGCATCACCACCGGTTGGGACTTTCACCCCTACCCCGAGGAATATGTAGTTGTGCTCTTCTGGCGTTCGGGAGAAAACCAGAAGAGATAGTGCCGTCACATCGTGCCGCGCGATTTACGCAGGGAGCAACTCCAGCCGAATAGCGGCACTTCGGCTGGGGTTTCGGGCCAGAAATGGTTCAGAGATTCACCCTGGCTTGACTCCCGACGCGAGCAGGTGGGCGCTTACGCCGAGGAGGCTGGGCTCTTCTTGGACTCGTTCGAGAGCGGCCAGTATCGCTGCCCGCTCCTGGGGGTCGTTGAGCCGCTGGTCGAGGTCGTCGAACCAACCGGCAAGTCCCTCGATGCCAACGACCGCCACGTGTTCAAAGTCTGCGTCTGCGACTTCGTCGCGTAGCTCGGTCGGATGATGAAAATACGCGGTGGTAAACCAGTCGGGATGTCGATCTGGGTTTTCATGACGCCCAGTCTCGATGTCGACTTTGGAGACGTCGACGAACTTCGGGTCGAGTAGCAGTCGTCGAGCCATGCCGTCATGGGTTGACGCAAATCTAGAAACCGCTGCCGCAAACAATCGACCACCGGGTTTGAGAACCCGCATCGCTTCGGTCAACGCAGCTGCACGATCGCCTGGTTCTTGCAAGTGGTAGAGCGGTCCAAGCATCAGCACGACGTCGAGGGAGTCATCGTCGAGATCGAGACGTCGAGCGTCACCGACAACCGGGTCGACCGAACCCCGCGAGTGTTGCTGGCCAAGCGCTTGCTCGATATGGCGAGGCACCGGGTCGATCAGCCTGACATGGTGACCCAACGATGCCAGCCACATCGAGTACACACCTGGCCCACCGCCGACGTCGGCGATCTGCAATCCGTTTCCCGTCAGATGTGGAGCGATAATCTGCTGGGTTCGTAGCAGTTCGAGCAGCCCGGCTCCTCTCGCAAGGCGGGCCGCCTCGTCATAGTCCTGCTGATAGAACCTCTCGATCGCATCATCGGTCATACGTCGAAGGTAACAGCGGGCCCGCGTGCGCGGCACCGGATTTCCGCTGCTACCGACCCTTGGTGTCTGGTGTGTACCAAGGACCGGAGTTCTCCTCGTAGGCTGCGTCGGTGTCTCCTGCCGCCGCCACACCACCGACTGCAGCCGTCGTCGGTGGTGGCCCAGCTGGGCTAATCGCAGCCGAGACCCTTGCCAGTGCAGGCGTATCAGTCACCGTCTTTGACCAACGAGCTTCGTTCGGTCGCAAGTTCTTGCTGGCCGGCCGTGGCGGGCTCAATATCACGCACTCCGAGGACTTCGACAGCCTTCTTGGGCGCTACGGCAACCGCCGGTCCGCGCTCGAACACGTCGTACGCGCCTTTTCGCCCGACGATCTCCGGGAATGGTGCGCGGGTCTGGGCGAACCAACATTTGTTGGCACGAGCGGGCGGGTGTTCCCCGAATCGTTCAAAGCAACCCCGTTGTTGCGGGCATGGCTGGCGCGACTCGACGGTCTCGGCGTGAAGTTTGCGACTCGTCACCACTGGAACGGGTGGGTCAGTTCCGACGGTGGTTCGTTGCGATTCGCAGCGGCTGGCGAAGACCATGCTGAGGTTCTGGTTGCCCCCGACATCACGATCTTCGCGCTCGGCGGAGCCAGTTGGCCGCGAGTGAGTTCTGATGGCGGATGGCTCGACCACTTCGTCAACGCTGGTGTTGCGACCGTGCCTTTCGCCCCCACGAACTGCGGCGTGCAACGGCAATGGACACCGGTGATGGTCGAACGGTTTGCCGGTCACCCGTTGAAGAACATAGCGATCGACGTCGCTGGCTGTTCGGTTCGCGGCGACGCAATGGTGACCCGCTCGGGGCTCGAGGGCGGACCGGTATACGCCCATAGCGCTCGGCTTCGAGAGTTGCTCCAGGCCGACAAGCACTGGTCGATGAAGATCGACCTTCGTCCCGACCTCGCGCACAACCGCGTGGTCGATCAGCTCACCAAGGCCCGGCGGCCGAAAGACTCGGTGTCTACTTGGCTGCGCAAAGCCGGCGTCGACAAGGTGCGGGTCGCGTTGCTGCGCGAAGCAACCGGCAACGCTATTCCCACCGTGGTCGACGATCTCGCTGGGCTCATCAAAGCTCTGCCGCTCGCCGGCGAAGCAATGATGCCAATCGATCGGGCGATCTCGACTGCTGGCGGCATTTCATTCGATGCACTCGACAACCGGCTCATGCTGCAGAGCCGCCCAGGAATCTTTCTTGCTGGAGAGATGCTCGACTGGGAAGCGCCGACCGGCGGCTACCTTTTGCAGGCCTGTTTCAGCTCTGGCGTCGCCGCAGCGAACGGAGCGCTTGTCTGGCACGACGAAAACGCGCGCTCGTGAGATCGTGCTTTGGGGTCGTGGACGTTATTCTGACCTGAGTCGACGTTTCTGACGGCCCGTCAGAAACTTGGAGGAGTAGTTCGTGACAAAGACCCAAGTGCCCGCGGTAGAAGGGCTGTTCACGATGGGTGACGACGGGGAAGATCCCCGTCTCATCGGCGGCAAAGGTGGAGCGCGCGATAGTTACTTCTTCCCCAAAAACATGGGCGGCAACGACCCCGCGTTGTTCGGCGAAACCGAGCGGGCCGAGGTGCTGCTCAGCAACACCGGCACGATCTGGTCGTTCACCACAAGCAGCTACCCGCCGCCCAAGCCCTACGTCATCACTACCGAACCATTCGTGCCGATCGTGATCGCCGCAGTCGAACTCGACAACGAGAAACTCGTGGTGCTCGGACAAATGGCACCGGGCATCGTGGTCGAAGATCTGCACGTGGGAATGCGGGTAAAGATGATCATCGACGTGCTCTACGAAGACGACGACCACCAATACATGGTGTGGAAGTGGGAGCCCGAAACCAGCGGCTCCGAAACACAAAAACCTGAAGCATCTGCAGTACAGGAAGGCAACTAATGGAAGACATCGCGATTCTTGGCGCAGGCATGCACCCCTGGGGTAAGTGGGGCCGCAACTTTGTCGAATACGGTGCCAAAGCGGCACGCGACGCGTTGGCCGACGCCGATGTGCCTTGGGAAGATATTGGTTTGGTGTCGGGTGCCAACACCGTGCGCAACGGCTACCCCGGCTGGGTGTCGGGTTCGACATTCGCGAACGCCCTCGGCTTTCAAGGCGCTCAGCTTTCGTCGAGCTACGCCGCTTGTGCGTCCGGCGCCACCGCATTGTCCATCGCCCGTGCACAGATCCACGCCGGGGTCTGCGACGTGGCTCTGGTGGTGGGCGCCGACACGACACCCAAAGGTTTCTTCGCCCCGGTTGGCGACGACGCCCGACCCGACGACCCCGACTGGCTGCGTTTTCACATGGTCGGTGTCACCAACCCGGTCTACTTCGCGCTCTACGCCCGTCGCCGCATGGAACTCTACGGCGACACGCCACACGACTTTGCAACGGTCAAAGCCAAGAACTCTCGCCACGGTGTACACAACCCAAATGCTCGGTACCCCAAAGAATTCGGCGTCGAAGACGTCGAGAATTCGCCGGTGGTCGCCGATCCGCTTCGACTTCTCGAGATTTGCGCAACCTCCGATGGCGGCGCGGCGCTCGTGGTTTCGAGCATGGAATACGCGAAGTCGCGAGGCATCAGCGACCCGGTTCGCGTATCGGGGATCTCAACGGTAGGTCCCACCTACCCCAACGCGATCGTCGATATGCCCTACCTTGCGTCCGACTCGTGGAATGCTGTTGGCGACGCCGAACACACCTTCAAGCGCGACATCGCGCAGGTGGCCTACGACGAGGCTGGCGTCGGACCCGACGACCTCGACCTAGCCGAGGTCTATGACCTCAGCTCGGCGTACGAACTCGACTGGTACGAATACCTCGGACTGTGTGCCGAAGGCGAAGCAACCAAAATTCTCCACGCAGGCGATACGTCGATCGGCGGACGGATTCCGGTCAATGCTTCGGGTGGCCTCGGAGCCTTCGGCGAAGCCATCCCAGCCCAGGCAATCGCGCAGGTTTGTGAGCTCACCTGGCAGCTCCGTGGGCAGGCCGGAGGTCGTCAGGTCGCCGATGCCAAGGTTGGTCTGTCGATCAACTACGGCATGTTCGGGCACGGTAGTTCGGTGATTGTGCGTCGTTGAGGCGATTTCGTAACCTATTACTTTTGCGACCAATCGTTGCGATTGCAACGGTCTACATGTCAATCGCGAGAACTTGCACCTCGCCGCGCGTCTCCTACTGCAACTTCACGAGTAGCGTGGACATAGCTGGTACAAGATCAGCTCAGCAGTGAAGAGAGAATGCAATGGCAGAAACAGGAACCGTAAAGTTCTTCAACGCAGAGAAGGGCTTCGGCTTTATCTCACGTGAAGGTCAGGACGACGTGTTCGTTCACTTTTCGAACATTCAGGGTGAAGGCTACAAATCACTCGACGAAGGTCAGCAAGTAGAGTTCGATGTGGCCCCAGGCCGCAAGGGTGAAGAAGCCCAGAACGTTCGGGCTATCTGAATCCAATAACGTAGTATCACCAAGCCGCTGGCCCTCGGGCTGGCGGCTTGTTGTATTTTTGGGCGTATACGCGACTGGGTAGGGGGACTACCACAATGGACGTCAAAGAAGTGCTGGCCGACTTGTTGGCCGAGCAGGCAGCGCTCGATGCGGTGATAGTGACCCTCGCCGACGAGCAATGGGCTTTGGACACGCCGAGCCCACGCTGGAGCGTGGCCGATCAAATCGGTCATCTGACCTACTTCGACAACACGGCGGCCATGGCCATCAGCGACCCCGATGCCTTCACTGCATCGCTCGCGCCGACTATCGGGGCAATGACCGGCGGTCCCGAAGCGGCCGACGACTATTTGCTCGGCGAGTACCGCGCGATGTCGGCGACCGAGCTCCTCGCAGCGTGGCGAACCAACCGACAGGTGTTGGCTACAGCCGCCGAGGGTTTAGCCAACGAAGACCGGGTTATCTGGTACGGCCCGTCGATGGGCTCGAAGTCGTTTCTTACCGCCCGCCTCATGGAGGTATGGGCCCACGGCCAGGACATCCTCGACACGGTCGGGGCTTCGCGCGAGGCAACCGACCGGCTCAAACACATCGCGCAACTGGGGTTCATCACCCGGGGCTGGACCTACATCAACCGCAAGCTCGATGTTCCGGAAGCTCCCGTGCGGGTAACCCTGCAAGCCCCTTCGGGCGACACGTGGACCTTCGGCGAAGCCGATGCTGCCGACTCGGTTACCGGCTTAGCGGAAGACTTTTGTCTGGTCGTTACCCAACGCCGGCATGTTGACGACACGGCGTTGCAGATCGTCGGTGATGCCGCCAGAGACTGGATGACCAAGGCGCAAGCGTTTGCCGGGGAGGCCACTGATGGCCCCGGTGTTGGTGCCTGACCTTCAATGGCAATCCGCATAGGAATCAACGGATTCGGTCGCATTGGTCGTCTGGCTGTTCGTGCTCTTCCACGACACCCGCAGTTAGAGCTGGTGCACATCAACGAACTGCACGGCGACGCGGCAACCGCTGCGCACTTGCTTGAGTTCGACTCGGTACACGGTCGTTTCGATGGCGAGGTTTCGGTCGACGGGTCGACAATCGTGATCGACGGCCGTTCGGTGAGCTACTCAAACTTTGACTCGCCGGCTGGCTGCGACTGGAGCGCCTACGGCGTCGACATCGTGCTCGAATGCAGCGGCGAGTTTCGCAGCACCGAAACGCTTGAGCCGTACTTTGGTCGGGGAGTGCGCAAGGTCATCGTTGCGGCACCGGTGAACAGCGATGGCGTTCTCAACATCGTGATGGGTTGCAACGACCACCTGTATGACACCACGATCAACCACATCGTCACGGCAGCTTCGTGCACGACCAACTGTCTTGCCCCTGTCGTGAAGGTGCTCCACGAGAGCATCGGTATCGAGCGGGGCTCCATCACCACCATCCATGACGTGACCAACACCCAGGTGGTTGTCGACAAGCCGCATAAGGATCTTCGTCGAGCTCGCTCCGCTCTCAACTCGCTGATCCCCACCACTACCGGGTCGGCCACCGCCATCACCATGATCTATCCCGAGCTCGCCGGGAAGCTCAACGGCACCGCGGTGAGGGTGCCGCTGCTCAACGCCTCGCTGACCGACGCCACGTTCTCGATGACACGCGACGTCACCGTCGACGAAATCAACGGCCTGCTGCGTAGCGCCGCGGAGGGAGAGCTTGCTGGCATTCTTGGGTTTGAGAGCCGACCCTTGGTCTCGGCCGACTACACCAACGACACCCGGTCGGGAATTGTCGATGGACCGTCGACCATGGTGATCGACAACCGACTCGCCAAAATACTCATCTGGTACGACAACGAATATGGCTACGCCTTCCGCATGGCTGAACTGGCGGCGAAGGTGGCCGATGCCCTGCCCGGCTCGTGATGCGGTGACCTCGAGGCGGGCGTGACGCCGCGTAACTACGCGCTGGTAACCGCTGGTTACTGGGCGTTCACCGTTACCGACGGTGCCCTTCGTCTGTTGGTCCTGCTGCACTTCCACGACCTCGGGTACTCGGCGATTGCCATTGCGTTCCTCTTTCTTTTGTACGAGTTCATGGGCATCGTCACGAACCTGCTCGGTGGCTGGGTCGGATCTCGAACTGGCCTCAACCGAACTCTTGTTGCCGGGCTTGCGCTGCAGGTGGTCGCACTCGCAGCGCTCACGTTGCAGCAGGCGAGTTGGCCCGAGTGGCTGTCGGTTGGATTCGTCATGGGCGTGCAGGCCCTAGCAGGGATCGCGAAAGACCTCACCAAGATGAGCTCGAAGAGTGCCGTGAAGTTTGTTGCCGGCGATGCCAGCGGAGCGTTGTTCAAACTGGTGGCACTGTTGACCGGATCGAAGAACGCACTGAAGGGTGTGGGCTTCTTTGTTGGTGCAGCGCTGCTGTCGTGGATTGGTTACCGGCCTGCGCTCTTGTCGATGGCCGGCGTGCTCGCTGCAGTTCTCTTTGTGGTGATGGTGTTACTTGACGGCGATATCGGAAAGTCGAAGTCGAAGCAGCCATTGCGTTCGATTCTGTCAAAGAGCCCAGCGATCAACCGTTTGTCGGCGGCCCGGTTCTTCCTTTTCGGCTCACGCGACATCTGGTTTGTTGTCGCGCTGCCGGTATTTCTTGCCGAGCAACTCGGCTGGACGTTTGAAGGAATCGGCGCCTTTCTTGCAGCGTGGGTCATCGGCTACGGGCTGGTGCAGTCCGTAGCTCCGCGTGTGCTGACGTTCGGCGGAGGTGTCGCACGGGGCGAGGTTTCGGGAGCCCGGGTCTGGGCATTTCTGCTTGCCGTGGTGTCGGCTGCCATCGCCGTTTTTGTTGGTCTCGACATCGCGACCACAGCGTCGATCGTGGGTGGACTTGTGGTGTTCGGCGTGGTGTTCGCGGTCAACTCGTCGTTGCACTCCTACCTGATCCTTGCGTATTCCGGCGACGACGCCGTGGCGCTCGACGTTGGGTTCTACTACTCGGCGAACGCTGCTGGCCGTCTTGTAGGCACGTTGTTGTCGGGCTTGTTGTATTTGTGGGGTGGACTCACGCTTGCGCTTGTCGGCTCGTTGGCCTTTGTTGTGCTCGCCTGGCTGCTCACGCTGCGGCTTGAGGTTCTCCCAACCAACGACAAGTCGTCGACAGCCCGCCTTGTCTGACCGGTCGTTCGATCTCCACAATGTGGCGATGATCAGGGAAAACGTTTCGGCTCTGCATGACAGATTGGCTCGTGACGAGGTCGTCATCATCGACGGAGCAACTGGTACCGAACTCGAGCGCAACGGTGTGCCGATGGTGCAGGGCGCCTGGTGCGGCGCCAGTACTCTCACACATCCCGAAGTCCTGCAAGCAGTGCACGAGTCGCATATTGCGGCCGGAGCGCAGCTGATTATCGCCAACACCTATGCGAGTTCGCGCCACATACTTGAGCAGGCTGGCTACGGCGAAGATGACTTCGTCACCGCGAACCGCGCGGCGATCGAAATAGCGATCGCTGGACGGGATGCTTCGGCTGCCCCTCAGGTGGTAGTCGCCGCGTCGATCTCCACTACCGAACAGAGCGGTGAGGTCCCGCCAGCCGGTATCGAGCGGCGCAACTACGAAGACCAGGCACGGATCCAAGCCGACTCGGGTGCAGAGGTACTCGTTCTTGAGATGATGCGCGACATTCCTCGGACCCTTCTCGCAATTGAGGCTGCAGCGACAGTGGGCCTCCCGCTTTGGGTGGGTCTGAGTTGTGTCATGCGAAACGGCGAGCCGGTGATGCATATGGGCGAGGAGCCCCTGGGCGATGCGATTGCGGCCATCGCCGACTATCCGATCGAGGTGCTTTCGATCATGCACACCGAAACCGAAGATATCGATGCGTGCCTCGATAGTGTCCAGCCGATGTGGGACGGACCTCTTGGGGTGTACGCGCAGACCGGTAAGTGGATCCATCCAAACTGGCAGTTCATCGATGTGGTGAGCCCTGCGCAGTACGGCAAAGATTGCACCCGATGGGTGGGTAGGGGAGTCCAAGTCGTCGGCGGCTGTTGCGGTATCGGGCCCGAACACATCTCGCACCTCTCTGAGGTGCTTCCCGGCTCGATCGCTTGAACCCCTAGCAACGCAACCCAAAACTTCGCTAGCGTGCGAGCATGAGCGGAGCAACGATTGCAAACGAAAAGTACGTCAGTTTCACCACGTACAAAAAGGACGGTACGGCCAAGCCACTTCCGGTATGGATTGCCGACCTCGGAGATGGAACCGTGGGATTCACCACGTCGTCATCGAGCTACAAAGTGAAACGGGCAAACAACAACCCGAAAGTACTGCTGCAGGCCAGTGATTCGAAGGGCAACGTCAAGGACGGAAGCGAAGAGGTGTCAGGTACCGCCGCTGTGGTAACCGGCGCCGAGTTCGAACGTATCGCCAAGATTCTCAAGGCCAAGTACAGCTATCAGTACACGGCGATCACGTTCTTTGGGAAGATCATGAAGATGATTGGCAAAGGCAGCGGCACTGACGCGGCTGTTGTGATCACCCTCGACTGAGTCGGCCGTCGCCGCTCGTTGGTTCAACCACTTCGACCGTGGTGCCGGTGCGCGACGTCAAAATGTTCACGAACTCGTCGACCGATGTATGGCGAGCAAGGGGAACCGGCGCCCCGATCAGGACAAGGTTGGTGCCGACCAGTTGGATGACTTCGGTTACCTCGTCATCGATATCGCCACTACGCACCATCACCCGCACGGGAACATCGTTGCCCAGCTCTTGTTGCACCAATCGCACCTGCGTGTCGATCAGCCACTGAAGCTCGTCACCTACGACGTTCAACAGGTTGTCTTCGACATCGCTGAAATGCTCTTCATCGAGGATGGCGAGGTAGAGAAGCCCACGGTTCGCAGCGATGGCCTGCTGATAGGCGCTCCGAAGTGACGCGCCTCGGCCCGTGCCACCCCAGCTCACGTAGATAATTTCGGCAGTGTCTGAAAGTTCAGTCATGGTCGTGGGCTGCGTGTTCTAGTGGTGAGCATCGGGTTCGGCATCGCTTTCCCAGCGCTCTTCAATGAGATCGAGAGCTGCGAGACGATCGTTATATTCGATCGTCAACGAATGGGCTACCGACTCGGTGACAAGCCCGCGGCGGGCCATGTCGGCTACCCCGCTTCGTTCGGCGGTGACCGCGTCGCGTCGGGCCTGAAGCAGCATGGCGACTTCGAGTTCGGGGTGGGCTCGGAAATGACTACTGAGGTCGGTCTTCGCTTCGTGGAGTTGCGTGTCGTAGGTCTGGGTTAGGGCGGAGGTCATATCGCTGAACAACACACCGTTTTCGCCCAGCCGTTCGAGTTCGGCCCGCCCGCTGCGCATGGCAAAGATGCGGGCTTGGCGCATCTGCTGTTCCTTCTCCGACTCGGCCTGCCCTGCCAATCCGAGACGGTTGATGAGCGTTCCGATGGTGGTGCCTTGGATGAGGAGCGTGAAGAGCACTACGCCAAAGGTCATGAGGAGCACCGTGTCGACCGTGTTTTGATCGAAGTCGGCCTCGGCAAGCGTGAGGGCGAGCGCGAGCGAGATGGCGCCACGCAAACCGCCCCAGTACTGCACGTGGCGAAATCCCATCGGGATCTTGCGCTTGGGCTGAATCACCTGGTGGAAGGCACCGATGCCGTAGATGACGACGATTCGGCCAACGACCACCACGGCGATGGCTACCAGGACATCAGGGATGTGTTCGCCGAGTTCGGTGAGGTCGATTTCGAGGCCGATGACGAGGAACACCATCGAGTTGGCGAGGAACGCCAGCACTTCCCAGAAGTTGTCGAGCGTGAGGCGAGTGGTGGGTGAGGTGTTGGCAAAGCCGAGGTTGCCGACAACAAGGCCTGCTGCCACTACCGCCAGGATGCCACTGAAGTGGAAGTCGTCGATGCCAAAAATATGCCCGAACTCTTCGGCGACGAGGAACGAGGCGAATGCCAGCGCCAGCGTGGTGGTGGTTTCGATGAGCGGGTCGTCGACTTGGGCGAGAATCACCAAGCTGACGATTAACCCGAGAACCAGACCAACGGCCAGACCTCCTGCGCCGACGATGAAGAACTCGCCGATTGCGTCGGGTACGCCGAACTTGGCGCCGGGTACTGCGGCGGCCAGAGCGAGGTTGAAGGCGACGATGGCCACAGCGTCGTTGAAAAGGCTCTCGCCCTCGACGATGACCGAGAGCCGTTTGGCCACGCCCAGCGATTTGAAGAACGCAATGACCGCGACCGGGTCGGTGGCGCTGATGAGCGCACCGAAGGCAACGGCGGCCAGCCAGGGAATACCGACGACCGCCCAGATGACCCAGGCGATAAAGAAGGTGCCGAACATTGTTCCCACAATGGCGGTCAGGAGAACAGGGAGCAGGTCGGCTTTGAGTTTGGGCCACGGAATGTGAAGTGTCGCTTCGAACAGCAACGGAGGAACGAGCAGGCCAAGGATCAGGTCGGGCGAGAACTCGAGATCGACAAAGTTTGGAAAGAACGCGAAACCAAGG
The DNA here is from genome assembly GCA_938015295.1 of uncultured Acidimicrobiales bacterium. GTDB lineage: Bacteria > Actinomycetota > Acidimicrobiia > Acidimicrobiales > SHLQ01 > CALLQB01. Next base: position 34,131 of record CALLQB010000067.1, read on the forward strand.
CCAACCAGCACGAGGGCGACGGTGTAGGGGACCCGTACTCGTTTGACGGCGATCGCCATGAGGGCGGCGATGGACAACAGGACAATGACGTTGAGTTCTTGATCGAGAAAAGTGCTCTCGGATGCCTCTGCGGCAAAGATGGTGGGGCGAAGAAAGCTCATCAGAGGCCAACACTACTGTTCGCCAGCAGGTCGGACATGAGTACCATCGTCGGAATGCTCCAAAAGCTCACCGCCGAATTTGTTGGCACGGCGTTTCTTCTGGCGGGCGTGGTGGGTTCAGGCATCATGGCTGAGAACCTCACCGATGATGTCGGCTTGCAACTTTTGCAAAATACGCTGGCCACAGCGGGTGTTTTGCTGGCGCTGATCTTGGCGCTTGGCGCCGCGTCGGGTGCCCATTTCAATCCGGCGGTGACCCTTGCCGAACGAGCGTTTGGTGGCATCGATACGCCGACCGCAGCGGGGTACATCGTGGCGCAGATCGCGGGCGGAATCGTCGGCGTGATGGCCGCCAACATCATGTTCGATCTGCCGGCGGTCGAGTGGGCGACCAAGGATCGGTCGAGCATCAACCTTGTGTTTGCCGAGGGCGTGGCCACCGTTGGGTTGTTGCTGGTGATCTTCGGCGTGGTGCGATCGGGACGCAGCGACATGGCGGCCTTCTCGGTGTCGGGCTACATCGCTGGCGCCTACTACTTCACCTCGTCGACCAGCTTCGCGAATCCGGCGGTCACCATCGCCCGAACGTTCAGCGATACCTTCGCCGGCATCGAACCAGCCTCCGCTCCCGGTTTCATTGGCGCCCAGTTGGTAGCGACGGTTGTCGCCGTAGCCCTCATCAAAACCATCTACCCAAAAAGCGAACGCCCCAACCCGAAGTGACGCCACCACATCCCCAAACATCCCCAGGAACCCCAAAGTCCCCCACCGCCACCCAAAAACCGAAATTTTGACCCAAAGTGACCGTGACGGGTCACTTTGCATCAAAATTTCGGGTGGGGAGTGGGTCTTGCGTTGGGGACGCTGGCAGGCGAATCTGGAGACACGACCGTTCAGGGGGACTCGATGGCTCGCACTTCGACCACACCGATCTACACGCCACTCGACGCGACGTTCGGTGCCATTGTTACTGGCATCGACGTCACCGCACTCGACGAGCAAGAGTTCGCAGCGCTCTACGATGCATGGCTCGAACATGCCCTGCTCATCTTTCCTGGACAACACCTTTCTCGACCGGCACAGGTCGCGTTCGCGCGCCGGTTTGGTCCCATCGAACAGATTGGTGGCTCTGACATCTTCGCCCTCAGCAACGTGACCGCGAAAGGTGAACTGCGAGGCGACGACGACATGATGAAAATCATCAAGGGCAACATGGGGTGGCACGCCGACAGCACCTACATGGAGGTGCAGGCGAAGGGAGCGGTGTTCTCTGCCGAGACCGTGCCGTCGGCAGACGGGCAGACCGGCTGGGCCGATATGCGAGCCGCCTACGATGCGCTTGACGATGCGACCAAGGCGGTTGTCGAAGGCCTCTCGGCGCACCATTCGTTGCACTACAGCCAGTCGAAGGTTGGGCACACTCATTCGGACGACAGCGACTACGTCGGCTACGGACTTCAGCACGAGGGTGTTCCGCTGCGACCCTTGGTGAAAGTGCATCCCGAAACCGGTCGACGGTGCCTTGCCGTTGGCCGTCACGCGCATGCCGTGCCCGGTATGGATCCTGCTGACTCCGAGCAGCTACTTGCCGACCTTAGTGAGCAGGCGTGTGTTGCGCCCCGGGTGTATCACCATCAATGGTCACCCGGCGATGTCGTGGTGTGGGACAACCGCTGCCTGATGCACCGGGCAATGCCGTGGGACTTCAGCGAGCCTCGGGTGATGTGGCATTCGCGTTTGCAGGGCGACCCAGCGACTGAAACGGCACCCCTCGTCTAGCAACGCCGGGTATACCGGGCTGCTATTCGCCCTGAGCGACCGCTTGGCTTTCGAGGTAGGAGATGGTCGGGTACCGCGGCGGGTTGTCGGGCCCTTGGCAGGTAGGCAGACACTCCATCGGGTAGTCGGCGTTTGCGTTGAAGAAGAATGGAATCGAGTAACGGTCAGTTGACGCCGCTCCCTCAACGGCCGTGTTGTTCGCGAAGTGTCTAGTGCTGAGGACTCTGTCGTTTGACCACTGCCGAAGAAGTTCGCCCGAATTCACGACGAACGCGCCGGGCACGACCGGTACCGAAATCCATTGTTGGCGACGATGACTGAAGATGGTCAGACCAGGGCCGTCCTGGAGAAGCAGCGTAAAGAACGTGGTGTCGACGTGCGGTGCGATGCCAAACGCATCGTCGGGCGACACGCGCTCGGCGGGTGGGTAGCGGGTGAGCCGTAGCCGCCAGAATGGATGCGTGAACGCGCTGTCGAAGAAGGTCGGCGGCAGTTCAAGTGCGGCGGCCCAGACAGGCAGCATCCGAAGTGCCAGGTTCGCGATGACGCCTGCGTATCGCTCTACTGCAGCGCGAAAACCTGGAGCCACGGCCTCAGGCAGCCATTGGTTGTCGTCGAAACCGATATGCCGGTCGCCCTTGATGAGGAACGCTTCGTTGACGTTTCCTTTGTCGCGCCGTGGGAGTTTCCGCTCACCAACTGGGAGGTATCCCATTCCGCCAATCGGAACGCCCGGTCGGTCCATCAGGATGGTCTCTTTCACGGCGAGCGGGAGGGCATGGAACTGTTTGGCTGCGGCGAAGATCGCGTCTACGTCGCCTTGCGGAACGCCATGCCCGACGAGTTGATGAAACCCCGTGTCCTCCGACGCTTCCCGAAGCTGGCGAGCAACGATGTCGAGTTCGGCCCGGTCGTGTGTGGCCAACCACTTGGTGACGTCGATCGTCGCGATATCGCCGGGCTCGGCGGGCACCGGCGACGAAGTGTCCCAGCTGGCCGATTCGGTCTGAAGCTCGCGCTCCTTTGCGAGTGGGTCGAACTCGGCCTGGGTCATGCGTGAAGTATTTCACGTCATCTTCGCTGGCTTCATGTTCGCTTCATGTGCCGGTGCGTAAGGTACGAACAATGATGAACATTCTGAACCGCAGCAGGTGTCTGGCTACTCAAACCTTGACCTTGGTGCTCGCTTGTTTGCTGGCTGCGACGGGGCTGGCGCTGCTTGGCGGGCCTACCGCTGCGGGAGCGCAACAGGCCACCGAGCTCGAGCTCGAGCCGCTGATTCGTGTTGACCAGTTCGGCTACTTGCCGGTGAGCCCCAAGGTGGCGGTATTCGCCGATCCGGTTGAGGGGTTCAACGGTGACGAAAGCTATTCGCCGGGCAACCGGATTGAGCTGCGGCGCGCTGGCGACGGCAGCACCGTCGTCGCTGGATCACCGACCCAGTGGAATCGTGGCCGCATCGACCCACAGTCAGGCGATCGCGGCTGGACCTTTGAGTTCACCGACGTGCAGGAGCCGGGTGTCTACTACCTCGCCGACGTTGAGAATGGGGTGCGGAGCTACGAGTTTGCGATTGGGTCCAATGTCTATGACGACGTGCTCGACGCAGCGATGAAGATGTTCTGGTATAACCGCGGCAACGTTGCTCATCAGGGTCCGCTCGCCGGCCCGTGGACCGACGACGCCGCCTATATCGGGCCGAACCAGGACACCGAGGCTCGCTGGATCGACGACCCGAACAACCCGGCGACCGCTCGCGACCTCAGCGGCGGTTGGTTCGATGCGGGCGATACCAACAAATACGTCACGTTCGCTAACTCGGTCGTTCACCAACTACTGAGCAGCTACCAGGACTTCCCACAGGTGTTCGATGACGACGCCGGTATTCCCGAGTCGGGCAATGGGGTTCCCGACGTTGTCGACGAGGTGTTGTGGGAGATCGACTGGCTCAAGAAGATGCAGAACCCCGATGGTGGTGTTTTGATCAAGGTTGGTGAGACCGAATACACCGCAGGGCCAGTGCCGAGCGAAGTTCGCCTGCCGCGCTTTTACGAGGAAGCCTGTTCGTCGGCGACCATTGCTGCGGCTGGCATGTTCGCACACACGGCGGTAGTGCTTCGCGACCTGTCAGGTTTCGAACCCGAAGTTCGCGACCTGACCCGGCGAGCAAAGCGGGCGTGGAAATGGTTTCACCGAAACGCGATCGACACCGACTGCGACCCAGGGCTGGTCACCGCTGGCGATGCCGACATGTCCCGTGAAGATCAGTTGGGTGAAACGGTGACGGCTGCGGTGTACCTTCACGAGCTCACCGGAGCGAAGAAGTTTCGGCGAGCGATCGGGAGGAACCTTGGCAACACGATGGTCGTTCGAGACCCCGGCTACGGGCGTTACGAAGCGCAACAGGGAGACGCGCTCGCGGCCTACCTAGATCAGCCAAACGCGAAGCGGTCACAGGTCCGCAAGATCCGCCGCGAGATGCGACGAGCTGCTCGAAACGATGTGGTCCGGTTCGCTCCCGAGGCCGGCCTCTACCGTTCGTATTTGCCCGAGCCCAACATTCACTGGGGTAGCAACATGATCAGAGCAAACGCCGGGTCGTCGAGTGCGTTGATTGCTGCGGCGGGTGTCGACGCGGCGAATCGCTGGCAACATCTCGACCGAGCGTCGACCAACCTGCAATCGTTCCACGGCCTCAACCCTATGGGGCTTGTCTATCTATCGAATATGGAACAGTTTGGTTCGGAGCGCTCTGCTTCGGAGATCTACCACTACTGGTTTGGCGAGGGCACGCCGTTCGACAGTTCGATTACCTCACCGTTCGGCCCGGCGCCCGGGTATCTCGTTGGTGGTCCGAACCCGACCTACTCGGGCTCGGTGCCGGGTTTGGCCGACCAGCCACCGCTGAAGGTGTACCTCGACTGGAACACGGTGGAGAACGAAGAGCGGTCCTACGAAATCACTGAACCCTCAACCTCGTATCAGGCGGCCTACGTTCGTCTGCTGGCCAGCGTGATGGTGAACGATCAGTAAGTTGCGGCGGTAACCAACGGGTAAGGCTCTTTCCCGTCATCGATCAGGTCGATATTTGCGCCGATAACTTTGACGGCGGTGAACGGATTCGTTTCGCCGGCAATGTGCGGTGTGATCGCGACTTTGGGATGGCTCCAGAGTGGCGAATCGGCCGGCAATGGCTCGGTGGCAAAGACGTCGAGCACGGCAGCGTGAAGATCACCCGAAAGAGCGTCGAGAAGCGCGTTGGTGTCGACGGTGCCGCCTCGACCAACATTGATGAGCACGCCGTCGCCGAGGGCTCGAAGGGCGGCTTCCCCCACGATGTTTTTGGTTGCGTCGCTGAGTGGCAACAGGTTGACCACGGTGTTGCTCGCAGCAAAGAACTGCATCAGTGCTTCAATGCCCACATGATGCTGGCCATAGGGGGTGTCCTTCTCCGACCGACTCCATGAAACAACCGGGTAGCCCAGACTCGTGAGGTGATTGGCAACAACCGTGCCGATTGCTCCCAAACCAAGGATGCCGACCGTGACCTCAGGATTGCGCGGCCCGATCTCCCACACGGCGGCCTGCTGTTGCTTGGCGTAGACATCGAACGACCGGGCGTAGTGAACAACCCAATGGGTGCAGTACGCAGCGATCTCGGTTGACATCGACGGGTCGATCAAACGTACGACTGGAAGTTTGGGAGGAATGAGCGAGAAGTCGAGGTGATCGATGCCAGCGCTGGTCAGCATCACGCCTTTGAGGTTTGGAAAGTTGCCGAGTTGCGCCCAATCGATCTTCCAGCCAACGAGATATTCGACGCTTTCGGGTGTGGCGTCTTGGGTGCCGAGAACGATCTTGCGGTCGGGAAACCGGTCAGTGAATGCCTGCACCCAGCGGTCCTGATTTCGGACGGCGATAACAACAATTTCTCCAGCTCCCTCTCCAGGTCCCTCTCCGGGTCGGTTGCGTGGCTCGCTCATCGGATGCGCGGGGTAATTCGTTTACCCGAGGTGAACGCCTCTTGACCCTGAGCGAGGGCCTCGGGATCCATACCCGTCGTCAGAATCGCTGGTGCCATCGACAACGCCTCGTTGCGGTTGAGGTCGTTGGCAGCCCAGATCGCCCGCAGGCTGGCCTGCACCGCTACCGGCGGCTGCGACGCAATCGCTTCTGCCAGCACTCGAGCGGCGTCCCGCAACTCGTCGGCCGGAACCACATCCGAAACCAGGCCGATGCGATGAGCGGTCTCGGCCGACATGCGTTCGTGGTTACCGAGCAACGTGAGCCGAAGAATTTCACCAAGGGGCATGCGTTGTAACATCTTCATCGGCTCATAGACGGCGGCCATGCCATAGGTGACGTGTGGGTCGAAGAATGTGGCATCTTCCGAGGCGATAATGATGTCGGCCTCGGCGATGAGATAAAAAGCGCCGCCGCAACAAACACCGTTGACCGCGGCGATAACGGGCTTCCACATGTCGCAAGCCTTGGCGCCAAGATCGTCGCCCGGATCGTCGTACATGAAGTTGTTCGATGTGCCATACAGCTTGCCGCCGCCCATGGCGCTCATGTCTTGGCCGCGATCGATACCAACACAGAAGGCGCGGTCGCCGGCGGCACCAAGCACTGCGACATGTACCTCATCGATTTCGCGAAACGCTTTCCATGTCGCCTTCACTTCATCCTGCATCTGCTGGTTGAACGCGTTCATGGCGTCGGGGCGGTTGAGGGTTACCCAACCAATGTTGTTGTCGATCTCGACCGAAATTGTCTCGAACGACGACGGATCAAAGGCTTCTGCAGCACCAGTCATCCCCCTTTCGTAGCAGGAAAACCGGAGGGCGTCGGGCTACGGACCGAACCGGAACGCTTCGCCCGACAGTTCGTGGTCGACCACCGCTACAAGATCGGCCGATGAACGTGCAACGACGAGCTGATAGTTACCGGCCTCGACGTACCAGCCGGGTTCGGTGTGGCGCTCGGCGCCGCTTGCAGGAACAGGGCCCACGCTTCCCACATTGTCGAAGAAATCATCAGCGGTGTCGTAGTACGCGAACGCTCGGCGATCGAGTTCGATGCGGGCCACGGTCGACTCGCCCGGACCCAGGTGCACCTTGGCGAATCCCCGAAGCTCGCGCACCGGTCGGTGCAACATGGCTGGAGGCGGCTCAACATACAGCTGCACCACGTCTGAGCCAGAACGATCGCTGGTGTTGGTGACTTCAACCTCGACAACAACGGGCGAGTCGACCGAGGTGGTGTTGCCGCCAGAAACCTGCGGGTCGCCCCAGCTGAAGGTGGCATAGGACAGGCCATGCCCGAAGGGGACCGCTGGCTCGATGTGGCGGGCATCGAACCAGCGGTGACCGACGAACAGGCCCTCGCCATACCGGACGACGCTGTTTTCGCCGGGATAGCTGAGGTAGGAGGCAGCCTGTTCGATACGTTTCGGAATTGTCGTGTTCATCCGGCCGCCGGGATCGGCGTCGCCGAACAACACGTCGACAAGCGAGTTGCCGAGCTCTTGGCCAGCGAAGCCGACCGACAACGTGGCCGCCGGAAGGTCGAGCCAGTCGAGCTGATGAGGTCCGCCGGTGTTGATGACCACGATGGTGTTTGGGTTGACCGCAGAGATGCGGCGAATCAACTCGGGCTGATCGCCGGGCAGGGCGAAGTGATCGCGATCGCGTCCTTCAGTCTCCCAGTCGTCGTTCGTGCCGACGACGACGATCGCCACATCGGCCTGGGCGGCGAGGGCCTCTGCCTCACCGAGGAGGTCGCGCTCGGCCAGCGTGACGATGCCGAGTCGACACCCACACAGCAGGACCGCGTCGCGGTTTGAGTACTCGACCACCAGGTCGTGGGTTGTGCCTTCGGCAAGCTCGACTTCGGCGGCGATCTCTGCGCTGGCCATGCCGAAAAACTCGTCGCTCTTGCCGTAGTCGCCTTCGGTCGCATCGATGATGACGTCGCCGTCGAGGATCACCCGGACCCGTCCGCTTTGCACGAGGCTGAACCGATGAAGGCCGCCAGTTAACACCGTGAACGAACCGGTGAGTCGGGCTGAATAGGAGGCGCCATTTACGCCAGGTGCCGGCTCGCCAAAGAAAATCATCGAGGCTTGCTCGGCGGTGCTGGTGGCGGCTGGCGAACCTTCGAGTTCTTGTCCGGCAAAGATTTCGAGGGTCATTGGACCGTCGAGGAGTGGGGTGCGTAGCGCAGGAACCGTCCGGTCGATGTCACAGCCGGGTGCAAAACGGACTTCTGCTGTTTCGCCGAGTCGCTCGGTGAGCGCCGCGAGTGGGCTCACCACTCGGTACGAACGAACCGTCGCCGAGCCGCCGCCCATCACCTTTGCCGCAATGGCGTTGGGGCCGATGACGGCGACCGACCCAAGCTTCGTCGGGTCGAGCGGCAATACGCCGTTGTTCTGGAGGAGCACCGTTCCGGCGATGGCAGCTCGCCGGATGAGGGCACGGTCTTCGGGCCGGTCGAGAGGCTTTTCGTCTTCGCCCCCGATGCCCTCGAAGGCGCCAGTGCGTTCGAGGACGGTGAGCATGTCGGCGGCCAGCGGATCGAGATGGTCTTCGGCGATCGCACCTGCGTCGAGGGCTTCGCGTAAATGGTGGCCGTAAAATTTGCCCGGGCCAGGCATCTCAAGGGTGGTGCCTGCAAGCACCGAAGCTGCTGTCGACCGAAGCGCAAACCAGTCGGAAACAACGAAGCCGTCGAAGCCCCACTGGTCGCGCAACACCTCGGTGATGAGCCATCGATTTTCTGAAGCGAACACGCCGTTGACACGGTTGTACGAGCTCATGAGGCCCCAGGCTTTGCCCTGCTTCACCGCCATCTCAAATGGCACCAGGTAGACCTCGCGCAGCGTGCGTTCGTCGACCTGCACGTCGATGGTATTGCGCTCGAATTCTGAATCGTTGGCCACAAAGTGTTTTGCGGTGGTGGCGACGCCTTTCGATTGCACGCCAGAGATGATCCCTGCGGCGAGAGCACCCGAAAGGAAGGGGTCTTCGGCGAAACATTCGAAGTTGCGGCCACCCAACATGTTGCGGTGCAGGTTGATGGTGGGGGCGAGCAAGACGTGGGAGCCTTTTGCTCGCGATTCGTCGCCAAGAAGTTCGCCGAGTTCGAACAGGAGCTGGGCATCCCAGGTGGCGCCGAGAACCGAGCCGGCCGGAATGCATGCTGTGGGGGTTCCGGTGCCCATCAAACCTCCGCCACGGGCGCCGTTGGGTCCGTCGGTGACGATAAGCGAGGGAATGCCGAGCCGTTCAACCGGTCGGGTCGACCAGATTCCCTGGCCGGTGATCACCTCGGCCTTTTCGTCGAAGGTCATGTGGGCCAGTAGGTGTTGTACGCGTTCGCTTGTCACGGTTCCCTCTTACGTTGTGGACCACTGCCGACCCAATACCTTGCTACATGTAAACGTTTTCATACAGCAGCTATCGACCTTACAAGCCTTGTTGCTTTTGAACAATCGCTGTGCTGCTCGTAGCGTTTGAGCATGGACCAACAAACCCTTGCCGACCGGCTCGAGATCTCCGATCTGCTCACCCGCTATGCCCACGCAGTCGACACCAAGGATTGGGACACCTATATGACGGTGTTTACCGACGATGCAACGGTGGACTACACCGCGGCGGGTGGCGAGAAGGGGACGGCGGCCGAGATGCGAACCTGGCTCGAAAACACGATGGCAATGTTTGAGATGACCCAGCATCTGATCTCGAACGAAGACGTGGTGATCGATGGCGACACGGCAACCGTGCGGGCGATGTTCTACAACCCGATGAAGTTTGTCGATGGCGACAAGTTCTTCTGTGGCGGTTGGTATGAGCACAAGCTGGTGCGGACTGCCGATGGGTGGCGCAGCAGGGAACTGCGCGAAGACTTCGCCTGGACGACAATGGGCGACTAGCCCATCGGGGTGGTTGGGCGATTAGCCGCGGTCGAGACCGTGTGAGGCGGCGGAGACTCGGTGGTATTCGAACGGTTCCCATTTGTCGGTGTCGAATGCTGGCTTGGGATCATCGCCAAGAATGGTCACCCGGCTAATCGCTCGACGCCCAGTGAAGTCGTTCACGGCGTAGTGCTGGGTGCACCGGTTGTCCCACATGCCTACGTCGCCGGCTTCCCAGCTGTAGCGGCAGGTGAAAGGCGTCGAGCTTGCGTGGGCGAACAACATGGCGAGCAAGGCGTCGCTTTCGTCTCGTGAGAGTTCGACGATTCGCCGGGTGAATTGTTGATTGACGAACAGCGAGGGGCGACCTGTCTCAGGATGAATCCGTACTACCGGATGAACCGCTTGCACCTCGGGGCTGCCGTACGTTGCAGCGGTATTCACGGCGGTTAGGCCGTTCAACATCTCTTTCATGGGCTCGGCGAGGCGTTCATAGGCGAGGTACTGGTTCGACCACATCGTGTCGCCGCCCGACTCGGGCATGACCAGCGCATTGAGCACCGAACAGATTGGGGGGTTGGTTTCGAAGGTGCAGTCGGTGTGCCACACGTCGGCAACGAAACCCCGGTCGGCTTCGAGCACGACGATCTCGGGATGTTCGTCGTCGAACTTCGGCAGGAACTGGTGGATCTCGGCTTCACCGAACCGTTGTCCGAAGTTGCGGTGTTCGTCTGGAGTCAGATGTTGGCCAGGAAAGAACAACACAAGGTGTTCGAGCCAGGCAGCGCGGACCTGGGCGAACGTTTCGTCGTCGAGGTCGGCGAGTTTGATGCCGTGGATGGTGGCGCCGAGGGCGCCGCCGATGGGTCGAATGTCGAGTTCAGCCATGCCAAAAGAGTACGCCGAACGCCGAGCACCCGTCAGATTTTGCCGAGGCGCCGTAGCTAGCCGGGTCTAACCCTGGGTATCGCGGCCGATCTTGACGCCGCCCTCGGCTTCGTCGAAAAGCTTCGGGTAGGGATAGGTGAGGGCCATGAGCTGGTGGAGGAGGGGTGTGCCACGGTCGATGACCTCTTGTCGCACGCCTGACTTTTGATCCTCAAGCGGGGTGATGAACTTGGCCAGATACTCAATGAGTACGGCAGTGCGGTCGTGACTGCTGTTGTTCGGCATAGCGCAGTGCCACACCATGCCATTGAAAATTAAACAATCTCCGGGCTCGCCCAACATTCGATCGGCTTCGGCGAAGAAGCGGTCGCGGTCGTCGGTGTCGGGGTAGACGAGTTCACCCTGCGAGTGGGCAAGGAAGGCACTAGCCCCTGATTCGGCGGTGAAGGGGTCGAGCGGAATCGTGGCTTGCAGGTTGAGTGGAAAACTCGAGTTGATGTGGGTGGGGAACCCCGACCGCTCGTAGAGGTCCCAGTACGGGTAGTCGATGTGGGGTTCCTGTCCTGGTCCGCCGGGAAGGAGGCGGTTTGCCGCGATTGATCCGAGGATGAATTTGTCGCCCAGAAAGGTCGAGGCAATCTTCACCACGTCGGGGTGCTGGATCATCGCTTCGAAGATCTCGCCTTTGTTGAGTAGATTCCACACGCGTCGTTGCAGATGTACTTTGTCTTCGTTGCCGCCGTGGAAGTGTGTTTCGCGGTCGGCTTCACCGTCGGACTCGGCGACGATGATCGCGCGTGCCTGGTCGATTTGGTCGGGCGTGAATGCTCCTCGAATAACGACGGCGCCCGCTCCGGTGAGAAGTTCGGCAATGATGTCGGGCATCTGGTCTTCGAGGTTGTTGGTGTCCACTTCAAACATTGTGTGACTCCTGGAGCTGATAGGCAGACTGCTAGGCCGTGGCGACGGGTGCCGTCGATGACCGTTTGACTAAACGCGGCTTGAGTTCTTCGTGTCGGTCTTCGGTTCGACCTGCGATTCTTTCGACGAGAAGTTGTATCGCGAGGGTGCCGATTTCTTCGCGGGGCTGGTGGATCGTGGTGAGCGATATGGCACTGATGCCTGCGATGTTGGTGTCGTCGTAGCCAATGACCGAAACGTCTTCAGGCACGCGGAGTCCGAGTTCATGCAGGCGCGACATGACACCGATCGCCGAAAGGTCGTTTCCGGCGAAGATCGCCGTGGGTCGGTCGTGGAGTGCCATGAGCGACGCGGCGCCGTCGTAGCCGGCCTTTTCGTTGAAGTCGCCGTCGATGATGATCGGCGCCAAGCCCCGCTTCATCATGGCGTTGGCAAACGCTGATCGCCGTTGTTCGCCACCGGCCGGAAGGTTTCCCGATACGTGGGCGATGCGCTTGTGCCCGAGTTTCGTCAGGTGGTCGACGACGAGCTCTGCGCCGTGGTCCTCGTCGTTGTTCAGCGAGTCCATGTCGGTCCAGGGTCCCCAGACACCGATAATGACCGTGGGCGCTTGCGTCGCGAACTCGCTGATTGTCACATGAGAAAGACGCGGTGAGGCGAGGAGTAAACCGTCGGTTCGCATACCGAGCAACATCTCGATGGCTTCGGTCTCGCCCTCGGAGCGTTGCCACCCCGACGATAAAAGCAGATGCAACCCAGCATCGGCAGCGGCTTTCGACGCTCCCTCGGCCACCGCGGTGAAGAACGGGTTGTGGATGTCGTTGAGCATGGCGCCGATTGTGTGCGTCTGCCCGGTTGCCAGATTTCGCGCTGCGGTGTTTGGCCGGTACCCCAGGTCGGACGCGACCGCTAACACCTTGGCGCGGTTGTGTTCGCTTACCCGGGGAGATTGCCGCATGACGAGAGAGACGAGCGCGCGTGAAACGCCCGCTTTCGCGGCGACATCGTCCATCGTTGGCTGTGACATTGCCAGAGCATACAAATGGAGCGCTCTAGAATGCAATGAGAGATCACCGAGTTGGACCCGAAACCGCTGGGTTTCAGCGTTCTGTAAACGTTTTCATGAGATTTCTGCTTGACGACGGCTCGTGAGGGCGGTTAGATTCACCGAGCAACTTGGAGCGAGTAGAGCGCTCTACTCTGAGAAGAAGTTTCACTTCGAGCGAAATTGCGCTCGAGAACTGGGGGTACTGCGCAATGGGAATCATGGAACGCATGGCGACCGCCCCCATTTCGTGGGGTATCTGCGAAGTTCCTGGTTGGGGTGTGCAACTCCCCGTCGACCGAGTTCTTTCCGAAATGTCGCAACTTGGATTCCCCGCTACTGAGCTCGGCTCGGAGGGGTACCTCCCTTCCGACCCTTCCGAGTTGCGCTCACTTCTGTCCTCGCACGACCTCTCGCTGCTCGCTGCTTTCGTTCCCTTGGTCCTTCATGACGAGGCCGAAGCGCAACGCACGCTCGACGACACCATTGCTATGGCCGAACTTCTCAAGGCCTCCGGTGCCACCTATTTCAATACCGCCCCTGTCACCACTTGGGATTGGGCCGAGCGCACCCCTCTCACCGACCAACAGTGGGCGCACGTCATGATGATGTTCGACCGTATCGACGAACTCATTGCTCCCTATGGCCTCACCCAAGTGCTGCATATGCATGTGGGGACGATCGTTGAAACACGAGACGAAGTCGCCCGAGTTATCAAAGACTCACCAGTAAAATTTGTGCTCGACACCGCCCATCTTGCAGTCGGAGGATACGATCCTGCCGAATTCGTGCGGGATGCGGGGGTGGCTCGAGTGGGGCTTGTACACATCAAAGATGCCGACCTCGCGACCTCTGCGCGGCTCAACGATGGCGATGTCACGCTCATGGAAGCTGTGCAGCAGGGCATCTTCCCGCCGGTTGGTGAGGGCGACCTCCCCATCGAAGAAGTCATCACTACGCTCGAGTCCGGCGGGTACCAAGGTTGGTACGTGCTGGAACAAGATGTTGCTATCACCGGCTCCCTGCCGGCCGATGGCGAAGGCCCAATCGCAAACATGCGGTTGAGCATGCAGTACCTACAGGGCGTCGATGAACGACTTACCGCCTAACCCGCAGTAACACGCGGGAAATGCGGCCAGATCGTTCAGAGATGTTCAGTAGTTAGTTACAAATCACCACAATGGAGGGGATTCCATAATGAAGAAGTTCTCATGGCTCGCACTCGTGCTTGCTTTCACCCTTTTCGCTGCCGCTTGCGGTAGTGATGCAGCCGACGATTCGGCTGGAGGCGACACCGGTGGCGACACCGAAGAAGCCGACACCGGCGGCGACGCCGAAGAAGAATCTTCCGAAGAAGAAGCAATGGAAGAAGAATCTTCTGAAGAAGAAGCGATGGAAGAAGAAGCTCCGGCTGAAGACGAAGTCGACCTTTCCCAGGGCGGCGACCTCACCTTCCACATGATCACCCACTCCGATGACGGACCGTTCTGGTC
>CALLQB010000068.1 GCA_938015295.1 uncultured Acidimicrobiales bacterium
CGAACTTCAAGACGATCGCAGTATCGAGAGCGAAGGCCGGCTTGAAAACATCGCTGAGCTTGTTGGGGCGGCTCGCGAGTTCAACAATGTCGACGAGTTCCTCGAAAGTGTCAGCCTTGTGGCCGACACCGACGGTCTCGACGAGGACGAGTCGTCAGTGGTCCTGATGACCTTGCATGCCGCAAAGGGGCTCGAATTCCCCATCGTCTTCATGATCGGCATGGAAGACGGGGTGTTCCCCCACATCCGCTCGATTGGTGAACCCGACCAGCTTGAAGAAGAGCGGCGGCTCGCCTACGTGGGAATCACTCGGGCGCAGGAACATCTGCATCTCACCAGCGCCTGGAGCCGCATGTTGCACGGCACAACGCAGTACAACCCGCCGAGCCGCTTTGTCGCCGAGATCCCTGAGGTACTTGTTGAAGAAGCTGAAGGTAGTCGGGCCTCGAAGAGGGGCCGTTCCAGCTGGGACTCCTCCACCAGTTCCTTCGGTGGCAGCGGCAGCAGCTGGGATTCGCACCGCGAAGACCGTGTCGACGCAGCATTGAAACCGAAGGGGCCAACGCCGAGCGGCGCCGATGGCATCGGTCTCAAGTTGGGCGACGATGTCCGTCACAAGAAGTGGGGCGAAGGCATCATCGTCGACGTTGAGGGTGCTGGCGACAAGGCCGAAGCCACCGTGCGTTTCGGGTCGGTGGGCGACAAAAGGCTGCTGCTTGCCTGGGCTCCTCTTGAAAAAATCTAACGGCGGGCACCCTGGGGGTGCCCGCCGCTAGCTGTCGCTGGGACAAACGGTGAACGCTCGAGGCGTTAGGTAGTAGGAATCAATGCCTTAGGGGAAATCAATGCCTTAGGGAAGAAGCACGCTGTCGATGACGTGGATGACACCGTTCGAGCCTTCGATGTCGGTGGCGGTAACGGTGGCGTCGTTGACCATGACCGAGCCATCGACGACGGAGATGGCCACGGTTGCGCCGTTGACGGTGGCGACGTCTTGGCCATCGAGACCGATGACGTCTGCGGCCAGCGCCTCACCAGGAATCACGTGGTAGGTGAGGATGCCGGCAAGATCGGGGCTTGCGAGGAGTTCTTCCGGGGTGAGGCCAAGTGCTTCAAGCGCATCGGCGAATGCTTCGTCGGTCGGCGCAAGTACGGTGAACGGTCCGTCGCCCGAAAGGGTCTCGACGAGTCCTGCTTCGGTTACTGCTGCGACCAGAACGGTGAAATCGTCAGAGGCGACGGCGATGTCGACGACGGTTCCGGGTGCGTCTGCTGTTTCCTCGGCGACTTCATCGCCCGATACGGGCACCGCGGTGTCGGTATCGTCGGAGCCGCAGGCTGCTGCCAGCAGGGTGAAGGAGAAGAGCAGGGCAAAGAGTGTGCGGATCGATCGTAGGTTCAGCATGTAGGGCTCCTAGGGGAGTGGACGGTTGTACCGCTACTTACGGCAGCCGCCTTTGCCTGGATGCAAGTATTTTCTTTCTTTGGGGCTGCCATCTTCTAATGTCCTGCGAATGGATCTTCGACTTGATGGAAAAACAGCCGTAGTTACCGGTGGCTCACGCGGTATCGGCAAAGAGATCGCACGGGTCTACGCCGAGGCGGGCGCCCGGGTGATGATCACCAGTCGCAAAGCCGACGTCTGTGAGAGCGCAGCTGCCGACATCGGACACGACTGCCAGTGGGAAGCTGGCAACGTAGGCAATGAGGACGATGCCGATCGAGTTATTGCAGCAGCCATAGAGCGACTAGGCGGCGCCGACATCCTGGTGAACAACGCTGCCACCAACCCCTATGCCGGCCCGCTGATCGATGCCGACATTCCGCGCTGGCAAAAGACGATCGACGTCAACATGACGGCGCCGCTGTTTTGGACGCAGAAGGTCTGGAACAGCTGGCAAAAGGACAACGGTGGCGTCGTGGTAAATATCTCGTCGGTGGGCGGATTGACCACCAGCCCGATCCTTGGCGTGTACGACGTGACCAAGTCTGCGCTCATCCATATGACCAAGCAGCTGGCGGCCGAGATGGGACCTGCAGTTCGGGTCAACGCAATTTGTCCCGGTCTCATCAAGACCGACTTCGCAAAGACCTTGTGGGAAGACGGCAAAGGCGATCAGGTTGCGCAGGCATACCCGCTCAAGCGTCTGGGTGAGGTCGACGACATCGCTGCCGCTGCGCTGTATTTGGCCGCCGACAGTGGCAGCTGGATGACCGGGCAGGTCCTCGTTCTCGACGGCGGTGGCCTGGTTTCGTTCAAGGGAGTCGGCTGATGGTTGGCAGCGAGGCGACCTCGGTCGAGCAGTACCTCGCCGAACTCCCCGAGGACCGTCGTGCGGCGATCGAGGAGGTGCGTGCGGCAATTTTGGCCAACCTGCCAGATGGTTATGTCGAAAACATTGGCTTTGGGATGATCGCCTACAGCGTGCCGCTCGAGACGTATCCGGACACGTACAACAAAGCGCCACTGATGTATGCCGCTCTGGCTTCTCAGAAGAATCACTTAGCTGTATACCTAACCTCGGTCTACTCGAACCCGGATCTCAAGCAGTGGTTTATCGACGAGTACAAAGCGACCGGCAAGAAGCTCGATATGGGCGCGTCGTGCGTGCGGTTCAAAAAGATCGAGCAGTTGCCTGTTGAGCTGATTGGCGAAGTGATCGGCAAGGTGCAGGTCGATGAGTTTCTTGCCCGTTACGAACAGATCCAGGCCGAGGCCGCCGAGCGGAAGGCCGCAGCAAAGGCGGCAAGGGCAAAGACAGCAAAGACAGCAAAGTCAGCCAAGAAGAAACCGCCCAGGTCTGGGCGGTGAACCTTGGCATTGCAAGGGTTCATGCACTAACAAAGAGTAGGTAATGACGGTCGGTCTTCTGCTCACAGCGCTTGGTTTGGGTCTTCGCCACGGCGTTGATTGGGACCATATTGCCGCTATTGCCGACCTCAGCGGTACGGCCGAGAGCCGGCGGCGAGGGTTTCTGCTGTCGATGTTGTATGCGATTGGTCACGCAGCGGTGGTGTTTGGGCTTGGGACACTGGCCATTGCCTTTGGCGTCGCCATCCCCGACAGTGTCGATTCGTGGATGGGGCGCATTGTTGGCATCACGCTGATCGCGCTCGGCGTTTGGATTCTCGTCGAACTGGTGCGAAAGGGTCGCGACTTTCGGCTGCGCAGCCGCTGGATGTTGATGATCGATGGCACGTTTGCCGGATTGCGCAAGGTTCGCAACCGGGCCACGCAACGCTTCGTTAGTGTCGAGCACGATCACGTGCACGACCATGTCGACGAAATCGACCTCACCGGGCCAGCCCACGCCGCAGCCGAGTCTGCGGACCATGCCCACAGTCATGATCACGCCCATGCTCTCGACCAGGCTGATGTAGCCGAGGCACACATCGACCTCCGAGTAGGGGCTGACGAACTGGTCGAGGCGTCGACTATTACCGGCGCAGAAGAACGTGGCGGGTGGTGGAACTTCCGGTCATCATTCGGCCACAGCCATGCATCGCATGATCATTCGCATCGCCACGATCTGGTCCTACCAGACAAGGCCGATGCCACCTATAGCAACCGCACCGCCGCCGGTATCGGCATGTTGCATGGCGTCGGTATCGAGAGTCCAACGCAGATAGCGATCTTTGTGGCGTCGACGTCGGTCGCCGGAATCGGCTTCGGGCTCGTGCTGCTTGCCTCGTGGGTTGTCGGATTGCTGGTTGCAAACGTGCTGCTAGCGCTGCTTGCCGGAGCCGGGCTGCTCGAAGCCGAGAAGAGCTTCCCGATCTACGCAACGCTGGCGGTGGTCGTTGGTGTGATGAGTATTGTTTTGGGCTCGCTGTATCTTGGCGGCTTCGACGTTCTGCCCGAGATCGCTACCTAAACCGAGCACGCGGCGAATTAGTAGCTCTTTGGCAGGCCCATCACATTCTGCGCGATGTAGTTGAGGGTCATCTCTTGGCTGACTGGTGCGATCCGCTGCAGTCGTGCCTCGCGCCAGTACCGTTCGACATGGTATTCGGTCGCGTAGCCAAGACCGCCGTGGGTCTGCATTGCTTGATCGGCAGCGAAGAAGCTGGCTTCGGCGGCGAGATACTTGGCGGTGTTTGCGTGCTCACCGCAGTCGAGACCGTTGTCGTAGCGCCAGGCACCCTGAATGGCCATCGTCCACGCCGCATGGAGATCCATGTGCGCTTTGGCGAGGGGATGGCTCACCGCCTGGTTGCGGCCGATGGCACGACCAAAAACTTCGCGTTCGTTGGCGTAGCCAACGGCACGTTTCAGGGCAACCTCGCCAATCCCGCAAGCCATTGCAGCGAGCAGGATTCGTTCGGCGTTTAAGCCGTGAAGGATGTGATGAAAGCCCCGGCCGCGTTCGCCGACCATTCGCCATGCTTCGACGGGTAGGTCGTCGTAGGCCACTTCGCATGAGGCCACGGCGTTGCGGCCGACTTTAGGGATGGCCGCGATGTCGCAGTGTTTCGGATCGAGATCGACGAGGAAGAGGGTAAGCCCGCCGAAACCGTCACCCGGCTCGCCGTCGGTTCGTGCCAGCAGGAGGCACACTTCGGATTCGAGCGCCTTTGAGGTCCAGATTTTGCGTCCACTGACTATCCAGCCGCCCATGCCGTCGTCGACTGCTCGAGTAGTGATGCGACTGGTGTCTGTGCCAGCGTCGGGTTCGGTGACACCAAAGGCCACGTGGAGGTCGCCCGCGGCGGCGCGGGGGAGAAACGCCTCTTTGAGCTGGTCGCTGCCAAACTTCACCACCGGAGCAAGCCCGAACATCGTGAGGTGAAGTGCGGTTGATCCGTTCATTGCTGCACCCGAGGCGGCAACCCGGTTAAGGACCAGCGCTCCTTCGGTGATGCCCTGGCCGCCACCGCCGTACTGCTCAGGGATGGCGATGCCGACCCAGCCGCCGGCGGCCATAGCGTTGTAGAAATCCCACGGGAATTCGTGATTTGTGTCGCGTTCAGACCAGTAGGTGTCGTCGAACTGCGCACAAACGTTGTCGACGCCCTGTTTGATCGCTTCGTGGTCGGGGTTCGGCGAGAAATCCATGGCCTCAATCTAGGATGAACTGATCCTCGATGGCCTTGGCGTGTTGCAGCCACAAGCCTCCGCCAGCGTGCGGCCGTGGGTCATATGAGCGGTGACCGAGGAGTCGTTGTATCCGCGGCGACTGTTCGCGCAACTCGTCGGTTGTGTAGTCGATCGCGTTTGCTTCTTCGGGTGTAAGCCAGCCAACGACGAAGCTGAGGTGCATTGCCTCCCGCCACTGGTCGGTGGTTTGGTTGGCTCCGCCGCCATGAAGGACCTTGCCGCTGTACACAAAGGCGTCGCCGGGAGACATTTCGGCGGGTACCGTCGGGAGGTCGGTTTCGTACTGCTTCAATTCTTCCCACTTGTGGCTGCCAGGCACCACCCGAGTTGCGCCGAGCTCTTCGGTGACCTCGGTGAGGGCGATCATTGCGCTGATGGTGACTTCGGGACAGTTAGGCCACAGCGGCTCGACATAGTTCAGCCAGTTGTTCGCGTCGCGGTGAAGCACCTGTGCCTTCTCGCCGGGACCAATCAGCATGGCTTGGCCGGTGTTGACCCAGTACGACCCGCAGTTCGGGAGCAACGTGGCATCGGCCATCGCTTCGAAGGTGGGGTTGTCGAGCATATCGAAGTAGGCCGGACTCATCCGTCCGAGGCTTGAAAAGCGCACGGTGTTGGCGCCGACAAAGTCTTTGCCGTCCTCGCCGAGACCTTGTGTCGCATCTCCCGGCGCGAACCCTTCGGCAGCTGCCCGCACGGCGTCGCGCATGGCTTCGATGGTGGCGAGAGGGAACATCTTTTCGACTACCACCCCTCCGTCGCGGTCATACGCTGCGAGCATCGCTGCGGTTGCGGCTTCATCAACGGTCTCGCTGGCGGCGATTCGTTCGAGCGGTTGGTAGGTCATCGTTACTGTCTCCATTATCCAAGTAAAGCTTTGCACAGCTGAGCGAATCTGGGGCGACTGGGTTTACCCCGACGACAGGGCTGCGCTCTATGGTCAGTCACGATGAGCGAACCAAGTCTTGACGCCGCAGCACGCGCTGCGGCAGTGGCCCAGCAGGTGGTTGATGCGGCGATTGCGCACGCCAAGAACAAAAAGGGTGATAAGGGAGAGGCGGCGCACGACGACCAAGTCACCTTGTATGGCATCTCGCATGCAGC
The DNA here is from genome assembly GCA_938015295.1 of uncultured Acidimicrobiales bacterium. Lineage (GTDB taxonomy): Bacteria > Actinomycetota > Acidimicrobiia > Acidimicrobiales > SHLQ01 > CALLQB01. The sequence goes on from CALLQB010000068.1 coordinate 6,203, forward strand.
AGCGGCGACGTCGATGATGAAGACCGCGTTGGCGTACGCGGAACATGGCGACACCGAAGCCCGGCTTGCGATGATTTTCATCGGCCGGGTGGTGGCTGATCTTGCCGGCACGTTGTGGTCACAACACGAACGTTGGGGCGTGAACGCCGATGCCTTGGACGCCAGCCGCGAGTTCGTTGCGGCGGCAACCAGCGGCGACTACGTGGCAACAGCTGCTGGCGATACCGGACCGGCGCATTTACGAGAAGATCTCGAGCTCGTGGCCGACACGTTTCGGCGTTTCGCTGCGGAAAAGATCGCGCCCCAGGCCGAACACATCCACCGGGAGGATCTCGACATCCCGCTCGACATCATCGACGGAGTCGCCGAGCTCGGCTGCTTCGGCTTGTCGATTCCCGAGCAGTACGGCGGCTTCGCACAGGGCGGCGAGGATGACTACATGGCGATGGTTATCGCCACTGAGGAACTTTCGAAGGCTTCGCTTGGCGCCGGCGGCTCGTTGATCACCCGTCCCGAGATCCTTGCCAGGGCGCTTGAAGCCGGCGGCACCGAAGAACAAAAACAGAAGTGGTTGCCACAAATCGCTGCGGGTGAAACGTTGTGTGCGGTGGCGGTCACCGAACCCGACTTCGGATCCGATGTTGCTGGTCTGAAGGTCACGGCCACACAGGTTGACGGTGGTTGGATGATCAACGGCACCAAGACGTGGTGCACGTTTGCCGGGCGGGCCAACGCGCTTATGGTGCTTGCTCGAACACATCTGGATCCGAGCGTCGGCCACCGGGGGCTCAGCATCTTCATCGTAGAGAAGCCTTCCGACGAGGGGCATCATTTCCGACACGTTGAAGCGGGGGGCACGCTTGAGGGGCGCGCGATCCCGACACTCGGTTACCGGGGGATGCATAGCTTTGAGGTGAGTTTCGACGACTGGTTCGTCCCGTCGGAAAACTTGATCGGTGGCGACGAGGGTCTCAACCGCGGGTTCTATTTGCAGATGGCTGGCTTCGAGAACGGCCGAATTCAAACCGCAGCTCGCGCCGTTGGTCTGATGAACCGAGCGTACGAGGTGGGGTATGAGTACGCCGAGAATCGAAAGGTCTTTGGGGCGCCGCTGCTGGACTACCAGCTCACGCAGGCGAAATTGGGCCTCATGGCAGCGATCGTGCAGATCAGCCGTCAGTACTCCTATGAAGTGGCTCGCATGATGTCGGCCGGTCAGGGAACTCTCGAGGCGGCGATGGCGAAAGCGTTTGTTTGCAAGTGGGCCGAGTGGGTAACTCGCGAGTCACTACAGATCCACGGAGGGATGGGGTATGCAGAGGAATACGAGGTCAGCCGCCTCTTTGTGGACGCACGTGTGTTGTCGATCTTTGAAGGAGCCGATGAGACCCTCTGCCTCAAGCTGATCGCCCGTCGACTGCTTTCGTAAGGCGACCAAAGGTGGGGCTAGGTTGCCTACCGTGACGCGCAAGATCATCATCGATACCGACCCAGGCGTAGACGACGCGATCGCGGTCTTCATGGCCTTTGCCTGCTCCAGTTTTGACGTGGTCGGCTTGACCTCGGTGTACGGCAACCTGCCTATCGACATCACTACCGATAATGCCCGACGGTTCGTCGAACTCGCAGGACGGCCTGAGGTGCCAGTTGCTCGTGGCGCCGATCGTCCGCTGGTGGTCGACGACATTGGGCCAGTGCCCTTTATTCATGGCGACAATGGTCTCGGCAATGCCGCAGTGCACGATCCGTCGGTCGAGCTTGCGCCGCTGCACGCCGCCGAGTTCATCTACCAGATGGCACTGGCTCATCCGGGTGAAATTACGTTGGTACCTGTCGGACCGCTCACCAACATCGCGCTCGCCTTGCGGCTGCACCCCGATCTTCCGGGCCTGGTCGATGAGGTCGTGATTATGGGCGGCAACGCCTACGCACCGGGCAACGCGTCGCCGGGTGGCGAGGCCAACATGCTGCACGACCCCGAAGCTGCCGACATTGTGTTGGGTGAAGACTGGCCGATCACCATGGTCGGCCTCGACATCACCAACGATGTTGCTCTCGACCACGCACAGTTGGCAGCGATCAGCGCTATCGACTCGCCACCGAACCAACTGCTCGGCGCGGCGATGCCGTTTTATCAGGCGTTCTACGAAGACAACCTCGAAGGGTTCGAAGGGCTAAGTCCCCATGACGCAGTGGCACTGGTGTACCTTCTTGAGCCCGAGCTGTTCACCACGGTCCGCAAACCGTTGCGAGTCGAGCTGACCGGGTTCGGTAAAGGCAAGACGTGGCCCGCAGATCCGTATCACCTCACGCAACCTGGCTCGCCGTGGGCTGGTCGCCCCGACGTCACCATCTGCACCGGTGGAGATGCCCAAGCGATCTCTGAGCGCATCACCCGCGAGCTCACCCAAGGGTCATGATCGACCAGCCGAGTACCCCGGAGCTTCTTGAGGCGATGGCGGCGACGTTGGCTGAAACGGTCGTACCGGCTTGCGAAGGCGCGCCACAGCATGCTGCCCGAGTGGTCGCAAACCTTTGTCGCATCCTCGCCCGAGAGTGCGCCGATGATGGCGCTGCGACCGCAGCCACAACGGAAGATCTTCAGCGTTTGCTTGGAAGCCCTGCGCCGCTTGAAGAACTCGTCGTCGCACTCGACCAGCTGCTGATGCAGGGTGCTGCGTCGACGACCCTTGACGACGCTGCGGTTCGGTCGGTGCTGATGGCCAATGTGGAGCGGCGCCTCGATCTCTCAAAGCCGGGTTATCGCGAGTGACCGATACAGCCGATCGTTGTGCCGCCGGGCTGGCCGAGGTTCTCGCCGAGGCTGGCCATGGCGAGCCGCAGGTCAGCATCGCCGGCGTGGCGTCGGCAGGCGCCACGCGTCGAACACTTTTTCTTGAGGTGCTGCTTGGTGAGCAGACGATCCCCGCAGTTGCGCAGATCAGTTCGGCCTCAACGTTGTTGGGTGCTTCGACCACCGTCGAGGACGAAGCGGAACTGGTACGAATCGCCGAAGCGGCGGGCGTGCCCGTCGCTCAGGTCTTGGGGGCTTCCAACCACAACGATCTTGTGGGTGGGCCGGTGGTGATCACCCGGCGGGTCGACGGTGTAACAATTCCGCGGCATGTGCTGAGATCGCTCCAAGGCGACGCCGCGGCAGGCGAGCGGCTGACCATGCAGTGCGGGACGGCGCTCGCACTACTCCATGCTGTCGACCACACGGTGGTGCCGGCTTCGGTGCCGGTGCTCGATCCGGCAGGGCCAGCGCCTGCCTATGTGCAGCAGCTCTCCGACACGCTCGACGGTCTTGGTACGTCGCATCCGGCCCTGCGGTATGGCATTCGTTGGCTCGGCGAAAATGTGCCGAGCTCTCCCGAAACGCCGGCTCTGCTGCACGGCGATTTCCGAAACGGCAACCTCATTGTTTCTCCTGCTGGGCTCGGTGCAGTTCTCGATTGGGAGCTGGCACACATCGGTGATCCGATGGAAGACCTCGCATACCTTTGTATGCGGCACTGGAGATTCGGCAGCGAGCTTGAAGCCGGCGGGTTTGGCCGGATCGACACTCTTCGCGATGCCTATGTAGCGGCAGGCGGCACGTGGCGCGACGACGCATTTAGCTGGTGGCTCACAGCTCGCACGACATGGTGGGGCATCGGCCTGGCGTTTCAGGCCGACAACTTCTCGAATGGCATCACCACGTCGATCGTGCATGCCGCCAGCGGCCGCCGCGTCGTTGAACTCGAATACGACCTTCTCACTCTTATTGGTTCGCAGTCGTAACCCACGACAGAAATCTGGAGACCCATCATGGACTTTGATATCCCCGAAGACATCGCCAACTACCTCGATGTGCTCGACGCCTTCATCGAAGAGACGATCAAGCCGCTAGAGGCCGAAAACATCCAGTACTTCGACCATCGCCGCGAACACGCACGCACCGACTGGGACAACGAGGGCCTGCCGCGTCACGAGTGGGAAGCGCTCCTGCGTGAGATGAAACGCCTTGCGGACGAGGCTGGTCACTTTCGGTTTGGGCTTCCAGCCGAGGCCGGGGGCAGCGGTGGTTCGAACCTTGCGATGGCCGTTATTCGTGAACACCTTGCGACGAGAGGTTTGGGTCTGCACAACGATCTGCAGAACGAGTCATCGATCGTCGGCAACCTTCCCTTTGCGAAGATGATGTTGGCGAAAGGAACGGATGCGCAGAAGGCCGAGTTTCTTGAGGCTTCGATCGTGGGTGATCGGCGGGTGTCGTTTGGGTTGACCGAACCAAACCACGGCAGCGACGCAACGTGGATGGAAACCACCGCAGTGCGTGACGGTGACGAATGGGTAATCAACGGCCAGAAGCGTTGGAACACCGGCATGCACGAGGCCACCCACGACATGGTGTTTGCTCGCACCCACGGCGAGGACGGCGACGGCGATGGTATTACGTGTTTCTTGGTGCCAACCGATCTTCCGGGCGTGGAGATCGGCCCTTACTGGTGGACCTTTAACATGCCAACCGACCACCCTGACGTGTCCTTCACCGACGTTCGAGTGGGCAACGACGCCATGTTCGGCGATGAGGGTCGGGGTCTTGAGCTTGCGCAACTTTTCGTTCACGAGAACCGCATCCGTCAGGCCGCGTCGAGCCTCGGCGCTGCGCAGCATTGCATCGATCTCGCTGTTGCCTACGCCAAGGAGCGCGCCCCATTCGGTAAGCCCTTGTGGTTAAACCAAGCGATTCAGTTTCCGCTAGCCGAGCTACAAACTGAGGCGGCGATGTTGCGGGTGCTCATTCGACAGACCGCTTGGCACCTTGATCGCAACCACCACATGGATGTAACGGCCGAGGTGAGCATGTGTAACTACCGGGCCAACCGCCTTGTTTGCAACGCTGCTGATCAGGGAATGCAGACCTGTGGTGGCATGGGTTACAGCAGGCATATGCCGTTCGAGCACATCTATCGCCATCACCGCCGTTACCGGATCACCGAAGGCGCCGAAGAGATCCAGATCCGCAGGGTCGCTGGCATCATGTTCGGCAAGACGGCCAAACGCTAACCAGTTTTCCGGCGACTGCTTTTTGGTCGGTGGTACGGTGCTCGCACCACAACCGCCGAGCAAGGAGCGTGGGGACGATATGAAGGGTATTCCGAAGTGGGTAGCCGGCTGGCTCGTGATTTTGGCCGTAGCCGGAATTGGGTTCGGGCTTTTTGAGCTTCTGAACCCGGGGGCCATTCTTGAACTCGATGTTGAAGCGAATGCCGCCGACACCGCGGCGCGACAGTGGGGCGGCCGGAACCTGGCACTCGGTGTCTGTGCGGTCCTCGCACTGTTGCTGCGAGAACGGGGCGCCTTCAGTGTCGCACTCGCCGGGGCAATCGCCCGAGAGGGGTCCGACGTGTTCACCGCTCTCGTCGAGGATCAATCGATCGCCGACATAGCGTTGCCTGCGGTCATGGGCGTCATCGACGTGGTCGCCTTTCTTGGTGTGCTCGGCTCAGCCGTCGCTAGCCGCCGCAAAAAGGACGACATCACACCCCCCACCAATTTCGGCGAATCCATCGCCTAAGGGGTCAGGCACTTTTGGGGTCAGGCACTTTAGGTGCCTGACCCCTATTCTCATCAACTAGAACAAGGCACGAACACATGCGTTTGAAGGACAAGGTTGCGGTTATCACTGGTGCGGGCAACGGCATTGGCCGGGCTACCGCACAGCGGTTCGCCGAAGAGGGGGCGGCGGTTGTTGTCGCTGACCTGCAAGAGGACAAGGCCGACGAGACCGTTGGGCTGATTACCGCAGCTGGCGGAAAGGCGGCGGCTATCGGCGTTGACGTCGTCGATCGCGACGACAACGACCGAATGGCACAGCTTGCGGTTGATTCGTTCGGGGCTCTTGACATCGTTGTTACCGCCGCGGGCATCAGCCATGCCAGCTACAACAGCGGCGATCTCGAAAACGAAGCGAAGTGGGTTGCTGAACGCGCCGATTATCTTGCCAACCCGGCGCAGGCCGTCGTCGACCTCAGCATCGAAGAATTCCGAACGGTGATGGCCGTGAACCTTGAGGGCACCTTGTTCGGTATTCAGGCATGTTTGGCGAGGATGCTCGACCTTGGCACCCCAGGGTCGATCATCACCCTGGCGTCGATTGCCGCGAAACACCCAAACGCCGGACCGTTGCCCTATGTGTGTTCGAAGTCAGCGGTCTGGATGATGACCAAGAAACTCGCCGTCGAGCTTGCACCGGCAAATGTTCGGGTGAATGCGATTGGTCCGGGTTTCATCGAAACTTCGATGACTGCGGTATTCGACCTCATGCCCGAAGAACGCACCGACCAGGTTTGGGGCCAGATTCCCATGGGCAGACGTGGTCAGCCAATCGACATCGCAAACGCGGCTCTGTTTCTGGCAAGCGACGAATCGAGCTACTTCACCGGCGAGATTCTTCACCCCGATGGCGGCTACTTCACCGAGTAAAGCCCTGCCTGATGCGGTGTTAGCCGGCCGCAGATTCGATGTGGTCGACAAGTGCTTTGAGCAATGCGTCGGCCACCAGGCGGTCTTCGGTCGCGCGGTCGTGTAGCCCTTTGGGGAGGTTGACCGGTGTCGATGTCGTTCCTCGGCTCGAACAAATCGCAAGGTGGGCGCGGTGTTCGCCTGCCTTGGGTCGATCAGTCACCAATGTCGCCGTGCACGCTACTCCTGCGAGCACAGCCGCAGGATTGCCGCCAGCCAGGCGTTGGGCTCGGCTGAAACAGGCACGCGCAAGCGCCTCGCCGGTAGCCGTCGACACGGCTCGAGACCCATCGGCTACGTAGCGGTGATCGGCGGCAAGAAGTTCGTTGAGGGCGGTGTCGCTGTAGGGCACGATGACCTCGAGCACTGTTCGGGACGCTCCGGCAACGTTGAGGAGATCGGTGATGAAGGCATTGCCACCGCCGGTAATTGCGGCCACGAGCATCACCGGTGAATCGTGCAGGCGTTGCACCAGCTCGTCGCGACGTGGCTGCGACAGTTCAGGACTTTCCACCGGTTTCAGAGGTGGTATTGCACGGCGGCGCGAGCGCTGATGGCTGGCTTGATGAGCTCTGCGATGAGTTCGAGATGCCCAGTGTCGGTTGCGTACGCCTTGTAGTCGTCGACAGACGCGAAGTCGCCGACGACGACGTAGTCCCAGTTCCCTTCGCTGACGCCGGCATCGGGACCGTGTGCATAGGCGGCAACCGAGGGAAGTTCGGCGAGTTTGTCGAGCCCGGCACTGATGGCCGATTTGGTTTCTTCGTCGACGTCATCTGCCCAGCGAAACATAACGGTGTGTCGAAACATGGTGATTTTTTCCTCTTTCCAGTCATTTACAGCGATGGCTACGATGCGGGGCAGAGCCCCGGCGCGATCGTGCGGTGCGGGCGACTATAGGAGGTTTCATGCAGAACAACATCGGCCAGTTCTTTGCCAAGCAGGCGATGCTAAATCCGAGCCGTGAGGCAGTGGTCGACACGGCGGCCGACGTGCGGCTGACCTACACCGAAGCCAACGCACGGGTGAATCGCACGGCGGGGGCCATGAGCTCGGTTGGCGTTGCAAAGGGCGACCGCGTTGCGACGCTGTTGATGAACGGTCACGAGTTTGTCGAACTGTTTTTTGGTCTTGCCAAGATTGGCGGCGTGACCGTCGCGCTCAACTGGCGCCTGGTCGCCGAAGAACTCTCGTTCATCTTGACCGACAGCGGTTCTGAAACTCTTGTGTTTGGTTCGGCGTTCAACGACGTCGTGACCGATCTGCATGGCCGGGGTGCCGAAGGCACAAAGGTCACCACGTGGGTGCATGTGGGCGATGCCGCCGAGCGTCCTGACTTCGCTGTTGGCTACGAGGACCTGCTTGCCGCTGCCTCAGAAGACGAACCGGAAATCGTCGGAGCCGACGACGATCTGTTGTTCATCATGTACACCTCGGGAACAACCGGGCTGCCAAAAGGCGTGATGCATACGCACGGCACCACAATGTGGGCGATCATCACCGGCGCGGCGACCGCCGAAATGCGTAAGGGCGACCGGTACCTCATCTGCCTGCCGCTGTTCCATGTCGGTGCGATGAACCCGCTGCTCACCACCATCTATGGCGGCGGTACAGCGGTGATCATGGCGCAGTTCGATCCCACCCGTATCTGGGAGCTGTTCGGCGAAGAAAAAATCGATTGTACGCTCGCCGTGCCGGCGATGTTGCAGTTCATGTTGCTGACCCTCGATAAAGAGGCACACGACATCTCGACTCTTCGTTGGGTCATGAGTGGCGCATCGCCAGTGCCAGCGAATCTGATCGAAACCTACGCCGCGATGGGTGTCGAGATTCACCAGGTGTACGGATTGACCGAAACGGGCGGACCGGCTTGCCTCATTGGTCCCGACGATGCCATTCGTCGTGCAGGATCGACCGGCAAGGCGTTCTTCCACACCGATGTGAAGGTTGTCGGCGAGGACGGCGAAATCGCCGCACCAAACGAGCCGGGCGAAGTCCTTGTCAAAGGGCCGCACATTATGGCGGGGTACTGGAACCGGCCCGATGCCACCGCCGAAGCCGTGATCGATGGTTGGCTTCACACCGGCGACATTGCGCTCGTCGACGAAGAGGGGTTTGTCTACATCCACGACCGGGTCAAAGACATGATCATTTCGGGCGGCGAAAACGTGTACCCGGCCGAGATCGAAAACGTCATCGTCGGCGTGCCGGGCGTGAAAGAGACAGCTGTTATTGGTGTCGAGTCGGCGAAGTGGGGCGAGGCTGCTCTGGCAGTTGTGGTGAAGGCCGACGAGTCGCTCACTGCCGAAGCGATCTTTGCCGAGTGTCAGGCCAAGCTTGCGAAGTTCAAGCAGCCGGTAATCGTCGAGTTCATCGATGCGATTCCACGTAACCCGACCGGCAAGGCGCTCAAGCGCGTGCTGCGCGAGCAGTTCCCCGGCCCGGCCGAGGTCTAGATCTCGCAGCATCTTTGGCCTTGTTTTCCAGGGAGCCATGGGTGGGACTAGCTTTCACCCATGGCTCCAAAGGCAGAAGCACAACTCTTTCTTGACACCCTCGCAACTCTCGGGTTGCCAGCGTTCGAAACTATGGATGCTGCATTGCAGCGCGAGATCTTCGACGCCGAGAACCCCGATGCGCCCGAACCGCCAGCGGTGCACTCGAGCGAGGATCGTCAGATCCCTGGTCCAGGTGGCGACATCGGTATTCGGATCTACCGCCCATCGGCAGACGAGGGAAAGCCCGTGGTGGTGTACATGCACGGAGGCGGTTGGGTGCTCGGCACGCTCGGTTCGCACGATGGCATCTGTCGGGCGATCGCCAACGCCGCTGATGCTTGCGTGGTGGCCATCGACTATCGGCGCTCACCCGAGCACCCGTTTCCCGCCTGTTTCGATGACTGTGTCGCGGGTCTTGCCTGGGTCGCTGCAAATGCGGCGGAGTTCGGTGGCGACAGCTCACGTCTAGCTGTTGCCGGAGACAGCGCTGGTGGAAATCTCGCCGCTGCAGCAGCAATTTGGGCCCGAGACACCGGTGAGAGCTCGGTGGTCGCTCAAGTGCTGATCTACCCAGCGACAAACCTCGCCGATCCGGTAACCGGCTCGTATACCGAAAACGCCGATGGCTATCTCCTCACGCAAGGCTGGATGGACTGGTTCATCGACCAGTACGTGCCCAACACCGCCGATCGGTCCGACCATCGCGCTTCGCCCGCTCTCGCATCATCACACGCCGGGCTCGCTCCGGCCATCGTGTTCACCGCCGAGTTTGATCCGCTTCGCGATGACGGCAAGGCGTACGCCGAGCAGCTCACCGCGGCTGGTGTCCCAACGACGTACTCGAATTACGAAGGCCAGATCCACGGGTTTGCGACCCAGATCGGTGCAATGGAAGACGCCTCGAAGGCGGCTGAGGAGATGGGCGCTTTCCTCAAGAGCGTCTGGTAGCGGGGCTAGCCCCGAGCGGGCTTGCGTGTAGTTTTTTGCTGTGCCCGCTCCACAACCGCCGAAATATCAGATCATCTACACTGCGTTGCGCGAGCAGATCCTTGCCGGGTCGCTGAAGCCGGGCGAGCAACTGCCGTCACAGCAGGAGATGGCCGAGAGCTACAACACCTCGCTGATGACGCTTCGTCAGGCTATGGCAGGCCTCGAGTCCGAGGGCCTCATCAACGTTGTCGCCGGCAAAGGAACCTTTGTCGCCGACCGGCCAATTGATGTGCGGGTGGGCAACCTGTCGAGTTTTGCCGGTGAGATGCGGTCGGCTGGTGTTGACCTGGCGTCGGAGGTGCTCGATGTGCAGCCTTGTTTCGCGGCGGAGGAACCCAAGGCTGCGGCGGCGCTAGGTGTGGCAGAGCTCACCTGTGTGTTGCGTCGCCGGTCGGTCGATTCGGTGCCGTTCAGCTTGCAGCGCAGCTATTTGGCGTCTGACGTCGGAGACCAAATCGATTTCACGGCCCTCGTCGCCGACTCGCTGTACCGCTCGATTGAAGTAGCGACGGGGTGGACGGTGTCGGCCGCTTCGGAGACGATTCGTGCGGTGAACCTTGACGCCACCGATGCAGAGCTACTCGACGCCGACTCTTCGCAGCCGTCGTTGTTATCGATCCGTACATCGCTCAACCAATTCGATGTGCCGTTCCTCTATGACTCGGCACTGCTGGTTGGCGACCGCTGCACCATCGCTGCTGACCGCAGGTCAGACCGCCTGAGTATCAGCTACGGCTTCGACGACGCCAGCTGAAGTCTCGAGTGCTCAACGCTAGCTGAGGTTGTCGATGCTGGAAATGAGCAGTACTGTGACTCCTATAGAGTTCTAGAAGAGTTACCCGAACGGCACGGAGCTACCGATGACACAGACCGAACCACTCCTTGAGCCCGGAGACAGTTTTCCCGAGTCGGCCTCGCCGACTCACATGGGGCTGCCCGACGAAGCCGGTTTCTTTGGCGAGTTCGGTGGGCGGTTTGTGGGTGAACCACTCATCGGGGCCTGTCAGGAACTTGAAGCAGCGTTTCTCGATGCTTGGGCCGATCCTGCGTTTCGTACCGAGTTCATCGACGTGCTCCGCGATTACGGCGGCCGCCCCTCGCCGCTGACCGAATGTGTAAACCTGAGCGAAGAGCTCGGACTGCGCCTGCTGCTGAAGCGCGAAGACCTCAACCACACCGGCAGTCACAAAATCAACAACGTGATTGGCCAAGCGCTCCTCGCCAAACGAATGGGGAAGACCCGCCTTATCGCCGAAACCGGCGCCGGTCAGCACGGCGTGGCCACCGCCACTGCAGCGGCGCTGCTCGGCATGAGTTGCGTGGTCTACATGGGCGAGGTCGACATGGACCGCCAGGCGCTCAATGTCTTCCGCATGCGGCTGATGGGTGCCGAAGTCGTCCCAGCGATGTCGGGGTCGCGCACGTTGAAAGACGCCGTGAACGAGGCGATGCGAGCCTGGGTCGGTGAGGTTACCGACACGCACTACTGCCTCGGTTCGGTCATGGGGCCACATCCCTACCCGTGGATGGTTCGGACCTTCCACGAAATCATCGGAACCGAGGCTCGCCAGCAGGTCGAAGCACTCACCGGTGGTCTTCCCGATGTGGCCGTCGCCTGTGTCGGTGGCGGCTCGAACGCCGCTGGCTTGTTCGCCGGTTTTGCCGACGACCCAACAGTTCGCCTGGTCGGAGCGGAACCCGCTGGTGGTGCGGCGGCCGGTCGGGGAGTGCCCGCGATTGTGCACGGCATGAAGTCGTACTTCATGCAGGACGAAGTGGGCCAGATCCTCGAAGCCGAGTCGATCTCGGCTGGCCTCGACTATCCGGGCCTCGGCCCCGAACACTCACACATGGCACGCAACAAACGGGCCGAATATCATCCGGTCACCGACGAGCAGGTCATCGAATCGTTTCAGCTACTCAGTCGCCGCGAAGGCATTATCCCGGCTCTCGAATCGGCCCACGCCATCGCGTGGGTTGTGCAGGAGAAGGAACAACTGGCGGGAAAAACCGTGCTGGTCAACCTCTCGGGTCGAGGCGACAAAGACGTGCGCCAGGTACAACAAATCCTCGACGGCCAGAGCGGCCACGTAGGAGCCGAATGATGAGCACCGCGACAACAACCTCACTCGAAACGCACCTAGGCGAGCGGCTGGCAGCCGGGCGCAAACTGCTGTTGCCTTACGTCACCGCAGGAATCACCGACGACTGGGTCGACCTAGTCGAAGCGATTATCGACGCCGGCGCTGACGCGGTCGAGATCGGCATCCCGTTCTCCGATCCAGCCATGGACGGAACCACCATTCAAGAAGCGTCGGTGGTTGCGCTTGAGCGCGGCATGACCCCGGCCCAAGCACTGACCGATTTGCGGGGTCGTGAGCACGGCGCGCCACTGATTGCCATGACCTACTACAACCTGGTCTTTCGGTACGGTCACGAACGGTTCGCATCCGATGCCGCAGCCGCCGGGGTGCGGGCAACGATCCTGCCCGACCTGCCAATGGAGTTGGCAGGCGACTGGGCCGAGGCGGCCTCGGCTGAAGGGATCGAAAACATTCTGCTCGCCGCGCCCGTCACCAGTGACACCCGGCTCGAAAAGGTCGTCGCCAACACTGCAGGCTTTGTGTACGTCGTGAGCACGATGGGCACCACTGGTGAACGTTCGGAAGTCGACGACGCTGCCACTGTGCTGGCTACCCGGGTAAAGGCGCTGGGCACGAAACCAGCAATCGTTGGTTTCGGCATTTCCGGCCCCGAAACAGCGGTGGCCGCTAGCCGAGTCGCAGACGGTGTCATCGTCGCCTCAGCCCTGATGCGCAAGGTGCTCGACGGCGCTAGCGTCGCCGAAGCAGCATCGTTTGTCGCCGACATGAGAGCGGCGCTCGACGCGGCGTACAGCTAGATTCGGCGAGCGCATGGGGTGGGTTGACGCAGGTCTCTTCCGCTACGAGGCCGCAGCCGCAAGTGGCAGCGTCTCGGTGCCGTGCCACCGGTACGCGAAAGCCGTCAACTGACCTGATTTCCCATAGGGGTCAGATCGCTATTTGGTCATACGATGCCCAGATGGCAAGCAATCGCGACGTGCTGGCAATGCTCAGCGAACTGGTCACCCTTACCACCCTCGAAGAGGGGAGCCCGCAATCGTTTAAGGTGCGGGCCTACGAAAACGCAAAACTCGGCATCGAAGAACATGGCGACGATGTCACCGGGCTCAAGGTCTCTGAGCTCACCAAGATCAAAGGCGTAGGCAAGGCGACCGCCACAAAGATTCGCGAACTGGTCGACGGCGGATCGGTTGAAAAGATTGAAAAGCTCCGCAAGAAGTATCCGCCAGAATTCGTCGAACTGTCACGAATCCCAGGCCTCGGCCCGAAAACCCTGATGCTGGTCCGCAAGGAATTGGGCGTTGAGAACGTCGAGGATCTTCGTGCGGCGATCGCCGACGAGAAACTGCGCGAGCTGCCCGGTCTCGGGGCAACTAGCGAGGCCAAAATAGCGAAGGCAATCGATCGCCTTGGACTCACTGGCAAAGATCGCCGTACGCCGGTTGCCGATGCAATGCCGCTCGCCGAGCGGCTTGTCGACGACCTGCGAGTAATCAAAGGCGTCAAGGACGTGATGTACTGCGGCAGCCTCCGCCGCATGTCCGAGACCATTGGCGACATCGACATCACCGTTGCGGCTACCGATGCAGCGGCAGTGATGAAGGTGGTTGTCGAACACAACGAAGTCGACGACATCGTCGTGAACGGCGAGACCAAAACATCGTTCCTCACCCGAACCGGGTTGCAGGTGGATGTCCGGGTCGTCGAGCCCGATCAATTCGGCGCGGCAACCCTGTATTTCACTGGGTCGAAGGCCCACAACATCAAACTTCGTCAACGGGCGCTCGATCGCAACATGACCCTCAACGAGTATGGGCTCATCGACACCAGCGACGAGACGCTTGAAGGAAACGACCGGCCGATCATCGCCAGCAAGACCGAAGAAGAGATCTACAAAGCGCTTGATCTCGACTTCATCCCGCCGCCTCTTCGCGAATCGACCGGCGAAGTTGAGGCCGCAGCCGACGGGCTCCCCGAGTTCATCCAACGCGAACACATTCACGCCGACCTGCACTACCACACCGCCCGGTCAGGCGACGGCAGGTCGTCGGTTGAAGACATGGTGAAGGTCGCCTCCGAAACCGGCTACGACTTCCTCGCGATCACCGACCACGGTGTCGACCTGGCCATCAACGGCTCTACAGCCGAAGAAATGCTCGAGCACCGCGAACATATCTCGCAAGTGCAGGCCGACTACCCACACATGCTGCTGATGTGGGGCTGCGAGCTGAACATCGACGGAAAGGGGGGCCTCGACTACGACGACGATTTCCGGGCGCTGTTCGACTACACCGTCGCGTCGGTGCACAGTCATTACGATCAGAAGCCCAATGTGCAGACCGATCGCCTCATCGCCGCAATTTCGGACCCGACGGTCAACTCGATTGGCCATCTCAGCGGTCGGTACATTGGCCGTCGACCGGGCATCGAATTCGATGTCGACGCCGTGCTCGATGCGCTCAAACACTTCGACGTCGCCCTTGAGGTGAATGGCGCACTGCAACGCCTCGATGCTGCGTCCGACGTGGTGCGCCGGGCGGTAGACCGAGGAGTGAAGCTGGTCATCAATACCGACTCGCATCACACTTCCGAGCTCGGCCGCATGGAATACGGGGTGCAGACCGCACAGCGCGGCTGGGCGCCGAAAGATCTGGTCATCAACACCTGGGACCGGAGCGACTTCTTGACGTGGGTCGAAGGGCGCTCAGGCCGCACCTGATGGACGGAAAACAAGCGAACATCACGGTTTTCCTTACTTCGGCAATCGTGCTTGTTCTCGAAATCGTGGCCGGCCGCTTGATGGCGCCCTACATCGGTGTGTCGCTGGAAACCTTTACCGCGATCATCGGAACTGTTCTGGCCGGGATCGCTGCTGGCGCCACCGTGGGTGGCTGGGCGGCAGACCTGATGACTCCCCGCCGTCTGTTGGGGCCGGTCCTGGTCCTCGGCGGCATCCTTTCGTGGATTTCCCTGCCGATCGTTACCGCCCTTGGCCCCCGTCTCGGTAGCGACATTGCCTCGATTGTCATCCTCACCGCGGCAGCATTCTTTCTACCAGCCGCAGTGTTGAGCACCGTGAGTCCCATGGTGGCCAAGCTGCGCCTCGCGTCGCTCGAAGAGACCGGCGCTGTAGTGGGTGGCCTGTCGGCAGCCGGCACAATCGGTGCGCTCTTTGGCACCTTCGTCACCGGCTTCGTGCTGGTGGCGCTGTTGCCCAGCCGCACGATCGTGCTGGGCGTCGGCCTGGTATCGATTGTTTTTGGACTCCTTTTGTGGTGGCGGCTGCGCGACGAACGTCCACCAGCAGGGGTGCTCGGCTTGATCGTCGTTGTTGGTGTGTTGTCGCCCCTGATGGAACCGCCGTGTGACCGCGAGACCAGTTACTACTGTGTGCGAGTCGTTGCCGACGACGTTTCTGCCTCGGGTCGAAGTCTCTACCTCGACCGCACACGCCACGCCTATATCGACCTCGACGATCCCACCAACCTCGACATCCGGTACATACGGGTTTTCGCTCAGGTCGCCGACCAACTCGACCCCGGGCCACTGCGGGTCCTGCATATCGGCGGTGGCGGTTTCACCTTCCCGAGGTACGTCGCTCACATGAGGCCGGGTTCAGTGAACGAAGTGCTAGAGATCGACGCCGAACTGGTTGAGGTCGCCGAAGCAGAGCTCGGACTCGACGACACCAGCGGCCTCGATATCACCATCGGTGACGGCCGGCTTGCTCTAGATGCTCTTCCCGATGACGCCTACGACCTAGTGGTTGGTGACGTTTTTGGGAGCAAGTCTGTGCCATGGCACCTCACCACCAGCGAGGTGATGCAGGAGGTCGAACGAATTGTTGCCCCCGACGGTTTGTACATGATGAATGTGATCGACGGCGGGCCGAGTGACTTTGCCCGAGCTGAGTTGGCGACGCTCCGCGAACGTTTCGACTACGTGGCGGTAGTTCTTCCGAACGAAGAGGTTCCGGCGTGGCAGAGTGTCAATCAGATTTTGTTGGCCAGCAATGCACAGGTTCCAGACTTTGTGTTCGCGGCCGACGACGGACGGCTTTTTTCCGGTCCCGATATCGACCAGTACATCGGCGATGCCCAGGTGCTCACTGACGACTTCGCTCCCGTCGATCAGTTGCAGTCATAGGTGGTTACCGACCCGTCGGTAGAGCGTCCGCCACCGCCGCGCCTCGCTGTTCCGGCCCTTTTGTTGGTGACGGCAACGTACTTTGCGTCCAGCGGCATCAGCTTCCCCGTGCTGCCGCGGCTGGTCAGTCAGAAGACCGGTGGCGGCAATACCGAAATCGGGATGGCGTTCGCGGCGTTCGGCTTCGGTCTTATGGTGCTTCGGCCCTTTGTTGGGTACCTAACAGACCGGTTTGGGCGAAGGATCGGAGTCATGGCCGGCACCACAATTGTCGCCGTCTCACAGTTCTTCTACGTGCCCGCGGCAGAGATTGGATTGTGGCCGCTGCTGGGGGCACGCTTTCTGGCGGGCATGGGGGGCTCGATCATGTACGTGGGCCTTGCGACAATCGCCACTGAACTCCCCACGCCTGAACGACGATCGGCCGTGTTCAGTCTGTTTGCATCGATGACGTTCGTTGGGTTCGCTATCGGGCCCCTTGTCGGTGACGTTGTCTATGAGGCGTTCGGGTTCGATGCGGCGTATTCGTTGGCAGGCGGTCTCGTCATTGTGGCGACGCTCGTTGCCTGGTTCATTCCCGATACGACTCCACCTGATGTCAGCCCTCACCTCGGAGCGATGCGCGATTTATTGCATCCGGTCGGTTTCAAACTGGGTCTTGCAAACATGTCGGGACTGCTCGCCTTCATTGCCTTCAACGCCTTCATCACGCCGTGGTCTGATGAACTCGGGGCGGGAGCTGCTCGGTGGGTGCTCTTCACCTTCGGTGTGTCTGCGTTGCTTCTTCGGCTGCGGTCGGCGCCGGTGCTCGACTATCCCAACCGCACCCTTGTCGCTCTGGGGGCATACGCCTCAGTCGCACTGTCGGCCCTAGCGTTGGCGACCGCTCAGGGTGCGGCGCTGCTCTTTGTCTCGGCCGTGTTGTTGGCCGGCGGCCTCGCCTTCCTCACGCCGTTGGTCATACTGATCGCCGCCGACAGCACCCCAGTGGCAGCGCGTGCGCGGGTGGTCAGCACCATCACATTCTGCAACGACCTAGGCAGTTCTGCAGGCGTACCCATTTTGGGCATCGTGGCTGACGCCACAGGGTTCCGCGGCATGTACGGCATGCTGATCGTGTGCTGCGCCATCTCGATGTTGTATATCCGGTCGCGATTTTTACAGGACCTTGGCGGATTCAAAACCGAACGGGTTCGGGTCTAGCTCTCGGCGTCTTTCGAGGCCGATTGGCCTCGCACGATCATCGCCAGAGCGAAGATCACAATGAAGACCGGCACAACCTGAGCGATGGTGAGCGCTTCGCCCAGAAACAGCCACGCCATGAGTGCTGCAGCGACCGGAATAAGGAGGGTGAACGTCGAGCCGATCCAGAGTGGAATTCGTACCAACGACCAGTTCATCAATACGTGGCCGATGATGCCCGAAATGAGGATCATCGCAGCTAGCCCCATCCAGCTTCGTGCCGATGGCGGCGAGAGGTCCTGGCCGAAAAGGATCGCCAACGGCAGATTGATGGCCACAGTCCAGATCGAGGTACCGGTGGTGAACTCGGTAGGGGAAAGGTGCTTCTTTGAGTCCTTCGAGGCAATGAAGTAGGCGCCCCAAGCGAGCATTGCGGCAACGGCGAGGAGGTCGCCTTTGAGGCTCCACTCGGCCGAATCGTTCGAAGCGAGTACCACCGCAAACACGCCAGCGATGGCAAGCAACGACCACAACGCATCGCTACGACGGATCGTCTCGCCAAAGAACACGGCAGCGACCACGCCGACGAGGATCGGTTGCAGCGAGCCAATCAACGTGGCGTTCACCACGGTTGTGAGTTTCACTGCAGAAAAGAACAACGCAATGTCGAGCCCGAGTGCAAGGCCACCCCAGGCCGATTTGGTCAGCATTTCTTTGCGAAGAGGTTGCTTGCGTCCGGCCATCCAACCGATCATGACGACGGAGAAGATGGTGAAGCGATAGACCCCGAGCGACATGCCAGGCATATCGATGCCCTTCGCCAGCACACTCCCTGCGCTCCAGGCAGTTACCGCGATCGCAGCGCCGATGAGACCCTTCGAGAGTTCGGTTCGGGGCTCGACGCCGACAGCGGTGGTGGTCACCTGCGCAAGGTAGCCGTAAGACCACGTCGGCAGAGCATTCAGATCACGACAGGTTGGGGGCGAGTTCGTCGTTCAGAAAGTCGATGATTGTCGGGAACACGGTGCGATTCTGGAGTGTGAGGAGATGGCCGCCGTCGAAGAGTCGCAGCTCGGCGTTAGGGATGGCTTCGGCGATGGCGATGCTGTTTCTTGGTGGGGCGAGATCGTCCCATTCGCCGGCAACGACCAACGTGGGTGCGGTGATCTCCTTGAGGCGTTGTTCGGTGTCGTGGCGGCTCCGCGCGTCGAGTTGGCGTACGCGGCCCGCCTGAACTTCTGGAAGCAACTCTTTGCGCGAGAGTTCGATGTAGCCGTCGTATACCGCAGCTGGGAGCCCGGGGATTGGTTCGTCGGCGCCGGGGTTCCATCGGCTGTCGAAGAGCCCGAGCATCATCTCGATGCGCGACTCAACATCGAGGTCCTCGATGAGGTGCAGCGGGAACGAGGGTTTGCTGCCGCCCGGTGAGGTGCACAGCAGCACCAAACGGGCGACCCTTTCGGGGTGACGGATAGCGAGGTGTTGGGCGACCATTCCGCCGAAGCTCGTGCCTACGACATGGCACTTTTCCCAGCCGTTCGACTTGATCAGCGCGGCCGCGTCATCGGCATAGTCAGCCATTTCGTAGCGCGTTTCGGGCTTGTCGGTCTGCCCCAAGCCGCGTTGGTCGTAGTGCAGCACTTGGAACGATTTGTTGAGAGGGTTGGATTGCGGCCTCGAGACGCGCAAGTCGCCGCCCGTGCCGGTGATGTTGAGAACCGGCAAGCAACCGCGGGTCAGGTGGTCGTCGAGGTCGGAGTCGGTCCCGTGCAGTTCGGAGTAGATCTGGATTCCATTGACCAAGCTGTGCGGCATATCCAATCGTTCTACTCCACCCAACCCCGAAATTTTCACCCCAAGCGACCTGAAACGGTCGCTTTGTAACAACAGAACGTTCTAGGTTGAGGCCGAAGCGACGCTAGGGAGACTCTTTGTGAAGTATGTGCGTTTGGGGAACACCGGACTTCAGGTGTCGAAACTGTCGTTGGGTTGCATGAGTTACGGCGTTTCCGACAAGGGAACCCACAGCTGGACCCTCGATGAGGCGGCGAGTCGTCCGTTCATCGAACAGTCGCTTGAAGCCGGCATCAATTTCTTCGATACCGCCAACGTGTACTCCGCCGGAAGTAGCGAGGAGATTCTCGGCCGGGCGATCGCCGACATGGCCGACCGCGAAGACCTGGTCGTCGCAACCAAGGTCTGCGGGCAGATGCGCAAGACCCGTAACGGCAGCGGCCTGTCACGCAAAGCGATCATGAACGAAGTCGATGCCAGCCTGAAGCGTCTCGACATGGACTACATCGACCTCTACCAAATTCATCGGTGGGATCACCGGACGCCCATCGACGAAACAATGCAAGCACTCGATGACGTCGTCCGGTCAGGCAAAGTCCGCTACATCGGCGCCTCGTCGATGTATGCGTGGCAGTTCTCGAAAGCGCAGTACACCGCCGAGCTGAACGGCTGGACCAAGTTCGTTAGCATGCAGCCCCACTACAACCTGCTCAACCGTGAAGAAGAGCGCGAGATGCTGCCCCTCTGCGCAGACCAGGGGGTCGGTGTTATTCCCTGGAGCCCGATGGCCCGCGGCATGCTGACCCGCGACTGGGGAACCGAAACCGATCGATCAGAAACCGACGAATTCGGCAAAACCCTCTACACCGATGCCTCGGACCGAGCGATTGTTGACCGAGTCAAAGAGGTTGCTGCTGCTCGCGGCGTGCCACGGGCGCAGATCGCGTTGGCTTGGGTGATGAACAACCCTACGGTTACCGCTCCGATAATCGGGGCGACCAAGCCACACCATATTTCCGACGCCGTCGACTCGCTCGACATCACGCTCACCGACGAAGAGGTCTCCTTGCTCGAGGAGCCATACGTGCCGCACAACATTGTGGGATTCGCCTAATGCCGAAGATGACCGCGGAAGAGGTAGCGCTCTTTCTTTCGGAGCCCCGACACCTGCTTCGGCTCGGCACGGTCGACGCCGACCTGATGCCGTCGGTTGTGCCGATCTGGTTTCTGCATCGCGACAATCGACTTTGGTTCACGCCGCGAGCAAAGTCAGCTTGGTTGGGGCACCTCCGCCAAAACACCAAGGTGTGCTGCACGATCGACGAGTCGGACGGTTCCTTGCGCAAGGTCGTCGCCAGGGGTGAGGCCGAACTGGTGCACGACCTAGGCGACGACGACAGCTGGCGAGACATCTACCGCGACATCACCATGCGGTACGTGCCCGAACATTTCGGCGATGCCTATCTCACCGACACGCGCGAAGAGCCCCGCGCCCTGTTCGCCCTCGATCTGACTGCCGCAAAGGTCGCAACCTGGCGTATGCCAACGGCGCCTGGCGAAGACCAGCTTGCCGTCTGGGCGCCGAAGTATTACCACGACAACCGCAAGAACGAGGCACAAACCTCTAAGGGGTCAGGCACTTTAAGTGCCTGACCCCTTAGGGGTTTGACCAGGTGTCGCCTTCGGTTTCGAGGAGGTTGACGAGTTTGGTGAGGCCTTTGTTGGCGTTTTTCGTGAAGCCGGCTTTGAAGATTGGGGCGGCGATGCTTGCCAACGGGCCGCCCCACGCAAAGCCGTAACTCCACCGAAGTTCGCACACATCGCTGGCTTTGGGAACGAGCAGATATTCCTCGGCGAAGGCAGCGAGTGGCAACGTCGCCCGCTCGAAACGAAACGACAGCAAACGACCCTGCTCCCACGCGGTGAAGTACTCCTCGATGGTTTGGCCGTTGGCAGTGATCGTCCGAGTGGTTCCCACGCCGAAGGGCTGCGGCGAAGTCCACTCCACATCGATATCGAGCCACTTCTTCCACGCAGCACCATCTTCGAAACATCGAAAGGCTGTATCGGCCGAGCACGGAAGCAGCTTGCTGAAGGTTCCGCTGACCGGCGCCGTGCTGGGATAGTCGGCACCGACCTGCTGAAGGGTTCGCATTTTGGGCATGACAGAAGTGGTCCTCCGAGGCGGCGGATTCCCAGCGTAGGTGGGGCAGGCTTGTTGTTTGCAGTCCGCTGGGAGAGAGTGTGGCCATGACTATTCGGACTATTCGGATCAATGGTGTCCACCACATCGCGGTGAGCACCGCAGACATGAAGACCCAGATCGAGTTCTTCTCCGACGTTCTCGGAGCGGAGCTCGTCGGGTTGTTCTGGATGCATGGTGTTCCGGGAGGCAAGCACTGCTTTCTGCGTCTCAACGACTTCTGTTCGATGTCGTTTGTCGACCTGCCCGCCAACCATGACGTGCCGATCGAATATGGGGTGACCCACGCAGGAACCGGCGCCGGCGCATCGGCTCCCGGAACCATGCAACACCTCGCCTTTGCCGTCGACAGCGTCGAGGAGCTACGGGCGATGCGCGACCGCATCCGGTCGCGGGGCATCAACGTTATGGGCGACATCGATCACGGCATGTGTAACTCGATCTACTTCGCTGGCCCCGAAGGGCTCACCCTCGAGGTCGCGACCTCCACAGCGGCGATCGACGCCGAAGCGTGGATCGATCCCGAGGTCGTCGAGTTGCTCGGTATTGCTGCCGACGAGCTCGCCGCCTTCAAGCGTCCTGCGAGCTATGAGGGAGAGGGCGGAACGGTTACTCAGCCGCCGATCGACCCATCGAAGCCCCATTTGAACTATCCGGTCGACGAGTACAAGTCGATGATGGAAGTGCCCGACGCGGTCATCTTCGAGCATGCGAGCTACCCCGAGCCGCCGGTGCAGGTTGGTTCATGAGCATCCCGGGTACGCCCGATGGGTGCGAACGAATCGCCTACGTGCTTGGACGTCGAGAAACGTCGATGTTTAGCGATACCTACGGCGGCGGTGGCGACATTATCGGGCTCGATTGCCACCTCGTCCGACCGGTCGGCACGCCGTCTGACGCCGTTCTCATCTTTATGCACCCCACAGGCGGCGGCATGTATCTGCCGATCGTGCCCGGTCTGGCGCGGGCGGGTCATCACGTTATCTGGGCCAACTCGCGCTACCGGGGTAGCGACTCGGCCCTCATCATGGAGAAGGTGGCCGCCGATCTCGGCGCCGTCATTGTCGATGCCCGAGAACGGCTCGGCTACAACAACGTCGTGTTGGTGGGCTGGTCCGGAGGCGGCTCGTTGTCGGCTTGGTACCAATCGCTTGCCGAGGCGGGACAAGGCATCTCCGACACGGCTGCGGGTGACCTGTATGAAGTGGCGCCCGAGTCGTTGCCCAAAGCCGACCTGCTACTGGTGATGGCAGCCCACATCAGTCGCCATGGCACCCTCACCGAGTGGATGGATGCTTCGATTCACGACGAATCGAAGCCGTATGAACGCGACCCGCTCCTCAACCTTTACGACCCCGCCAATCCGAACAAGGCGCCGTACTCGCACGACTTCCTCGCCGAATATCGTTCAGCGCAGGTTGCGCGCAACCGCCGCATTACCGCCGAGGTGCAGCAGCGACTCGACGATCTGCGCCGGGCCGGCAAACACACGAGCGAGCACGCCTTTTGTGTCTACGGCACGATGGCCGACCCTCGCTGGCTCGACCCGGCGGTCGACCCGAGCGATCGCCAGCCAAACTGGTGTTATCTCGGCGATCCCGAAACGGTCAACGATGGCCCAGTTGGCCTTGCCCGCTTTTCGACACTGCGAAGTTGGCTAAGCCAATGGAGCATCGACCACGCCCGTGCAGACGCCCAACTGTCGATGGCCGGCGTCAGCGTGCCGACCCTGGTGGTTGGCAACACCGCCGACGACGCTTGCACGCCGAGCCACACACACCGGATCTTCGACGCGATTATCCATGACCGAAAACGACTGCATCAGGTCGAGGGAGCCACCCACTACTACGGCGGCCCAGACGGTCGGGCGCATCTCAACGAGGCGATCGACGTGGTCGGCGAATTCATCACCGAACATCTTCCTGCATAGGCGGGTCGTACCGGGTCGTGCCGGCGACGAAATGGCTATCTGGGTGTACACCGATGGGGGTTGACGGCATACCCTGAGTCTCGTACTGCTGAGCCCTTGGCGCCGAACACCAGGATCGATCCGTTGATGAACTTTGAACTCTCGCCCGAACTCGTCGAGTTGCAGCTCAGAGCACGCAAGGTGGCTGCCGACGGCGTCGCTACTTACGGGCGATTCAACGACAGTTGGATCAACGGGTTCTCGAAAGACTTCGCCAAAGTCATGTCGGACGAGGGCTGGATTGGCATGGGCTGGCCCGAAGAACACGGCGGCCGTGCCCGGCCACCTATCGAGCGCGTCATCGTCGCTGAAGAAATGATTGGCCAAGGAGCCCCCATCGCCGCGATGTGGTTCGCCGACCGGCAGATGGGACCAACCCTCATCGCTTACGGTACCGCCGACCAGCAGGCCGAATATCTGCCGAAGATGCTGTCGGGCGAAACCACGTGGTGTATCGGTATGAGTGAACCCGACGCCGGATCGGACCTCGCTGGGCTCGCGACCTCGGCGGTGCGCGACGGCGACGACTTCATCATCAACGGGCAGAAAATTTGGACAAGCTTCGGCGAGGTCGCCGACTACTGCTACCTGATTTGTCGCACAGCGAGCGACGGGCCGCCGCACAAAGGCATCAGCGAGGTCATCGTCCCGATGGACACCCCTGGCATCGAGGTGCGTCCCATTACGGACATGACCACCAATCGCCATTTCTGCGAGGTGTATTTCACTGACGCCCGGGTTCCGGCCGAGAACCTTGTGGGCGTCGAAGGCAACGCGTTCAAGCAGACGATGGTGCAGTTGCAGCATGAACGGGGCGGCATCGACCGGCTTGTTTCCAACCGCCCGCTCTATGACCATGCGTTGACGCTTGCCGATACGAGCGATCCGGTGGTTCGCCAAGAGATCGCGAAGCTCGAAACCGGCTATCAGGTAGGTCGCATGCTCGTCTACCGCGAGGTGCTTAAGCAGGCACCCGAAGGATTCAGCGCAGCGACCAAGGCGTACTGCACAGAACACGAAATTCGGGTCGCCGACTTTGCGTCGCGTGTGCTTGGCGCAGCGGCAACACTCGACGATGAGTGGACCAAAGAGATCGTGTACGGCCCCGCCTACACGATCATGGGCGGAACCTCAGACATCATGCGCAACATCCTCGGCGAACGGGTTCTCGGACTACCGCGCGAGCCTCGGTAGAAACACCGACGCCCCCCGAAAAAGGGAAGAAGGGCACTCTCTGAGCGGAGCCGGCTTGGGGGAGCTTGGGGGAGTTGTGCTGTTTTGTCGGATTGCTGTCACACTTTCGGTGATGCTTCGGCGATGGGTGGGTCCCCTTCTCGTTGGGCTCGGCCTAGCGTTTGTTGCGCTTGGACCGGTCCTTGGCCCTGGTGCGCTACTGAACTTCGACCTTGTCGCTGTTGAGCACTGGCCCTTCCCGCGATCGATGTGGGGCCTTGGTCCCGAGTTGCCCCGATCTGTTCCTGCTGAGCTCGCCCTCGCAACGGTTGCCGCGCTCTTTAGTGGGTCCGTTGCGGTAAAGGCCTGGTTCGTGGCGGTCGTTGTCGGATCATTTCTGACGATGTTTCGCCTGCTCAAGGGATTGGATGTGCAGGTTCTGGGCCAGCTCGCGGGTGCGATCGCCTACGCTCTAAACCCGTTTGTGCTGACCCGCCTGGCGGTCGGGCACCTCACAATCGCCGGCGTGTACGCCCTAGCTCCGCTGGTGCTGCCAATCGTTCTGCGCGGTTCGTGGCGCAGACCGCAGGTGGTGTTTGCTTCGGCAGCGCTGGCGTTCATGGGGTTCTTCGGCGGAGCAGTGTGGCTGATCGCTGCGGTGTTCGGTCTCGCGGCGCGTCGTGTCGAGTCGGCCCGTGCGGCCGTTCAGGGCTCATCTGGCGGAGCCGAGGGCGATGGCCGGGCTTCGCCTAGGCGAACATTTTTGGCGTCTGCACTGATGCATTTGCCGTGGCTGTTGCCAAGCATCTTCTTGCTGAGCGACGGCCCCGACCTCATTGTTGACGAAGCTTTTCGTCCATCGAACCAGTTGGCAACCGTGGCGAGTCTGCCGCTCGGCTACGGCTTTTGGCAGCCGCTTCTCGAAGTCGGTACCGGGGTGGGCTGGTTGTCGGGAGTTGTCGGCATCTGCCTTGCTGCGCTCGCGGTGGCGGGTTCTCGCCAGCTTCGGGACCGCTTTGGCAACGCCGCAGCGCTGATGATCGGGTGCGGGGTTTTCGGTGTTGGGGTACTGAATCGCTCGGGTCCGGTAGTCGACTGGATCTTCGAACTTCCGTTCGCTTCGGCTGCTCGCGAGCCGCACCGGTTTCTTGTGCTTGTCTTGTGGTGGGTCATCCCCGCTGCAGTGGTTGGTAGCCAGCGGGTGCTGGCCGCCCTCGCTGCATGGAGCGAGTCGACGATCAGCCAACTCGGGTTGCTCATCCCCGCGGCGCTCATGGTTGTTGTCTCCTCACCGGCGATGTGGGGTCTCCACGAGTTCGTTACCCCGGTTGAGGTCCCCACCGATTGGGCCGATGCCCGAGCGCTTGTCGAGAAGGATCCTGGCACCGTGCTGGTCTTGCCATGGGATCGCTATCTGAACGTTGGCTTTGCCGACGACCGGCGGGTACTGAACCCGGCGCTGCGGTTCTTTGGGCCCGACATCATTCACGGTGGCCAGCTCGGCATTACCGATGCTGGGCAAGAGCTTGCCGATGCTCGGCTCGCCACGCTGGCGTCGGTGGTCGGTCGAATGGCCGGTGGTGGCTATCGCACTGAGGACACTCTTGCGAACGATCTCGCCCGTCATGGCGTGCGTTGGGTCATTGTGCTCCACGAGGTCGACTATCGCGGGTTTCTGAGTATCGCCGGAGCAAACGGCATCGACCATCCACTTGCGGGACCAAACATCGACCTTTTCGGTGTGTCGGCATCGTCGGACGTGAGCGCACAGCCACTTGGTGGCTGGTTTCCCGGCGACGCAACCGTCGGCGAATCAGGTCTCCTTGCGACTCCCGCTGACGGTTGGTGGGTGGGCTCCCAAGGGTGGGCACAGACGACCGGCAGCGGCATTCCCACGTTCCCGTCGGGTAGTCGAGCGATTCACCTCCGGTCCCTTGGTGTGCTCGCCGGGTGGATCGTATCAATTCTGGTACTTGCAAAGATCCGGTCGTTCAGAGTTTGACAAGGCATGAAATACACCGCAGAATTACCGAGCTAGAAAAAAGGCGAAACGTAGTGGCGGATTTCACATCCAACTAATTTCACACAACTGAGCTAAATCCGGCGGGAATCGGGCTTCGAGGGGGCCCAAAACATGAGTTCTTTCCGTAAAGGGTTTGTTCCACTTCTGCCCGTACTGCTCCTGATTGCACTCGCAACGGGCGGTATTGCCAACGCTCTTCAGGACGAAGAGTACGACGTGCCATTCGACCGGGGACCGCAGCCAGGCGACTTTCAGGACGAAGCCGGCGAAGCCGACATCACCGGTTACCTCATTGGTACATCGAACTTTGCTTCGGCTCCCTACGTGTACATCGATGAGGTCTTCGACTTCCGTATCTTCAGCTGTGTCGAAGGCGACCCGCTAGCGATTTCAATCATCCCCCGCCAGCTCACCGCCGATGAGGCCGCGTACAACGAAGACCTTGCCGAGGAAGACCTCGACGATGCGTTCCTCACCGAAACCACACTGCTTTGGGAAGGCGACGCACTCGCCAGTGGTAGTGCCTACCCGGTCGAGATTCCGCGTGAAACGCCGCTCACCTTCAGCCGCATCCATGTCGCCTGTACCGATGATGCTGGTGACGAGATCGAAACCGAGACCTACGTCGACCTCATTCGCCCCGAATGGTGTGAAGACGACGTGCGCTTGTCGGTCTTTGGCGACGAAGACGCCGACGTCGAACTTGGCGACTTCCCTGAAGATGCCGACGCCGACGACGAAGGCGACAACGACGACCCGCGATTCGCATACGACGATCGCGACCAGTTCGTACCGTGCTACACCATCCTCGACGAGGATCCGGCGTAACACCGCCACAACCCCCCAACACACCACTCCCGCCTATGCGAGTTCACTTCAACTCATGGCGTGACACTGATCATCACGCGGCGGGCGGATCAGAGCTTGTCACCGACCAGTTTGCGACCGGCCTTCACGAACGCGGCCATGCTGTGCGCGTTCGTGCAGGTCAGGCTGGTGCCGAGCATCCCTACGAACTCCGTAACGGCGGCGGCACCTACGGGCAGTATTTGCTGAGCCCGGTGCATCATGCCCAGTACGGCCGCGACGCCGATGTGATTGTCGATGTCATCAATGGCGTGGGTTTCTACAGTCCCTTGTTCAGCCGCAAGCCGGTGGTCGGGGTAATCCACCACATTCACGATGAGCAGTGGCCGATGTTTTACGGGCCGCTCGTGGCCAAGGGCGGAAGTTTTCAGGAACACAAAATCCTTCCCTGGGCCTATCGCAACAGTCTGATAGTCACGCTTTCCGAGGCAATTCACGACGAGCTAGCGGCGATCGGCTTTCACCGCGATCACCTACGACATGTGCCCGTTCATCCCGAACTGTGTGCCGATGCCGCCCGTGGCACGAGATCGACGACTCCGATGTTTGTCGCCGCCGGCCGCCTCGCTGCAGGGAAACGCATCGACCTGTTGTTGAAGATGTGGGAAGAGGTCCGCCCGCACGTTGGTGGCAGGCTAGTTATCGTCGGCGACGGACCCGATCGCGCGGCGCTCGAAGCTTCTGCTGGCCCCGGTGTTGAGTTTGTTGGGTTCGTCAGCGAAGAAGAAAAGGGACGGCTGTTCGCCGAGTCGTGGGCCCTGGTGCACTCAGCAGCACGTGAAGGTTGGGGTTTGGTCATATCCGAGGCCGGTCTCGCAGCGACGCCATCGCTCGGCTTCGACGTGCCCGGAGTTCGTCAGTCGATTCGCGATGGCCGGAGCGGGATTCTTGCCGCCGACGAGTCGGGGTTTGTCGAAGCATGGGTTCGACTTGGCACCGACGCTGAGTTGCGTCGTCGCCTTGGTGCCGGAGCGCGCAAGGTTGCTCATGATCTTCTTGCTGTCGATCGCATTGGTGTTCTCGAGGAAATTCTCGTCGACGCTGTCGATCTTGCCGATCAGCGGCGTTCATGGTCAATGTTCACCGGACAGGTCGCGCGCTGCACACCGCAAGCATCGCCCCTCCTTTCGACACCAGGGACCGTTCAGCAAGACGCCGGTTCTGTCGGGATGATCGACCTGCGAAGCTCGGCGGGCAGCAACACATCGCTCGACGCAACCAACGTCGGCCCGACAGCGCAGGCACCGACGCTTTCGATCGTCATCCCCGCCTTCAATGAGGCTTTGCGGCTGCCCACATTGTTGAGCGAACTTCCCGAACACGTCGATCTCGACCTTGCTGAAGTGCTGGTGGTCAACGACGGCAGCACCGACAACACAGCTGAAGTCGCAGCCACGCATCTCACAGGTTTCTCACGTGGACGAGTCGTCGAGTTGGCGACCAACCAGGGGAAAGGTGCCGCCCTGCGGGCTGGCGTTGCTGCCGCTCGCGGTGCCCGAATCGTCTTTATGGATGCCGATATGGCGACCGATCTTCGCGATCTTCAGCCGTTACTCGATGCGCTGAACGAACACTCGGTAGCCATTGGTTCCCGTGTGGCGTTGGGGTCCAACGTCGAAGGTGGATCACGCCACCGGCGCGTCATGGGTCGCAGTTTCAATTGGATGATTCGCAATGTCACACCGCTTGGACTCGCCGACACCCAGTGCGGGTTCAAGGCGTTCCGTGGCCCCGAAGCAAAGCTGCTCTTCCATCTCAGCGAAGAGGACGGATTTGCACAAGACGTCGAGATTTTGACGCTTGCAACCATGTTGGATCTTGCCATTGCCGAAGTTCCGGTTCGGTGGACTGAAGTGCCTGGGTCGAAGGTTGACCCGGTCGTCGACTCGCTTCGTACCGCTGCCGACCTTGTTAGCCGACGGCTGCGCGGTAACCAGCGGGCGGTGGTCACCGGTATCACGCTCGAAGCCCCCGAGGGCGATCTCGATATCGCAGCGAAAGAGGTGGCCCGTCTCGTGCGGTCGACCGACGTGACGATTGCTGGTGACAACGCCGTGCATGTGCTGTTGCCCGACGCGCATTGGGCGTCGATCCCCGAGGTGGGTGGGCGACTCGCAGGTGCTGTGCAGGCCAACTATGTCGGTCGCTGGTCGATGGGCGCCGCCGGACTCATCGACGCGAACCGGCGCACACCGTTGTTCGAAAACGACCGGCAACCAACGGTCGCCTGACTGCTTCTATGCTTGTGCGCTAATGGGAACCACCAAGCAGACCGCAGAGATCCTGCGCCTCTTTCTCCGCGAACGATCTGATCCGGGCCCCTTCTATGAAGCTCTGGCGGCGTTGACGGTCGACCGGATGCCGTTCGACCTCGATGGCAAGACGGTCCTTGACTTCGGCTCAGGGTCGGGGCACAACAGCGCCGCGATGATGAAGCGCGGAGCGACCGTCGTGTCGATCGATGTCGAACACCATCTTGCGGTCAACGCAGGTTCGAAAGACGTGCCTGCAGTCGTAAGCGATGGCATGGCGTTGTCGTTCGGTACCGGCTCTTTCGATGGCGTGTTTTGCTCGAACGTGATCGAACATGTGCCGTCAATTCCCACCGCATTCGACGAAATGGCTCGGGTCGTTCGCCCTGGCGGCTGGGCGTGGGTCTCGTGGACAAATTGGTGGTCGCCATACGGCGGACACAACATCGCCCCCCTCCATCTGCTTGGTCCGAGCGTTGGACCGCGGGTATACGAGCGCTTCTTCGGGCCACCGCCAAAGAACGTGCCAGGCGAAGGACTCTTTCCGACCTATATCGGCGAAACCCTTGCGCTCATCGATGCCCACCCGCATCTTCGGCTCGTCGAAGCTCTTCCTCGTTATTATCCAAGTCAGAAGTGGATTCTCAAAGTCCCCGGGTTTCGTGAATTCGCGACGTGGAATTGTTTGCTGCTCATGGAACGGGTGTGAGCGAGGCGTTAGACGCTGGTCGTCGTGTGCTGCGGCGAGCGAAGTACTTTATGGGCGACCGGCCGGCTCTGATGCCGATCTTTCTTCGCTTGACGCCCGAAGGAGTGAGTCGCGCGATCGACGATTCGACCGACCTTGTGCTCGAGGGGTTTCCACGTTCGGGCAACACCTTTGCCGTATTTGCGTTTCGTCAGGCCAACCCTTCGGCCAAGGTTGCCAGCCATGTGCATCACCTTGCGCCGATGCACATCGCCCGCACTCGAGGACTCCCGCTACTCGTCGTCGGCCGAGAGCCGGTCAGCTGTCTCAGCTCCTATCTGATCGCCGGCCCCCACGGCCGCCCAG
>CALLQB010000069.1 GCA_938015295.1 uncultured Acidimicrobiales bacterium
TGTCGGGACTAGGTGGCTTGTGTGGCGTTGCCCTAGGAGCTGCGGTGACGGCGGGTTATGCCCGAAGTCAGGGGTGGGCAGTGGTGATTCCGCCGTGGGCGATGATCGGTGGATTTGTCGCGGCCTTGGCCATTGGCGCCGTCGCCGGCCTGTACCCGGCGATCCGGGCCGCCCGTCTTGCCCCGACCGAAGCGTTGAGGGCGGCGTAGCGATGAGGATGCGACGAGTCGGTCGGTTGTTTCTTTTGTTGGTGGTAGCCCTTGCGATCGTTGTTGTGGTCGTGTGGCTGGATCTGACGAAACTCCTTGACGCCGATCCCGAACCCCTGGCGGCGACTCGCGATACGACCGAGGTTCGGTTAAGCGCGATCGGTGAAACGTTTTCCTTTGATGGCACGGTGGCCTACTCGGCTCCGATCTCGGTTGTGACCGGTGGCGACGCGTACGACACGCTTTCCCCCGACACTTCGGTGGATTCGAACGATGTGTTGTTTCGGGTCGCAGGAGAACCGGTCGTAGCGCTCGAAGGCGCGGTACCGATGTTTCGCGACATCACCCTCGACAGCGCTGGGATCGACGTGCAACAACTCGAACGCGCTCTTGTCGATCTCGGGTTTGACCCGGAGGGCACCGTGACGATCGATGAAACCTTCACCACGAACACCGAAGCCATGGTCGAGAGGTGGCAGAGGTCGACCGGCGCTGCGGTGACCGGCGAAGTTGCTCAGGCTTCGGTTGTGTTCATTTCGGCCCCGATGCGGGTCAGCGGAACCAACGAACCGGGAGCAGTGATGTCACTGACCGGCCAGGACCGAGAAGTGGTCCTCACGGTTCCTGTTGTCGACATCGACACGCTTACCACGGGCGACGTCGTGTCGATCGCGCTTCCGGACCGGTCGGAGATGCCAGCGACCATCGTGTCGATGACACCGGGAGCAGACGCTACCTATGAAGTGGTCGCAGCCCTCGCCTCCGAAGCCGAACTTCCGGCGCTCGATGTGATCGAGGTCGCGGTTTCTTGGCGGCGAGAAACGACGTCCGATGCGCTGAGTGTTCCGCCGGGGGCACTGGTCCGACTCGATAGCGGAACGTACGCACTTGAGGTGGTCGGCTCTAGCGGCACCGACTTCGTACCGGTCGCAATCGGGGCACGTTCGGGCACCCTGGTTGAAGTGTCGGGCGAGGGTATCGAAGAAGGAACGATGGTCGTCAACCCGTAGCTACTGGCCGAACCACAAACTTCTGCCTGAACGCGAATAGTAGCGAGGTTCGTTCTTCAGCGACGCCCGGGATGGCCGAGATGCCATCGACGATGAGTCGGCGCAGATGGTCAGCGTCTGAGGCGCAGACCCGCACGATGAGGTCGTCGACGCCCGAAAGAAGATTGACGGCAATGACTTCGGGAATGGCCCACAACCGGTCGGTGGCTTCGGTGATCACGGCCTGTTTCTTTGGTTGGAGTCGAATAGCGACCATCGCCTGCAGTCCTAGGCCAAGGGCTGCCGGGTCGACGTCGGCGTGGTAGCCCCGGATCACCCCCCGCTGTTCGAGAAGGCGCACTCGCTCGAGTGAGGTCGACGGGGCGACGCCTACTTTTTCGGCTAACGCCCGGTTTGTTTGCCGAGCATCTGACTGAAGTGCTGCGATGATTAGTCGATCAATCTCATCAAGATTCGGAAATTCAGCCATATTTCGAATCTTATGCGGATCTTCTCAACATCGGACGACTTTGTGCGAAGTTGAGAGGGAGCGTAGAGCTACCAAGGGGATCGTCACATGACCGTCGCAGACCTGCAATCGGCTGGCGAGGCCAGACGTCCAGCGATCGACGTCTTGGCGCCGGAGATCATGGATATGGCATTCGGACTCATTCGGGTGCTCGACGACGAAGGCAACCCGCACGGTCCGTGGATTGGCGACCTCGGCGTCGACGAACTGGTCGAAATCCTCACCACGATGTTCACCACGCGCGCGTTCGACGCCCGGATGATGAAGGCGCAACGCCAGGGGAAAACGTCGTTCTCGATGGGTAGTCGCGGCGAGGAAGCGATTGGTGCCGTCACCGCGACCGTGATGGGCGCCCACGACATGTGTTTCCCGACCTACCGGCAGGCCTCGTATCTTCTCGGCCGCGGTCGCGATCCTCTCGCAATGATGAACCAGGTCTACGGAAACGCGGCCGACGAAAACCTTGGCACCCAAATCTCTGGCCTCTACACATCTTCCGAATTCGGCTTTCTCAGTATCTCCGGCAACCTCGCCACCCAGATGCCTCAGGCTGTCGGGTGGGCGATGGCGGCGAAGATCAAAGGTGACCCGACCGTTGCGCTTGCTTTTGTTGGAGACGGCTCGACTGCCGAAAGCGACATGCACGCAGCTCTTACTTTTGCCTCCACCTACACGCCGCCGGTCATCGTTGCCATCGTGAACAATCAGTACGCCATCTCGACCGACGAGGAAGTTGCTCGGGGCTCGGCGCAGACCTTCGCTCAACGCGGCATTGGCTACGGATTGCCAAGTCTTCGCGTTGACGGCAACGACGTGTTGGCGGTCCACGGTGCAACTTCGTGGGCACGCGACCGGGCGCTAGCCGGGCACGGACCAACCGTGATCGAGTTCGTCACCTACCGCGGGTCGGCCCACTCGAGTAGCGACGACCCAACCCGGTACCGGCCCGAAGACGAGTTCGACGAGTTTCCCCTCGGTGATCCAATCAAACGACTTCGCCTGTATCTGCAGAACCGCGGTTTCAGCAACGACCAGGCAAACGCACTCGATGAGCAGATCCGCAACATGATCGAAGCCAAGAACGAAGAAGCTGAGGCGATCGGAACCATCAACACTGGCGAACGGCCCTCGCTTCGACACACCTTCGAACTCGTCTACGAGACGATGCCACCACACCTGATTCGCCAACGCCAGGAAGCAGGGATCTAATGACTAACACCGACGAATCAGCTGGGCCGATCTCGAAGATGACGATGATCGAAGCTATCCGGTCGGCACACCACGTCATGATGGAACGCGATGCATCTGTGGTTGCCTTTGGCGAAGACGCTGGCGCATTCGGTGGCGTGTTTCGGTGCACCGAGGGTCTCCAGGAGCGCTTCGGTGAGGCCCGCTGCTTCGACACCCCGATCAGCGAATTAGGCATCGTTGGAACCGCGATAGGGATGGCGCTCAATGGCATGCGACCGGTCGCCGAGATCCAGTTCGCCGACTATATGTATCCGGGTTACGACCAGATTGTGTCTGAAGCGGCCCGGATGAGGTTCCGGTCGGCCGGAGACTTCACCAGCCCCATCGTCGTCCGTATGCCCGTTGGTGGCGGAATCTACGGCGGCAACACGCACAGTCAGAGTCCCGAGGCGCTTTTCACCCACGTCGCCGGACTCGTCACGATGATTCCTTCGAATCCCTACGACGCAAAGGGCATGTTGATCAGCGCCATCGAAGCGAACGACCCGGTCATCTTTCTCGAACCGAAACGGGTATACAACGGCCCGTTCGATGGCGACCACGACAAACCCTTGGTTCCCTGGTCGAAGGACCCTCGAGGAGAAGTTCCCGAGGGGTATTACAAGGTGCCGATCGGCAAGGCCGCCATCGCCCGTCGTGGCGACGAGGTCACGGTGCTTACCTACGGCACGATGGTGCACGTGGCGATGAACGCCGCCGAGATCACCGGTGTCGACGCCGAGATCATCGACCTACGAACGCTGCTCCCGCTTGACCTCGAGGCGATCACCACCTCGGTCAGGCGAACGGGGCGCTGTGTGATCGTGCACGAGGCCACACGTACATCGGGCTTCGGAGCCGAGTTGAGTGCACAGGTCCAGGAAGAGTGTTTCTACTCACTCGAAGCGCCGATCGTGCGCGTCGCAGGTTGGGATACGCCGTACCCGTACTCGCAGGAATGGGAGTACTTTCCTGGTCCGCAACGGGTCGCCGACGGCATGCTCCAAGCGTTGAAGGGCTGATCCGATGGCAACCTATGGTGTGAAGCTGCCCGATGTGGGCGAAGGTGTCGCCGAGGCTGAAGTCGTCGAGTGGCTTGTGGCCGTCGGCGAGGAGATCAGTCGTGACCAGGCACTCGCCGAGGTAATGACCGACAAAGCCACGGTGCAGATCGAGGCGCCGGTCGATGGAACGGTGCTGTCGCTAAACGGCGCCCCCGGCGACCTCATCGCCGTCGGTGCCGATTTGGTTTTGCTCGACGTCGAAGGCTCCGTCGATGCAGCCCACCAACCCGAAGAACAAAACAGCGTTCCAGCCCCAAGTCCACCACCACCCAAAACCGACAACGATCTTCAAAGGGGTCAGGCACTTAAAGTGCCTGACCCCTTTGAAGACCCCTTTGAAGCCGACCTTCCGGAGCCGCAGCGTCGGGTCGATCGGCCTGCTGGTTTGGTAAAGCCCTTGGCGTCGCCGGCGGTGCGCAAACGAGCGCTTGATGCGGGCGTCGAGTTGCGGTTTGTGAACGGGTCGGGGCCGGCTGGTCGGATCTCGCATGCCGATCTCGATGCTTACTTGCGAGCTGGGACTACGCCACAGGTGCTTGCGGCGACTGCTGCTCCGGGGATGCGGGAGCCAAACCTTCGCATCGACGAAGTGCCGTTGGTTGGGTTACGCCGCCGAATCGCCGCCCAAATGTCGACGGCGAAGAGCCGTATCCCGCACATCACCTATGTCGAAGAGGTCGATGTCAGCGCACTCGAAGACCTTCGCAAAAGCCTTAATGAATCGGCCGGCGTCGCACAGCCGAAACTCACCGTGCTGCCGCTGATTGTGGCCGCGGTGCGCAGCGCCCTCGGAGCGCATCCGGAAATGAATGCAAGGTTCGACGACGAGGCCGAAGTGGTGCGTCAGCACGGAGCGTTTCACTGCGGAGTTGCCGCCGATACCCCGAAAGGACTGGTGGTCCCGGTTATCCGACACGCTGAGACACTCGACCTGTGGGGCCTCGCAACGGAGATTGCTCGACTCGCACAGGGTGCCAGAGACGGATCGCTTTCGTCGCCTGAACTTTCGGGGTCGACGTTCACCATTTCAAGTCTCGGCGCTCTCGGTGGGGTCGTGAGCACGCCGGTCATCAACCATCCTGAGGTCGCAATTTTGGCAGTGAACAAGATTGCAGAACGACCGGTAGTTATCGACGGGACGGTGGTTGTTCGCAAGATGATGAACCTCTCGGGTTCGTTCGATCACCGAGTAGTCGACGGGATGGACGTGGCGAAATTCATGCAGCAGATCAAGCGCCGTCTCGAACAACCAGCGTTACTTTTCATCGATCCGCCAGGGCAAAAGCCGAGCGTTGTATGACCTCTGACGCGCATACGCAGGTGCTGGTGGTCGGCGCTGGTCCAGGCGGCTACGCGGCCGCTATTCGCTGTGGCCAGCTTGGTCTCGAAACGACGCTGGTCGAAAAGGGTCGCCTTGGTGGTACGTGCCTCACCCGTGGGTGTATTCCGTCGAAGGCAGTGATTCATGCCGCTGATGAATTCGCCAAGATTCGAAGCGAGGCGACCAAGTCGGTGCTTGGCATCGGCGTTGGGTCACCGACGATCGATTTCGCGAGGACCCGAGCGTGGAAGGATGGCATCGTTGATCAGCTCTCGGGCGGCGTCGGCGGCCTGCTGACTGCAGCTGGTGTAACGGTCATCGAGGGAACAGCCACGATGGTCGATGGCAAGACCGTCGCGATTGACACGGAGGCCGGCGCCCCGCGGATCTCGGCCGACAACGTGATTCTTGCGCCCGGTTCAACGCCGGTCGAGTTGCCGTTTCTTCCCTTTGGCGGAGCTGTACTTTCCTCGACCGACGCCCTCAATCTCGACACGGTTCCCGACCATCTTGTGGTGGTGGGGGCTGGCTACATCGGGCTCGAGCTTGGTACGGCGTTTGCCAAACTCGGTTCTCATGTGACCTTCGTAGAGATGGGCGATCGGATTCTTCCCGCCTATGACGCAGACCTTACAAAGCCGGTTGTCGCCGAACTTGCGCGGCTTGGCGCAACCACCCACCTCAACGCCCGGGCGACCTCGGTGCAACAGGACGCGGGCGGTGCAACGCTGCAGGTAACGCTGAGTGACGGCTCTGAAGTAGGTCTGCATGGCGATCATGTTCTTGTGACCGTCGGACGAAAGCCAAGGACCGAGGGCTGGGGCCGCGAAAATCTGGTTCTTGATATGGACGGACCGTTTATCAAGGTCGATGAACAGTGCCGAACGTCGATGCGCGGAATTTTCGCGGTTGGTGATGTCACGGGTGAACCAATGCTGGCCCACCGCGCCACCGCGCAAGGCGAGGTTGTCGCAGAAATTTTGGCGGGTCACCGTCGGGAGTTTGTACCTGCGGCGATTCCCGCTGTGGTGTTCACCGACCCCGAAATTGTTGTGGTTGGCAGAAGCGAGTCCGAGGCAACAGCAGCGGGCTTCGATGCAATTGTTGGTCGATTTCCACTTGCGGCGAATGGCCGGAACCTCAGCCTCGATGGGTCGCGGTCGGGGTTTGTGCGGGTGGTCGCCGAGCGTTCGACTGGTCTGGTTCTCGGTGTGCAGATCGTTGGAACCAGCGTGGCTGAGCTGCAGGGCGTTGCCGTGACGGCGCTAGAGATGGCGGCGACCCTCGACGATCTCACCGGAACGATCCAGGCCCACCCTTCGCTTGGCGAGGCGATCACCGAGGCGGCGTTGATGGCTCAGGGGCGACCATTGCATCTTCCGCTGCCTCCTTTGTCCTCGCGACAAGCTTCGGCCTCCTGACGTTCGCTAACGTGACATCGCCGCTGCAGAGGCGGTGTCTGACCCGAAACCGAGATGTATCGACCACCTATGGGCGACCACTCAATACGGTAGCGGCGGTAGGACGATCGGGACGACGTCGAGAACGACAGACGGGATTGTGGCCGAGGTGAGCCTTGGGTTACTGAAACGACACGAGGATCCCTTCGTCGTTCTTGTCATCAATGGCGATCTCGAGATGTCCTCGACGCCGTCGTTCCGCCAAGCGATTATCGAAACGCTTGCCGACGGCGACCGCCATATCATCATCGATTTCGGCGGAACCGATTTCATCGACTCGACCGGACTCGGCGGCCTCATCGGGGCGCTGAAACGGGTGAGGTCGTTGGAGGGCACGTTGCAGATTGTTTGTCCGCAGCCCCGCCTTCAAGAGCTGTTCAAATTGACCGATCTACACAAGGTGTTCGCACTTCACGAATCTGTCGACGTCATCGTCGAACGCGGACTCCCGCTTAGCCAGGGCGGAGAGTCGACCTCGTGAGCGCGTCGGGCGTCGCGCCAAGGGTCGACGTTGTGCGATTAGAGATACCGGCGCGTCCCGAGTTTCTTGGACTGGTTCGTTCGGTTGTGGCTGCAGCCGCCAACATCGAAGCCGATCTTCGTGATGATCGCGTCGAGGATCTTCGCCTCGCGGTTTCTGAGGCGACCACCAACGCCATCGAGGCGCACCAGTTGATTGGTCTCGACAATCGAATTTCTGTTCGGGCGATCGTTTCGGACGATCGGATCGAGGTCGTGGTTCGCGACAAAGGCAAAGGGTTCGATCCCGCCAGTTTGTCGACGATGCCGAATCCTGAGGATCCCGAAAGGCTGCTGTTCGAGAATGGTTTGGGAATTCCGCTGATGCGCCAGCTCACCGACGAGAGCGACATCTCGAGCGACGACGAGGGCACGACTGTGCGCCTGGTCATTTACACCCGCAAATACTTGTAGGCCGAAGATTCAGGTGACGTCCTGGTCGAGCGACTGCTGGTAGGCGGTGCCGAGTACGAGTAGCGCCAACCCGACTGAGATGCCGAGTGCTGCGGTGCTCTGAATGTCTTCGCTGGCGGTCAACGCGTCGGACGGATTGAACAGGTGAAAGAGCGTGTGCGGCAAGATGAACGCCAGCACGCCAATCATTGCGACGATGACGACGTCGCGTCGGGTCCACGCTGCGGCGACGAGGGCGAGGAGTCCTGCGGCGAAAAGTCCGGCGCCGGCGTCGGTTGCGAGGTGCTCGTTGAACGGCGGGTAGGCCGAGATTAACTGGGGCGACCAGCCGGGAAAGTTGTCGTACCAACTTTGCGGCGCCACGATCGCCCAAGCGCCGGTGAGCAGGTTGGGGAGGCCGAGGAGCACGAGGGCGACACGAGTCCACCCCGGAATCCTCGCGGAAGAGACAGCGGGAGAGACCGCTGGGGAGTTAGCGGGGGAGTTCGCCTGAAGAGCCATACGCGAGTTCTACACCGTTCTGTTGTCGCAAAGCGACATTTTTCTGTTGGGGTAGAACAAAATTTCGGGGTGGTTTGGCATTCTTTGGCGGGGCGGGGAGAACTACTTGCTTTTGGGTTGGCTTGCAGGCACGATTATCCCGATACATAGCAAGTTCCACCATACAGAACTGTTCCACAATGCGGAACTTACGTCAAAGAGGGCGTAGGGCGCAGGAACAACGAGCATCAAGGTTGATTCTGTGAGCGATTTTCCTACCAACGCCAAAGTTGTCGTTATCGGTGCCGGCATTGTCGGCAACTGTCTGGTTGGGCATCTCGCCCGCCTCGGCTGGACCGATCTGGTTCTGGTCGAAAAAGGTCCCCTGCCCAACCCCGGTGGCTCCACTGGCCACGCCTCGAACTTCATCTTCCCTGTTGATCACAACAAAGAAATGGCCCTGCTCGGCGAGCAGAGCGCGAACCAGTACCGCGACATGGAACTGTCGGTCGACAGTGGCGGCATCGAGGTCGCTCGAACCCAAGAGCGCATGGATGAACTGAACCGCCGAATGACGTCGGCCAAAGCGTGGGGCATCGAGGCCCACCTCCTGACGCCGGCCGAAGTCAAAGAACTCGTTCCGTTCATCAACGAAGACGTCATCATGGGCGGGTTCTACTGCCCAACCGTTTCGGTGGTCGACTCGCTCGAAACCGGAACCACGATGCGCAAGGAAGCCATCGAAAAGGCCGGATGCCAGGTGTTCGCAAACACCGAAGTCCTCGACCTCATCACCGAACCTAGCCACGTTCCCGGCCAAACCAAGATCAAGGCCGTCGTCACCGATAAGGGAACGATCGAAGCCGACTATGTCGTCATCGCCTGCGGCGTCTGGAGTAACCGCGTGGCCAACATGGCCGACGCATACATCCCCCTTGCGCCCGCCGTTCACCAAATGGCCGACGTCGGTCCGATGGATATCCTCGCCGAAACCAACAACGAGATCGGCTACCCGATCGTTCGCGACATGGACACGTTCTGCTACGAACGCCAGTCGGCTGGCTCGATGGAGGTCGGCTCTTACGGTCACCGGGCAATCCTCCATCACCCCGACGAGATTCCTTCGAACGAAGAAGCGGCGCTGTCGCCGACAGAAATGCCGTTCACTCCCGACGACTTTGATCCACAGATGGAAACCGCCATCGAGCTGATGGACATGCTCGGTGAAGCCGAAATCAAGTACGCGATCAACGGCCTGCTCAGCCTCACCCCCGACACCATGCCCTGCCTCGGCGAGATCCCTGAGGTTCGTAACCTCTGGTCGGCAGCTGCCGTTTGGGTCAAGGAAGGACCCGGCATGGCCCAGGTCGTTGCCGAGTGGATGACCTACGGCTACCCACGCGTCATCGACGTGCACGGCGCCGACATCGCCCGCTTCTACGAAGAAGAGAAGACCGACCAGTTCATCTTCTCTCGCGCCGACGAGCACTTCATCAAAACGTATGGAATTGTGCACCCGTCCGAGCAGTGGATCTGCGAGCGCAACCTCACGGTTAGCCCGTACTTCTCTCGCCAAGAAGCGCTCGACGCCTACTTCTTTACCGCCCGTACCTGGGAGCGTCCACAGTGGTACGGCAGCAACGCCGACCTTGTCGAGCGCTACGGCCTCAGCGAACGGGCCAACGAGTGGGACAACCGCTGGTGGAGCCCAATCACCATCGGTGAGCACCTCAACCTCCGCGAAAACTGCGGCATGGTCGACCTCAGTGCCTTCCAGGTCTACGAACTCGAAGGCCCAGGCGCCGTCGAATTCGCCGAGTACTTGGCCGTCAACAAGGTCGACAAACCAGTCGGCTCGAGCACCTACACCCCGTGGCTTACCCCCGATGGTGGCTTTCACTCCGACCTCACCATGATGCGTGTGGCCGAAGACAAGATCCGCATCGTCACCGGCGTTTTCGATGGTGGACGCGACAGCTTCTGGGTAAAGAAATACCTCCCCGAAGACGGCTCGGTCACCTTCAAAGACATCACCATGGAGACCACCACCCTTGGACTCTGGGGCCCCAACGCACCGGCCGTGCTAGCGAAGATCTGCGACCACGACCTCAGCCAGCAAGGCTCGCCATACGGCTCACTGCGCAACGTTGAAGTTGCCGGCATCCCTTGCACCCTGTTCCGCATCTCCTACGTCGGCGATACGGGCTGGGAGATCTACACCGCATGGGACAATGGTCCGGCACTGTGGGACGCGCTCATGGAAGCTGGCGCCGACCAAGGCCTGCGCCCCACCGGTGGCGGCGTGTATGGAACATCGGGCCGTCTCGAAAAGGGCTACCGCCTTATGGGCGCCGAGCTCGAGAGCGAATACAACCCGCTCGAAGCTGGGCTAGCCCGTCCCAAGGTCAAGGCCGCCGACTTCATCGGCAAAGAGGCCTACCTCGCCGCTCGTGAGGCCGGCAACGAGGTGTCGATGTGCACCCTCACCGTCGAAAGCCACGCCGACAGCAATGGCGTCGACCGCTACATGCAGGGCGGCAACGAACCCATCCTCGATCTCGACGGCAACCGCATCACCGATAGCCATGGCCGAGTCAGCCGAGTCACCACCGCAGGCCCCGGCCCATCGGTCGGCAAGTTCCTCCTCATGGCCTACCTCCCCAACGACAAAGCAGTCGTCGGTACCGACCTGCAGGTCATGTACATGAACGAGCTGTTCCCGGTAAAGGTTGCAGCGATCGAGGGTTCAGTCTTCGATCCCGAAGACACCCGCCTCAAGGGTTAAGGCCGAGCGCATGCGAATTCTTACCCTTATCAAGCGGGTGCCAGCCCCTGGTGCTCGTATTAACGTCACCGATGACGAACAGTCGGTAAACACCGCCAACCTCGGTTTCACTATGAGCCCCCATGAAGAGTGCGCGGTCGAAGGCGCCGTGCAGCTCATCGAACAACACGGCGGCGAGTCCACCGTGCTCACGTTGGGTCCGGCCGAAGCCGAAGAGCAGCTTCGATACGCAGCCAGCATCGGCATCAACAATGCCGTGCTGATGGACAACGGCGGTGAGGACTGGGACCCCCAGCGCACCGCCAAAGCCATTGGCGATGCCATCGAACAACTCGAGGCCGAAGACGGTCCGTTCGACCTGATCCTGTTTGGCAACGAGTCGGCTGATAGTGGCGGTTTCCAGGTCGGCGTGCGTGTTGCTCACCGGTTGGATCGTCCAATGGTCAACGGCATCAAAGGCATCGATGTGGAGGGTGACGTCATTGTCGCCCGCCGCGAGGTCGATGCGGGCGTCGAGGTCTACAAGATGCCAAAGCCCGCGATTCTGGGCGTAAAGGAAGGCCTCAACCTGCCGCGGTATCCAACGATGAAGGGCCGATTGGCTTCAAAGAAAGTCGAGATCAACGCCGTGCCGCCGGTCGCCGACGCTGGTGGCCAGGTCAAGGTGCGGTTGCTTCGACCGGTCGAAACCGTGAGTAACACCGTGGTTCTCGGCACCGACGAATCGGCTGCCCCAGCGGTTGTCGATCTCTTCGAAGAATTGGGAGTTCTCTAATGTCCTCAGTACTTGTGCTGGTCGAATCCGACCAAGGCGCCATGGCACCAGCAACACACGAAGCGTTGGCGTTTGCCCGCGACTTCGCAGCCGCCGCTGGTCTTGCAGTGCATGCTCTCGTGTGTGGCACCGAGTCAGGCATGGCTGTTGAAGCTGGCGCGCACGGCGCTGCATCGGTGCACGTGGCCGATCACCCGTTGCTCGATGACTATGGCCCCGAAGCGTGGG
This sequence comes from uncultured Acidimicrobiales bacterium, assembly GCA_938015295.1. GTDB lineage: Bacteria > Actinomycetota > Acidimicrobiia > Acidimicrobiales > SHLQ01 > CALLQB01. The sequence goes on from CALLQB010000069.1 coordinate 12,004, forward strand.
GCGAGACGTTGGCTCAAGCCATCACGCAATACGCTCCCGCAGTCGTGGTTGCGTGCGGCACCGACCGCGGCAATGAAGTTATGGCGCAAGCCGCGGCGCGTCTCGACCTGCCATTTGTTGCGAACTGCACCGAGGTCGAACCTGGCGCAACAGAAATGACAAGGACGCAGTGGGGTGGCTCACTTCTTGAACAGGTGACGCTCGATGCCTCGACCAGAATGCTGTCGGTTGCTCCGCATGCGTTTGAGGGGTCGCTCGCAGCCGTTCCGGGCGCCGGGATGATGGACATGTTTGCGCCGGTCCTCGACGACTCGTTATCACGCACCAAGATTGTCGACCGGGTTGTCCTGAGCTCAGGAATCACGCTGTCGACGGCCCCCGTAGTTATTGGCGGGGGTCGTGGAGTTGGTTCGGCTGAGGCGTATGCCCCGCTCGAAGAGCTCGCTGAGCTGCTCGGCGGTCGTGTTGGCTGCTCTCGTGCGGTCACCAACAACGGTTGGCGTCCCCACAGTGACCAGGTCGGTCAAACGGGCACACGCATCGCACCAGAGCTCTACATCGCCTGTGGCATCTCGGGTGCGATTCAGCACTGGGTCGGCGCAAAAGCCTCGAAGAACATCCTGGCGATCAACACCGACAACGAGGCCAACATGGTCACCAAGGCCGGTCACGCAGTGATCGGCGACCTCCACACGCTCATTCCTGCGATCACCGCCGAGGTCAAGAAGCGCAAAGGGTTGTAGCCGCGATGTCGGGCGTCCAGTCGATTGAGCGTGCCTTTGCAATCTTGCGCGCTCTTTCGCTTGGGCCCTCGGGTGTCACTGCATTGGCGAAACACGTCGCGCTTCCGAAAAGCACGGTTGCTCGACTGTTAGGGGCTCTCGAAGCCGAGGGAGCTGTTTCTCAACCCGAAGTCGGGGGAGTGTACAAACTTGGCCCGCTGCTTGATGATCTATCGCCTGCGGACCGAAATGGGCCACACCTCATGCGTATGGCTCGACCATTTCTCAACGAGCTGGTTTTCGTCACCAACGAACGAGCAGGACTTTCGATTCGCGACGGCCGGGATGCACTGTTTCTCGATCATGTCTCGGCGGTGAACGAAGTTGAGGTTCGTGACTGGACGGGTCTGCGTATGCCGCTGCACACGATTGCGTCGGGCATCGTCTTGCTCGCTCATGCCGATATGGCCGAGCTCGATGGTTACCTGACTGGGCCGCTAGAGCAAGTCACTGAGCACACGGTGGTGGATGCGACCGCGATTACCGAACGCGTCGCAACTGCTCGTGGAACTGGTTTCGTCTGGACCGCCAACGAGTCGGTTGATGGTATTAGTTCTGTCGCTGCGCCTGTCCGTGGGACCACAGGGCTTGTCGAGGCGGCGATCCACGTGCATGGTCCCACCTATAGATTCCCGGGCGACGCGGGCCAAGAGATCGTGGGAACCACCGTCATGGCGATGGCCGATCGGCTCAGCGAGCAGATGGCCCGACTCGACTAAATCGATGTCCACTTGGTCGTTATTTTGTAGATCTCTTGTGCAAGATTAAACTAAGTGAACGTCTGGGAAGCTTGACAACAGACCCCTCATAACCCTCACCATCTATTGCCCGTGGCGGGCGCGTGTGACGAGTGCTCACGCAGGGTGAAAAGGACTTCGTCATGAAAGACCTTGCACCACACATTCACCGGCAACGGCTGGTGATCGAGGGGACGCGCAAGCAACATCTATTGCGTGAAGACCTCGAAAAATATTTGGACGCACTCGCGCCACGTCTCGACATGCGAGCGCTGACCGAACCGGTAACGCATCGATCAGACAAGTTCGGCTGGGCGGGATGGATTCACTGGGAAACGTCCGGCTGTCACGTGTATGCATGGGACGAAGATCCTGCGTTTTTCAGCATTGACATCTACACCTGCAAGGCGTTTGATGTCCGCGATGCGTTGGAATTCACCAGAGAGATGTGGACTCCGTCAGAGTTGGTTTTCCGTGAGTTCTGAGATCGACCTTCGCGAGAGTGGCGAACAAATAGTAATCGATGAATTTCCCGTTGGTCACCCTCAGGCCGCAGTCGCTCAGAAGATCGAAAGCGCTGTCTTTTTTGAACGTTTCGGTGACACCCCCGAGGATTTTGCACGCGAGTACGGCCCGTTAGAAGAACGGTCGGCTCTCGTCGTCGCCACACGAGCCGATCGCGTTTTGGCAGCAACACGCGTCTCTTGGTCTGACGAGTCGGGGCACATCAAGACGCTGTCGGACGCTGCGGAACACTTTGGGGTGAATGTTGATCAGTTCTTACATTCGGTCGGTGGGCCCACGAAGGTGCTTGATGCCTTGACGATTGCGGCGGTCGACCATTCGCCAGGCCACGACGGGCGATCGATAGGTGGAGCGTTGACGGTAGCTATGGGCTATTTGGCAGCGCGAAAGCGAGGGTGCACTCATGTTGTGTCGTTCTTGGACGAATTCGTCTTTGAGTACCTAACAACCGAATACGGTGTCCCATGGCAGCCACTCCCAGGTGCGACGCCAGGGCCTTATATGGGGTCGCCTAGCAGTGTGCCGGCGGTAGTCGATGTAGCAGCAACAGCTGCTCAATCGTTCGGCGACCTTTCGGCTATCACGAATGGACTCGAATCGACAGTTTCGGTTGCTTTGGCCGACCGCCTTGCTGTGGACGTCATCGATCTTTCGGATAGTCCAATCACAACGCTAAACGAAACTGATGCCAGCAACTAACTAAGTGACTCAATAGACCGACCTTACAATATGGTCCGTCAGCCACGTTCGGTTTATGCCTTCGGCATTTCGCTGCTTCTTTTGGTAGGAGCACTAGCGTTGCCCGAAGAGGCTCAAGGAACCATCTCACTGTTGCTGATGTTCTTCGCTATGACCTGGGCGGCGTTTTCGATTCGAGGACAGCGCGTCGAGCACTCGGTCGTGTGGTGGATTTTGTGGTTGGCCCTGCCGCTAATGCTCGGCGGCGTGATCGGGCGCGAGGTCCATGCGGCTGTGGGAAACGTCGATTATCCGTTCCCTTCACCAGCTGATATTCCGATTCTTCTCAGTTATGCCTGCTTTGTGTTCGGCGGCCTTCTGCTCGCCCGTCGTCGATCCGTTCGCGGCGAGAAGTTAGATGTCAACGCGACCATGCTGGTTGCCTGTGTTGCCGGCGCTGCGCTTTGGGCAACCATCCATGGGCCAGCGATCCTCGACGGTGAGCAACACACGACCGCAGCTCGTGTGACACTTGCATTTTACCTCGTGCTCGACGCTGCTATTGCCGCAGCGACTTATCGTCTTGCTACCGGCCCGGGCGCTCGCAACCTAAGTTTCAGCCTGTTTGCCGCCTCTATGGGAGTGCTGCTGATAGCGGACGTCATAGCGACTCTGGACAGCGAGACCAACCTGCCGGTTGCCTCCGTCGTCCTGTTTCTCGCTCCCTTGGGTTTCTTGATGTTCGCGGGTGCAATGGCAGCGCCTTCGTTGGCACGTGTCGCCATAGAACACCCGGTTGAGCGCCGATCAATATCGGTGTTGCGCATAGTAGCGGTCGGCATCGCCACACTGGTCCCTGTGCTTTTGGTTGGATTCTCAGACGGCACCATGGCCGATCTGCTTGTCCGCCTCGCGCTTGCGTCTGCGGGAGTGCTGTTTGCAATTCTGCACATCGTCAGCTTTGTCCGGTTGTCCGAGGATTCTCGGGCCAAAAAGGACCGCATTAGCGAGTGCATTTCTGATCTCCTCGCGCCGGACTCGAGTAAGCAGATATTTGAACAGGTCGCCGCTGCTGGAGTTGAGGTGATCGGGTCTGCCGATGATTCGTCTGTTGTTGTCCTCAGAGGGGCCGACAATGAAGTTCTTGCTTGCAGCGGAGTCCTGGGAGCAATCGCAGGCGAACGACTAGAGACGACTCCAGAGCTGAGAGCGGCGATTGCCTCGCAGCGGGTAGGTGTCGATCTCGACGTTCGGTTTTCGAACGGAGTCGTACTTGAGGCGAAGCGCACAGTGGCCCGCTCGTTTCGGACAGCGTCGGGCGACTCCGGGTTGATCTTCGCAAGTACGTCCGGCGCATTCGGCGCCGACAGCCTTGAGGCTCTCTCAGCGCTAGCAGACACGGCAGCAATGTCTCTGAACGCTCTCGGTCAAGCTGAAGAGAGCCACAAACGGCGCTCGGAACAGAAGATCCAAAAGCTGATGAACCAGTCATCAAGCGTGGTCGCACTGCTAGACGGCGACGAGCGTGTCTCTTTCATCTCATCAAACTGCAGTCGCTTCTTCGGTGTTGATCCAGCCGAGGTAGAAGGGCGCCGGCTCGCGAGTCTCTTTCATGGCGATGATGTCGACCGGTTCGAACTCCTGCTCCAAGGTGCTGTTTCAGACGACCAGCACACGGAGGAGCAAGCGCTCCGCATCGACTTTGACGATGGTCACGCACGCTGGTTCGGCGTAACTGCCCACGACCGAAGACAAGAAAAAGATATCGCTGGAATGGTGGTCACCGCTGTCGACATTCACGATCGGCGAATTTCCGAGCAACGGGTCCTTCGATCCGAGGCCAGGTTTCGGTCGCTGGTCCAGCGGTCGAGCGACGTCGTTGCGATCGCCGATGAACAAGG
>CALLQB010000070.1 GCA_938015295.1 uncultured Acidimicrobiales bacterium
TCGACCTCACGAGTACTGAGCCACAAGGCAATGGACGGCGAGCCGGTTCCCGGGACCTTCGCTGCCGAAGACGAGCTTTACGGCCTCGGGTATGCGCTGGCCGATGCTGGCACTGGCGTGTTCGAGCTTGCCCCTGCCGGCGTCGACGGGCAGGACGTAGTGAAGGCCCACGACGAGATGGTGTGGATGCGAAAGCTGTCGGCCGAGATTGGTCGCCCGGTCACCTTTGCTTTGTTGCAGGTCGGCGCCGAACCAAACCAGTGGCGTGAGCTCATGGCGGCGTCACTCGCAGCGTGCGATGAAGGTGCGCAGTGTTTCCCCCAGGTCGCTGCCCGCCCGTTCGGTTTGTTGATCGGTTTCCAAACCCATCACCCGTTTAAGAAGCGTCCCACGTATGTCGAGCTCGCGAACTTGCCATTCGACGAGATGGTGGCCGAACTCGCCAAGCCCGACATCAAGGCGCAGATTCTGTCCGAAGAAGACCTTCCGTCAGATCCCAAGGTGCAGTTCGACGGCATCGGTGCGTTCATCGCCATGGCCATCGCTCAGCTGTTCCCTCTGGGTGAAGAGCCTGACTACGAACCGCTGCCCGAAGCATCGGTTGCCGCAGTGGCCGAAGCACAAGGCCGCGACCCGCTTGAGGTGCTCTACGACCTGCTGCTCGAAGAGGGCGGACGGGCGATGATGATGTTGCCGGCGTTCAACTACGTCGACGGCAACCACGACGCAATTCGCGAGATGCTCACCCACCCCCAATCGGTATCGGGTCTGTCCGATGGTGGAGCCCATTGCGGCATGATCTGCGATGCATCGATTCCTACCTACATGCTCACCCACTGGGCGCGCGACCGCGACCGGGGCGAGAAGCTCGATCTTGAATGGGTTGTCAAAAAGCAGACGCTCGACACCGCCACGCTGTACGGCCTCGGCGACCGTGGTTCGCTCGAACCTGGCAAGCGGGCCGATATCAACGTGATCGACTTTGAGAACCTGCGACTCGGCGGACCTCGTTTGGTATTTGATCTTCCAGCTGGCGGTCGTCGACTGCTGCAGGAAGCGACAGGGTACGAATACACAATTGTTGCCGGCGAGGTCACGCGAGCGAAGGGTGCCGACACTGGCGCCCGGCCCGGACGTCTCGTCAGGGGCGCCCGATGACCGTTGTTCCCTACGACGAGTTCTCGCTGTTCGAAGGCAATGCTGAAGACTATGGGCTGACCTATACCGGCCCGCCGGTTGTGCGTCGCGAATCTCTTGATCTTGGTGAAGGTCGCCACAGCAGCTGCCTGATCTGGGGCGACACCGAACCCGAACTTGTCCTGCTGCACGGTGGCGCCCAGAATGCGCACACCTGGGACACCATGGCGATGGCGCTCGGCCGGCCCTTGGTTGCTATCGACCTGCCGGGTCATGGCCACTCCGGCGCACCTGCCGACGGCGCCCGCAACATGATGCGCAACGCCGAAGACGTGGCCACCGCAATTCGCGCCTGGGCACCGAATGCTCAGGCAGTAGTTGGCATGTCGCTTGGCGGATTGACCGCCATCGCTATCGCTGGCATGGCGCCCGAGCTAGTTCGCAAGATGGTGCTGGTCGACATCACGCCGGGAGTGACATCGGAGAAGGCGAAGGCGATCCATGCCTTTGTGAACGGGCCTGAAGACTTCCCAAGTTTCGACGATCTGTTGGCTCGCACGATGGAGTTCAACCCCACTCGTTCAGAGTCGTCGCTGCGGCGGGGCATCTTGCACAACGCCGAGCAGCGGCCTGATGGCAGCTGGGTATGGAGGTATGCACGTCACCGCGGTGCCGAACTGCTGAAGGAATCGCCCGACCCGGCCGAGGCTCTCGACGTGACAACCCTGTGGGGGCCCATCGAATCTTCGACGATGCCCATCATGTTGGTGCGCGGCATGGCCAAGGGGTCTGTTGTCGACGACGCCGACGAAACCGAATTGCTGCAGCGACGCGCCGATGCCCGCATCGAACATGTTGCCGATGCGGGCCATTCAGTGCAGGGCGACAAACCTGTCGAACTAGCTGCGCTTCTCGACGACTTTATCTAGGTATGTCTACGGCCTTCGGCACGAGCTATCGGTGTCTGACCGTAGTTAGAGAGCGACGATGCTCGCGCAGCGAACCGCTGGGCTATAGCTACCGTCGGCGAACACTGCCGAGACCTTGACGGCGCCGGTGCCACCCGAGCCGATGTCGAGTTTGATGGCGGTGTAGTCGACCCGGTCGTAGAACACCGCACTGCTGTCAACGACTAGTGCGTAGACATATTCGGTGGCGCCGGCCACTGGGTCGATTTCGTAGATGATGGCGCCTTCGACTGCCCGCACTCGACATGCGCTGCTGCCGGTGTTGTTGGTGCGCACTGAGCCGCATTCAACTGCGGGACTATACGAGCCGTCTGCGTATACCGCCGAGACCTTCACGTCGACGATTTGATGGGGAGCGACGGCGATCTGCGTTGAGGTTCCGGGCACACGGTCGTACCGAAGATTGCCTGCGTAGCGAATGGCGTAGACATATTCGGCTGCGCCATCGATTGCTTGCCACTGCACGTCGACGCCAATATCGCCGGCCTGTACCGAGCAGTCACTCGATGTAGGCGGTTGGGTTGCTGGTGGTTGGGTTGCTGGTGGTTGGGTTGCTGGTGGTTGGGTTGCTGGTGGTTGGGTGGCTGGTGGTTGGGTTGCTGGTGGTTGGGTCTGTGGTGGTTGGGTTGCTGGTGGTTGGGTGGCTGGTGGCTGACCGCCCTGGCCGTCAACGGAGCAGGCGATACCATTTGAGGTTGCGCCGCCGGAGACCGCAGCGACTCGCATCGCCGTGACACGGCCGAGGTCAGCCGGCAGGAAGAGCGATGATTCCGAGGAACGGGCATAACGCTCGGGTCCATTGTTGTATCGCGTGGCATAGACGTATTCGTTGGCGCCGTTAACTGCTTCCCAGAACACAAAAGCTCCGGCGTCAGCGTTGGTCACCGCGCACACCGAAGGTGCCGCAGGTGCCTGCGCCTCCGCTGCAGTAGAAAGGCCGAGCGAGCCGGCGAGGGTGGCTAGAGCGGTAGCGATCAGAAGAACGCTACGTCGAAGAGTTGATTGAGGTACTTCAGAAGTAAACGACATATACGGAAAGATACCTAATACGGTGAGCCGTAACCCAATCCACATACACAACGGCACCAACTTGTGTCACATATCCCGCTTGGTTGCGTAGGGTCTTGTTATGGACATGGCCACCGCCCTCGATTGGGCCGCACAGCGCACAGACGCGGTGTTGATAACGATCAGACGCGACGGGCGGCCGCAGTCTTCAGATATCTCCTATGCGTTTGTTGACGGCCTTTTTGCCATCTCGCTCACAGCGAGTCGGGCAAAAACTGCGAACATGCGCCGCGACAACCGTGTTGTCCTGCATCTCACCGACCGCGACTCGTGGACATATCTGTCATTCGATGGCACGGTCGAACTGACCGAGGTCGCGAAATCGCCCCACGATGCCACTACCGACGTCTTGGTCGGCTACTACGAAAAGGTCGCCGGACAGGCGCATCCGAACTGGGACGAATACCGTGCAGCTATGGTCGAAGAAGGCCGAATGTTGGCCTACTTCAGCCCGCGAAGCGTGGTTGGGCAGATCAACTGACCCGTCACCGCCGCAGCGTCTGCAACGAATCAGACCGCGCATCGGTGACGAAGTGATCAGAGAAACGGCTAGCGTCTCTTTGTGGCCCCCCGTGACCGATTAAAGAAACAGATCAATAAAGCAGGCGAACTCGCAGGCAAAGCCGGCAAAAAGGCCGGCAAAAAGGTGCGCGAGTCCGCAGTCGATCGAGGATTCGAAGAACGGCTACCGACCAATCTCGCCGACAAACTTGCGCCGCCCCGCTCGCTCGAGACTGTGCAGGCTGATCTCGACGCGCTCGTTGGTCTTACGTCGGTCAAAGAACAGGTAGCGACGCAGATTGCCTTTCTGCAAGTACAGGAACGTCGCCGCGAGCATGGCCTCGACGATGTGTCGACCAGCCGCCATCTGGTTTTCAAAGGCAATCCGGGAACCGGCAAGACAACAGTCGCCCGGCTGATCGCCGAAATGTACGGGTCGATTGGTCTGCTCGAAAAGGGGCACCTTGTCGAGGTCGACCGTTCGGGGTTGGTGGGAAAGTACGTCGGCCATACGGCGTCAAAGACCAATAAAGCTGCCAAACGTGCCTACGGCGGCGTGCTGTTTATCGACGAGGCATACGCACTATCGCCTCCGGGGTTGCAATCGAACGACTTCGGTGCCGAAGCGATCGAAACCCTCATCAAACGGATGGAAGACAACCGCGACAAGATGGTGGTCATCGTTGCTGGGTACCCACGCCTGATGGAGAAGTTTCTCACGTCGAACCCGGGCCTTCGGTCGCGCTTCGCCCGAGAGATCACCTTCCCTGACTACAGCACAGCCGAGCTTGTGGAGATCACGGCGAAGATTGCCACCGATGGCGACTTTCATCTCGCTCACGGATGTGCCGAGGCGCTCGACAAGATCTACAGCCAGGCCGTGCGTAACGAAGGCTTCGGAAACGCTCGCTACGCTCGCAACCTTTTCGAGCAGGCACTCAACCGTCAAGCGGTTCGGCTGTCGCAAGGCAACGTCGCGGGGCTCGACAAGAACGCGGTTACCGAAATCACCGTCGACGACCTTGTAGCAGCGGTGAAAGTGTTGGCCGATCAGCCACCTCAGCCAGGCGACGCACCACTGGGCAAACTCCGCCGCATCTAATCTCGCGATACGTCCACCGCCACACGCCTTCGCCACGCCCACACCACACCGAAATTTTGCTGCAAAGTGACCGCACGCGGTCACTTCACAACAAAAATTCGGGAGGCGGGGGATCCGCTGTTGTTCTGATGATGCAAAGTGACCGCGTGCGGTTGCGCTGGGTGAAAATTTCGGGGGACGATGGCGGCCATGCGTGCTGCTTTGTATGAAGGCCAAACACCCGACCTGATTCTTGTTGACGATATAGAGGTCGAAGAACCGAGGGCTGACGAGGTTCTGGTGCGGATCGCCAACTGCGGCATCTGCCACTCCGACATCACCCTTGTCGACCTCATGGCTGGTTCAGGCGATGTTTCGGTACTCGGCCACGAAGCAGCCGGCACCGTCGAAGCCGTCGGCCCGATGGTCACCAGTCTGGCGCCTGGCGACAAGGTATTGCTGACCCCACTTGCACCCTGCGGCAGCTGCTACTGGTGTAGCAGGGGAGAACCCACCGCCTGCCACGAAGCACAACTTTTCGCCAGCGGATTCCGTCCGGATGGCACCACGCCACTGTCGCGGTCGGGAGCGCCGGTAAAGCGCGGACTCGGCGTTGCCGGGTTCGGCGAGTACACCATCGTGCGTGCAGCCGGAGCAGTAAAGCTTGCTCCCGACACGCCGCTCGACATCGCTTGCGTCATAGGTTGCGCGATCCAAACCGGGGTTGGTGCGGTCATCAACACCGCAAAGGTCGACCCCGGCGCGACAGTGCTGGTCACCGGCCTCGGCGGCATCGGCATCTCGGTAGTGCAGGGGGCCCGCCTTGCGGGAGCAGCGAAGATCATCGTGTCTGACCCTGTCGCATCTCGCCGTGAAGCAGCAATGCACTTTGGTGCCACACAAGCCATCGATCCGCTGAGCGACGATGTCGCAGCCCTGTCGCTGGAATCTACCGGCGGCATCGGCGTCGACTACGCCTTCGAAGCGGCGGGTGTCGCAGCGCTGGTCAACACCTGTCTCACCAGCGTTCGGGTTGGTGGCAGTGCGGTCATCGTCGGCGTCGATGCGACCCTCGGATCAGCCGAGGTGATGCCCGCGAGCCTTGTCACGCACGGAAAATCCTTGGTTGGTTCACTGCTCGGCGATTGCCATCCGCAGCGAGACATCCCGAAGTTTGTCGACCTGTGGCGACGCGGCCTGCTCGATCTCGAATCGATGATCAGCCACCGGTTTGATCTTGCTAACGCTAACGCCGGTCTCGACAACGTTCGTGCAGCGAACGGCATCCGCACTGTTCTGACGGTGAGTACCTAACGCCGCAGACTGGGCAGGCCAGGAAGGTTAGCCAGGCTGCCATGCCCGCAGTTGCTCTTCGGTTTCGCGGTTCGCCGGTAAAAGTGTTTCAAGACGAAGCTCCTCAAGCGTAATGTCGGTTGGCCCTGACAGAGTCGAGATCGTCGTGAGGAACGACAGGGACCTGCCATCCAACGTGAGGTTAAGCGGTACTAGTAGGTCCTGGGCTCGTGGTGCCACCTGCACCGACGCTGCGTCGGGAAGGTTCGGGTACAGGCGAATTTCTTCGAGGATTTCGGCGAGGCGCTCGTCGCCGGGCCGGTCGGCGAGCTCACGCTCGAGTCGCCGCATAACGGTGGCCGCCACCTCGTCGAAGTTGTCGATGAGTGGCCCGACACCGTCGGGATGCAACAAAAAGGTATGCACACTGCCGGCTAACGCCTGAGCGGTTTCTGGGGTCTTCGAGATAAGACGGCCAGCCGCGGCGTTCGCTAGGACGAGCTGCCAATGCCGACCGATGACATAGGCCGGGAACGGTTCGTGGGCATCGAGCATAAGTTGCAGCGCCCGTCGAATGTCGGCGAGTTCGGGATCGTCGATGCTCCGTTCAGCGTAGAGAGGCGCGAAACCGGCGGCGGTGAGCATCGCGTTGCGGTCACGCAGCGGCACGTCCAGCACGACGCCGAGGTGCAACACCATCTCGCGGCTGGGCTTCGACCTGCCGGTTTCGAGAAACGAGAGGTGCCGCTGCGAAACCCCGGCGTCGGACGCAAGTGCCAGCTGGCTTCGGCTGCGACGGTTGCGCCAATCGCGCAGCACGGTGCCGAAATCGGTGGGAATGAACACGTCGGTCATAGCGCAACCGTAGACCTCGGAGGTAAGCGTGACGATTACCTCCGAGGTCATGGACCTTCTCGTCGGCTACGTCGATTACGCCGATGCCAGAAGTGATGCTGCTTCTGGTTTCATGAAGAAAAACTCGAGCTGGATGTTGTCGGGATCTCGCAGCACCAGCACATCCCACAAATCCTCTTCGCTAATCGGGCTGTGGGCGATGCCGTGGGTAGCAAGGTGGGCGGCCCACTCGTCGAGACTTGATCGGTCGGCCACGTTAAACGACAGGTGATCTAGCCCGAGGCGGCGCTCGTCGAAGGGCTCGGCGTCGCTGTGGTCGTGTTGCACGAGCCCCAGAATGAACAACGAGTCCGGATGGATCAGGTACCTCGATGCGAGGTGGTTGTGCTCGCTGCGGCCGTCGAGCACCTTCGTGCCGCCGAGCAACGTTGTATAGAACGTTTCGCTCCGGTCGAGGTCGCTCACCGATAGATCGATATGGGAGACGCCGGTAAAAGTAGGGGAGACGGGAGATGACGCTGCAGTCATGCAGTGGCCTTTCGTTATGGGTGGTTAGGTGGTTACTGGTCCCACCTTCGGTCTCGGTGACAAGCGGTTCAATTACCCACCACGTCATTGAACGGGTTACCTCAAGTCGTCACGATGAACCCATGAGCACAATCGAAAGCAATGGTTCACACCTTCACAATGCCGTGTCGACAGGCGCTTCTGGTCGCTTTGGCGGCGGCGGGCTTCTTCGGTCGATTCTGCGAGAAAATTCGTTGTTCTCGGTGGCGAGCGGTGCCGTTTCGGCACTGGCCAGCGGTTGGCTCGACGATCGACTCGGCATTGATTCGTGGATTCTTGTCGCGCTCGGCGTCGGCCTCGTTGCCTACGGGGTCTTCATCTTCTTTAGCGTCCGCGATGACCACAAACTTGCGGCGATTGGACGCATGGCTGTCGGTGGCGACATCGCCTGGGTGTTGTTGAGTCTTGTGCTCATTGCTTCAGGAGCTCTCACCCAAACCGGCAACATCGTCGCAGCCGTGCTCGCCGGTGTGGTCGCCATCTTTGCTGCAGGCCAATACATCGGGCTGAAGCGACTAGCTGGCGCTGCGTAGTGCCTGGTTGCTACAGCAGGTCCTGAAGGGACAGACGCAGCGAGGCCACATCGGTGAAAACTTCGGCCTGCATACCCAACTCGATCGCGCCCGCAAGCTTCGAAGGAGAGTCGTCGGTGAAGAACACCGTGGCCGGGTCGACTTCAAGCGCGTCGCACACAAAGCTGAATGCGCGCACATCGGGTTTTGCGAAGCCGATATGCGCGGTTGTGAATACCGCATCGAAACGGTCATCGATACCCAGGTCAATCATTTCGCCAGGAAAGTTGTCGGTACCGTTGGTCAACACAGCGACGGGTACCCCGTTCGCTCGAAGTTCATCAGTAAGCGTAAGCATCGCCGGATCGACGGTGCCCCGATTGCTTGTCCACTCAACGGCGGCCGCTAGCGAGCCGACCTGGGTGCCCATTTGTTCGATCCACTCGGAGCGGGTGATCTTGCCGGTAATGGCGGGCTGAAGGAGCTCGGGGGCGAAAGCGGCAGCCATCAGCTGGCCTGGCTCGAGGCCGTGTCGTTCCTCGACGCCGGCAAGGTGAGCGGGGTC
>CALLQB010000071.1 GCA_938015295.1 uncultured Acidimicrobiales bacterium
GACCACGCGCCCCTCATCGTCGATCTCACCTAGAGGCGCGAGCCGGTGAGGCGAGCACGAGACGCCTTGGCGACACCGAAGTCGTCGCCGCAGCTCGGACGTTCGATTTGGGCAAATCCACTGCTCAAGAAATCTCTCAAACCGTGCCCCGGCCCACTGTTTGCGGCGATCACGATAGTTAGGTTTTCAATCACATCAACCAAGAAGGCGGGAAAGTAATGACAGAAACGCACAACCACCAAGGGTCGGGCACGAGCAAGCAGCGGGTTGCAAAGCACCGAGGGAGTCGAGGCCCGGGCAGATCTACGTTACGTATCCTGGGTGTCACCTTGGCCATGTTGACCTCGCTGCTGGCACTCGGAAATAGTCCGGCAACGGCACAAACAACCAACATCGTCGTCTCACCCGGCGAAAGTATTCAGGCGGCGATCGACTCGGCTCCCGAGGGCGCAACGATCATCGTGAACGAGGGAACCTACACAGAAAACCTGTTCATCAGCACCGACGGCATCACGTTGCGAGGCAAGAAGGCGACACTGGTTTTTCCTGACACGCCAACACCAAACACGTGCATACCACCCGGCTTTCCCGAGGGCGAAGGCATAGCCGTGGTGTGCGTTGGACCAGCGAGCTTCGGCGGCGAATCGCCGGTCGATGCAACGCCGGTCAAGGGCGTGACGATCAGGGGGTTCACGGTCGAAGCGGGGCCATTTGATGGAATATCCGCAATCACCACAGCCGGATTGAATGTCAACCGCAACAACGTCACCGGAGCCGGGTGTGATGGCATTTTCGCCATCTTCACCTCGGGTTCGGTCATCGAACGAAACAAGGTGTCAGGCACCGACTGCGCCGGAATCAACGTACTGGCATCGTCGTCTCTCGTAGTTCGTCGCAACACGGTTTCTGGAGCGGTGAACGCTGCAGGAATCAACGTGGGCGAGTCGTCGAAGGTCAAGATCGATCGCAACAAGTCGACCGGCAACTGTCTGGGTCTCACCGTGGTCGATACTAGCGACGGCGGTTTCGGAGTTCAGGCCGAAGACTTCGTCAGCAACAACGTGACCATCACCAGAAACAAGATGAATAAGAACAACGTTACCTGCCCGTTTGGCCCGGACTTCACGATTGGCGGCACAGGAATCGGCGTATACGGAGTAACGAAAGCCCTCATCAAGGGGAACACGGCCAACAACAACGTGGTCAGCGAACCGTCCATCACTGCCGGTGGCATCGTGGTCGACGACTTCAACGACACCATGCCCCACCCGGCCAAGAACATCCGAGTGATCAAGAACACCTCGAAAGGCAACAGCTCCCCTGCAGGACAAGTGGATCTCGTCCTGCTTGAGACAGCACTAAAGAAGGTGTCGGGAAACAAGTGTGGCACCTCCACACCCAACGCCAACTGGTGTAGCTAGGCACCACTGACCTAGGCAACGCAAGCCGCGTCGGCCCGCCCACGATTTCACCGTCGTGGTCGGGCCGGTTTGGCGTTAGCGTCGCCGGGCCAGAAAGACCGTTGCCGCTAAACCCAACCCAAGGTGATGCTATGACGTTGTCGTGCCGACCGGCCTCGCAGCCAATTGCGGCGAACACACTCGGGCAATTCGTGTAGCTGTGCGTAGGTCAGGTGTTCTATGCGAGGATCAGATTCGCCGACGAAGCCTCCAGAAGCCAGCTCGGCCAGACCGAGGACCACGAAGGCATGTGCGAGAAGTCACCTACCTATGGCGAATGACCCTATGGCAAACGACCCAATGGCGAATGACATCGACGAGACCGTTGCCTACATAGCGCTACGCCGAGTTCAGAATCGCTACGCCGACATCGTGACTCGCCAAGCGTGGGCCGAATTGCAAGACATCATGTCGCCGACGTGTCTGATCACCGTGAACACGGTGGACCGAAGCTTTACCTTTGATGGACCCGACGCAATCGGCGAGTTCATCCGCACCCAAATTCACGACCGGTTTAGCTTCTTCGAGTTCGTCGTCTTGAACACCGTGATGGAGATCGACACCGAACGAGGCCTCGCCGCCGCACGCATGTACATGCAAGAAGTTCGCCAAGAATCGTCCGATGGCACCCGCAGCGACGCCTACGGGGTGTACCACGATCGCTTCGTTCGCGACGCTGATGGTAAGTGGTGGATGGACCAGCGCTTCTACCGCTCGTTCGCCCGAACCAACCCTGATGACGGGCCAGACCTTGTGGTATTCGACCCACCAGATACGAACCTAGTCGAGCTCATGAATCTGAATCTCTAGACGTCGCCGACGCTAGCGATGCAATGACTAGTGCAGTAGCGGTCGGTTACAAAGTGGCGATTCGACGCGAATCGATAAGACGTTCCAGGTGGTGGTGCGTGATCCGCCACCCATCAGCGGTCCTCACCAGCCGATCGTCGTAAATCGCCCACAAGATGAGCAGCGTGTTCGAGTCACTTGCAAGTTCGTGAGTGGCCTGCACATAGCTGCGCATGTGCGCAGTGTCGCCGTCCACCTCGATCTCCTGGTTGGTGATCTGATGGTGCGTCCCCCGAAAATTCTCCAGAGCTTCGCGGACCCACGGCACGTAATTGTCGAGACCCTTAATCGGGCCGCTGCTGAATCCACCAACCTCTACATCGTCGGTGAAACACGAGGCATACCGGTCGAAGTCGCGTTGGTCGACCGACGTGGCATAACGGATCATCACCTGACCAATGTCGTAACGGTCCTGTAGTTCTTGACTCATAACGCTCCCCCGCTCGCAGGATACTGCCCGGCGACTGCCGACTTCCGCCAAACCGAAACGTGGGCAGGCGATTCTCCGGTGAACGGCGATCGTTGCCAGTCGGCCCAACGTGCCTCGAGTTTCATCCCCGCCAGCTGCGCCATGAGGTCAAGTTCGGACGGCCACACGTAACGAAACGATGGCGAGCCGGTGCGAACCCGGTCTCCGTCGATGAAGTAGTGATGCGAAATCGAGATCTGATTGACCTTGTCGACGTACTCCTCGAAGCCAAGATGATGCGGCGACACGTCGAAGGGATGGATCGAGCTACCTGCGGGAAGATTGTGCAGCTTCGGCACGCCGGTTTCGATGACGAAACAGCCTCCCGGCGCCAGGTGGGCTGCAGCGTTGGCGAAACACGCAACTTGTTGCTGCTGGGTCCGCAGGTTTCCGATGGTGTTAAACGCAAGAAAAACCAGCGCTGCATCGTCGCAAACGTGTGTCGTGGTCATGTCGCCCACCGTTAGCGAAATCCGTTCGGCACCGGCCTTCTTCCGGAGTTCGCCCAGCATTGCTTCGGAGAAATCGATGCCATGAACAGGACTGACGACCTCAGCCAGCGGCAGCGCTAACCGTCCAGTACCGACAGCAAATTCGACGGCAGCGCCGTCGCCGGCAAGGTCAGCAAGAAACGCCACCGCAGGACGAACTGCTTGCTCGGTAAAGCGCTCGGCGTGCGCGTCGTCATAGACAGCAGCCACCTCCGCCTGGAGATGCGGATCGGGGATTGAAAGATAGTCGGGGTCAGACACACGACCACGCTGTCACTCGTCCGCTGCAGCCGCCAACGATTTGGCGAACGCCCTGGCCAAATCAGCGCCATGTAGCCGGACGACAGATGCATCCGAAGCCATCCTCCGAAGCGCCGCCGAGACGATGGCGCCCTCGCAGTGTAGAAAGGGAACTCCCCACTACGCTCACGAGCTACTGGGGACCCCCCTACACAAGGAGACATCATATGACTCAGCAATTTATTGATATGTGGAACGAAACCGCCGACGCATTCGACGCTCGGTACAACGGATTGAGCGACGACAACTGGGCGCAGGCTTCCAACTGCGACGGCTGGTCGGTCAAAGAACTCGTCGACCACACGGTCGCCACGCAAGCCGGCATGGGCGGCATGATCGTCGGTGCCCAGATTCCTGAAGGCGCCGACTGGCCCACTGCACGCGACGGCATCCGTGCTGCTCTTGGTCAAGAGGGTGCCCTCGATGGCACCGTCAACATGCCCCCAATGGGTGGCGACGTACCCAAGACCATGGTGTTCGGCATCCTCATCACCGACATGCTGCTACATGCCTGGGATGTTGCCCGCAGCACCGGCCAAGACGAGACCCTCCCGGCCGGCCCAGTGACCGCCGCATACATGGGCCTGCAGCGCATGCCACCCGAAATGATGAAGGCCGAAGGACGTTTCGCCCCGTCAGTCGAGTGCGCCGACGATGCCGACGAGCAGACCAAGCTCGTCTGCTTCTCTGGCCGTCAGGCGTAATCGAGCGCTACACACGCCGCTGTGCGCGCTGGCATCAACGTCGTTGGTGCCAGCGTGAGTGTGTTCTCAGGTCACTATCCTCAGCGGCTTTGTTTAGGAGCAGGTGTCGTTAGTCATCCTCACCTGAGGTGCTAACAACCGCGTTGAAGAGCGCCTCGACCACTGGGTCAAGCGATCCGGCGGTAGCGCGTGCGACTTGGTAGACATCGGGCAACGGATCGAGCTCCAAACCGGGTTCCCATTCGACCATGTCGTCGCTGATATAGCGGGTACTCATCACCGCAACACCAAGCCCCGCATCGACTGCCGCACGAACCGCCAACGATGACCGCCCCGAGAACACCACGCGATGGCTCATCCCGACCGCATCGAGCGCCGGCTCGGCGAGGCTCCTATAGAAGCAGGCCTCGCCGAAAGTTATCAGCGGCACCGGAGTCCCAGCGTGGGGCGCTCCCAAACTGGTCATCCAGCGAAGCTCCTCGGTCCACAGAACTTCGTCGCCCGGCAAGATTTCGTCGGCCTTGACCTGAAATGCGGCGACATCAATCTCACCGCGGTCAAGACGGGCCGGCAGGCGCCGACTCGCATCGATAACAAACTCCACCGCCGTGTTCGGGTGCAGGCGCTTGAACTTGCCCAGAACGCGGGCCATGTGCGACGTCGCCACCTCTTCATCAGCGCCGAACCGCACCGATCCGGTGAGATCGGAGCCCTGCAGACGAAAGGCGGCCCGGTCGTGGGTTGCCACGATCGTTCGTGCATCTTCGATGAGGTTGCGGCCCTCAAATGATGGCCGCAGCGACCTTCCGTCACGCAGCAAAAGTTGTCGCCCAACCCGGTCTTCGAGCCGCTTGATCTTCCAACTCACCGCCGACTGGCTCGTCTGAAGTTCGCGGGCGGCAGCGGTCATCCCGCCGTGGTCGAGCACTGCCAAGAACGTGCGGAGAGATTCGGTGTCGAGCTGCATAACTAACCATGGCATTTTGTCATCGAAACTACAAGAACATGTCGCTTTCAATATGGCCGGTAGGGTTGCACACTGAGGATATGTACAACAACTACCCCACCCCCCAAACCCGGTCTCCCCAAGCAATCGCCCAAGCAAATCTTCGCAAGGCAATGGGACCTGGCTACCAAGTAGCGCTAAAGAACGAGAGCCTCATGACCAAAGCCTTCGCCTCCTAGAACATCCCAGCGCACTGTGTAACATTTGGCAGCCCCAGCCAATCGGCGGGGTGCGCCAAAAGGGGAAACCGTGTCGCAAGATCGACCGCGTTCGCAAGCATCAGTGGCCGTATGGGGAGGCGAGGAGACGTACCTCCTCGATCGCGCAACCCAGGTGCCCGTCGTCCACAGCGTGGCCTTTGGTTACCCCGACTTTGACGAGTGGTACGACGTAGCTACAGGTGTCGCCGAAGGCCACATCTACGGCCGAAACACCAACCCCACCGTCGCCGTCTTTGAGGAGAAAGTGCGACTGCTTGAGGGCGGAGCAGCAGCCACCTCGGCCTCGACCGGCATGGCGGCTATCTCCAACATGCTCCACGCACTGCTACGACCCGGTAGTCGGGTGGTGTCGGTCAAAGACACCTATGGCGGCACCAGCCTGCTGTTCACCGAGTTCCTTCCCGCTTTCGGCATCGAATGCGAACTGGTCGACACCACCGACACCGAGGCAACCGAGGCCGCCATCGAGCAAGGCTGCGATCTGCTCTACCTCGAGACGCCCACCAACCCCACGCTCAAAGTGCTCGACCTCCCCCGGCTCATCAAGGCTGGTCACGCAGCCGGCGCCCCTGTGGTGGTCGACAACACCTTCGCCACACCAATCAACCAGCTTCCTTTGGCCATGGGCGCCGACCTGGTCGTCCACTCGGCCACCAAATTCCTTGGCGGCCACGCAGACGCACTCGGCGGTGTGGTGGTTGGCGACGCCGACCTGGTGAAGAAGGTGTTTCAGTACCGCGAGATCAACGGCGCGACCCTCGACCCGATGGCCGCCTACCTGCTGCTTCGGGGTATGAAGACCCTCGACCTGCGGGTCCGCCAGCAAGCACGCACCGCGATGGCTGTCGCCACGTTCCTCGAAGGCCACGACCGCGTCACCCAGGTGAACTACCCCGGCCTCGCCTCGCACCCCCAGCACGACATTGCTGCGGCGCAGATGACCGGTTTCGGCGGCATGCTCAGCTTCGCTATCGACGGCGGCCTCGACGCAGTAAAGGCGTTCCTACCGCATATGAACATGGCGCACCGAGCCGCCAACCTTGGCGCCGTCGAAACGACCATCGGCCCGCCGGCCACTACCAGCCATGTCGAATGCACTCCCGAAGAGCGGGAGGCCCTCGGCATTCCCGAAGGTCTGGTCCGGTACTCGGCCGGCATCGAAGACACCGACGACCTCCTCGCCGATCTCGCCCAGGCGCTCGACAGCTAACAGGAAACCCAATGCCACCAGCATTCTCTCTGCCTGAGTACGACGCCCGCCTCGCCAAAGTACGAGCCGAGATGTCAGGCCGGGGTCTTGATGCGCTGATTATCGGCGACCCCAACAACCACAACTGGCTCACCGGCTACGACGCCTGGTCGTTCTACACACCCCAGATCGTGCTTGTGCAACACGACGTTGGGCCGATCTGGATGGGCCGACAAATGGATTCCGGCGCCGCCTGGCTCACCACGTACCTCACCGAAGACCAGGTGCGGCCGTATCCCGAAAACTGCGTGCAGCGCGACGGCACACATCCAATGGAAGTTGTCGGCGGCTACCTGGCCGAGATGGGCCTCGACGGCAAGGTCGTCGGCTACGAAAGCGACACCTACTACTTCACGCCAAAGGCCGTCGCCTCGCTCCACGCCGCGCTGCCCAACGCCAACTGGGTCGACGCCGACCTGCTGGTCAACTGGTGCCGCACCGTCAAGAGCGACGCCGAAGTCGCGGTCATGCGCGAAGCAGCGCGACTCGCCGAAGGCGCCATGGCGGTGGCCTACGAGACAATCGAGCCCGGCATGCGCCAATGCGATCTCGTCGCCGCAGTGCTTGCCCAGCAGGTCGGCGGCAACGACGAATACAGCGGCGACCTCACCGCCGTCACGCCACTCGTCCTTGCCGGCGAGGCAGCGATGACCGCCCACCCGATGTGGACCGACCAACCCTTCGAAGCTGGCCAAACGGTTGCGCTCGAACTGGGCGGAGCACGCAAGCGCTATAACGCGGGCTTGGCCCGCACGATCCAGCTGGGCGGCGGCTCACCCACCCTGTTCGACACCGCCAAGGCAGTCGAGGAAGGGCTCGAAGCCGTCCTCGCCACCGTAAAACCCGGAGCCATCGCCCACGATGTGCACCGTGCCTGGCAAGACGTGCTCGACAAATACGACCTCACCAAAGACAGCCGCATTGGCTACGGCATCGGCGTGGCCTACGGACCCGACTGGGGCGAACACACCGTCAGCCTCCGCGCCAACGAACAGACCGTGCTCGAACAGAATATGACCATCCACGTCATGCTCGGTATGTGGATGGACAACTGGGGTATGGAGATGAGCGAGACCACCCTGGTTACCGCGACGGGCGTCGAATGCCTCACCAACTTCCCACGAGGCGTGCACATTCCCGGTTAAGAGACCGACTTCGTACCTATCGAAAACCAGCTGGCCCTTTTCTGGCTAGCTCGGAAGTTGCTGCAGCACGATGTCGAGGGTTTCTCAGAGCGGCAGGCTGGTGCCCTCGGGTTGATGGGAGCGGTAGAGGTCGGCGTCGCCGCCATCCCGGCAGCGCTGCTTTACGACAACACCAGCGAGGAAGTCACCTGGATCGTCGTCGGCCTCACCACCATCGTGATGGTCGGCATCGCCTGGACACGACTCCGAGGACCACCCCAGCCAACCCAAGCGGCATCGACGCCAAAGCCCTCGCCGAAAAGTAAGCACGTACTCGGGCCGCCTATCAGCGCAGCTGCAATAGCCGCAGCCCGGAAAGAGACCGATTCGCCACAAGAAGTGGTCAACATCCTCCCGCGGGAGGATTTGATGACACGTATCTTTCAGCCGAGTACTTCGACGAGTCGGTCGACGATGCAAGCTCCCTCACTATCGGAGACGCCAAAGCCAGCGACAGTGAAGAGCTGAGTAGCCAACGCTCGATCGCAGCCGATCGCGGCAACTAGCTCCGGTGCACCTTGTCCAACAATGTTCGCTCACATAAACTGGCGGCTACGCAAGCTCGACTCGCCGATGACGATCTCGATCGAGCTTTCCAGGGGCGTCTGGGGAATCACAAGAAGGATCTCCCACGAAGCGATCTACCAGGCGATCTATGACGATGCCTTCGTCCAGATACGTACCCCGCATTTGAAACGACGACGACGTAAACACCGCCGCCAACCCAACCCAGGCAGTCATTCGCTCGGCGACTTTCGGCCAACCTTACGCAACTGTTGAGCAATATCGAACCAAGAGCACGAAAAACGTTGACCTGGGACCAAGGTGCCGAAATTGCTGAGTGGGCTGACATCGAAACACGCACTGGTCTCAAGATCTTTATCGCTGAAGCCAAATCACCGTGGCAGCGACCAACCAACGAAAACCTCAGCGCACACATCCGCCGCTACGTCGGCAAAGGAACCGACCTAAACACAATCCCGACACACCGACTACAAGCCATCGAAACCCGGCTCAACACCACACCAAGACGCAGCCTCAACTGGAAGACCTCAAACGACATCTACACTCAACACCTGTCACGATGACCGACTGAACCCACCGTTCCGCCATGCGGTCACTGCCGCTTCGTCAGTAAAGAACCCGACCGCCACGTACTTGTCAGGGTTCGCGCAGCTTTGGAACCGTTCGATGCCCTCGAACCCGGCCTGGTCGCTCAGCAGAGCTCGATCGAGCGCGCACCCGTCCGGGCATGAGGCGACACCAGGGTGTGCTGCACTGCAGCCATGACTGAATCACCACCAACCGATCTCCCAACCCAAGGCTCTGCATCTGTCGAGGTCGCGGCGTCGGCAGAAGATGTCTATGCCTTTCTTACCGATCTCGATCGCCTCCCTACCCTGAGCCCCGAGAACCAGCGTTGCGAGTTTCTGCAGGACGCCACGGCCATCGATACCGGTGTTCGGTTTCGGGGACACAACAAGTCTGGCGACTACGAATGGCATGCCGATTGCGAGGTCACCATCGCCGATCCAGGCAAGGCGTTCGCCTATATCGTGCCGCCGAAGTTCGAGCACACCACCACCTGGGCGTACGCCATCGAGCAAACCGGTCCCAACAGCTGCACCGTCACCGAATCATTCGACGCGCCGATGCTTGCGCTCCCCGACGTCTACCCGGGCACCATCGAGGGGCGCCACGAAAACCTCGTCAACGCCTGCCACCAAACGATGGAAAACCTCCGGGCAGCGTTCGCTGGCTAGAGCACCTGGCCTAGACCAACTGCTGCTTTACCGCCGCCGCGATAATCGGCCGTACAATCTCAGCACCACCGCTTGAAAGAGGCAGACATGGCTGAGCACGACCTGGTACTTCGTGGAGGTTCGGTAGTTGACGGCACGGGAGCCGAACCCCGCACGGCAGACGTTGCCGTCACCAATGGTGTCGTAACCGAGGTAGGCGCCGTGTCAGGCACTGGTCGCCGAGAGGTGCAGGCCGACGGAGCACTGGTTGCTCCTGGTTTTGTCGACATTCACACCCACTATGACGGCCAAGCGGTGTGGGATTCGCGTATGCACCCGTCAAGCTGGCACGGCGTAACCACGGCGGTCTTCGGCAACTGCGGGGTCGGGTTTGCCCCCGTTCACGACGGCGACCACGAGCGCCTGGTGCAGCTGATGGAAGGTGTCGAAGACATCCCCGGAACCGCCCTGCATGAAGGCCTCACCTGGGAGTGGAACTCTTTTGCCGAGTACCTCGACGCCATCGACAGCCCCAAAGACATCAACATCGCGGCGCAGGTTCCGCACGCTGCGCTTCGGCTTCACGTAATGGGCGAACGAGGCGCCAACCGTGAAGATGCCACCCCCGACGACATCGCGCAGATGGGTCAGCTTGCCGCCGAGGGCATCGCGGCGGGCGGCATGGGTTTCACCACGAGCCGCACCACAAATCACAAGACCTCAACTGGCGAGTTCACCCCCACACTCACCGCCGCCACCGAAGAAATGGTCGGCATCGCCGAAGCCATCGGCGTTGGCGGCAAGGGCGTGCTGCAGATGGTGGCCGACTTCCGTGACATCGAAAGCGAGTTCGCGATCGCGTTGGCAATGACTCGTGCTTCAGGCCGTCCGCTCAGCTTCACCTTGGTCGAGAGTCCCAAAAGCGACGCATACCATCGCGGGCTGCTCGCCCAGGTCGAGAGCGCCCGCGCCGAGGGGCTCGAGATCACCGGCCAGTGTGCGGTGCGCCCCATCGGCGTTTTGCTGGGCTTCGAGTGCACGCTCAACCCCTTCATGAAATCCGAGGTCTGGCACGAGGTCGCCGACATGGCGCCCGCCGAACGCGCCCTAGCGTTGCAGGAACCAGAAAGGCGTGCCCGCCTCCTGTCCCCTGCCGCAGGACCTAACACTGGCAAGATCGGTGAATCGCTCATCGAGAAGTTTGAACTCATGTATGAGCTCGGCGACACGCCGACGTACGAACCACCAGCCGATGCCACCGTCGTTGCCCGAGCCCAGGCAGCGGGAGTGTCCGCCGCCGAGATGGCCCTCGACATTCTTTGTGGTCGGGGCGGCACCGCAATGCTGTGGCTGCCCTTCACCAACTACGGCAAGGGCAACCTCGACGGCACCCGCGAGCTGCTCACCCACCCCTACACCGTGCCCGGTCTCAGCGACGGTGGCGCTCACGTGGGAACGATCTGCGACGGATCGTTTCCGACGACGCTTCTGCAACATTGGGGCCGAGATCGGGCCTACGACAAGCTCGATCTGGGTTACATCTTCCAGCAACAGTGCCGCGACACCGCTCGAACCGTCGGCCTACACGACCGTGGTGTGCTTGCGCCAGGTTACCGAGCCGACATCAACGTGATCGACTTCGACAACCTCGCCAACCGCATGCCCGAGCTGGCCTACGACCTTCCGGCCGGTGGTCGTCGGATCCTGCAACGGGCCGACGGCTACCTCCACACCTTTGTGGCCGGCGAGGAGACCTACGCGTCAGGCGAAGCTACCGAAGCACTACCTGGACGGCTGGTTCGCGGCGCACAACCATCTCCCATCTAGCGATGGCCCAAGTGGCGCCATCTGTCAGGATTTGCCAGTCGCGTTGACGCTCGGCGAGTACACGGTTAGGTCGATCGCGATCTTGCTCGAAGGGTCGCTGAACCCAAACACTGGCAAACCAGTCGAGGCAAGACCCGGCTTTGTGTAGTGATCGTTACGGACCTTCATGTTGCCGTGAAGCTCCTCTGGGGTTGCGCCAGCAACGTAGTGCGCAGTGCACTTGGCAACATCGACAAAGTCGACCCCGAGGTCGTGCAGTTGCCGACCCAACGCAGCCATGATCTGACGCGTTTGTTCTACGAGTTCATCGTCTTCGCTCTGAGAGGTTCCGTGTAACCAGGCGAACTCTCCTGCAGTGCGCACGGTGACCGTTGTGTCGCCGTCGGTTTCGGTTGACCGAGTCCGTGCTGCTGATGCGGAGCGAACAAAGACGAGCACGCCTGACACTTTTGAAACCGCCGGACCAGCATCCACGACGAAGCCGCCGGCGCTCCACCCACGTTCCTCGAGAAGTGAACCCACGTCTTTCGTCGCGCCAGTGGGAGCGAACCAGTGCTCGCTAAGGCATGACGACCGGTCGAGGCCGCGTTGGCCCAGAGCGTCCTCGAGCTGGTCTAGACCCGCATCGAGATCGCCTTGCGACGTCTCAACCCGAACCCATACCACTTCACCGCTGGAGCGAATCGAGACTGCGCCGTCTCCTTGGTAAGAGTTGTCGTCTTCTACGCCACAAAACACGTCGACTTCCAAGAGCACACCGTCGTAGTAGAAGTGCGGTAGCGGGACCGGGTCGAAGAGAACGTGCTCACCCAGCCGGGACCGGAACACGTCGAGCATAAGGTCGCGCTCGTCGTTGGATCGATGGACGTAGTAGAGCAGTGCCCGCCGAACGGCGTTGGCAGGAAGCTCGCCGCGGCGCAGGATCTCGCTGATGTAGTCGCAGACAAGGGCGCTTTGGCTCAGCAGATCATCGGCGTGAAGTACCGCACCGTCAGCATCGAGCGATAGCTGACCACACGTCCATGCAAAGTTTCGATCACGCAGCAGAAGAGACACTGGCACCTCCACCGGCATCTTCCAAAGTGCATCCATCGCGACATGTTGGCGACGTTCGGCCGAACTATGCATGAACACAGTGTGCCGCAAGACCAACGTCTACCGCTTCGAAATCAAGAACTGCGAACTCGGGGCGGCGGTCGCAAGTTTCTACACAGCTCGCCGATTCGACCGGCCATTGCTCGGTGGCCGCTGGCCTCCTCGACTGCTACCTTCTCGTAAATGAACGCGCCAAACATTCTTCTTATCGTGTCCGATCAAGAACGACAGCGCGACTGGATACCGGCTGATTGCGTGCTCCCGGCTCGACAGCGACTACTCGACAACGGGCTCGAGTTCACCCGCTATTACACGCACACCTCCCCCTGCTCGCCTTCGCGAGGCACACTCTTCACCGGCCAGTACCTTCCCGTGCACGGTGTTACCGAGAACTGCATCATGCCGGCCAACGGCGAGCTTTCGACCGACGCCCAAACCCTCGGCAAGCTCTTCCGTGAGCAGGGTTACTACACCGGCTACAAAGGCAAATGGCACCTTGCACCAACCGCCTTTCCCGACATGGACGCCTACGGGTTCAGCGACTGGGAAGGCAACGACAAGGCGTTCTGGGGTCAGGCCGGAAGTGGCACCGAATTCGACGAGCCAATAGCCCGCTCGGCCGCCAAATGGATTGACGACCGGGCCGACGACACCCAGCCTTGGTTCCTTTCGGTCGGGCTGGTGAACCCACACGACATCATGTGGTACCCGATGGACCAGCCTTGGTACCGCGAACAAAACGCCGAACAGGTCGCGGCGCTCAAGGCCCGCTACAGCACCTACGACTGGGGCCGCGAGGATCCGCTCCCAGCCTTCAACCTGCCGTATGAAGAGTGGTTCACCACGCTGCCGGACAACTTCGACGACGACCTGCACACCAAACCCGACGTGCACCGCCTCTTCATGCACGAGATGGGTCGCAGCAACGGCGTGATCGCTCCCGATGATCACCAACACTGGATTCGTCTTCTCGATTACTACCTCAAACTCCACCAGATGAGCGACGAAAGCTTGGCCCTCATCCTCGATGCGCTCGACCGTAACGATGCGTGGCACAACACCGTCGTGGTCTTCACCGCCGACCACGGTGACCAATGCGGCTCACACGGACTGCGAACCAAAGGCCCGTGGAACTACGAAGAGACGATGAACATTCCCCTCTACGTGGTGGCACCCGGCCACACGTCGCCCGGCACACAAACCGACGCCATGATGAGCCCCATCGACCTGTCGGCGACTATTTGCGAACTCGGCGGCATCGATCCTGGCAACGCTTCGCTGCCCGGCGAGTCGATGCTTTCTCTCTGGAGCAACCCCACACAAGCAGGCCGCGACCATGTGCTCTTCGCCCAGGATTGGGCCTGGTACGACGGTCTCATCAATACGCGCTACGCCAGCCGGGGCATCTTCGACGGCCGGTTCAAATACTGCCGCTACTACGGCGTCGGCGGATCTAGCACCACAAGGGGAACCCCTATTGCTCACCCCAAGGTGTTCGACCTCGATGCAGCGTTTGATGATCAGGAACACGAGTTCTACGACCTCCAAGAAGACCCTGGCGAGCTCGTGAACCTGGCGATGGATCGAAGTCGCCGAGGCGAAGTGCGCGAGTGGTACGACCGGCTCCTCGCAGCCGAAGCCGACGAGTTCTCGACCCTTCCGTAGTATTCGTCATCGTGCTCCAAACTGTGCTCCAGCCGCCACCGTTCCCTATTCGTGTCGAAGACCTCACCTCCGACCTTCTCTCCGAAGCACTCGGCGCAACCGTCGAATCGTTTAGCCACACTCGCATCGGCGCCGAGCGCGGCATGCTCGGCGAGATCTTCCTTGTCACACCCACCTACGCGGGCGAGAGCAGCGGTCCGGAATCGGTCATCGCCAAGTTCGCTGCGCTCCGCGAAGGCGCGCTCGCCTCGGCTAGGCGCAGCAAGAGTCACGAACGCGAGCTGCGGTGTTACGTCGAGCTGCTGAGCGACACACCGGTCAACACCCCGAAGTTTTACGGGGCATGGCTCGACCCAGACACCGCGCACTTCCTCCTTCTGCAAGCGGCCATCGATGTTGACGAGCAGGTCGACCAGGTTGCCGGACTCACCGTCGAACAAGCCAAGAGCGTGCTCGATCAGGCGGCGAGCCTGCACGCTCGCTGGTGGCAACATCCCGACCTTGCCGAGGCAACCTGGCTTCCTCGCGCCGATGGCGAGCACCGGGTGCATAACCTCACCACCCTGTGCCAAACGGGCATGCCTCTGTTGACCCAGATGTTGGGCGACGAGCTCGACGAAGAAGATCTACAAATCTGCGCCGCACACACCGCCCGACTTCCGCTCATGCTGCAAAGAATCGCCGAGCAACCTTCGACGTTTGTTCATAGCGACATGCGGGCCGACAACCTGCTGTTTTCTCCCGCCGACGGGCAAGTAACGCTGGTCGATTGGCAGGGCGCCGGTGTTGGTCCACCAGCGTTCGACATCGCGTACTTCTTTGCCCAGTCGTTAACCGTCGAAACCCGCAGATCGCACGAAGATGCACTACTCGACTACTACCAGGCGGCACTCCACGACCGCGGTGTGACCTTGAGCAACACCGAGATTCGGGCTGGCTACGCCGAAACGTTCTCATACAGCCTGACGATCGCGTGCGCTCTACCGGTCATTAGCGATCCCACCGAACCACGGGTGCGAAAACTTGCGCTCGCCATCGCTCGACGCAGCCTTGAAGGCATCAAAGACCACCAGGATGGATATACGGCATGACACAACAACGCGACGGACGTCTCCAGGGACGTCTTGAGGGAAAGGTTGCTGCCATCACCGGCGCAACTCGAAGTATCGGCCGAGGCATCGCCGAGGCTTACCTTGCGGAGGGCGCAAAGGTCGTTATCAATGGCCGCAGCGAAGAAAAAGGCGCAGCAGCGCTCGCCGAGGTCGATGCTGGCGACGAACTCGCCTTCTATGCCGGCAGCGCAGCAGAACAATCGGTGGTCGAGGGTCTCGTCGACTTCAGCATCGAACGATTTGGCCAGCTCGACATCATGGTGCTCAACGCAGGTGGCGTAAACCAGCCCGCACCGGTGATGGACATGACCGACGAGGAGTGGCAGTACGAGCTCGACCTCAACCTCAACCACACGTTCTGGGGAACTCGGGCAGCGCTACGCCATATGGTGCCGCGTGGGTGGGGACGAGTTATTGCTATCTCGTCAATCGAAGGCAAACACGGGAAACCCAACGTGGCTGGATACACCGCGAATAAACACGCAATCAACGGCTTTGTGAAAGCAGCCTCGCGCGAAGTCGGCGTGCATGGCGTCACCGTCAACGCCATATGTCCTGGCATCGTCATCACCGATATGGTCCACGAACGGGCAGGCGGCGCACTGGGTGTCGATGGCGTCGAAGGCCTCATCGAGCACTACTGCGCGAATACCGCACTGAAACGACCGGTCACCATCGAAGAGGTCGCTGCGTTTGCGGTGCACCTTGCTTCTGACGCGGGTGCCGGATTCAGC
Organism: uncultured Acidimicrobiales bacterium; assembly: GCA_938015295.1. Classification (GTDB taxonomy): domain Bacteria; phylum Actinomycetota; class Acidimicrobiia; order Acidimicrobiales; family SHLQ01; genus CALLQB01. Next base: position 16,109 of record CALLQB010000071.1, read on the forward strand.
GGCGGCACCATCAGCATCGACGGCGGAGACGCGTACTACTAACCCTGGGCTGATCAGGCCGGGCGTCCGAGTGCCTCGATGACCGACAAAACGGCCCTGCCACTGTTCGTTCGGTACTCGCCGTGGAAGTGCGTTTCGAAGAACCAGCCCATGACAATCGAGCGCAGCGCCTCGGTCGCTGTGTGCTGATCGAAGCCCACAAGCTCGCCGGTGGCGAGCCCCAGCTCGGCCAGCGCTCCAAAGGTCTCGTCCTGGTACTTCGAGCGACGGTCCATCAAGTGGGCAAACTCGGGCCGCAGCCGGGCCTCGACGGGGACCATCGCCAAAAAATCGCTGTAGTGAGGTCGAGCCGAGACCAACTCGCGGCTTTCGCCGACCATGTGTCGCATGCTCTCGTTGAGGGTGTCGAAGCCCTTGGTGGACTGGCCGATGTCAGACCAGACGCCTTCGGCGGTGGCTTCGAACACGGTTTCGTAGAGCTCGGCCTTGCCACCGAAGTAGTGATAAATCGCGCTGGGAGCCAGGTCGGCAGCCGATGCCATCGCGGTGATCGCCGCGGCCCCAAATCCTTTGTTGGCGAACTCGATGCGCGCTACGTCGACAATGCGTTCCCGGGTTGCGGCACTATCAGCGCCGGGCGGTCTTCCACGTTTAGCCACAGGACCATCGTAGACGGTTCCAAATTTCTTGCTAATTGACGAACCGTTCTATTCCTGATGAAATGCTTGCAGCATGTTGATCGCGGCGATAGCCACGACTGATCCCTGGGGGGGAAACATATATGCAACGAAATTCCCGACTTCTGAAGTTGATGGCGATTTTGTTCGCCTTTTCGCTTCTCGCTGCTGCTTGCGGTAGCGACGACGAGCCAAGCGCTCAACCCGATGACGAGCCGGCAACCACCGAGGCTCCCGCCGATGAACCCGACGACGAACCAGCTGATGAACCCGACGACGAACCAGCCGATGAACCCGATGACGAACCAGCCGATGAACCCGCCGACGAACCAGCGGCAGGCGACGGTGAGATTGGCGCACCCGAGGTCGACACCTTGCGTGTCTGCACCGCACCGGCGTTTAGTGGCCTTGCAAGCCGAATCGCCAACACACAGGGCATGTTCGAAGCTCGCGGGATAACTTTCGAAGGCATAGCCTGCCCATCGGGACCAGCTAACGCTGCTGCTCTGGCATCGAACCAGGTCGACATCGTCGGTAACACCCCCGACAACATGCTGGGCCTCCGAGCCGCCGACTTCGACGTCGTCATGTTCGCCCAGGTCGTCGACACCCATTTCTTTGACATCGTGGTTCGCAACGGTATTGAAATCGACTGCGACCAAGGTGACTGGGAATGTGCGATGGTCGAACTCGACGGTCTCAACGCCGGCGTTGTCGCCCGTGGAGCCGCTGCTGAGCTCATCGCTCGAGCGCTGCTTTCCGAAGCGGGACTCGACCCCGAGAACACGCCGTACATCGCCACCGGCCTTGCCGGCACCACCGTCGCCGCACTGGCCTCAGCAGAGGTCGACTGGGCCATCACCTTCGAACCCGGCCTGACCACCGCCCAGGTCGACGGCATCGGCTACAGCCCGTTCGCTCTGCGTAACGGCGACTTCCCGCCAAGCCTCGACTTCCCGTCGCTTGTGCTGACCACCGCTCGTGATACCTGGGAATCAAGCCCCAACGCTCTCCTGCACTACCGCGAGGCACTGGTTGAAGCGACCACCTTCATTCGAGATCCAGCCAACCGCGAGACCGTGCTTGCCGAGATGGCTGACTTCCTTGGTACTGAAGGTGAGATCGGCGAGCAGATCCTCGACAACAACGCCGCAAGCCTGAGCACCACTCTTGAACTCAACGAGGCTCGGGTGCAAAACAACGTGCAGTTTGCGTTCGACAATGGTCGAATCCCCGAGGTCTACGACTTCGCGACGTTCGCTGTCGGACCCGACATTGACTCCGTCGTACCCGAGGCACTCGTACCCGAGACCCCAAACGTACGAGTCTGCACCGCCCCATCCTTTGGTGGACTTCCTGGCCAGATCGCCCGGACGCAAGGGGTCTTCGAAGCCAACGGCCTCACCGTCGAGGGCATCGCTTGTGAGTCCGGCCCAGCCAACGCCGCCGCATTGGTCGGCGGCGAAGTTGAGTTCGTCTCGAACACCCCAGACAACATGCATGGACTCCGGGCTGCCGAGTTCGACGTCGTCATGTTCGGCCAGGCCATCGACACACATTTCTTCGACATCATCGTCAGCAACGACTTCGAGATCGACTGCGAACAAGGCGATTGGGAATGCACGATGGCTGCGCTCGACGGAACCAACGTTGGCGTTGTTGCCAATGGCGCAGCGGCCGAACAGATTGCTCGTGAACTGTACGACCAAGCTGGCCTCAATCCCGATGATGCTGCCTACATCGCCACCGGCCTTGCCGGTACCACCTTGGCGGCATTGTCTTCAGGCGAAATCGACTGGGCAATTACCTTTGAGCCTGGCATGAGCCAGGGTGTGGTCGATGGCATTGGTTACACACCATTCAACCTCCGCGCTGGTGACGGACCAGCCACCCTCGACTGGCCATCGCTGGTTCTCACCACGTCGCGAGAGTTCGCCGACGCGAACCCCAATACGTTGGCTGTCTACCGACAGAGCCTGCAGGAAGCGATCAACTGGATTCGTAACCCAGACAACCGCGACGCCGTGCTCGCCGAAATGGCAAGCTTCCTCGGCGTCGAAGGCGAACTCGCCGAAGCAATTCTTGACAACAACGTCGGGAGCTTCTCGCTAAACGGACGCCTCCAACAGGCCCGTATCGAGAACAACGTCGCCTACGCAGTAGGCCGTGGCATTCTCGATGAGCCGGTCGACTTCGCCGACTTCACCGTCAACTAACCACCACAAAGATTCCCTCCAAAGCTCTGGCCGGTCAGCCGAAAGGTTGGCCGGCCAGTTCGGGAATTCGTCTCCAACTCACTCGAGTAGTAACGAAGGCACTGTGCAACAACCTGCGGTCGAACTCTCCGATGTCACGCTGATCTTTGGCGGTGACGATCCCACCGTCGAGCCGGTGCTAGCCACCCACGACATCAACCTGTCGATTCCGGCCGGCCAATTCGTGGCCGTTGTTGGCCCCAGTGGTTGCGGCAAGACCACTATCCTCAACATGCTCGCCGGCTTACTCAAGCCCACCAAGGGGACGGTGAAACGACACGGCAACGTGGTTGACGGCCCCAGCCGCGACATTGGTTACATGCTGGCCCGTTCGGCGCTTAGCCCGTGGCGCACCGCTCGCAAGAACGTCGAGTTCGGCCTAGAGATTCGTGGTGTTTCGAAGAAGGAGCGCAACGAACGGTCCTCCGAGCTACTCGCACTACTCGGCCTAGAAGAATTCGCCGAGTCATACCCCAGCCAGCTCAGCCAGGGCATGAATCAGCGGGTGGCCATCGCCCGAACGCTGGCCATCGACCCCGATCTGTGGCTCATGGATGAGCCGTTCGGTGCCCTCGATGCACAGACCCGCCTTGTGGTGCAATCCGAGTTCGTGCGCCTGTGGGAAGGCCAGGAACACAAGACGGTCATCTTCGTGACCCACGATCTCGAAGAAGCAGTGCTCCTCGCCGACCGGGTCATCGTCATGACCGCCCGCCCAGGCCGCATCAAATCCGACACCATGATCGACCTACCACGGCCTCGCAATATCGACGAGCTCCGTTTCGATCAAACGTTCAAAGATGCCGAGCACCGCATCTGGGAGGAACTCCGCGATGAAATCGTCACCTGAGGTGCAAGATGCTCCCGTGAGCAGCATTCCAACCAGCGACGAAGTTCGAGCCATGCTGCCCGACGAGCCTCGCTGGAAATACATCCTCCGCAAGATCGATGTTCCTGTGCAGCTTGGGCGCCTCGCCATACTTCTCCTGCTGTGGTGGCTGTGGTGGTCCGACACCATCTGGGATGGCTGGGACGCACTTTCGATATTCGGGGTTCAGCCCTTCCCCAACGTCGCACCGACGTTCCGCGCCGCTCCGGGCGAAACATGGAATTTCCTTCGCGAGGTACTGCAAGAGAAACTTTTCTGGGAAGACGTACTGGTAACGGTCAAAGAAGCGTTAGTCGGCTTCCTCATCGCCGCAATTCTTGGTGTTACCGCCGGCCTGCTGCTCGGCCGTTTCAACCGACTGTCAAAGATCTTCGGGCCGTTCATCATTTTGTTCAACGCCATGCCCAAGATCGCCTTCCTACCTCTCATCCTGGTGATCTATGGGGTGGGCGAAATGTCGAAGGTTGTGCTGATCATCATGATCGGCTTCTTCATCGTGCAGGTGCCGACGATGTCTGCCGTGAGCCTGGTGGACCCCGATCTCGAAATGGTTGCCGAAACCATGGGCGCCACCACGTTTCAGCGATTCATCAAGGTCACGCTTCCGGCGATCTTGCCTTCGATACTTGGCGCGTTGCGACTGGCAGCGATCATCTCGATCCAAGGCGCGGTATTCGGTGAGATCTTCGCCGCCAAACGAGGCGTTGGCCAGCGTTTGATTACCGCAGCTAACCAGCTCAACTACGAGCAGCTGTTTGCCTATGTCTTTGCCCTAGCTGTTATCTCGCTCATCCTGAACGGCATCATCGGCGCGATCGAACGCCGGGCCCTGCGTTGGCAATCATCTTCGCAGTCGACCGCGAGTAACGCAGGCGTGAGTTTGTAGTGCTCTCGGTCACTCCGGCCAGCCCATCGGTAGGGGCGTATATCGAGGGCGTCGACCTCCGAGATGTCTCGACCGAACTGAAGGCAGAAATTGTCGATGCCTGGCACCGATTTGGCGTGCTGTTCTTTCGGGGTCAACACCTATCGCCTGACGAACAGCTCGACGCGGCCCGAATCTTCGGCGAACCCGAGTTCTTTCACTTCGCGCCTGCCATAAGCGCCGACCAGCCACTGGTGCACCTCATCGAGAACACCCCGCGCAAACGCGGCACCGGTGCGTCAAGCTGGCACACCGACGCCACGTGGCTTGCCAAGCCGCCCCGCGGCTCGATGCTCCAGGCGATCACCCTTCCGCCACTGGGTGGCGACACACTCTTCGCCAGCGCCTCTTGGGCTTACCGAAACCTCTCCGAGCCTGTGCGGTCGATGATCGACGGGCTCACCGCCACCCACTTTGGCGGCGCCGCACTCACCCGGGCTGCCAAAGGGGTCGGCATTGAAATTCCCGACGAGCCTGTGCAACATCGGGTGGTACGAATCCACCCCGCCACCGGCGAACGTTGCCTGTTCGTCAACGGGCTGTTCACCCAACACATCGATGGACTAACCGTGCGCGAGAGTGCGGCGTTGCTTCCAGCCTTGTGCGATCAGTTCAGCGACCCCGAGGTGCAGTGTCGCTTCACCTGGGAACCAGGCGACATCGCAATCTGGGACAACCGGGCAGTGCAGCATTACGCCACCCCCGACTACGACGAACTCAGAACCATGCACCGAGTGGTACTAGCGGGCGACCCAGTCGAAGGCCCCACTAACTAGCAGAGTTCGCTCCGCTCATTAACAGAGTTTCGCGTAGCGAAACACATCCCCTCCTAGTAGCCGTTTCGGACCAAAAAGTAAGAACGCGGGGTCAGACCCCGCGTTCTTACTTTTTGGCACTCTCGCCTCAGTAACCGTTGCCGTAGACTTCGTGTTCGATTGTTCGGAGGTCGGCGAAACGTTTTCGTACTTCTTCTCTCCGGCTTCGGTCCATGGCGAGGTTCACCAGCTCA
>CALLQB010000072.1 GCA_938015295.1 uncultured Acidimicrobiales bacterium
AACGGCGATCAGGGCGACCAGGAGGGCGTACTCGACGAGCGATGCGCCACGTTCGGTCTTGGTGTGTGCCTTGAGCCAAGTTGCGAGGAAGTTGTATTGAGTCATCATGTTGGTTATTGCTCCCTAGGAGGGTTTGTGCCCACCGGATTTCGGGGGGTGCTGTGTGTCAAATAATTGATCGGTGAGATAGGCAAATTCCTGTATGGTCGATTCGACTCATTCGCTGGGGGCGCTTGGGCCAAACGCCCCACCTCAACTCCCTTTTTGTTGCAATTGCAACAAGCTCAAAACCGACAATTTTGCGCCCAAAACGACGAAATCGGGGCCGAAGCCCCGATTCGCAGTGATCTTTCAACAACCTGTCGGAGTTAGTCCAGCGAAACAATGCCCATACGGACGGCTCGCAGCACAGCCTGCGTGCGGTCTCGGGCATCGAGTTTCTGGTAGATCGAGGCCAGATGGTTCTTCACCGTCTTCTGACTGATGTAGAGCTGTTCAGCGACCTCAGGGGTCGAGCAACCATCAGCGATAAGCTGCAGAACTTCTTCCTCGCGGCGCGTAACGACCCGTTCGGTCTCCGGTGCTGGTTGGTCGAGGCGGCGGACCTCATCGAGCATCGAAGCGGCGAGCTGCGGCGAAAGTGCAGTGTCGCCACGAGCAGCCATACGAACGGCCTCGGCGATTTCCTCTGTCGAGCAGTCCTTCACCAGGTAGCCACTGGCTCCTGCACGAATTGCAGCTGTCAGCACCTCCTGGTCGGCGTGCATGGTCAACATCACGATGGCTACCTGTGGAAGGTCAGCCCGAATTGCTTTGCAGGCCTCCACCCCATCCATCTCCGGCATGGTGACGTCCATAAGGATGACTTCGGGTCGCAGGCTTGCCGCCAAGGACACGGCTTCGGCGCCGTCCCGGGCTTCTCCAACGACTTCAAAGCCCTGTTCCGACATAGAACGACTAAGGCCTTCGCGGAGCATGCGATGATCGTCTGCTAGCAGCAGTCTGATGGTCATAACAACGAGTTCCTCTGTGTGAATCTCAAGAGCCACGTAGCGGTGGCGTCCCAATCCATCGGTCGAATTGACATAGTCATTAGCCGTTACGGTCGTATGACATGCAGAATGTTGTCGCCGTGAGAATTACGGTCACACGCAGGGACAACGCCGGCCACAAGCGCAGCTACCCGTGGCGTCGAGCAGCGTTGCTGAGCGATGGAGCTGTCGCCTGATGCCCGGGTTTGAGCACACATTTCAACGTTGCGCCTTCTCCCGGCTCGCTGATGATCTCAAGCGACGCACCGATGCTCGCTGCGCGTTCGCGCATGCCCATAATCCCGTAACTGTCGACCCGGCCGGCTCCAATCGGAAATCCCTTGCCGTCATCAGTGATGGTCAGTTCGGCTCGTTCGCCATCGGATGACCAGTGCATGACAACACTTTTCGCGTCTGCGTGGCGCTCAACGTTGACCAAGGCTTCTTGGGCAATACGCCACATTTCACGCTCCTGGCGGATTGGCAACCGCTTGCCGGTGTGGTTGCTCTCGATCTCTATCTCGAGCGAAGATCGTTCTCGAATGCGGTCGGCGAAGGCTTCGAGCGTCTCGACCAGGTCAGCTGCGTCGCTGACGTCGGTGCGCAGGTCATACAACGTGTCGCGCACCTCACGAATAACCGACCTGGTGTCCTCACGGAGCTTCTCCAGGTCGGGCGCCAGGCTTTCGCCTTTCGCTTCACGAGTGATGATCCGGTCGAGTTCGAACGCAAGATAGGCCAGAGATTGGCCGATGCGGTCATGAAGATCACGAGCGATACGAGTGCGTTCCTCATCTGCGCCAACGGTGCGGAGCCGACCGAACCATCGGGCGTTGTCGACTGCGAGCGCAACCGGGTCAATGAAGCCATCGAGCAGCTCGACTTCCCGGTCGCTGTAAACATTCGCCTCGCGATGTTCAATGGCCAACAGGCCGATGATTGAGCCGCGAGCTTCAAGAACGGTGTAGAGCCCCGATCTGGAAGCGCCCGCAAGACCAGGCCCCTGGCTCGACTGCAGATCGTTTACGTGCACGAGGCGGCTGACGGTCATGGCGCGTCGCAGCGGAGGCGGAAGTTCCGTCGGGCCAAGTCGGCTTGGGCCCTTCGCGCCTTCGCGTCGCAGAACCTGCCACGTGGCGTCGGTTTCATCAAAAAGCAGTAGGACAACGGCGTCGAATTCGAAGAGGCTCCGAAGCCTCGCCATCGTCGTGTCGAGCACCTCAGCCATGTCGAGTGAGGCGGGCAATGTTTGTGCAATGCGATGCAACGAAAAGAGAAGTGCGTTGGCGTCAGATAGCCGTTCGAGCCGATTGAGCGCCAACGTGCGTTGACGGTCGGCTTCACCGGAAATGCTTCTGGAATACCCGGCAACCAAGGCAACGAGCAGCAGGATCATCGTCCACTGAGCGGCATTGCGAAGATCGGCTTCGGCAGGGCTTTCATTGAGGAACGCCGCGAGACTTATCGCACCGCCGGCTACCCCGCCGATCCGAAGGGCAAAGGCGAAACCTCTCGCGAACCCAGCAACAATTACTGCTGTAAGCAGGGAAAACACGAACGGCGAGTCCCACTTCTCCGATGCAACGACCGCAGCAACATGAATTCCGACCTCGGCGAGAAGAAGAAAGAAGCCTCGGAGTTCGCCGGTGTAGCGGATTGGGTACACCGTGCGAATAATCGTGTAGCCGATCAGGGCCCCACAGATGGCGACGATCTTCCAGTCTTCGACAAGGAACGCCGGAATCGACAAAGCAAGCGACACCATGGTCGTGCCCCACCGGATTGCGAGAATCGCCGGCCGGAACGCTGCGACACGATCGCCGGCGAACGTAGGTCGTTCTTCAGTCGGGCTGCCCGTGGTGCCGACGGCGCGCCCAATCGCCTTTGAACCCGAGCGGCTGTGACGCAAACGGCGCGCTCCCTCACGCGCCGAGTCCGCGTTACCCGTCAACGGGTCGTAGGGCAAGAGTTCTTCGTCGTCTGCTTGTTCGAAATCGTCCATAAGGAAAGCGACCGACGACCGAGGGAATCCCCAGACGTAGTGGTCCGAATGACCTATCGGCCGCAAAGAGGCACAGTTGACGCACGCTCAGCAAGAAACAACAGCCCCATCTGCGATACTTTCCGCCAGATGCTTGAGCTTGGACTTACCGGTGGAATCGGAAGTGGAAAATCAACTGTTGGTCAGATGCTGGTCGACAAGGGCGCAGTGCTGATCGACGCTGATCAGATTGTGCGAGAACTGCAGGAACCAGGAAAACCGGTGTTTGTCGAGATGGTCAAACGTTGGGGCGACGCCATCGTCGGCGACGATGGCAACCTCAATCGGGCTGCGGTTGCCGACATCGTGTTCAACGACGCCGACGAACTCAACGCCCTCAACGACATCGTGCACCCTTCCGTTGCCACCGAAATGGCCGCCCTTCGTAAAGAACTTCTCGACACCGACCATGTCGTAATCAACGACATCCCGCTACTTGTCCGAGCCGATGGCACCTCCGACCGGCCCGAATATGCGCATTTGCAGGGCATCATCGTTGTCGATCTTCCAGCGGAGATTGCGGTCGAACGACTAGTGGCCTTTCGCGGATTTGACCAAGACGATGCAGCGGCGCGCATCGCCAACCAGGCGAGTAGAGACGATCGACTCGCGGCGGCCGACTTTGTCGTCGACAATTCTGGGCCCGTCGAAGACCTCTTCCCGCAAATTGATGCCTGCTGGACATGGATCCAGACGCTGCGAGGCGACGCCAGTTCTTAGGCGGCCGGCGCGACCGTCGGCTCTTTCGGTTTTGTGACCACCGCTGCCAAACTGAACAACACAACCGTCCACAGCAACGCCGCCGACACGCTGGTGGCCCACACAATCGATGCGGCACAAAGGCCACCAACGGCTTCGCCGACTCCCTCGGCCTGGCTAATGAACGAATGCACGGTCGCTCTAGTGTCGTCATCGGTCGAAGGGTTCGCCCATGCTGCGGTGACCGGAACCAACGCCTCACGCGTTGAGTCTTGAAGCAAAAGTCCCGCAGCAATCCCTGCTGCCGGTGCCACGATGACCGCAGTTACACCCACTACAGCTAGCACGATCAGCATCAGCGCCATCGAGTTGTACGACACACCCGCACTAAGCCGCGCTTCGACCACCCGAACGGTTGCCGCCCCACCAAGCGCCAGACAGACAAAAAGCACACCGGTGACCAAAAGCGAAGCTTCGCCGAAATCGCCCCTGGTCAAAAACCGTTGAAACCCGAGCCGGTCGATAGCTTCAGCGCCGAGCCCCAACAAAAAGACCATGCCGACGACGCGGCGAATCGTCGGCCGATTTCTGGTGATCTTCCAGCCGGTGCGCGCAATGTCTGCCATCGCCATGCCGTGAGATTCCGGTGCCGATTCGCCGGCAACCAGAAGCGGCCCAACGACGAGCCCTCCCAGCAGCACAACACCTCCGAGAACGATGATTGACCCGCGCAGCGACCACGAACCCATCACGATCACCACCGGCAGCGAGACGGCGGCGCTGAGAAGGATGATTCGCTGACGGCGCACCAGTACCTCTCCGACAGTGAAGTCGTGGGTTGCTTGTTGGTCGGTAAGCCACGCAATATCGGCGCCACTTCGAAAGGCCCAGCCAAGACCAAACATGACCTGGCTTGCAATGAGCACGCCGTAGTTGGTGGTAGCGGCATGCAAGATCATCGCTGCCCCCATCAAGACGAACGCAACGACAACCGACCACTGACGGCTGAAACGATCGGCCAGCACCCCGGTCGGGATCTCCGACAAGAGCAACGATGCCTCCAGCGCGGTTCCAAGCATGATCAAACGAAACGGATCGAGTTCGAGTTCTTCGATCCACCACACAAGGCCCAGAAGGTAAAAGCCCCACTGTGGTACGTCGGTGATGACCCCAATCGCGGTGAAGACGCTTCGAGGCGACGACCGCCAACTCATTTTCGTGCCACAAGCAAAAACTCAGGACTCTCAAGTGAGGGTTCGTCGCGTCGGTACGCACCGGGGGTCACCGACCAGATGTGTTCGACCTGCAAGTCGTTTGTCGCTGCAAGAAGCCGCAATTCGCGCGGCGTAAAGCAGGTGGTCCACAGTTGTGTTTCGACCTCGTTGCCCGGTTCGTCGCGGATCACCGTTGTTTCGCAGTTCACGCCTCTGGCCACGTCGAAGGTGTCGTGATCTTCCAAAAATCGCACTTGAAAATACGACGAAAACGCCGAAACGGCCATGCGGCCTCCGGGTTTGAGTGCACGGGCGATGCCAGACAACACCTCGGCATCGGGGTCAAGAACGCCCACAGCACCAGGTCCGCCCGCCAAACCGAACGCACCCTGGCACAGCGAAATTGCCGCATCGAACTCGGCATCAAAGGTCATGGCCCGGGCGTCGACTCGCGCAAAGGTCGCCCCTACCGGAGCGTTGCTCGTGGCCAGATCGACAAAGGTTTGCGAGATATCGATGCCGTGCACAAGAAAGCCTCGCTGCGCGAGCTCGACGGCATGTCGGCCCGGACCACAACCGACATCCAACACGCGGGCGCCCGGATTGAGCTGCAGGGCGTCGACGAGAAAGTCGACCTCTTGGCGGGTTCCACGCGTGAACGAATACTTGAGATAGGCGTCGCCCATGTGGTCGGCCAAAGGCTCAAACCAATGATCGGGATGCTCGGGAGATGTGGCAGGGTCGGTAGTCACTCCCCTACTTTGCGTCAGCCCACGTGTTAGCGAAAGTGAGATTCACCTCGAGCGGCACACGTAGGTCAAACGCCGCACCCATAACCTCTTTGGTGAGCTCTTCGAGACGGTCGTGTTCGGTGGGCGGAACCTCGACCACGATCTCGTCGTGCACCTGCAAAATGACGCGAGAATCAAGATCTTCCGCCTCGATTCGTTCGTCAAGACGAACGAGAGCAACCTTGAAGATGTCGGCGGCGAGGCCTTGAATGCCAGCGTTCATCGCCTGACGCTCGCCGGCTTGGCGAATCCGGAAATTGGACGACGACAGCTCGGGGATCTGGCGACGCCGACCGAACAGGGTTTCGGTGTAGCCGCGTTGCCGCGCCTGTTTCACCGTGGTGTCCATATAGGACTTCACCGCCGGAAACGCTACGAAGTACGCATCGAGAATATCGGCAGCTTCGCTGGTGGGAATCGCGAGACGCTGACCCAATCCGTACGCCTCCATGCCGTAAGCGAGACCGTACGACACCATCTTGGCTTTCGATCGCTGCTCGACGTTGACCTCGTCGGCCGCCACATCGAACACCCGCGATGCGGTCGCGGTGTGAATATCGTCGCCGTTCTCAAACGCCGTGATGAGGCCGGGGTCCTCGGCGAGATGAGCGATACACCGCAGTTCGATCTGGTTGTAATCGGCGATCAGGAACTCATACCCATCGGCCGGAATGAACGCTTTGCGGAAGGTCCGGCCGGCCTCAGAACGCACAGGAATGTTGTGCAAGTTGGGGGCGTCGGAGCTCAGACGCCCGGTTCGGGCCACCGTTTGGTTGAACGTTGCCCTGATCCGATCGTCTGACTCGACTGCGGCGAGCAAACCTTCGCCATAGGTAGAGCGAAGCTTCTCGACCTCGCGATAATCGAGCAGGTGATCGATGATCGGATGTTCGCCACGAAGCTTTTCTAACGATGCCGCATCGGTGCTGTACCCAGTTTTTGTCTTCTTCTGTGGCTTCAGCTCGAGTTTCTCAAAAAGAATATGGCGCATCTGTTTCGTCGAGTTGACGTTGAAATCTTCGCCCGCTTCCTCGATGACCGCAGCGCGGAGGCGTTCGGTCTCGACGACCAGATTGTCTCGCAACGTCTGCAGCTCGGCACGGTCGACGCCCACTCCGACATTTTCCATCTTGGCCAACACCCGAACCAACGGAACTTCGATTTCGTCGTTGAGCTGGCGAAGGCCCTGCGCTTCGAGCGCAGCCGTCATCGGAGCAATCAGTCGATCGACCGCTAGCGCCCGCCTCGCGGCGTGCAAAGCCGGGTTGGTGCCCGGCTCGTCGTCGGTGCCAAGCGAACCAAAGTCGAGCTGGCCTTCCTCGACGGCCGGTTCGGTGTTGTCGTCGTCGGGGAACGCAAAGTCGGCGTATCGACGGAGGATCTCGGCGAGCACGTACCGGGTTTCGGCTGGGTCCAGAAGGTACGCAGCCAACATCGTGTCGAGCAGCAGCGAACGAGGGTCGATACCGAGCGCAAGAAAGGTGTGTGCAAGCGTCTTTGCATCGTGGGTCGCCAGCGGCCGGCCGTCGTTGCCGGTGAGGTCGGTAAGCGCAGCGACCACATCGGCGTCGGCGATAATCTCCGGGCTCAACCAGGTGACCTCGCAGTCCTGTTGGTTGGTGACTATCGCCAGACCGCCAGCCGCAGTCCCTTCACCTTCGGCCATCGCGAGGAGTTCGGACGACTCGGCCAGGCTCCGAAGGAGTGTTACGGCGTCGGCCGCAGAATCGATACGAACCAGCTCTGCTTCGAGGACCTCCGCGGTGCCTGCGTCGTCGCCGAGGCGGCCCTCGAGCACGTCGTTGAGCCGGTCGAACAGCGACCGGAACTCGAGAAACTCGAACAGCTTTCGCACTTCTTCGATATCGACTTCGCCCATGACGAGACTGTCGAGATCGACGCCATGGGGCACATCGCGCAGCAGCTCCATCATCTGGAGGTTCGACCGGACGTTGCCCTCGTTTTCGCTGAGGTTCTCGCGAAGTTTCGGGGTTTGCTCGTCGACATGTTCGTAGATGCCGTCGATGCCGCCGTACTTGTTAATCAGCTTCGCTGCAGTCTTCTCGCCTACCCCTGGCACACCGGGCAGGTTGTCGCTCTTGTCGCCCCGCATCGACGCGTACTGCACGTACTTGGTGGGGTGCACGCCGGTGCGCTCTTCGATGCCGGCTTCGTCATAGAGGGCGTAATCGGACACGCCGCGTTTGTTGTACAACACCTTGATATGTGGATCTTCGACCAGCTGGTAACAATCGCGGTCGCCGGTGACAACGATGGCATTGTCGCCGCGATCGCGAAGCTCGGACGCAAACGTTGCGATGATGTCGTCGGCCTCGAAACCGGCCATGTCGACGATCGGCAACTCGAGCACTTCGGCTACCTGGCGCACCAACCCCATCTGTTGGCGCAGGATGTCAGGAGCAGCTTCCCTACCCGCCTTGTAGGTCTCGACCATCTTGTGGCGAAACGTGGGTTCGGGGCGGTCGAACGTGACAACCACGCCATCGGGCTCGTGGTCGCGAATAAGGTTGATCAACATCGAGGTGAACCCGAAAACGGCGTTGGTGACCTGCCCTGATGCTGTCGCCATGTCGGTTGGCAAGGCAAAAAATGCCCGGTAGGTCAGCGAGTTTCCGTCGATAAGCATGTACGTCTTTGCCACGCTCGCACAGTAGTGCTCCCTCACGACAGGTCCGACCCGGGCGATACTTCTCTTATGGCTTCCGATTCGAGTGCTGCATCGTCACCACCGACGCACCCATCACCCGACGCCGACGGCCGACACGGGCAGCATGATGTCGAGCGGTGGTTCATTAAGCAGGGACTCCCGCACGCCATCCACGACTACGCGGCGAGCACCGATGTCCTCACTCGTGCGGCCCCTGCGCTCAGCATGGTATTTCTCCTCGAAGCGACGACAAGTTTTGGCGACCGTTTCGCGGGTTGGACTCAGGCGCTGGTGTTCGTAGCGGCCGTAGCGTTGCTCTTCGCCGCAGTCGGAATCGTCAACCGGATTCGAGGCCGACGCCTCTTCGCTCTGCCTGACGACATCGGTGTGCTCGAAATTGCCTTGTTCATCTTCGGTCCGGCACTGCTACCGCTCGTGTTCGACGATGACGGGTCCGGTTTCTTGCTTGTCGTGCTTGCCAACATCGTCCTGCTGATCCTTACCTATGTTGTGGTCAGCTTCGGCATGATCCCGATGCTCAGATCGGGCGCTGGCCACATCGCACGCGAGGTCGGTGGTCTCGGCCGACTGATGCTGAAATCGCTCCCTCTTTTGCTGTTGTTTGCGACCTTCCTGTTTCTCAACGCCGAAATGTGGCAGGTTGCTCACGGGTTTACTGCGCCCTTCTACGCGATCTCGGTGGGCCTGGTTGCGACACTCGCGTTTGTCTTCCTTGCATTGCGGATACCCGCCGAAACCTCGTCGCTCGCCGACTTTTCTTCTTGGCCTGAGATCTGCGACATCGCGTACTCCTGCGGCGCGCCCGTAGGCATTGCCGAGCGGGAGTGGCTGCACGAACCGCCCGTTGTCGAGCCGCTGCAGTTTGTCGACCGGCTCAACATCGGCGTGCTGCTGTTCATGCGACAAGCCGTGCAGGTAGTGCTGGTGGCAGTGGTCATCGGCGTGTTCTACGTGGTGTTTGGCCTTTTCACCGTCCGCAAAGAAACCATCCTCCAGTGGACCGAACTCACCTCAGAAAGCTTTGCCGCCCGGGCGATCTACGAAACCTCGTTGTTTGGAACCGATGTCGCTCTCACCTGGGAACTGTTGGCCGTTTCGGGCTTCATCGCAGCATTCTCAGCTCTGCAGTTCGCCGTGTCGCTCATCACCGACGAGACCTACCGGGGCGAGTTTTTCACCGATGCGGCCAATGATGTGCGAAGCATTCTGGCGGTTCGAGCACTATATCTCAGCGACATCAGTGCGGCCGACCAAGCCAGCTAGTTCAGACCAACGAGAAACTCGAGCAAAGCAGCGCTCACCTGCCCAGGGGCCTCTTGTTGCACCCAATGGCCCGCCCCGTCGATTCGAACGTCGGCCCGAAAATCGGTAAAGCGAGATGCATGGGTGTCAGTTGAGCCGCTCAGATTTTGGTCGGCTTCGGCCACCACAAAATCCTCGGTGCCTCCCAAAAACATGGTGGGCACAGTGATCTTCGCCTCGTGCCACGGCCGTGTGAGCTCCCAGTTACGGTCGAGGTTGCGATACCAGTTGATGCCGCCCCCAAAACCCGACCGGGCAAATGCTCGGCAGAAGTTTTCGAACTCACCGTCGGTCAAAAACGAAGGAAGGGCGTTGGGCTGACCTGGGTCAGGTTGCTCGCCGCCAACCCCCCAGTACATGCCACGTAGCGTCCCGATGGGGTCCGCATCGAGAAGATCTTCAACCGGATTTTCCCGGTCTTGAAACGCGACCATGTAGCCAAACGGGCCATCGGGGTTCGTGGTTCGAATCCGCTCAGGAATGCTGAGTTCTCCGCGTGGCTGATAGGGCACACTCATCAACACAAGGCCACGCAACCGGTCGGGCCGAAACAGTGCAAGATTCGCCGCGATGATTGCGCCCCAGTCGTGTCCAACGACCACCGCCTCGTCAATCTCAAGATGGTCAAGCAGCGCAATGGCATCGCCAGTGAGGTCGAAGATGTCGTAGTCCGCCACTTCGCTCGGAATCTCGCTCCATCCGTAGCCGCGTTGATCAGGAGCAATCACCCGGTAGCCGGCATCGGCGAGCGCATGAATCTGATGCCGCCACGAATACCCAATTTCGGGAAAGCCATGGAGGAGAAGCACCGCAGGCGCATCGCTTGCTCCCGCGACGGTGACCGAAAGCTCAATCGATGGCGAACCAACCGTGTACTTGTGGATCTCGGCGGCCACAGCTAGGGACGTTGCCGGCCGTCGAGGACCTCTTGGGCCATTTCTCGCATTGGCTTACGTTCGGCCATCGCCGTCTTTTGAATGAAGTCGAACGCATCGGACTCGCTGAGTTGCTGGTCGTCGATCAATTTGCCCTTCGCTCGGTCGACAAGCTTGCGGACCTCTAGTCGGTCTTCGAGTTGGTCGACCTGGTCGGAAATCGCCTGGTATTCACGATGCCTCGCGAGTGCAATCTCAACGGCAGGAACCAACTCGCTGCTCTGGAACGGCTTGATCAGGTAGGCGAGCACGCCTGCATCGCGGGCCTTTTCGATGAGGTCACGCTGGCTGAAGGCGGTGAGAATTACCACCGCTGCGCCCCGCTCCTGAGAGATCTCTCTAGCGGTCTCGATGCCGTCGAGACCGGGCATTTTGATGTCGAGAATCGCCACGTCTGGCTGTAGTTCGCGCACCAACCGAACCGCATCATCGCCGCGGCCGGTGTCGCCGACGACGTCGTAGCCTTCGGCTTCGAGTGTTTCTTTGAGGTCAAGTCGGATAATCGCTTCGTCTTCGGCGATGACTACTCGGACTTTTGGGCTGCTTGGATCAGACATAGAACTCTTCGCGGGCTAGAGGGTGGACGGGTGGTGCAGTTCAGGACTCGGCCGACAAGCGGTCGAGAAGATCGTCCTGGCTCTTTTCGAGTTCGGCGATCTTTGCCTGCACCTCGTCACGATGACGGGTCATCGATGACGCATGTTTTTGGGCTTCCCGGTGTTCACGCCCGGCCCCGGGGGTTTCTGACACGAGCGAACGCAGGCGGGCGTCGTCAGCCTCGTCAGCAAAGTGAGCCAACTGTTCGGTGGCGACGTGAAGCTCAGTACGGAGCCGTTTCAGCTCGGTAGACACTTCGACGAGACGGCGCTCAAGTAACGACTTCGACACGTCCCTATCTTACGAGACCGAAGCGGCGTCGAACGAACTCGTTTCTGAGCTGCGCTACAGGCGCTAAAGAACACCACCAGGGCGATGAGCAGCGCTGTACGGTCCCGAGGCCTGGGCGATACGGACTTGTACATATCTATTGCACCTCTATTGCACCGTTGGAAGTTCGTTGTTAGCGAAATACACCATGGTGGCGGCACAGCTCTCGAGCAGGTCGGCGACTTCTGGTCCGAATTGGTCTGCGACCTGACCAGCACTGCTTGAGTGGCCCCCGACGACGACACGGTCGCCGGCGACAGCCGAGGTTCCGTCGCTGAACACAATGCGTTCTTCAGATGGATTCCAGGTCGTGCCATGCGGCCATACCATCACCTCGCCGTCCCAAACGGTCATACAACCGGCGGAGTTGGTGATCTCCGTCAGCCCACCTTCGAGGGTGCCATCATTGTTGAGACCCGGAGCGTTCGTTCGGACTAACAGTGGGCCGTCGACAGCCACGCCTCGTTTTTGTTCATAGACGGTTCGTCCACCGAGATCATCAACAACGACGAAGACAAGCTCGGGGTCTATGCCCGTTACCTCTCGGATTTCGAAGCCGGCCACTTCATTGCCGATGGGGGTAGCGATCAGGTTTCCAAGCCGGCGCCGACCGATCGTTTCGCCGCCAACATAGGTCCGCCCGAAGAGCTCGACTTCACGAGAGGAGCAGACGTCGGCTTCACCGCAAGGTTCGCCAGCAAATGTTGCGACAGGCAATATTGCGACAGGCAAGTCTTCGATTGCCTCTTCCGGCGGTGCAGAATCGCCAGCCGCGTCGGGGACTTCGCTAGCACCCGGCTGGGAGGAATCCGCAGAAGAGGAGCACGCTGAGGCCAACACCGACAGCGAAACGGACAGCACCAGCAACGCTTGGAGATATCGAGGCTTGGGTCGGCTGGGCTCGTTCATGCCGTTTTGACGATGGGGCCGTGGCATCTGGTTCCTCGTATGGCGGACGACAAATACCCAGTAGTCGACGATCAGCGCTCGCCGTCGCGAACTGTTGTTCGCTAACGACATCACCTTTGTGCCCGGGGCGGGACTTGAACCCGCACGCCCTCTCGGACAGAGGATTTTGAATCCTCCGCGTCTGCCATTCCGCCACCCGGGCTACTGCTGTTTGAACTGTTTTGAAACTTGCGGCTTTGGAACTGTAGAACCCTAGCGGCACCTCACGCCGAATCGGCGTCAGATACCCAAGTCTCAAGACGCTCTCACCACTTCTCAAAGCTTTCTCAAGGGGTTCTCAAAGGGTTACCCACGGGTACGTGGATTCCTCAGCGAGTAGCTGCAAGACTCGATGAAACCCTTTTGGGTCCGGTTTGGTCAAAGGATGTACTCGCAACGCCTGCCAGGAGGCCACGCACTCAATGATTGTTTTCACGTTCCCCGGGCAGGGATCTCAAAAGCCCGGCATGGGCGAGCCATGGGCCGACCACCCCTCATGGGAATTGGTCGCCGAGGCGTCCGAAGCATCAGACCGCGACGTAGCCGAGCTGCTCCTGCACGCCGACGCTGACACACTGAAACAAACCCGCAATGCCCAACTGAGCACCTTTGTGCTCAGTATGGTCACCCTCGACGCCGTCAGTCGCGTCGGGGCGGAAGCAGCGGGCTATGCCGGGCACTCCCTCGGCGAATACAGCGCCCTCACCGCCGCTGGTTCGCTCGACTTCGGTGATGCGGTCCGTTTGGTGACCGAACGCGGCGACGCCATGCAAGCAGCCGCCGAAGAGCGCCCCGGCGCAATGTCGGCGATCCTCGGCCTCGACGACGATCAGGTAGATATCGCCTGCGCTCGCGTCGCCGGAGATGTTTGGGTCGCCAATTACAACGCTCCCGGACAAGTCGTTATCGCCGGAACCGCCGAGGCGGTCGCCGAAGGCGCAGAAATCGCCAAGGAACTTGGGGCGAAACGAGCTATGGCTCTTCCTGTCGGGGGCGCCTTCCACACACCGCTCATGGCCTCGGCGCGAGAGCGGCTGGCCAAAGCAATCGATCAAACAGAAATCCGCGACTGCGACGACACCGTCGTTGCGAACGTCGATGCGTCGGTACAAACAGAAGGCGCCGTGTGGCCTGGCCTGCTCAACGCCCAACTCTGCAGCCCGGTGCGCTGGAAGCACTCACTCCACACACTCGCCGAACTCGGGTTCACGACCTTCGTCGAATTGGGGCCCGGCACCGTGCTTACCGGCATGGCCAAACGCACCATCAAGGGTTCGCGCACACTGTCGGTGAGTTCGCCGAACGACATCGACTCGCTACTCGAAGCGCTTGCTGGCACACCGGCTACTGAAGCGGGCCAGGTCGAAGGCGAACACCTTTTTGCCATCGAGCGACTGGTTGTCAGCCCACTCGCCGGCGTTTTCACCCGGGCCGAAGGAAGCAGCGACGACATGTTCATCACCCAGGGCGACCTGGTCGGTCACGTCGGCTCCACCGAGGTTCGGTCACCGTTTGCCGGTCAAATCAAAGGCTTTCTGGCCCTTGAAGGCGAACGGGTCACGTCAAGTCAGCCGCTCGCATGGCTACAGGTAACCGACTGATGGCCGGAGCACGCATCACCGGATGGGGCACTGCCCTGCCCGAGAAAATTCTCACCAACGTCGACCTCGAATCGATGATGGATACCACCGACGACTGGATTCGAGAACGAACCGGCATCACCGAACGACGAGTCGGCGGCCTCACCAGCACCATGGCGATCGAAGCTGGCCAGAAAGCTATCGACCGTTCGGGTGTCGACCCAGCCGCCATCGATCTCGTCCTTCTTGCTACCAGCTCAGCCGATCAGATCATGCCTGCCACCGCACCAACCGTGCAGAACGAACTGGGCCTCAACTGCGGCGCTTTCGACCTCAACGCCGCGTGCTCGGGTTTCGTATATGGGCTGGTCAACGGCTATGCGATGGCCGGAATTGGCTACGAGCGAGTCCTGGTCATTGGGTCCGACATCCTCACGTCCTACCTCGATTGGGACGATCGTGGCACCGCCATCTTGTTCGGCGACGGAGCAGGCGCAGTCATGCTCGAACCGGCGAAAGAAACCACGCTGCTCGGCAGCGACCTTGGTTCCGACGGAGCGACCCGGCACCTGCTCTACATCGATCATGGCGGCAAGCTCCAGATGAAGGGCCGCGAGGTGTTCCGCCACGCCGTCCGAGCAGTGGTCGACTCGTGCAACAAAGCCATGGCACAGGCCGGACTTACCGCCGACGACATCGCAATCTTTGTACCCCATCAGGCCAATGTCCGAATTCTCGACAGCGCCTGCGCCAAACTTGGCATCCCGCTCGAACGAACAGCCGTCGTGCTCGACAAAACGGGCAACACCTCGGCCGGCTCGGTGCCGCTCGCTCTGGTCGATGCGCTCGAAAAGGGCGACATTCAACCCGGCGACAACATCTTATTCAGCGGATTCGGCGCCGGAATGACCTGGGGTAGCGCAGTGGTGCGCTGGGAGCCCTAATCTCGCAAGATCATGACCAACGTATCAACGCCTTCTCGGGTGATCTTTGTAACCGGCGGCAATCGGGGCATCGGCCTCGCCACTGCCGAGGCCTTCGCAACTCATGGCCACAAGGTTGCCGTCACCTACCGATCGTCACCGCCCGAAACGACGGCAGATATTCTCGCTGTGCAGTGCGATGTCAGCGACAGCGACCAAGTCGACGCGGCATTCGACAAGGTCGAGGCCGAACTTGGCCCGGTCGAAGTGCTGGTTTCAAACGCTGGCATTACCCGCGACACCCTCATGCTCCGCATGAGCGAAGACGACTTCACCGAGGTGCTCGACACAAACCTCGTCGGCGGATTTCGGGTCGCTAAACGCGCCGTGAAGTCCATGATGCGAGCCCGCTGGGGTCGCATCATCTTTACGTCGTCGATCGTCGGCAGCGCCGGCCAAGCCGGCCAAGCCAATTACGCGGCCTCAAAAGCGGGCCTCTTAGGTCTTGCCCGGTCGCTCGCCCGAGAGTTCGCCAGCCGAAACATTACGGTGAACGTGGTTGCTCCCGGCCCGATACGCACCGACATGATCGACGCGCTCAACGACGACCAGCAGGCGGCGATCACCGGCGCCGTCCCGCTCGGCCGCATGGGCGAAACACACGAAGTTGCCACCACGATCGAATTTCTGGCGTCTGACAATGCTGGATTCATCACCGGAGCAGTGATCCCCGTCGATGGCGGCATGGCCATGGGTGGCTGACGAGGAGTAACCAAGAGGTCGCAGAGAAATCACCGAAGCCCGGCCGTCACTCCGGCTGCCGAGCGCACTACGATTTATGACTTCTGCACCGCAGGACACGATCTGTCTGGCAAAACCAGACACTAGAAAGAGAAAAGAGAAATTCGATGAGCGACGAAGCAAACTTCGAGCGATTCACTAAATGCGCCGTTGAGGTGCTGTCCGTTGATGCCGCACAGGTCACCAAGGAAGCATCTTTCGCCGACGATCTCGACTCCGACAGCCTCGACCTGGTCGAACTTGTCATGGCGCTCGAAGAAGAATTCGACGTCAGCGTCGAAGAAGAGGAACTTGAAGGCATCGACACCGTCGGCGCTGCCTACACCCTCATCACGAACAAGCTGTAATGCTGAAGCGAGTAGCGGTCACCGGCATCGGCGTCGTTTCTCCTTGCGGAAACGGTGCCGACGCATTCTTTGATGGTCTGTGCTCGGCCGCGCCCGAAGGCGAGCGCCGCGTGCATGATTTTGAACCAGGCGAATGGTTCGACAAGCCCAAAGATGCTCGACGAAGCGATCGCTACTCGCAATTTGCTCTCGCCGCAGCGGCGATGGCCCTAGAGCAGTCGGGCGAGATCGACACCGATCCGGTTCGCAAGGGTGTGTTCATCGGCACCGGCATCGGTGGTATCAACACCCTCGAAGAACAAATCCTCGTTCGAGCCGAGAAAGGCGAACGGCGGGTCTCGCCGTTCCTCGTGCCGATGATGATGCCCAATGCTGCCGCAGCGAGCGTCTCGATGCGCTACGGCTGGCAAGGACCATGTGAGAACACGGTTACCGCCTGCGCAGCCGGCACACACGCAATTGGTAATGCGGCAAACCTCATCCGATACGGCCGCTGCGATGCCGTGCTCGCCGGTGGAGCCGAGGCGCCCTTTACGCCTACGGCGATGGCCGGGTTCCGAAACATGACCGCCTTTAGCACCGTTGGCGAGAGCCGCCCGTTCGACGTGCGTCGCGACGGGTTCATGATGGCCGAGGGCGCCGCAGTACTCGTGCTCGAGGAGTGGGATGCTGCAGTTGCTCGTGGCGCAACCATCGTTGGCGAGGTGCTTGGCTCAGCTAGCACCGCCGATGCTCATCACATCACCGCACCTGCCCCGGGTGGGGTGGGCGCGATCAGTTGTATGAACCTCGCGCTCGACGATGCTGGCCTCAAAGCCAGCGACATTGTGCACATCAACGCCCACGGCACGTCAACACCAAAGAACGACGCAGCCGAGGCCGGAGCGATCAACAAACTTTTTGGTCAGCCAGGGCCTCTGGTCACCTCGACCAAAGGCGTCACCGGTCACGCACTGGGCGCTGCTGGTGCACTCGAAGCTGCAGCGATCTTGATGGCGATGCAGCGCAAGTTGGTGCCGCCCACCGTTGGCTTTGAACAAGCCGACCCCGAGCTCGACGCCATCAACCTGGTCGTCGGCGATCCCGCTCCGTGGGAACCCGGACCGTCGTTGTCGAACAGTTTTGGCTTTGGTGGCCACAACGGCACGCTAGTGCTCGGCCCAGCCAGCTAGAACCGCTGTAGGCGGCCCTGTACGCCGCCTGAGCCATCCAAGCCCCACAGGCCTACCTCGGACGCGCTCCGCGCACCTACGCGTCTACGAGCACGAACATGAGGTCGCACGAGCACGCAAGCTCGCCGTCGACCAACGCTCGCCCACTTCCTTTGCCAGCCTTGGCCGACATACGCCCCATCTCTATCTCAATCGTGAGGGTGTCGCCGGGAACGACCTGGCGACGGAAACGAGCCTTGTCGAGGCCACCAAAGAGGGCCAGCTTGCCGGCGTAGGTTTCCGAGCCGAGCACCGCCACTGCCCCGAGTTGGGCGATGGCTTCACACATGAGCACGCCAGGAAGCGTTGGACGTCCGGGGAAGTGCCCCGGGAAGAACCATTCGTCACCAGTGAGCCGCCACAAACCGGTTGCCGCCACCCCTGGTTCGAGAGCGACGATTTCATCAATGAACAAAAATGGCGGCCGGTGCGGAATCACCTCGGCCGGAAGAGGAAAGTTGCTCATGGCAACAGACTCTAGTTGCACGGCGGCTCCCACGGTGGACAGCCCGGGCAAAGGGTGTCCACCGTGGGAAATCGCCTACAGATCAACCCTTGGCAGCAGCCTTGAGCTTTGATCCGGCTTGGATCTTGACGGCCTTGGTTGCGGGCACGTCGATGACTTCACCGGTACGAGGGTTACGACCCTTGCGGGCTTTGCGCTCGGTCTGGCTGAACTTGATGAAGCCGGGAACCGAAACTTCATTGCCCTTGCCAACCTGGCTCGAAACAATGTTGAAGAACGCATCGACGCAAGCGCCAGCCTGGGCCTGGCTAACTTCAGCCTGTTCTGCAATCTCAGCGACGAGTTCGCTCTTGGTCATGTGGGACACTCCTTGTTTGCCCCGAGCACCACCTGTGCTCGGGTTGCGAACTACAACGCCACTGCAAAACGGCTCCAAAGTCAAGCATTTCGGAGATTCGCGCCAGAAAACCTCAGTGTTTGTCGATTCGTCCACGAATTACAACGACCTTGAATACCGGTGAAAATCCACCGCTATCAGCGACAAATTTCGCCGCTGCTGCCTGACACTCGAGTCCTCCGCCAACACGTAGCGCACCCGCTCCCGTTACGATGAACTACTGATGAGTGCAGCTGCCGAGGCCGAAAGCCAGAAGCGATTCGAGACCTACGTCGTACCCGAGACCGAGGTCATGTTCCGGGTGGCCATGTCGATCACTCGCAACAAGGCCGACGCTGAAGATTTGGTGCAGGACACGATGCTTCGGGCGTACCGAGCCATCGACCGTTTCGACGGAAGACATCCGCGAGCTTGGCTGCTCACAATCATGAGAAACGCTGCAATTAACAGGGTTCGTCGCAAAAGACCCGAGTTGCTACGAGATCCAGATCTGACGATGGAACGGGTGGCAAACACCGATCCTGACACCGCCAACGTTGAGGCGATCGTGGTCGACACAGTGTTCGATGCCGAGGTCGAACGGGCGCTGCAATCACTCTCAGAAAAGTTCATCGAGGTGATCGAAATGGTCGACCTCAATGGCCTCTCATATCAAGAGGCAGCCGACGCGATCGGCGTCCCCGTCGGGACAGTCATGAGCCGCCTCCATCGGGCTCGCGCAAAAATTCGGAAGCATTTGGCGACCAGCGAGGTTGCCAAGGGGCGAACATGAGCTTTTTCAAGAAATTCAAGAAAAAACAGACCGGAAAGAATCTTGCGGAAAACGCAGGAAATTCGGCGATTTCGTGCCGTCAAGTCGGTCAAGACCTCCAGTCGTTCCTCGACGGCGAATCAACCGAGATCACCGCTGAAGCGCTAGCGGCTCACCTCGAGGCGTGCAAAGACTGCGGTCTTGAGGCCGAGGTTTACCAAAAAATCAAGGACGCGCTGGCCCGCCGAGCGCCCGAACTGGCCGACGATTCGCTGGCCCGACTGCACTCATTTGGCAAACAACTCGCCGAATCTGGCGACCCCGAATAACGACGCAGGCTCGCTATTTCACGGCAGGGCGAGCCGTACGCCCATTTTGTTCGTAGAAGAACTGTGCCACCGTCTGGGGGATGGCAAAGCCCCAAGTCGGATAGGCGTGGGTTGCTTGGCCAAGTCGACCCGTGAACATCCGGGTTCGCATAGCCAGAGAGATTTCGTTGATCATTTCGCCAGCGCGTGGCGCAACGATCGTCGCGCCGATGATTTCGCCGCCAAACGCCCGCCGAGTCAAGGGTTTGGGCCCCGCAATGAGTTTCACGAACCCCTCGGTGGCGCCGTCGGTGATCGCTCGATCAAACTCGCTCATCGGCAAAAAGGCCACTCGCCCGCCCCGTGCCGCTGCTTCTGCCTCTGTGACGCCCACACGAGCGACCTCAGGGGCGCAGAAGGTCGCCCACGGGATCCAATGCTCCTTGAACTTCCAGCGTTGAGGCAGCCGCAGGGCGTGCCCTGCAGCTAGACGTCCCATTTCGTCGGCCGCATGGGTAAACGGCAGCTTGCCAGTGACGTCGCCTGCGGCATAGATGTGGTCAACGCTTGTTTGGAGCTTGTCGTCGGTAGTGATGTGACCACGTGAGGAGGTGTCGACGTCGACTACCTCAAGGCCGAGACCTTCGCTGTTTGGTCGCCGCCCCGTCGCCACGAGTAAGTGGTCGAAGGTCGCCGAACTTTCTGCGGTGCTTACGGTGATGCCGCCGCCGACGGCCCGAGAAACGGCAGTAACCGCAGTGCCAAGGGCGAGACGAACACCATCGGCGCGCAGTGCGTTTGCCACGACCTCGGAAGCCTCCGGCTCTTCGCGAAGGAGCACGCGGCCGGCCATTTCATACAGGGTTACCGCCACGCCTAGGCGCGCCATCGCTTGCGCCAACTCGACCCCGATAGGGCCTCCGCCAAGCACGGCCATCGACTCGGGTCGGGCTTTGAGAGAAAAGACCTCTTTGTTGGTAAGGAAGTCGACCTCATCGAGTCCTGGCACAGGCGGCACAAACGCCCGGCTGCCGGTGGCGATGATGAACTTTTCTGCCGTGAACGTGCGATCGCCGACTTCGACAGCATTGGAGTCCACGAACGACGCCCGTCCGTCGACGGTACCGATGCCGTGCCGCTCAAGAACAGCAAATGTTTCGGCGTCGGCAATCGTGCCGACAGCGGTCTGCACGTGCGCGAGCGCCTCATCGAATGAAGCCCCCGTTGCGGCCTGCGATATCAGCGCTTTCGAGGGAACGCACCCCCAGAAGGTGCAGTCGCCACCGGGCTCGCCTTCATTGATGAGCACGACCTTCTTGCTCGACCTCGCCGCAGCCTGAGCCGCGCCGAGTCCAGCCGAACCGGCGCCGATCACAATGACGTCAGCGTCATACATGCAACATGTCTCCTAGCTTCTCGTGCTCTCTCGTCATCTCATGCACTCTCTTGGCTCTCTGGTGTTTCGAGCCCCGTGTTGGGCCGACCGTTTAGTGAATCATCCGAGCGGCGAACCACGCGAGATTCATAATGGCGAGCCCAACCGCAAATTGGCGGTATTCCTTCACCGGCGTTTTACGAAACGTAATCACGAGAACGATGAGCCAAAAGGGCGCCATAACTGCCCATTGAATAAAGACCACTCGATCGGTGCGCGGCAGCGCGAGGTCGAGCAAGAAGTTTCCAACGGTGTCCACGAAACGAGAACCCCTTGCAGCCCGAACCCATTCCCGCGAACGGGTTCCTCTACTCTTCCATCCAGTTGTAGGGAAGGTTGTCCTCAGCGCTATCGCCGAGCGATGGAACCGGTCGCTTCTCGATCTGTGATCCGGCCGCCCGGGCGTTTTCGATGAACTTGCGCATCTTCGACGAATCTTTGCGGCCGGGCGCTTTCTCGACGCCACTGCTGACGTCGACTCCCCATGGGCGGACCGTGCGAATTCCGTCACCGACATTTTCGGGGCCGAGTCCGCCAGCAAGAATGATGCGCCGGTTGGACGGCATGCCCTCGGCAAGCGACCAGTCAAAGACCTCACCGGACCCCGGCGAGTGGCCATCGAGCATGACTGCGTGGGCGCCGTAATCGTCAACATGGTCGAGTCCGGCATTGCCAGGAGGAAAGGCCTTGATCATCACCCGCACGTGTTTGGCTACATGCTGCGACTCTTCGGCCGTCTCGTGTCCGTGAAGCTGCGCGGCGCCCAAGCCGGCCTCGTGAGTGATATCGACCACCCGTTGCGGGGTCTCGTTTCGAAAGACACCAACCGTGAGGGTCTCGGGTGGTAGCCGCCGAGCGATATCGCGAGCGGCAAGCGGCGTGACCTGGCGCTTCGAAGGAGCAAAAACGAAGCCGACAGCGTCGGCCCCAAGAGCCACCGCGAGCAGCGCGTCCTCTTCGCTGGTAATTCCGCAAATTTTTACAAACATCGTCGCCTCACTTTGCGAGGAGCCCCGAGAGAAGTCAGACCACTCTCCGCACACGCTCTTCGCATCTGCGCAGACCCTGTGTTGACGTTAGCGGTCTGCGATCAGCTTTGGCGGGGAATTTCTCGGAGAGCGGCAACCGCGTCGGCCCTCGACCCGGCCTTCACTAGCGATTCGCCCACCAGAACAGCGTGGTACCCAGCCTCAGCCAGCAACGTCGCGTCGCGCGGCCCCTGCACGCCCGACTCGGCGACCCGCACAACACCGGCAGGCAGTTTGGGCGCCAACCGCACCGCTCGATCCGTGTCGACCTCGAAGGTCACCAGATCACGTTGATTCACCCCGATGAGGTCGGCGTCGATCAGCAAAGCCCGTTCGAGTTCTGCTTCATCGTGGATCTCAACCAGCACGTCCAGGGACAGCTGTCGGGCCAAAGAGGCAAAGTCGGCGAGTTCGGCATCGTCGAGCGCAGCGGCGATCAGCAGCACAGCGTCTGCACCCATGATTCGGGCGTCGCACACATCCTTCGCGGTGACCGTGAAATCTTTCCGGAGAACCGGAAGGCTCACTGCCTCGCTGGCGGCGCGCAGATCGTCGGCCGATCCGCCGAAATGATCGTTGTCGGTCAGCACCGACAAACAGGTGGCGTCACCTGCGGCGTACTCGCCCGCTACCTCGCCAGGATCGAGATACGGAGCCAAGTCACCTTTCGAAGGCGACCGACGCTTCACTTCGGCGATAACGGCGAGTCCGTCTGCCGCCTCGATAGCAGACCGAAATCCACGCGGCATCTGTTGTGTCGAAGCAAGGTCGATCAACCGCTCAAGGACACGCATGTCCGACGTTGCCAACTTGCGATGCGCCGCAAGAATGTCGTCGAGATAGGTAGCCATTTAGGCCCTCTTTTCGCTACGTGCGCTCATCACCATCACGGCCACCGGCGCGAGCACAAAAGAAACACCGCCTGCGACTATGAGCGCGAGACCCAGTGCAAGAACGGCAGCTCCAAGGATGCCGCCAAGCACCGACATAACCACTCCCGAGCCAACGAGAAGCGGCGGCGCAGCCGTCATCCACTTCGGGGGACGAGCCCGCCCCGGAACCAGTGGCTCCTCGTATTCGGGAACATCGGTGTCATCGAACGGCTTCCATTCGGCCTGGGCGGTCTCGATGTTTGTCTCGAAGAGCGTCTGGTCGTAACGCAGTCGGCGTGCCTTGTCGCCGAGAACAGCCCAGGCGTCGTTGACCGAACGCATCTTCTCTTCTGCTTCGCGACGCGTGGCTTCGGGAGCCATCGTTAGCTGGTCAGGGTGGTATCGACGCGCCAAGGAAAGATAGCGCCGCCGAAGCTCGGCTTCATTTTCGGTCGGGTCGGCCTCGAGCGCCTCGTAATGGTCCACTCAGTTGAGCGTAGGCCGCTACGGCGCCGTAGTTGCAGCCGAAGGGACGGGGTTGATCTCGGCGTCGACGCCGTTGATCGAAAGCGTGCAGGGAACCTCGACCGCACGTTTGATGTACGCCAGAGCCACCGACCCGCCGTGGGGATGCACTGCAGCGCTGGTGATGGTTCCCTGGTCATCGCCCACGACGTCGCCTGCGGCCATCTCGCCAGGCGAACGAACGAGTCGCAGCTGGGTCGGCGTGTTGTTGCCGCGCGAATCGACCCGAGCCACCAGCTCCTGGCCGGTGTAGCAGCCCTTCGTGAAACTTGCTGAACGTTCAACGACGCCGGCGGCGTTGGGAATGGTGTCCTCGGTAAGTTCGCTACCCATCTTCGGCATACCAGCTTCAATGCGGGCAACTTCGTACGCTTCGGCTGATACTTCGGTTACGCCGTCGGGCATGGGTACCGATTGTCCAACCATGTCGAGGCCGACCGCAAAGAATGGTGCAGCACCCACAATCGGCGAGTTGTAGTCATTGCCGTTCGAAATCACAGCAACCATTTCACCGTCGATCAGCTCTACCTCGGCCTTCACGCGGAGTTTGAACCGGTTGAGGCGGGCGACCAAGGCTTCGCCGTGCCCAGCGTCGACATCAAGAACAAACACATCGTCGGCTTCGCGGGTGACCCGAAACCAAGCATCGACCTTGCCCTGTGGCTGCAATATGAACGACCAGGCCGAGCCACCTTCGGCCAGCCCCAGCACATCCTGGCTCACCTGGCCCTGCAGCCACGTTGCCGCGTCGGGTCCACTGATTCGCACCACATCGCGTGGCAGTCGCACGGCGGCGACGCCGTTGGTGAGGAGTTCGTAACTCTCGGCAAGACCGGGCAGGCTCATGAAGGATCGCTTTCGTTACGTACTGCGGTCATCCGGCGGGCTGCTTCAACAGCGGCCAGAAGCGCTTTGGCTTTGTTCTGACATTCGAGGTGTTCTTGTGTGGCGATGCTGTCGGCCACGATGCCTGCGCCCGCCTGCACCGACGCCTTTCCGTCACGGACGAAAAGCGTCCGGATGGTGATGGCGGTGTCGATATTGCCGGTGAAATCAAAATACCCAACCACTCCCCCGTACGGTCCACGCTTGACCGGCTCGAGTTCGTCGATGATCTCCATCGCCCGCACCTTTGGTGCGCCGGACAATGTGCCCGCTGGCAGCGTCGCTCGCAACACGTCGATAGGAGTTTTGCCTTCGGCCAGCTCGCCCGACACTTGTGATGTCAGATGCATCACATGGCTATAACGCTCGAGAACGATCTTTTCGTCGACTTGTTCCGTGCCGAATTTCACCACACGTCCAACGTCGTTACGGGCCAGGTCGAGCAACATCACATGCTCGGCAATTTCTTTCGGATCTTCGCGCAGCTCAGCTTCCATTCGACGGTCCTCGACGTCGTTGGCGCCGCGACGGCGTGTTCCGGCAATCGGTCGCGAGATCACCCGGTTATCGACCAGCTTCACCATTGGCTCGGGCGAGCCGCCAGCGATGGTGAGCTCGGGGTGCTGCACGAAGTACATGTACGGACTGGGATTTACTTGGCGAAGCACTCGATAGAAATCGTACGGGTGCGCATCGAGATCAAAGTCAAAACGCTGCGACAGCACGACCTGAAAGATGTCGCCAGCAAAGATGTAGTCGCGCGCCGCTTCGACAGCCTGGCAGTAAAGCTCGGCGCCCATGGTCGAGGTGACCTCAGGGAGCGGATCGTCGCTGGTCGGAATCGGCAGCAGCGGCTCATCAAGCGGCGCAGCGCCATCGGCTGCCATCTGATCGATGCGAGCGACACAGTCGTCATAGACCACCCGCAATTCGGCCTCGGAGGCACCAACCGGAACAAAGGCATTCGCGATAAGTGTCACTCGCTGGGCCCAATGGTCGAGCGCCGCCAATTCGCCGACAATTGACATGATCGCGTCGGGATACCCAAGATCGGCGTTGGGGACGTCGGGCAGATTCTCGACTTCGCGAACCACGTCGTATCCGAGGTAACCCATGAGGCCGCCGTGCATTGGTGGCAAACCTTCGATGTCGGGAGCGTGGTACGTGTCGAGAAGCGCTTCGAGCGCGGCCAGCATCCCTTGGTCGAGCGGGATAGCCGCCGGAAGTTTGCCTTCGACCTCGACTATGCCGTCTCGTAGTAGCAGCGTCGCCTCGGCGTTTCGGCCTACAAAGGACCAACGCGACCACTGGCCGCCGGCCACCGACTCAAGGAGAAAGCCCGGCTGGTCACCCACCAATCGGCTAAAGATCGACACCGGCGTGACGAGGTCGGCTAAGAGTTCGCGCCAAACCGGAATGACCCGGTGACTCAACGCCAGCTCGCAGAACTGCGCAAATGATGGTGCGGGTTGGCCGCTCATTGGGCGGGTCAGCCGAACGTCATCGACTGCGGGTCGATCACTGATCGGTAATAGCAGGTTTGGCGAGCAACACCGTCGTCGCCTTTGGTGTGGCAGACGCCTGTGCCCGCTTTGCGAACCTTGTATAACAGGCTGTTCTGCTCGCAGTTCACCGCAACATCGACGAGCTCGAGCGTGTCACCTGACGTTGCGCCTTTATGCCAAAGCTCGTTTCGCGACGTCGAGTACAAGACTGCTGACTGCCGCTCGAGGGTGGCAAGAAAGGCTTCTTCGTTGGCGTAGCCAATGAAGAGCACATCGCCAGAATCGGCGTCCTGCAGTACGACCGGCACGACCTGGTGGCCATCGGCGCCAATCTTTGACACCTTGCCAAAGTCGATCTGGAGGCTGGTTGATTCTTCGAGGTCACTACTCATGGAGAAAGGCTACCGGTAGGTTGTGGACAGAAGCAGGCGAATTACTTGGCCGTCTGGGATAGGGATGGGGATACGGCGTTAGAGATGGCGTTAGAGATACAGCCCGGTGGAGACGCCCTCGAGTCGCGGCGCCGCCACGGCGTGCACGTCGCGTTCGCGCAGAATGATGTATTCGCATCCCCGCACTTCGACTTCGTAGCGGTCTTCGGGGTTGAACAGCACCCGGTCGCCGGGTTCCATCGAACGCACATTTGGCCCCGTAGCGAACACCTCTGCCCAGGTCAGACGTTTGCCGACTTGTGCGGTGGCCGGGATCAAGATGCCGCCGGTGGAACGACGTTCGCCTTCCGGCCCGTCGATCGACACCAGAATGCGGTCGTTGAGCATCTTGATGGGAAGCCCATCAGACGGTCCGTCGTGTTTGGTTTCGCTCTTGCTCACGGTGGGCACGGTAGCTTTTACTGACCATGCGCGACACCTCGACCGACATCTCATTCGCCACCGACGACGACGTACACCTCGAAGGTTCGTGGCACCCCGCGGCAAACGCCCTCGGCGTTGTGGTAGCGACGCATCCGCATCCGCAATTCGGGGGCGACATGCACAACACTGCGCCAGCAACGTTCGCTCGAACGTTACCTCCGGCCGGGTTCTCGGTCTTGCGGTTCAATTTCCGTGGTGTCGGGCGATCGTCAGGGGTTCATGACGATGGGAACGCCGAGCATCTCGATGTTGTGGCGGCGATCGAAGAGGCGCACCGGTTGGCCCCCGAACTGCCTTTGTCGCTGATCGGCTACTCGTTTGGCGCCGACATCGTGCTCGACGTCGTCGACGAACGGGTGCAGTCGTTCGTCGCTATCGCTCCCCCGCTGCGTATGTTTGCCGATTTCGCGACCGCAACCGATGGTCGACGCAAACATCTCGTGAGCCCGGCGCACGACCAGTTCTGCCCGCCAGCCGAAGCAACAGAACGAACCGCCGGCTGGGTCAATACCTCCCATGCCGTACTCGAACAGACCGACCATTTTCTGTTGGGAGCAACCAACGCGATGGTGGCCGAAACGCTGTCGGTCCTAACCCCAACCCCCAACTAACCCACCCCACCCCGAAATTTTGTTGCAAAGTGACCTTTTCGTGTCGCTTTGGGTGAAAATTTCGGGTTGGTTAGGCGCCTGCTGGGCGGACGGTTATGCCCGCTGCGGCCATCACTTGTTTGGCTTCAGCCACGGTGTGCTCGCCGAAATGAAAGATCGACGCGGCGAGGACTGCATCGGCGTGTCCCTCGGTGACCCCCTGCGCAAGATGCTCAAGCGTACCAACTCCACCGCTAGCGATCACCGGCACGCCCACCGCATCGCAGACCGATCGCGTCAGCTCAATATCGAAGCCGTCTCGTGTGCCGTCGCGGTCCATCGACGTCAGTAAAATTTCTCCTGCTCCGAGCCGTTCGGCCTCCTTGGCCCACACCACAGCGTCGATTCCTGTTCGGGTCCGGCCTCCGTGGGTGTAGACCTCAAAGCCGCTTTGAGGGGCCTTGGCGTCGGTGGTGCGGCGAGCATCGATTGCGACCACAACACACTGCGAACCAAACTCGTTGGCCATTTCGGTGACGAGCTCGGGCCGCTTGACCGCAGACGTCATCACCGAGGTCTTGTCGGCGCCAGCACGAAGAAGACGTCGCGCGTCCTCGACCGAACGGATCCCCCCGCCAATCGTGAACGGGATAAACACTTCCTCGGCGGTTCGGCGAGCAAGTTCGACGATCGTGTCTCGATTTCCCGACGATGCGGTGATGTCGAGAAACACCAACTCGTCGGCGCCCTGCTGGTCGTAGCGCGCTGCTAGTTCGACCGGGTCGCCTGCGTCGACAAGATCGACGAAGTTCACTCCCTTGACGACTCTGCCCTCATCAACATCGAGACACGGGATGACTCGTGCGGCCTTCATGGCAACTCCCCTAACGGCGCCTTCAGCGCATCGATAGCTTGCTGCACAGTGAACGATCCTTCGTAGATGGCCCGACCCACAATGACGCCCGTTGGCTGACGCCCCTGCCGCTCGAGGCCGGTAAGAGCCGACAGATGGTCGAGGGTGCCGACGCCTCCCGACGCTATGACATCGATTTCGGTGTGTTCGAGAAGATCGCCCAGACCTTCGAGGTCGGGACCCTCCATGGTCCCATCAACCTGAATCTGTGTGACGATCAGCGCATCGACACCAAGTTCGGCGAACTCGGCAGCAACATCGTGAATATGGCGGCCCGACCCCTCGGTCCAGCCGTGCACCGCAACATCGGTCCCGCGCACATCGAGGCCGACAGCGACCCGGTGGTCCCTGGCCAAGGTGTGCACCAGCTGCGGGTCTTCGAGCGCAGCGGTGCCGATCACAACCCGCTCGACGCCGCTGGCGAACAGGGCCCGAGCGGCCTCGACCGAGCGCACACCACCACCGGTCTGCACCGGCACGTCGACCGCAGCAGCGATCGCGGCAACCACGGCACGGTTGACCGGCTCGCCTGACTTCGCCGCGTCGAGATCGACCACGTGAATCCACGGGGCCCCAGCATCGGCGAACAGCCGCGCCTGGGAGACAGGATCGTCGCCATAGATTGTTTCTTGCGCATAGTCGCCCTGATACAGGCGCACACAATTGCCGTTGCGCAAGTCGATGGCCGGGTACAAATCAAGACTCATGACGCTGTTCCCTGGACTGTTCCTTGAGATGCTCGGGAAGTGTCGCCCTCGGCAATTCGAACGAAGTTCTCGAGAATTCGCAGGCCGTTGCGCGCTGACTTCTCCGGATGAAACTGTGTCGCAAAAACGTTTTCTTGCTGCACTGCAGCAACCGCCGGACCGCCATACTCGCAGGTCGCGATGGTTGTCTCGTCGGGTTTGGCCGCATACGAGTGCACGAAATACACCCAGGCGCCGTCACCGGTATCGCTGAGCCCTGCAAGTAGCGGAGAGTCGGCACCTGCGCCAACAAACGCAAGTTTGTTCCACTGCATCTGGGGACGTTTGACCGTATCGGGAAGGCGATAGATGGTGCCCGGAAGTATGCCGAGCCCCTGTGCACCCGGCGACTCTTCGCTGGCTTCATACATCACTTGCATGCCGACGCAGATGCCGAGGAATGGGCGTCCAGACGAAGCTGCCTCGCACGCCAAATCTGCCAGGCCAGCATCGCGGATTGCCTGCACGACAGGACCAAAGGCTCCAACCCCAGGCAGCACTACCGCAGCGGCGTCGCGGACCAAACCTGCGTCGGCCGTCAGACGCGCATCGGCCCCAACTCTTTCGAGACTCTTTTGCGCTGAGCGGAGATTACCGATCCCGTAGTCGAGAACGGCTACCAACGGCCGACTCACAACACACCCTTGGTGCTCGGCAAGCCGCCTCCCTCAACGCGCACCGCGTCGCGAAGCGCCCGGGCGACGCCTTTGAAACTGGCCTCAACGAGATGGTGCGTGTTCTTACCCCGCACCGACACCAGGTGAAGAGTGATCTGCGACGACATAACAAACGCCCGCCAGAACTCCTCGGTGAGCTGCGGGTCGAACGGCGGATCACCGAGAATTTTCTCTCCCGGGAAATCGATGTCGTAGTGAAAATAGGGACGTCCAGACAGGTCGAGCGCACATTCGACGAGGGCTTCGTCTAGCGGCACCCGGTTCGAAGCGAACCGACGAACGCCAACTTTGCTTCCCAGCGCCTCGCGGAACACCTCTCCCAACAAAATCCCGGTGTCTTCAACCGTGTGATGGCTGTCGATCTGCAGGTCGCCCTTGGCGTGCACGGTGAGGTCAAAGTTTCCGTGCCGTCCTAACTGGTCGAGCATATGGTCGAAGAAGGGCAGCCCGGTCGAACAGTCGGTGGTACCTGAACCATCGATCTCGATCGACACCGAGATCTGGGTCTCTTTGGTGTTGCGTTCTTTCGTCGCAGTGCGGCTCATGAAAAGTCGTTTCTTCCTAACCAAGTATGTTTCGAAGGGCTTCGAGAAAGTGATCGTCCTCGGCCCGAGTGCCGACGGTAACGCGTAGGCATCCGTCGAGCCGGTCCCAGGAGGCACAATTACGAACCAAAACCGACTCGTCGACCAGTCGTTGCCAGACCTCATCACCGTCGATGCCCGTTGGGCGGAACAAAACGAAGTTCGCTCCCGAGGGCCAAATTTCGACCGGCAGATCGCTCAATGCCTCGACAAGACGACCGCGCTCTTCGACGAGCATGGCGACTCGGGCGTCCATCTGGTCGCCGTAGTCGAGCGCTGTCTCCCCGGCGATTTGGGTGACGGCGTCGAGGTGATAGGGCAGCACCACCAGCTCGAGGCTCTCAATCAACCATGTCGGACCCAGGAGGTAACCAAGTCGAGCCGCCGCCATCGACCAGGTCTTCGAAAAGGTTCGAGACACCACAAGCGAACGGTCCTCGGCGATCAGCGACGCCGCAGACTGCGGCGAGAACTGGCCATATGCTTCGTCGACGAAGAGCAATCCGCCGTATGCCTCAACGTGATCGAGTACTTCGCCGACCGATGTTGCCGGGTCGACGATGCCGGTCGGGTTGTTTGGCGAGCAGAGGAACACCACGGCCGGCTCATGTTCGTCGAGGACTCGATGCACTTCGGCCAGATCGAGCGAAAAGTCGGCTGCGCGTTCTCCCACGACGATCGTCGTCGCTGTAGTGCGCGCAATCTGGCTGTGCATGGCGTAGGTGGGTTCGAACACTGCGGCCGTTCGCCCCGGCCCTCCATAGGCAAGCAACACGCTTTGAATGACTTCGTTTGACCCGTTCGCAGCAAAAACGTTGTCGGCGGTAATTCCCGGCAGTACGTCGACGTAGTGCCGCGCAAGCTTGCTTCTGAGTTCGCTCGCGGCCCGCTCGGGGTAGCGGTTCCAGTCGAGCGCGCGCACCCTGTCGGCAACCGCTGCGGCGAACTCTGCAGGAGGCGGCGCCGGCGACTCGTTCGTGTTTAACCGAACCGTCACATCAAGCTGTGGAGAGTGGTAACCATGCAGCGCTTTGAGGTCATCGCGCAGCTGGGGACGTTTTCCGGACATCTCTTGAGGACTCATCACCTGCAAAGGTACCGGGCAGGCGGTCGGCATCTCGATCCCTTTTCCCGATTAGTTCGTTCGGCTCTGCGATTGTTGTGTTCTTGTGTTCGCTGCCCCACTCTCCACCCGCCTTGAGGTCATCATGTCAGCCGAGATCATTTCCAAAAGTTTCAGCGAGCACACGTCATGAGCTTTGAGAGTGACGCAGCAAACCTCTCGTCGGTCAAGACCGGCCTCGAGGATCTCGCCCAACGAATCGTGTCGCTTGCCGATACCTACGCTGCGGGCCCTGACGAAGACCTGTCGGTTCGTCTCTATGAAGTCGAACGCAATCTGTTGTCCGCGGGACGACGGCTTGGCGCGATTCTCAAGGAGATCGACGCCCGTTGAATTCTTCGCATCCAACCTCACACAGGCGGTGGGAAACCGTGGGAAACCAGCTCCGGTCGAACGTGTCTGTCCAAGGTCAAACCGCTTGGGCCCAAAAAGCAGAATCGGCGCCCCGAAGGGCGCCGATTCGGCGACACCGGGCGGCGGATCCCTGTGTCGCTCTTGTACACCAGGTGGCGGAAACCTGGCGTTCGGGGATTACTGTAGCACTAGTTGGAGCAACTAGCGCAACATCTACCACCCACACGTTTACTGCTCAAACGACCGGATTTCACTGAAATAGCAACGATTTTGCTGCCACCACCCACTGCACATGATGTGCAAGGCTGACAGGATATGAGTCTGGCCTCGCAATTTCTCTTC
Organism: uncultured Acidimicrobiales bacterium; assembly: GCA_938015295.1. Taxonomy (GTDB): domain Bacteria; phylum Actinomycetota; class Acidimicrobiia; order Acidimicrobiales; family SHLQ01; genus CALLQB01. The sequence goes on from CALLQB010000072.1 coordinate 31,816, forward strand.
GGCGCGCTCGTCGTGGCCGTGATGTCGGTGCTTGTTGCGCAACGCCACGACCCCCTGCCATCGCTGTCAGCGATGACCCGCGCAGTGTTCGCTCTGTTCTGGCTCACCGTTGTTGCACTGGTCGTGCATTCGATCACACGTTCGATCGACTTCTTCGGCGTAGTACACGTTTTCTACTTAGCGATCGTGGTCTCGCTTCCGCTCACAAGTTTTTCATTATTTCTAATCGGTTGGGCCCGATTGCGACCAACAAAGCGACGCCTCGCAAACCTTAACTACATGTTGCTCTTTTTGGGAATGCTCCCCGCAGCGTTTGGGTACTACGCCACCCATATCGAGCCCGACCGTTTGCAAGTCGATACACAAACGATACTGCTGAGCGATGTGGCTGCGCCGATTCGCATCGCCGTGCTCAGCGATCTGCAAACACCGAACGTCGGACAACACGAACTCGACGCCGTCGCAGCTGTCATTGCCAGCGAACCCGACCTCATCGTCATCCCAGGCGACTTCTGGGCCGGAGACTTCGAACACTTTCAAAAAATTCGGTCCGATCTTGCCGCCCTTCTCGACGACATGCTTGCAAGCACCCACCACGTCGTGATGGTTGTCGGCGACACCGACGGCGGCGATGAACTCAGATCGCTCGCCGAGGAAACGGGCGCCGTCTACTTGGCAGACGACATATGGCGACATGACGTCGCTGGCCAAATGGTCACCATCGCTGGAACCACGATCCCTCAGGGCGAAAGACAGATGGTCGACCCCGACCTCCTCGCTCAACTGAACTCAACCCCTGCCGACGAACTCACCATTGTTGTCAGTCACCGGCCCGACGCTGCGTTAGGGCTCGAGGCTTCTGTGCCAGTTGACCTGGTCATCGCCGGCCACACTCACGGCGGACAGGTCGCGCTCCCGATGTTCGGCCCAATCGTGACCTTCTCGGACGTTCCGCGCAGTCTTGCTGCCGGCGGCGCCGCAGTGATTAACGGGCGGGCGGTGTATGTTTCGTCGGGTGTGGGCCTCGAACGCGGCCAAGCACCGCAGATGAGGTTCGGCGTTGTTCCCGAGGTAGGGCTGCTCCTTCTCGAGCCGGCATAGCTGCTGGCGCCCTGTGGCTCGTTGCTTGCCCTGTCGAAGCCGACGACGGTTGGCCATCAAAGCAACACTACTCTCAAGTGCGTGACATCGAATCCGCGTTCTGTTCTTACTGCCCAGGCACAAGGCCACGGTTGGTTGATCGACGGCGAACTCGACAAACACGACCCAGAAGCGGTCGCCGAGGCACTCAAGCTGGTTACCGCAACGATTGCTGGCAAGGGCGGCGGGCGAGCCGAGTTCTGGATCCACGACGTGCAAGACGGCGACGACGCCGGACCCGTAGCCGCCGGTTTCACGCCCTATCGCGACCTCTGGCAGCTGCGTGCGCCATTGCCGGCTGCTCCCTCAAACCTCATCGTTCGGGCATTCGATCCCCACTCGGTCGACGATCTCGATGCATTTATCGAGGTCAACAACCGGGCGTTTTCGTGGCATCCCGAGCAGGGCGGCCAGACCCGCCGCGATATCGAAGCACGCATGGGCGAGCCTTGGTTTCGCCCCGAAGGCTTTCTTCTTCACGAGCGCGAAGGGCGCCTGGCCGGGTTCTGCTGGACGAAGGTGCACGCACCCGATGGTGATGATCCGGCCCTCGGCGAGATCTACGTCATTGCTGTCGATCCTGATTTCCATGGTCAAGGTCTTGGTAAACCAATGACACTGGCGGGCCTCGAATGGCTGCATGCCGCCGGGCTCCAGACCGCAATGTTGTATGTCGAGTCCGACAACACCTCGGCCAACGTCGTCTATCAACGCATCGGCTTCGACCGTCACCGCACCGACCGGGCATTCGAAACCCACGTCGAACCAATCGCCTAGGACCCCTACCACCACATGGCTGCCCGACCCACCGCTCCAACGATCTATGACCTCGATCGAGAGGCGATTGCCGACTACCTCACCGGTACGCCCAGTTACCGAGTCGAGCAACTCTGGCAAGGCCTCTACACCGACGGCGTCGATCTGGCCGACATCACCACGCTTCCGGCGCCACTGCGCGCTGAACTTGCCGAGAAACTGCCCTCCTCGCTCGATATGTCGGTCGAGTCGGTGAGCGAGCACGGCGACACCGTCAAGTGGCTCTGGAATCTCCGCGGAGGTGCCGCGATCGAAACCGTCCTTATGCACTACAAAGACCGCTCAACCGTCTGCATCTCGAGCCAAGCCGGCTGCGCAATGGGTTGCGGTTTCTGTGCGACTGGTCAGGCTGGCTTTGAGCGTCATCTCACGGTCGGCGAAATCGTCGAGCAGGTCATCCGGGCTCGCCGGGTTGCCGGCGAACGTCGGGTGTCGAACATTGTCTTTATGGGTATGGGCGAACCTCTCGCGAATTACGACGCGGTGTGGGGCGCTGTCGAGCGGCTGCATGGAGCGTTCGGGATTTCGGCCCGGCACCTTACGGTTTCGACCGTCGGGCTGATTCCGGGAATCCGCCAGCTGGCCGACGCTTCGTTACCGGTAAACCTCGCCGTAAGCCTTCATGCGGCCAACGACACGCTTCGCAACGAGATGGTGCCGATCAACAAGCGATATCCACTAGCTGACTTGGTCGACGCTTGCCACGACTACTTCGACAAGAAGGGTCGTCGGGTCTCCTTTGAGTGGGCGTTGATCGATGGTGTCAACGACCGCGCCAGCGATGCCCACGAGTTGGCGGCGATTACCCAACCGCTGCGGGCGCACGTCAACCTCATACCGCTCAACCCGACCCCGGGCTACCTCACCCAGGGCACGCCGCCAGAACGTGTTCGCGAGTTCGCCACGCTGCTCACCAACCTGGGTGTCAATGCGACGGTGCGCAAAAACCGAGGCACCGACATCGATGCAGCATGTGGACAACTCCGAGCCAACTCAGCCGCAGCCGAGGCCGCAGACCGTTCCGGCAAGCCAACCGGCGGCGCCGACGGAACTGTGACACAAATCAACCCTCCAACGAGGCGCGGGTCGGCCTAGCAAGCTGACACACTGGACCCATGGCTTCCGACGCTCCGTCTCATTCGATGCCCCAGGGCGATGTACTTCCCGTCGGCGACGAGAAGGTGCAAGCGGTGCAGTCGATGTTCGATGCGATTGCGCCGCGCTACGACATGATCAATCGGCTGATGACCTTTCGGCTCGACGTGAAATGGCGCAAACAGACGGTGCGAGACCTTGCGCTCCCGGCTGGCTCTACGGTGATCGACCTGGCCTGCGGAACCGGCGACTTCTGCCGCGACCTCGAGGCTGGCGGTCTCCATCCGCTCGGATTCGATCTTTCGATGGGAATGCTCGCCAATGCCCGCACCGATGCTCCGCTGGCACAGGGCGACGCACTTAGTTTGCCCCTCGAGGCTGGTTCGGTCGATGGGGCAACGTGTGGCTTCGCGTTGCGCAACTTCGTCGATCTTCCGCCGTTCTTTGCCGAACTCGCTCGAGTTGTTCGGCCGGGCGGGCGTATTGCGTTGCTCGACGTTTGCGAGCCGCCGAACCCGGTACTCAAAGCCGGCTACCAGGTGTACTTCGGCAAGATTGTGCCCATCATCGGCGGCCTGCTGTCGGATAAGGCGGCGTACTCGTACCTCCCCCGGTCGCTCGCCTACCTTCCTGAGCCATCAGAGATGATGCGCGAGGTTCGCGATGCCGGTTTCGAAGATGCCGAACGCATCCTGCTGTCGGGCGGGCTCACACAGCTCATCGTCGGCACCCGCCGCTAGCACAGCAGCTCGCTTAGGCGGAAAGCGCAAGGCCCAACGCCAACGCGAGTCCGTGTACCAGCTCTACCTTTCCGGTCAGTCCAAGGACCGCGATAAGGTCTCGGCCTTTTGCCCCGTCGTGCACAATCTTGACCGCTTTCGCGGCGAAGGGCGCTGCGACCAAGCCAAGCGCCGCGCCAAAGCGCTGATTGGCCAGTGGGGTCAGCAAGAGAAAGCTCGCCAACATCAACAGAACGTAGAACTGTCGGGTCTTGGCGTCGCCGATGCGAACCGCCAAGGTCTGTTTGCCCGACACAGTATCGCCAGGGATGTCGCGGAGGTTGTTGATCACCAGTAGTGCAGTGACCGGAAACCCGACCACGACTCCGGCCAGCACCGCCAGCGAGCTCACTTCGCCGGTGTGCACGTAGGCCGAGCCGATTGTTGCGACGAGCCCGAAGAAGACAAACACGAACACTTCGCCCAACCCAAGGTAGCCATAGGGTTTCGGGCCACCGGTATACAACCAGCCGGCAGCGATCGAAATCGCTCCTACCACCAGCAGTTCGGGGCCAACGGCGATCGCCACGGCAAGGCCAACCAGCGCCGCAATTCCGAACGAGCCGATGGCGGCTCGTTTCACTTCGGTCGGCGTTGCGAGTCCATCGCCCACAAGGCGAGGCGGTCCTACCCTGGTTTCGCCATCGGTTCCCCGTATGCCATCGCTGTAGTCGTTGGAAAAGTTGGTGCCGATCTGCAGGGCGAGCGACACGATCAGCGCGGCGAGCGCACGCCACCAGATAATGCCCTCGCCAGCCGCCACGGCGGTGCCCACCGCCACCGGCACGATCGCGGCGGGAAGAGTACGAAGCCGAACGCCGAGCAACCATCGATTCACGGCTGCAGCATAGGGCTAGCGGTTGGCTCCGAGCGTATCCGCTCGCGACGCACCACGACCGGCTTGCTTCTGCAGTTCAGGCGGCAGATTGACCGCTGTTCGCCGGCAGCTGGCTAGTCAGGGTGGTGCTGTAGCCGTACAGGTCGAAGTCGCTGCGGTACAGACGGACGACCTCGGCTTCGAGAGCGCGGTCATAGAACCAGCGAAACTCAGGAGCGGTCACCCGTTCTCCGGGCGCAAACTTTGTGTCGCCGATGAAGGCTGCGGCTGCGGAGTAGTCGCTGCGGTGTTTGCTCTGGAGTTCGGCCGACGCAAAGTCGGTGGGCTCAAGACCAAGCGCTAGTTCGACCTCGTTGAGTCGGTTCCAGAGCCCATCTTCGACACGGACAACATGGTCAAGTGTTAGCGAGCCATCGCGTTCTGCAGCCGAAGATTGCAGGGTGAAATGGATGTTGTGATGGCGGAGGTCGACAGTCCGCAAGTAGCCGACAAACTCGCGGAACGAATAGGGACGGTCAATCTGCAAGAAGGCCGCAATAGCAGCGCGCTCGTAGCCCTGTTCGAGCGAATGCAGGTAGGCGCTGACGGTACGAGCGAAGGGATCGCGAACGACCCGGATGTGCCGGTATTTCGTCTGCTCGTAACGGTTCACGACTCGTTTGTAGCGCCGGCTTTCGTAATACACCTTTGTGCGGAACTGATGTATCCAGCCAAAATAGTCGGCGGCAGGAAGTAGACCCATCCGGTGAAAGGTCCAGCGCAGTGTCGCGGTGCAGGCCGACTTTCCCGACCAGAACACCACGAGGCGTTCGTCGGCGTTCACCAGTGGTTTCGGGTTCTCTAGGAGGTGGCCCGCTACTACCGAGACGTCAGGAGATTGGTGGTTGGCGCTGATGCCTCTCAGCATACGCGCCTCGATGCAAAAGTTGCTCAAGTGGCTTATGTTGCCGATGTTGCGATTTGCTCGCCCGTTGCTGAGGGCTCGCGTAGCCAATCGCCACCGTGCCAAGCGCTCGGAGGTTTGTGGGCACGCCAAAGTGGTCGAGCACTGCCCGTTCGTTATCGAAGAGCCCAAAGAACAAGGCGCCAAGACCAGCTTCGTGGGTCACCAACAGCAGGTTCTGCACCACCATGCCGCCGTCGACGAACCAGTACGGCACCGCCCACGAGGCTTCCGATTCGCCCAACCCCGTCCGGGCCTTGTCTTGTTCGCTGTAGCGCGAAACGTATGCCGCAGGATCGACAAGAGGAAGACACAACACCGGGGCATGCAACAGATCTGGCCAAGGAAACGCCGTACGAGAGGCTTCAGGGAGCGTGATGGCCCAGTAGGCCGCAACAAGGTCGACCGTATCGAGCACAAGAAATTCGGTGCCTTGTGTATTGCCAGCCGACGGCGCCTTTCGGGCAAGGTCAACGAGTTCGTCGACGAGTTCTGCGGCGACCGGATCAGCGAGGAACGCCCTCGTCATCCGCCGTGTGCGAAGTGCCGTCGAAATGTCCATTGGTCATCCGAGCGGCTTGCAGTAAGCCCTAGGAACCGAGTTTCTCGAGTTCTTCGGCCATCGCCCAAGCAAAACCCATCAGCACATCGCCATTGGCGACCTTGACGTCATCGAACTGCGCAACAATGTCGTCGTCAAACTTCTCGGGCTTGAGCGCCTCGTGATCGAACACGCTTGCCATCGCCCCATCGCCACGAGCGATGAACTGACGATCTTCGTAGCGCAGTGAGGGAACACCAAAGCGCTTCGCGATGCGACGCCCCCAAGCACGTTCCTCACCGGAGGCTTTATGGCCCGGGCGCGGAATGGGTTCACTGAGGCTCTTGAAAGCCGCAAAGCCTGAGGCGTTGACCAGCTTCGAGCCAACGAGAACATCTTCGTCCGGAAACGCCATCAGCGCACGACGGAACTGGTCGAGCATGATGGCCCGAAGGATCGAATCACGCTTCGACGAACGTTTGATCGACGCCAAACCAATGAGCACCGCCGGGGTGCCACCGATGCGCTCAAGCGTGCAATACGAGAACCCTTTGAGCTTGCCGCTTTCGTAGGCCTGGGTGACAAGGACCCAGTCTTCAGCCTCTTTCGAAAGCATGCCGACTTCGTACGGGAAGGGTCCCTCCGCACACATATCAGCCATTTCCTCGAACTCAGCGTCGCTCAACGCAGTGCAGTCTTTGGTCTCGACCTCTATTGCCATAACGCGGTTACTGCCCCTGTTCGGTGCTCACTTGACCTCTCTAGTCCAGCCGCTTTTGACCCCGAATGGCAACTTCACGCAGAGTGGTCGCCCAAATCAGGGTCGCTCGCTAGCCATAAGCAGCCCGCGGAGGCTCCTCAGCTGGACGTTCGCGAATTACCGCATCAGGGCCAAGGAGTACTCGCAGCTCGGCAACAAGGCCCCCTTGAGTATCCACAGCGATATCGCCGGGCAGCTGGAGCACCTGATTTCCCAGATGCAGATACACCGGCGACTCACCCTGATGCGCGCGCAGTAGATCGCGTAAACGGTCGATCGTGTCAGATTCGAGTCCGTTTGGATTGATGCGAAGGCGAAGTGGTCGAGACTCGGAGAGTTCGCTCGTGTCGAGCACATCGATCGACTGCGCAAACAGGTTCGGCACATCGTCGTTGCCGTTCACGCGACCACCGACAATGACGATGGCGTCATCGACAAGTTTGTGGCCATGTTCCTGCATCGTCCGCGGGAAAACCATGACCTCGATCGAGGCTTCAAGATCTTCGAGTTCAAAGACCGCCATGAGGTCGCCTTTGCGAGTCCACTTCTTCTGCAGGTTGGTTATGACACCGCCGGCTTTGACTCGAGTGCCGTCGTCGAGTTCGAGTGTTTCGCTAATCGAGCCGTCTGACTTACGTCGGACAACACCCTCAAAGCCGAGCAGCGGATGGTCGGAGATATAGAGGCCGAGCATCTCTTTTTCGCGGCGGAGCTTGATGCTCTTGTCGAACTCCATGTCGGGAATCTGCGCCCGCTCATCAAATACAGGGCCACCCTCGGCTTCGCCGAAGAGCGACATAACACCCATGTCATGTTCTTTGCGCCGCGCCAACGTGTAATCGATGATCTCGGCAGACACCGTCAAGAGACCTTGGCGTGCGTACCCCATCGAATCAAAGGCGCCCGCCTGAATCAGCGATTCAATCGCTCGTTTGTTGAGCACTTCTGAATCGACGCGCTGGCAGAAGTCATAAAAATCGACGAAGGGACCGTTCTCGTCGCGCTCGACCAACAACTTTTCGACCAAGCCCTCGCCCACGTTGCGGACTGCCGACATGCCAAACACGATCGTGCCCAGGCCTTCATCGACTCCAGCGCGTTCGGCACGCACAACAGTGTTGGTATCGTCGAGTTCGTCGCGCGCTTCAACCGGTTCACCCGCTGCATCACCGGCGGTCGAAAGATCGGGTACTGCGGTAATCGGCACGACGTCGGCAAGTGTGGGAATCGGATGGAAATCCATGCGGGCGCTGTTGATGTCTGGCACCACCACATCGATGCCCATCACACGACACTCGTTGAGATAAATCGCCGCCTTTTCGAGGCTGCCTTTCACACTCGTGAGAAGCGCGGCGAGGTACTCGACTGGATAGTGCGCCTTGAGATAGGCGATCTGGTAGGCGATGAACCCATAGCCATACGAGTGGCTTTTGTTGAAGGCATAGTCGGCGAATTGTTCGATGATGTCGAACATCTCATCGCCGAGCTCGCGGCCGTACCCCGTAGCTTCGACGCCGTCGACAAAGCCGGCGCGCTCTTTGACCATCATTTCGCGGATCTTCTTACCGCAGGCCTTACGAAGGTTGTCGGCCTGAGCAAGTGAGTAGCCGGCAAACTTCTGCGCCATCCGCATCACCGACTCCTGATAGATCATCAGGCCATAGGTGTCGTCGAGGATCTCCGCGGCGTCCTCGTGGATGTACGTAACTTCCTGCCGACCGTTCTTGCGGTCGGCGTAGTCGTTGTGCATGTTGGCCGCCATCGGGCCTGGCCGGTACAGCGCCACCAGAGCAGCGACGTCCTGAAAGCTGTTCGGTGCCAACGAACGCATCAGCGCCCGCATGGGGGTGCTTTCAAGCTGAAACACGCCAATGCTGTCGCCCCTGGCGAGCAGGTTAAACGTCTCGAGGTCGTCAAGATCGACGTTGTCGATGTCGACCTCGACACCCCGAGCGGCTTTGATCAGCTCCAGCGCGTCGGAGATGACATCAAGGTTACGCAACCCTAGAAAGTCCAACTTGAGCAAGCCGAGTTCTTCGACGCCGTTCATCTCGTACTGGGTGACGACCGGCGCCTCTTCGATCGGTGTACCCGCTTCGGGCTTGCGCTGAATGGGTAGATAGTCGGTAAGCGGGTTCTTGGTAACCACCACGGCGGCAGCGTGAATACCATCGCTTCGCCGCATACCCTCGAGGCCTTTGGCAACGTCGACAACCCGTTTTACATCAGGGTCAGCGGCGTACATATCGCGGAGTTCGCCCGCCATCTTGTAGCCCGACTCGTATTTCTTCTCTTCGACGAAACATGCAGCAAGCGGCGTGTCGCGCCCCATGATGAGCGGCGGCATAGCCTTTGCCACCTTGTCGCCCACGGCATAGGGATATCCGAGCACACGGGCGGCATCGCGGACGGCCGCACGAGCCTTGATCTGGCTAAACGTCACGATCTGGGCAACATGGTCCCGGCCGTAACGCTCGGCACAGTAACGGATCATTTCATCGCGGTAACGAGAGTCGAAGTCCATGTCGATATCGGGCATGGAAATACGCGAGGGGTTGAGGAACCGCTCGAACAGCAGGTCGTACTTGATCGGGTCGAGGTCGGTGATCCACAACGTGTAGGCCACCGCACAACCAGCAGCCGAGCCACGGCCCGGGCCGACCCGAATGCCGAGGTCTCGAGCGTGTTTGATGAGATCCCACGTGATGAGGAAGTACGACGAGAACCCCATGTCGCGAATGGTCTGCAGCTCGTAGGTAAGCCGATCTGAGACACTCTCGGGCAGGATGTCGCCCCAACGCTCTTTAGCGCCCTCGAGGGTGAGGTGCCGCAGGTAGTCGTCGTCGGAGTCGAAACCTTCGGGGAGCGGAAAGTTGGGCAGGAGCGGGTTACCAAACTCGATCTCGACGTCGCACCGCTCGGCGATCCACAGCGTGTTGTCACACGAAACTTCGACCTCGCGAAACAGATGTCGCATCTCGGTAGCCGACTTGAGGTAGTGATCGTCGCCATGAAACTTGAAGCGATCCTGGTCGGAGAGCAGCGAGCCGGTCTGCACACACAGCAGCGCATCGTGGGAGACAGCATCGCCGCGATGCACATAGTGACTGTCGTTGGTCGCGAGCAACGGTGCCCCGATCTTGCGCGCAATCTCGACCAGCTGCGGATTGGTGCGGATCTGTTCGGGGATGCCGTGATCTTGCAGCTCGATAAACAGGTTGTCCTTGCCGAAGATGTCTTGCAGGCGTGCAGCTTTTTCGAGAGCACCTTGTTCGTCGCCGTGCATCAGCGCCTGCAACACATGGCCGCCCAAACAACCGGTCGTAGCGATGAGCCCCTTCGAATGTTGCTCGAGAACCTCCCAGTCGCATCGGGGTTTGTAGTAGTACCCCTCCATAAACGCACGACTCGCGACTTGGATCAGGTTCTGATAGCCGGTGTTGTCCTCGGCAAGCAGGGTGAGGTGGTAGTAGAGCTTGTTGCCACCTTCGGTGTCGCCGCCAGAGTCATCGGACTTGCCGCGACGAGACGGCCGCTCGGAACGGTGCTCGTGGGCCATGTAGGCCTCGGTACCAATGATTGGCTTGACGCCCTCTTTGTGACAGGCCTTGTAGAAATCAAGGACGCCGTACATGTTGCCGTGATCGGTGATGCCGAGCGCTGGTTGACCGTCGGCGGCGGCAGCCGCGACAAGGTCACCGATACGCGCAGCGCCGTCGAGCATCGAATACTCGGTATGAACATGAAGGTGGGTGAAAGAACTCGACACGAGAAACCGTCGTTGGTTGGGGCACAGATGGTCTAGCGCGTTCTGCCGGGCTGCGTGAACGCGCCCGACAAACTGCGCCGCATCAGCAGTTTGCGGAACAGGCGGCAGGGCACGGCCGCTGACGAATTACAGCGGTGTAACTCTGCACGGCGAACCTATCGCGCCAAACCGCCTTCGGGCAATCGGTTTCGACACGATCCCCCCTACGACGTCTAGGTCTGGTAACAACGTTGGTGCTGGTTTTCCCCGACCTGCGACCTGTTCGTTTCTTCTTCGTTTCCTCGCCCCTACCCTCCCCTCTGGTCAGTGATTTTGTGATGCCTTCGCGCACCCCTACCCGCCGTTACCTCCGTCTCTCGCTCACACTCGCCGTACTGTTGGTTCTGTGTGCATCGCTGCTTAGCGGGATACCAACAGCCAACGCTGGCGTGGGCGACGGCCGCTACGGCTGCAACCTCTCGCTGTCGAAAGGGCGAACAATCGTCGCCAAGAACGAACAGCAACTGCACGACGCGATCAAAGACCGCAAAGGCGGCGACCGGATCCTCGTCGACACCGACGCCCACCTAGGCCCGCTTCCGATCCTCGAAGGCAAAGGCGGCTGGACCGGAGCCTGGATTACGATAGCCGCCGCAAATGGCCGCTCGCCGAAGATCGGCGCCACCGGCTGGGCCGGAATCGACATTCGCGAGCCGTTCATTCAAGTATGCGGATTCGAAGTCTATGGCACCGCAACCCGCGAGAACCGCGACGACACGACACGAGTCGGCATCTACGGCGGGGCAACCCACCACATTCGCGTCGCCGACAACTACGTACACAACTTCTCGCTCGGCGGCATCAACATCAACCAGTCGAACAACATCGAAATTGTCGGCAACATCGTGAAGTGGAACTCGTTCTGGGGCAAAGAGCAAGGTTCAGGCATCTCGGTCTTCCAACCCAATGACGCCATCGGGTCGTTCGGCCCAGCCGATGGCGCCTATCAGGTCCGCATCGAAGGCAACATCGTGCAAGGCAACGCGAACCGGGTTGTTAGCCAGCATCGACGCAACGACGCCGGCCACCTGGTCGCAACCGATGGCAACGGCATCATTCTCGATGACTTCGAAAATAAGCAGGTCGCCCGCAATAAACAAAACCCCTACGACGGCTGGACCTTGGTCGCGAACAACGTCAGCTACCTCAACGGTGGCCGCGGCATTCAAGCAGGTCCAAATGGTGGCCAGCACGTTCACATCATCAACAACACCGCCTACCACAACAATCAGTCGGTGCGCGACAACCTCATTCGCTACGACGAATTCGGTCGGGCCGAGTTCGTCGTTGTCGGCACGCAGTACCAAACATCTTTTGACCTCAAGTTCATCAACAATGTGGCGGTCGTTGACCCCTCGTTGGACAATGAAACCAACAACGTGATGGCGTTTTATCGAGGCAACATCGCCGACTGGTCGATCAACGCTCGCTTCAACAGCTTTAGCGGCAACGCCATCAAGGGGTTCTACAACTACCCCGGCTTGCCCGACTCCCAGGATGATCACGACCTCGGACGCAAATCGCAGCTCAACGCGAATCCGCCCTTCGTCAATCCGAGCAAGGGCGATTTCCGGCTGAAGAAGCGCTGGTTACGCGGGGCAAACACCGTGAACTCGACCATTGGTAAGGTTGACATCGACGGAACGGTTCGACCGACTGGACGACGCCAAGAACGCGGTGCCTACGAATTTATCAAGCGTTAGCGCGTCTGCCTTTGGCCATACCTAGTGGTTCTTGGCGGTTAGTATGGTGGCCATGTCAGATACTGCTGAACCAACTCCGCCTGCCGCCGAACGGCCCGAGGTCATCGAGCCCGCGCAGCCGTCAACCGAGGTCGAACAAAGTGACGAAAGCATCGCAAGCCCTGCCAAGGTAATGCGTCTCGGCACGATGATGAAACAGCTGCTCGAGGAAGTACGTGCCGCTGACCTCGACGAAGCGAGTCGCGATCGCATGCGTGATATCTACGAAACCTCGGTGGGCGAGCTCGGCTCATCACTTTCGCCCGATCTCCGTGAAGAACTGGGTCGCCTTGCCCTCCCGTTCACCGACGACGAGATTCCGACCTCAGCCGAGCTCCAGATCGCTCAAGCCCAACTTGTCGGCTGGCTCGAGGGGCTCATCCAGGGAATCCAAGCCACGCTCTTTGCCCAACAAATGATGGCGCAACAACAGTTCGCCCAGATGCGAGGCCAGCTTCAGCCCGGACAAGCTGTTCCGGGTGGACCATCCCCAGCGGGCGGTATGCCGCAACCAGGCGGCCCTCAGGCAGCGACACCCGACGATCGCCCAGGCACCTACCTCTAGCGGCTTCTATCGCCAGCCGGCCAAGAGCGGAACATACATCTCGGCTGAGGTAAACGAGCCGTGGCGGCCAATCAGTTCGATTGGCACGTTGTCTTTCGGATCAACAAAAACATGGTTGTGCTTGGCAACAACGGCGACATCACCAAGTCGGGCCAATGCTGCAGGGCTTACCTCAGGTCCAAACCAGCCCTCGGCGACAACTTCGTCGATCGTGTGCACCCAGGCCTCATCACCGTGTGCCTCGAGCGCTAGGCGGGCGATCTCATCGGTGTCGCCTTCGCGGACGTGCAACCAGCGAAACCTCGCCTCGCCAGACTGCCGGAGAATTCGACCCGTTATCTGGCGGTCGAGCACTGTGCTTTGGCCTTGGCAATCAACTTGGCCATGATCGGCGGTTACCAGCAACACTGCGCCTCGTGGCAAAACGTCGATGAGGTCGGCCACCAGCCGGTCGACAAGTTGCAGCTCTGCGTCATAGTGCGCACCGAAGCCGAACTCGTGGGCAATCCGATCGAGGCCGTCGTAGTAGGCGTACACAAACGGTTCGCCGGCACGAAGCTCCCGTTCGGCTTCGACCGCAATTCCAGAGATCGTGCGGTAGCCGACGTATCGCCCGGTGCGAAGATGGGCGCCGGTAAAACCTGTGCGAACGAACTCGCCTTTGCTAATTACCGGCGGGCCCTGGTTGTCGAACACCGGGTACGGCTGAAACTCGGTCGGGTCAATCGAACGACGGGCATCGCCTCCGCCGGTAGTCCAGCGCAGGGTATTGAGAATTTCGCCCTCGACCGCTATTCGGTAGCCGACGACTCCGTGGTCGCCCGGGGTCCGACCAGTGCTAATCGAGGTAAGCGCCGTTGCTGTGGTGGAAGGACTCACCGTGGTGATCGCCCCACCTTCCATGCTGCCAAGCGTCGGCGCACGGCGGTGCCGCTCGGCCAACTGCTCCCAGCCGAGGGCGTCGACGACCAGCAAAACTACCTGCCCAGCGTCGCGGGCAATGTCTGGCATCCAGTCCGGCCAGTCACGTTGCCCAAGCAGCGCTGGAGTGATGTTTGCGATACAGGCACCGTCGTAGCTCGGTAGAACTCGTTCCACCCCACTACAATCGCACACGGTCCGCTTTGCACTGGGGTCGACCGGTTCCCGGGAGGGTTGTTCGTGAAAGTTTCAACACGCGGCGATTACGCCAGCCGGGCTCTGCTTTCGCTCGCGCTGCACGATGAAGGCTCCCCTACCTCGGTCCGTGACGTGGCCACCAGAACGGGATTACCGCAGCCCTATCTCGAGCAGATCCTGCTTGCCCTTAAAGGCGCAGGACTGGTGCGCTCGAAACGAGGGGTTGGTGGCGGCTATGTGCTTGCACGCGATCCTGCCGAAATTACCCTCACCGAAATCGTGCGTGCTGTCGATGGTCCGATCGTGGCCGGTGACTTCAGCGAGCCACACACCGACGGCGCCTGCGATCACGAAGGCCAGTGTGTGCTCCTTTCGATCTGGTCCGATGCCGGAGCAAAGATGCGTGACTACCTCGACAGCTACACGCTGGCCGACATTGCCTCGATGGCTGCCGGCGATGCCACCTGGCCTAGCACTGTCGAGAACTAGCACTGTCGAGTCTGCGCTACTGAAAGCTGGCCAAAACCGACTGTAGATCGTCGGGCAAATCGGCGGTGGCCGAGACTTCCTCGCCGGTTACCGGGTGGGCAAACTGCAGCTTCCAGGCATGAAGAAACGGACGGTCGAGCCCTTCGAGTGCCGACCCATTGCCGTATTGCTGATCGCCAAGAACCGGGTGACCAATCGAGCGCAGATGCACACGGATCTGGTGTGTGCGGCCAGTGTCGAGGTCGCAGATCACGTCGGTGGCGGCCACGGGAAGATCGAACCGTTGTTTCATCGTGTATTTTGTGCGGGCCTCACGTCCTGACGGCAGCACGGTCATCCGACTCGGATCCCGGTTCGATCGGCCGATAGGCGCATCGATCAGACCGGTCTCGGCCTCAACGTGGCCAGCCACGAGAGCCCGGTAACGTCGTGCTGCAAGGTGATGTTTCATCTGGTCGACGAGCCCGAGATAGGCCGGCTCGGTGCGTGCGACCACCAACAGTCCGCTCGTGCCCTTATCGAGGCGGTGCACGATACCGGGACGTTCGACTTGCCCAACACCGGCGATCTCGGGAAACTCGGCCAACAGTCCGTGGACCAGTGTCCGCTCGGTGTTGCCCGAACCAGGGTGCACGACAACACCTGCCGCCTTGTTAATCACCGCAAGATGTTCATCGTGGTAGACAACCTCGACTGGTATCGACGAGTCGGCAACCGGTCGAGAATCGACGATCTCCGACACCGGGAACGTCACCGAATCTCCGGCGGCGACCTTTGTTGAACGGACGGTAACTCGCTCGCCGTTGCGGAGGATCTCGCCGGCCTCGATACGCGCGGCGACCCAAGAGCGGCTTTCTGCGGTAATTGTCGAAACCACACGGTCGATGCGCTCGCCGTCGAGGGCCTCGGGCACTATCTCGGTTTCACGCACCGTATTTCGCGCCCGTACCTTCTTGGAGAGCCGCGCGTTGTTGAAAAACATGTGCTGGTCGTGCCATGGGTGTCCTCATAGGTCGGGGTTTCGGACCAGAGCCACCATCATGGCTGCGACGCCGGCAACAATCGCCATATCGGCGACATTAAAGATCGGCCACCAACCGAGATCGATGAAATCGATGACGTAGCCGCCCAGTATTCCACCATCGCCACGGCGAAACGCGCGGTCGGCAACATTGCCGATCGCTCCACCGGCGATGAGGCCGAGCACTACGCGCAAAAGCAGCGATTCGTGTTTGCGGGCGTAGAACACAAGCCACACCGAAACCACCAACGCTGCAAGTCCGAAGAGTGGGCCAAAGCCGCCGCCGGTGCTGAACGCTGCGCCGTCGTTGAAGTGCAGATTGAACCGCAAGCTGCCGAGCAGATCGATCGTGCGACCAGCGGACAGCTCGCCGAGGGCCCACCGCTTTGTCAGCTGATCGACCACCAGGACAAAGATCGCGACGCCGAGTGTGGGAGTAATCGCCCGAAGTGGAGCTTGGGCCGCCTCAGGCTGTGTCGGGCTGCCTTGCTCAGCGGCGTCCAAGTCCCATTGCTTTGTATTCGACGCGTTCAAGCGCCCAGGGGATGGCTCTGAGGCGTTCTTTGGGGATTGGTTCGCCGGAGTGGATGCAGATTCCATACGTTCCGTCTTTAATACGTTGAAGAGCTTGGTCGATCTGATCGACCGAGTGGCGGGCCTGCGCACTAAGAGCCAGGTCGCGTTCACGCTCCACCGCAAGGGTATCGCCCTCGCCTGACTCCTCGTCGAACTGGACGTCGCCGGGCTCGCGATCTTCCATCAAGGAGTCGGCTTCGGCTTTCAGCACCTCGGCCGAGTGCACATAGCGGGCCCGTTCGGTGTGAAGAAGAGCTTCCATCTCGTCGAGAAATTTTTTGTCAAACTTTGACTTCGCCGGCTTTTTCTTGGCTGGTGAGGGGGTAGTCACGCTCTTTTTTGTTGCTCTCTTTGGTGAAGCCTTCGCAGGCGCTTTCTTGGCGGCGGCCTTTTTTGCCGTCGATGTCTTCTTCGCAGCAGCTGACGCGGTTCGCTTCTTTGCGGTCGGATTCGCTGCAGATTTCTTCGCTGTTTTCTTCGCAGCAGACGAAGCCTTCGTGGCTTTCTTGCTGGTACTACTGCTCGTCGACTTCTTCGAAGCCATCTTTGCGTCCTCTCAAGTCACGCCAGCTTCCACAAAGAAGCGCTGGTGCCGAACCCGCCGGAGTATACGGCCCATTTGGACCAATACACGCGATACCGGCAAATTTTGTTTCAGCCGCCTCGCCCGAAGCGACGCGTTGGTCCGTCGCTGTCGTCGTCGAAGAACGCAACAAGCGCAGCGTCGTCGTCGGCCGAATCATCCTCAGACACCGCACGTCGCAGTTCGTCGAGGAATGAGTCGCCAGTCGCCTCTTCGCCAGCTTCTGCCGCAGCCTCTTCGGACTTCCCCGTGAGGTCGATGACCTCATCGCTTCCGACGTCGACTTCGTCGAGGTCGGAAGGTGACGACCCGACGGCACCCGAAGTGTTTACTGACTCGTCAAAGTCGGCATCGGCGTTGAAGAAATCGTCGTCGTCAAAGACCGGAACGAGTTCGTCTTCGTCCACAACTGCTGCGCTGGGCTCAACGTACCCAAGATCGTCGGCAATCTCGGCTTCTTCAAAGTCCATAACTCCCGCAGGATCGCCTGATGCAGCTGCCGAGCTGTCGGGCACCTCGTCGGTCGTGAGGTCTCCCTGGGCAGGTTCTGCGTCGGCGACCTCAGTTTCTGCCACGGCGTCAGTTTCTGCCACGGCGTCAGCTTCTGCTGGCTCGGCCTCGGTGGCTTCGTCAGCATCGGCTGACGCAAGGTGATCGGTGAGATCGACCGTCTCGTGCTCGACCACAGCTTCGTCAACTAACTCGTGGTCGACAACACCTTCGTTGCCGGGCACCGGATCTGTGGCGGTGCTCGACTTACCAAAGTCATCAATGAATGATCCGGTCGTTGCTGTGGCAACACCTGCCGTCGCTACAGCGCCGGCTGTCTTTGCCGACGCCGAACCAGAGGGTTGCGACAGATCGCCGGTGTCGGCTTCGTCGGCTCCGACGGTTTCGAGAAGTTGTGTCTCTGGGCTCGTCGACTCCGCCGGTTCTCTCGCCTCGACAGCATGCCCATCAGCAAGGTCGATGTCGGCGTCGGCGTCTTGGCCGGTGTTTAGGCCGGTGTCGGTGTCATCCCAGTCGGGATCGGCAAATGTGTCATCTGCAGCCCCGACATCCGCCGGCGCCTCAACAGCAGCTTGGCCGGCAACAACTTCATCGCGTAGGTCGATGTCACCTGTTAACGCGTCGTCGAGGTTGTCGACCGTCTCCGATTTTTCGACGGTCTCAGCTGGCGTTGCGGTTTCAGTCGGTTCCGCCGTTTCGATGTTCACCGCATCGCCGTCGACAATCGGTTCGGTTGCAACGACGGGTTCGGTTGAGTACCGGCTGAGCTCGGGAGTTGGCGACACCCGCAACGTCTCGGGTGCCTCAACAACGGTTTGTAGACGTGTAATCGAGTCGCGAATCTGCTCGCGTTCTGCGTCAACGTGGTGTTCGAGCAGAGCGGCATCCTCGGCGAGAAAGTCTCGACGATTCTCCAATTCCCGGATCTCTGCCAACAACGGTTTACGGGTGGCTTCGGCGACCGCTCGAGCTTCTGACTCGACCTCGCTAAGAATCGCCGAGCGCTCAGCTTCGGCCTCGACCTTCGCCTTCGAAGACGCATGCTCGGCTTCGAGAAGAAGTGCGTCGACCTCGGCTTGGGTGGTGCGACGAAGTTTTGCGGTCTCGCTCTCGGCAACGGTGCGAAGCTCGTCGGTTTCGGCGATGGTCGTCGCTCGAAGTTCGTCAGTTTCGGTCTTGACGCTCCGACGCAACTCGTCGGCCTCGACTTGGGCTGCGCCACGGACCTCTGCGGCCTCGTTCTGCACAAGGCTCAACGTCGACGAGGCTTCGTCGCGGGCTTCGGACAACAAACGATCAGCAGTTTGTTGCGCAAGCAACAGCGTGCGCGTGATCGTTTCCTCTGAAGGCTCACCGTCGCGGCGGGCGCGTTTCTTCTGCGGCGCTGGCTGTCCGCCGCGTCCATCGATTCGGGCTTCAGCCGCTTCGGCCCGCGAGATTGCCTCGGCAAGTCGGCCCTGGAGCTGCGCTATTCCGGCGCTAACGCGTTGGAGAAAAAGGTCGACTTCGTCGGGGTCATACCCACGGAGGGCCTGACGAAACTCGACGTCTTTGAGCGATTGAGGGGTAACGTCCATGACCCGATGCTAGCGGCGGTTCAGCCCGAATTAGGGGACCATCGACGCGATCTGGTATGAGGCCGGTAAATCTCGGCGTCAGACGAAACGCACTGCACGCGGCGCAGGTCTTGACTCAGCGACCTCGGAGAGACTCACGGTCGGCTTCAGCAACTTCGACGTCGGTCGGGGTAAGCAGGTACACATCTTTCGCCACCCGCTCCATCTGCCCACCTAGGCCGTAACAAAGCCCACTAGCGAAGTCGATGATGCGACGGCTGAGATCGCGTTCGACATTTTGTAGGTTCACGATGACGGCCTGATTCGCCATGAACTTGTCGGCGACATCCTGAGCATCGTTGAACGACACCGGCGCAACAGTCGATGGCTTTGAGGTGTTCTTGATCGGCAATGCCCGAACCGCAGGAGAACCCGACGACCGGGCAGGCTGAGCAACAGGAGCAACACGGCGAACCGGACTTTCCTTCGCCAGAGGCGAAACTGCCTCATACTCTGGTTCGCGATCGGCAGGCATTGGCACAGCTCGCACGGTCGGACCTGCTGGGCTCGGCCCCGCAGACGACACCGGACCAGACGCCGCTCCACCATCTTGTGCCGGAGCGATATTCGCGATAGCCGGACCATCGGCCTCGTTCTCATACGAAGACGCGAACTCGTACTCTTCGTCGGGGCCGAGACCCAGGTACAGCATCGTTTTCTTAAAAACAGACATTGATCGTTCTCCTACCGTCGAGCTTACTAACTTCGGCGCAACTGTTCCTGTCGGCCAACCACCGAGTGTCTTCGTCCGACCACAAACACCTCATGAACGGCTCATGCACAAGCGTCGGACAACATCAAGTTCGAGGCCCAAACAACGCGGACCCGACGCGAATCATCGTCGAGCCCTCCTCGGCCGCTATTTCAAGATCGGCGCTCATGCCCATCGACACCTCGGCTAATCCGTGGGCGTCAGCCAAGCCACGCAACAAACGAAATCCGGGTCGGGCGGCCGCCGGGTCCGATCGAACGGCGATGCCCATGAGCCCTTCAACGCGCAACCCCTCGGTCAGTGCTGCGTCGACGAGCTCGCCGACTGCGTCTGGTGCGCAACCGTTCTTGGTGTCCTCACCAGAAATATCAACCTGCACCAAAATGCGAGCACCCGGCGCGTGTTTTGCGATCTCTTTTGCCAACGACAAGCGGTCGACGCTGTGCCAAAGGTCGACAACGCCAGCAATCTTGCGGACTTTGTTGCGTTGCAACCCGCCGATGAAATGCCATGTCGGTTCGTCAACTGCGTTGGAGGGAATCGCCTCGCCAACAAGTGCGTGTTTCGCCACCAGCTCCTGGGCATACGACTCCCCGAGATCGGCCACTCCGGCTTGCAATGCAGCGACTACCGTGTCGGCGGGAAAGGTCTTGCTCACGGCGATGATCTTCACGTCAGGCCGCCCCACCGCTGCAAGGCGCTCGCGCACGCCGTTGAGACGTTCGGCGATCTGGGCCGACACGACGCTCGGGCCGCTCGAGTGGAGCGGTTCTGCATGCTCAGTCAACGTCGGCACCCGCTTCTTCAATCCAGATAGCCGCAACTTGACGGGCAGTATCGACACGAGCGCGGTGACTGTTCCAGCTCCCCGAACAGGCCGTACAGCCACCAACTCGACGAACAGTAACGTCAAGTGACGAAAGCTGGGCGGTTACACCCGCAACAAGATCGAGAGCCGGCGAACCGTCAGAAGTTTCCGAGCGCACCACGTCGCCAAGAGCACCAGCGGCTAGAGCGAGATCGTCCTCACCAAATTCGTAACATTCAGGCCCTATTGCGGGACCAACCACAGCCGTGAGGGCCCCGCAACCCTTCGATCGCATGACGGCAACGGTTTGAGGCAGCACGCCGGCGACCGCTCCTCGCCAGCCGGCATGAGCTGCACCAACGACGCCCCGCTCACCGTAGAGAAGCACCGGGACACAGTCGGCGGTCTGCACAGCTATCACGGCGCCGCTGCAGCTAGTCACCGCAGCATCGGCTTCTTCAGCGGCTCGGTCGCCGGGTGCCGCCACATCGACCACCTTGGCTCCGTGGACTTGATGCAGCCAGGTCCACGGATGTGGTGCGAGCGCGGCACGCCGGCTGGCCAACTCGTCATGGTCGACGTCGACCGCAAAATCGCCGTCAGTGGTGTCGGTGAAACGCAAATGCACGGTGCGCCCATCGGGTTGCACGTTAGAAATCTGCATGGAGTACCCGTCCGGTTTCACCTGAGGACTGGTTGACGTCCGCGGTATCCCCGCCGGCCGATGCGGTTATTTGAGAAACGACGGCACGTCGAAGTCGTCGTCACCCAGGTCATCGTCGTCGCCCGTGTCGAAGATGTCGGTGATTGGCGCTGGGTCACCCTTGCCGGTGCTGGTTGTCGTTGCGTCTGAACTCACGGTGCTCGGCCCGGAAGAATCATCCCAGCGGTCGAAGCCGGCGGCGATAACCGTCACCCGCACCTCGTCGCCCATCTCATCGTCGATCACGGCACCAAAGATGATGTTGGCATCGGGGTGCGCCACCCCATGCACGACCTCTGCAGCCTCGTTTACCTCGAACAACCCAAGATCGCTTCCGCCAGAGATGGTGAGCAAAATGCCTCGTGCGCCCTCGATCGATGCTTCGAGCAGCGGACTCGAGATTGCGGCACGTGCGGCGTTGAGCGCTCGGCCTTCGCCCGACGAGTAACCGATGCCCATCAGCGCAGAACCGGCATCTTTCATGATCATCTTCACGTCGGCGAAGTCGGTGTTGATGAGGCCCGGGGTGGTAATGAGATCGGTGATTCCCTGCACACCCTGCAGCAAAATCTCATCGGCCATCTTGAAGGCGTTGAGCACCGAGGTCTTTTCGTTCGAGACCGTCAAAAGGCGATCGTTCGGAATGACGATCTGAGTGTCGACCTTTTCTTTGAGTTTCTGGATGCCCTGTTCGGCTTGCACCGAACGGCGGCGACCTTCGAAGGTGAACGGCCGGGTAACCACACCAATGGTGAGTGCACCAAGACCCTTCGCTACCTCGGCAATGACGGGAGCAGCGCCGGTTCCGGTGCCGCCACCCTTGCCAGCGGTAATGAAGACCATGTCGGCGCCGGTTAGCGCCTCTTCGATGTCCTTGATGTGATCCTCAGCTGCTTGGCGGCCAATTTCAGGATCACTTCCGGCCCCGAGGCCACGGGTCAGTTCGCGCCCAATATCGAGCTTCACCTCGGCGTCGCTCATCAACAACGCCTGAGCGTCAGTATTTACTGCGATGAACTCGACGCCCTTCAAGCCGGCATCGATCATTCGGTTGACAGCGTTGACGCCGCCACCACCGACACCAACAACCTTGATTACCGCAAGGTAGTTCTGGGGGCTCGACATCTCGTGTACTCCTCGTTCGTGCTGACGTGTAGTGCTTGGGTGTTGTTGCTAGCTGCAACTAGGCGAAGCTGGGTGTAATTGCATGTTTTTCGAGCGACGATACTTCGGCTAACAAACCACAACTCTCAACTTGAGGGTGAGAAACCCTCAACCTCAAGTTGACAGAACCTGTGGTGAAGCCTTAGACATAATCGCAGACAATCCTCTCAGGTTACGAGCAGGATGCCCTGCGGGTCAACACGGGGGTCCGCGGCACGCGCACGTCGATACGTCGGACGCAACGCAAATCGACCCGAGTGAGCAGCGTCGCCAGCGCCACATACTTGTCGGAGAGCTCCTCACTGGAGCCGACGAGCACCGATGCTCCGCCGGTGAGTTCGAGCACTACGCGTAGTTCCTCGTCGACAAGAACCGACGCGACCCACGGTACGAGGTCGCGGGGCATGGCGGCTGCGGTTCGTACGGCATCGACCGACTCCTCGACGACTTCGCCTGGCAACGCTGCATCAGCGTTGACACTTACCAACGGCATTCCCGGTGTCGGCTGAGCCACTCGTTCGACGACATGGCCAAACCGGTCGACTATCGCGTACCCGGCGCCTGAAGGAAGAGCGGCCACTGCCTGACGTTCGACCACGTCGATCGTCACGGTTCCCGGCCACTCGCGAGCCACCACGGCACTAAACACCCAGGGAAGCGACTCGATCGCCGTGCGGGCGCTCACGATGTCGGCGTCCATCAGCGGTTCGCCACGGCTCAGGCCGGCCACCGCAAGCACATCGTTTTGATCGGAGCGAATGACTCCCCCGACTTCGATGTGGTCGAGATCAAACAGCGGACTTCGAACAACAATGATGCCAAGGACAACAACGCCCACGATGGCGAGCAACACCAGAACTCTGCGAAGCCGTCGACGTCCGTTCTCGCGCTGCACCTCGATACGGCGCCGCCGAAACCTAGGGTCGATCTCTTGGCGAGTTCGAGGATGAGCAACGGCGTTCACGCTCGACAGTCTCGTCGCAGAAATCACCAATTCCAACAGCAATCACAGAAACAACATCAACAACTTTTCCAACGGTGAACATTTCCCGGCGAGGAACATTTCCCCTCGATGAACACGTGGGCATCAGGCAGGCGCCGACGCTCCCTCGGCAAAGCCATCGAACCCGACCAGCCGGGTTTCTGGGTGCAGGGTTACACCACTGTGGGCCCGCACCTCAGCAATGATTCGCTGCATCAGTGCGAAGACATCATCCGCGCTACCGCCAGGGTCGACCTGGATAAAATTCGCGTGTTTCACCGAGACCTCAGCGGACCCAACGCGTTGGCCCTTCAACCCAGCAACGTCGATCAACCGGCCCGCGGAATCATCGGGCGGATTGGTGAACACCGAGCCTGCGTTTTGCCCCCCTGGCTGATGGTCGAGCCGCCAACGCACAATTTGGCTGATCTCGTCCTTCGATGCCTGAGCATCGCCACGAGCCAACTGCAGGGTGGCACCAGTGACCACCTGTGTCGAAACGATTGCCGAGGTTCGGTAACCAAGCTCGAGCAGCTCTGGGCGAAGGACACGCTTGTCCCCCGCGGCAACATCGAAGACCTCCACCGCCGCCAGAGAAGCCGCCATATCGGCGCCGTGGCCCCCCGCATTCATACGCACCGCGCCACCAATCGAACCCGGAACCCCGACCGCCCATTCGAACCCGGTAAGTCCTGCAGAAGCGGTCTGACGAGCAACCACCGGAAGTTTGGCAGCAGCGCCAACGTGAACCACGGTGTCGTCGATCTCAACGTTGCTGAAGCCTTCTCCGAGAGCCACCGCTACCCCGTGAAAACCGGCGTCGGCAACCAGCATGTTCGAGCCACGCCCGACTACAAGTATCTCGACGTCGTCGACCCCCTGTTCGACGGCACCTCGAATCGTCGACGACAAGACGACGAGGTGGTCGACCGACTCTGGCTCTACCAGCACCGCTGCCGCGCCACCGACCCGATACGTCGTCCGGTCGCCCAGCGGCGCCAGTCGTTGCACAACCGCTGGTCCGAGCTGCTCGACGAGCAGCCGGTGGAGACTATCGGCGGTCTCGGGCCTCACCTGACCATCTGCTGCATCGTTAGTCACGAAGCCGTTCGAGCAGCTCGGTTGGCAGATCGGTGAGGTCGCCAGCGCCCAGCGTGAGACAAAGGTCGCCAGCCGTCAGCTCGCCAGCAAGGTAGTCGACCAGTTCGTCGTGATGCGGCAAGTACGCAAGCCTGCGCCAAGGACGCGCATCGAGCACAGCATCCGCAATCAACTTGCCCGAAATTCCGGGTCGAGGAGTCTCGCCAGCGCTGTAGATATCGGTGACGACCAAAAGATCGGCGACGTCGAACGACTCACCGAAGGTCTCCCACAGCGAGGCTGTTCTGCTGTAGCGATGCGGTTGAAACACACAGATAATCCGAGACCAGTCGCCGTCGGAAGCCGCCTGAAGTGCAGCCTCGACCTCGCTCGGCAGGTGTGCGTAGTCGTCGATAAACGTGACGCCACTCGCTACGCCGCGCATCTCAAAGCGTCGAGCGACACCGCCGTACTTTGCCATCGCCGACACACCGGCTTCGAACGGCGCGCCAAGCACCAGACTCGCCACAACCGCAGCAGCAGCATTCGTTGCATTGTGCACACCAGCAACCGGCAGTTCGATGCGGCCCAGCAGTGCCCCCTCGTGAACAAGATCGAAGCCAATCCCGTGTCCGGCGCCCACCACATTTTGCATCTGATACGTGGCCGATTCGTGCAGACCGTAGGAAATCGCGTTGTGTTTCTCGCCGAGTTCTCGGGCTACTTCGTCATCAGCACAGACAACAAGCGGACCATCGGTGCCCTCGAAGAACTCGCCAAACGCGGCAAGCAGTTCGTCGTAGCCCCCGTAATGTTCGATGTGGTCAGGCTCGATGTTGGTCACGATCGACATCCACCGCGGCAGCTCGAGAAATGTCCCATCGCTCTCATCGGCCTCGACAACAAACGTGTCACCATCGCCCCAAGCCGCGCCAGTCCCGATTTCGTTCACGTCGCCGCCGATAATGAAACTCGGATCGAGTTCGGCGGCCCGAAGCACCAAAGCGAGCATGCTTGACGTAGTTGTCTTGCCGTGGGTGCCAGCGACTGCCACCGTGCGCCGCTGCGCCGCAATTGCTGCCAGCGCCTCTTTGCGCCGAAGCACGACCAAGCCGCCCTCGCGTGCCGCGGTGAGTTCATTGTTGCGCTCGGGGATAGCTGTGGAAATCATCACAATTTCTGCGGCACCAAGCTGCACCGGGTCATGACCTACAAAGACGGTCGCTCCGAGTGCCTCAAGGCGCGACAACCCAGCGGATGCTTTGAGGTCGCTACCAGTGACCTGGTGTCCCATCGACAGCAGGACCTGGCCGATAGCGCTCATACCAGCTCCACCCACACCAATGATGTGAATCTTCTGGGGTGTTGTGAGATCAACAGTTACAGACAACGCACTTCTTCCGGTCGTTCGAGGTCGTTTGTAGGTTCTTGACGTTACCCGGTTGGGCTACGAGTTGAGTCGAACAGCCGTGGCGTCGTCGACTCAGTCGCTGATATGCGCCTCAACCAGATCGGCAAGCCGAGCCGCAGCATCGGGACGTGCGACCGTGCCCGATGACATGGCCATGGAGTTGAGAACTTGGGGCGCTGAGCGAAGGCGTTCCACCTCTTCAGCAAGGCGATCAGCATCGAGGTCACCATCGGCAACCAGCACAGCTGCGCCCGCCTTCACCAGCGCCATGGCATTTGCCGTTTGGTGATCGCCGGGAGCTCCGGGAAGGGGGACAAGAATTGCGGGGATGCCGATAACCGCGAGTTCGGCGACCGAAGTCGCTCCCGAGCGGCACAAGACCACATCGGCCGCGGCGTATAACCCAGGCATATCGTCTTCGTATTCGATTTGCTGGTAGAGCAGCGCATCGGTGCTGGTAACCGGGTTTCGGGCCGACAGTTCAGCAAAGTCACGCCGACCAATGACGTGTCGGACAGCAAGATCATCGCGATCGCGCCAACCGGCAACTGCGCCGATGAGCGCGTTGTTGATGCGAAGCGCTCCAAGCGAACCGCCAAACACTGCCAAGACAAACACATCGTCGGGCAAGCGCAGCTTCGCCCGGGCAGCAACGCGATGTGCGTGCCGGTCGACGGCGAGAATTTCTGCCCGAACCGGATTTCCGGTCCACACCGCACGGGGAAGGTCAACCCCGTCGAACGACACACCGCAAGCCTTGGCAAACCGGCCGATCAGCTTGTTCGCAAGACCGGGCACTGCGTTCTGCTCAGCAACCACGATTGGCACCCGCAATACCGCAGCCCAAACAGCGCACGGAACCGATGCATACCCACCGAGCGACACGACGACCGCAGGCTTTTGTGACCGGAGCAACGAAAAGGCGGTGACTAGGGCACGAAGGAGGCCGACGATTGCGCCGATGTTGTCGGTGGTAGGGCGCCGCTGGATGCCGCGGCCCGGAAGAAGCGTGAGCGGATAGCCGGCACTGGGCACCAACCGTTTTTCGACACCACGCTCGCTGCCAACGAAATGAAGGTCAGCTGCGGCAAAGCCTCGACGCTGCAGCTCGTTGGCGATGGCGATCCCTGGCAGGACGTGCCCAGCGGTACCGCCGCCAGTAATAAGAACCCTTGTCACGGGCGATGATCCTAGCTGGTCGAGATCGACCATTGGGTGCGACAGAGGGCTCAGGACTCCCGTGCGATGTTGAGCACCACGCCGACCGCGCCGAGGGTTATAACAAGTGAAGTTCCGCCAAGCGAGATGAACGGCAGCGTCACCCCGGTAATCGGCAGAGCCCCGATGACGGCGCCAATATTGACGAACGCTTGGGCCACGATCCAGGTGGTGATGCCAACCGCCAGCAGCGACGCGAACCGGTCTCGGATTCGTGAAGCCACCGCAAAGCCCGCCACACCAATCGCCATAAACGTGAGCACGACAAACCCGCCGCCAACCAGACCCATCTCCTCGGCAAGGATCGCAAAGATGAAGTCATTGTGGGCATACGGAAGGAACCCCCACTTGCCGCGGCTTGCACCCAGGCCCACACCGGTCAGACCGCCATTGGCGATCGCCACAAGCGATTGGAGGTTCTGGTAGCCAGTGTTTAATGGGTCATCCCAAGGGTCAATAAATGCCAGCACCCGGTTACGGCGGTACTGCGAACTCGCCGACGCGGCGATGACAGCCAACGCTCCGGCCGAACCCATCACCCCGAGGTGGAAGTACGAGGCGCCTGCCGCCAGCAACATTGCGAAAAGCACAACACCGCAGATGATCGTCGTACCCAAATCTGGCTCAAGGATGAGCAGAACCGCTGCCGTGACAAACACACCAAGTACCGGCTTGAGCGTTCGGTGCAGATCGGTCGGATGCCTATCGGTCCGCGAAAGGATCTCTGCGACGTAGACAACCAGCGCAAACTTCACGAGCTCAGAAGGCTGAAAACTAAAGCCCCCGACGCCGATCCATCGCGACGAGCCATTGAGGTTTCGTCCGACGCCGGGAATGAGCACAAGAACGAGCAGAACAAACGACAGTCCGAGCAGCGGCGCCGCGAGCTGGTTCCAGTACCGGTACGGCAGGCGACTCGTGACCAACAACGCAGCCACGCCGACACCCATCCAGATCAGCTGGCGCTTGAAGAAGTACCACGTGTTGTCATGGTCTTGGAGAGCGGTGACCGACGAAGCTGAGAGCACCATCACCACGCCGATGAGGCAAAGCGCCACCACCGCAACCAAAAGGAGCAGATACAACGGGCTTCGCCGCTGGACTGTGGCGACCTTGCGACCGTTCGATGTTCTTGTGCCTCTTGCCCCACGCCGTGACGTGGCAGGCGTGCGGTGAGATCGACGGGTCAGAATCGATGTCATTGCGGCTCCGTGAGTTGACCAACAGCGGCGATGAAATCATCGCCCCGTTCACCATACGAGCGATACCAGTCAAACGACGCACAAGCCGGAGAAAGCAAAACGATATCGCCCGTCTTTGCAAAGTCGGTGGCGGCGACCACTGCCTCGTTCATCGACGTCGCAGTACCAACCGGTACCAGGTCGCCAAACACTGCGGTGACCTCATCGGCAGCGTCGCCGATGGCCACGACCGCACGAATACTTGCTACCCCATCGGCAAGCGGGCCGAGGTCAAGCCCTTTGTTTCGGCCTCCGGCGATGAGGACAACCCTCGATTCGGGGCTGCTGTCGGCGAAACTCTCGATCGCCGACAACGTTGCGTGGGGCACCGTCGCTTTCGAATCATCGACATACTGCACACCACCGATAGTTGCGACATGTGAAACTCGATGCGGCAACCCTGCGAACCCGGCAGCGGCCGACCGGACGCCGTCGACCGTCGCTCCAACCGGGAGCACCGCCGCTGCCGCAGCGAGGACGTTTTCGATATCGTGGGGAAAGCTGCGCCACAGATCTGCGACAGGTATCAGGGGTCCGTCTGGGCCGGTCAACACACCATCGACCACGTGGTAGTCGGCAGTCGACCCCGCAGAACCGGGGCCTCGTCGCGAAAACGTGCGGACCTGCACATCGGGTGAATCAGCACCATGCCTGTCAAGGTGAGAACGAACAACCGGATCATCGATATTTCCCACCAACACCGCACCGGACCGCGCCGTGGAAAAAATCTTCGCCTTACTGTTCTCATAGGCAGACAAATCGTCGTGCACATCGAGATGATCGGGCCCGTAATTGAGCCAAACGCCCACGGTCGGAGAAAACGCCGCCGAGTGCGCGAGGCGAAACGAGGACGCTTCAACAACAAAGACCTCATGATCGGGGTTGTCGATCGCCTCAACCAAGGGAACCTCGGTATTGCCACAGAGCGTTGCGTTCACCCCGGAAGCGATCAACATTTCGGTTGCGAGCGTGCAAACCGATGTCTTGCCATCGGTGCCCGTAATACCAACGATTGGCCGGTTGTCCCATCGAGTCGCGAAGTCGAACTCCGACACCACCTGGACACCGGCTTCACGGGCCAGAACGAACGACTGATGCCGCTCGGGCAGACCGGGGGTCGGGTGAAACGACGTCGAGGATTGCAGCACGGTACGCAAGTCATCGTCGCCCGGCGCGCTGAGAAGTCGCACGCCCAACTTGTCGGTGAGACCTTTCGCAACCGCCGACGGCCGGTCATCGGCAGCGACCACCTCGATGCCGCGAGCGCATAACGCTCGAACCACCGCCAATCCAGTAATGCCGAGTCCAAAGACCAACACGCGCTCAGCACGCCCAACGTTCCCTCCGGTCACCGTGCCACCTTCGTTCCCTCCGGTCACCGCGCCACCTTCGTTCCCTCCGGTCACAGTGCTACCTTCGTTCCCTCCGGTCACAGTGCCTCTCTGGTCCAGTCCCAGTAGAACAACCCAATTCCAAGCGCCACACACATGCCATGCAACAACCAGAAACGGATAATCACGCGCGTCTCGGGCCAGCCGCCCAATTCAAAGTGGTGATGGATCGGCGCCATACGAAAGAACCGCTTGCCGGTGAGCTGAAAACGCCCCACCTGCAAAATCACCGACGCCGTTTCAACAACAAACAACGCGCCGACAATCGGCAACAGAAGATGGGTGTTGGTAGCAAGAGCAAGCGCCGCCAAACCGACACCGATCGCTAAAGAACCGGTGTCGCCCATAAAGATCTGCGCAGGCGCGGCATTCCACCAAAGGAAACCAATAAGCGCTCCAACCATTGCAGCGCTCACCACCGCCAAGTCAAGCGCATGCGTCACGCCGTAATAGGACTCGCCATCACCGAGCGTCAGCGACTCATTACTGAATTGCCAGAACGCGATAATGACGTACGCCGCGAAGCTAAGAATCGCCGAACCCGCGGCGAGGCCATCAAGTCCATCGGTGAGATTCACGGCGTTACTCATACCGGTGATCACCAGCACCGCCCACGCGACCCACAGCCATCGCCCAAGATCGATCCCAATCGTGTGCCACGTGAGGAAACCCAAGTCGGTACGCACCGACGTGTACTGGGTCATCAGCACCGCAAACCCGATCGCAACGGTGAGCAGCCCAATCATTTTTGCCCGTTTGTTCAGACCGAGATTGCGCTCGCGTACAACCTTGATCCAGTCATCCATGAGCCCAACGAGACCCCCACCGATGATGGCGAGCATCACCAGAATGCCCGTTCGCGTATAGATACCGCCGTAGAAATCGCTCACCACGTACCCGAAGGTTGCGCTCGACACGATGGCGATGCCGCCCATCGTGGGGGTACCGGCCTTGATCGCATGTCCTTCTGGACCGTCGTCGCGAATCGGCTGGCCGATGCGGTAACGAATCAACAGCTCGATCACGAGCTTGGTGCCGAAAAGCGAAATGATCAACGCCATTCCGGCCGCCAGAAGCATTCGAATCATGCGGCACCTCCCGCCAACGACGCCAGTATCTCTCGGGCCACCGCCCGGTCATCGAAGTCGCTCACAACAGCGCCGATCGTTTGTGTTGTTTCGTGGCCTTTGCCTGCAAGTAATACAACATCACCCGGTAGAGCCTCGCGCAGGGCCGCCTCGATTGCACTGCGTCGATCGACTTCGATCAACCACGGCTCACCAGCCATACCCGAAACGACATCTTCGATGATGACCATCGGGTCCTCCGACCGGGGATTGTCGGAGGTGACCACGACAAGGTCAGCGTTTCTGTGCGCCACCTCGCCCATCATCGGCCGCTTCGACCGGTCACGGTCGCCGCCTGCGCCAAACACCGTAAGCACTCTGCCCTGCGCCACATCTTTCGCGGCGAGTATTGCGCCTTCGAGACTGTCAGGGGTGTGCGAATAGTCGACCACAATGCCGAACGCCTGGCCTGCTTCGACCAGCTCAAAGCGACCTGGAACCGGCAGAAGATTCGTCAATCCCGAGGCAACGTCGCTGGGAGCTATGTCGAGTGCAAGAGCTGTTTCGGCTGCCAAAAGCGCATTCGCGACATTGAATCGCCCACCCATAGGCAGATCGACCTGCTGATCGCACCAAACGAACGAACTCGCACCCACATCGGCCAAAGCAACGTCGGCAAGGTCGGGCGAAACCCGAACCGTCTCGATTTCGGCTGCAGCGCATTGGTCGGCAAGCACGACTCCCCAGTCGTCGGCAACCCAGATCACCGCGGTACGCCCACGTCCGGGAGCAAAGAGCCGTGCCTTGGCCGCAAAGTAGTCATCCATCGACTCGTGATAATCAAGATGATCGACCGAAAGGTTCGTAAACACCGTGGCAGCGAACGCCACACAATCGGCCCGGTGCTGCACCAGCGCGTGCGACGACACTTCCATCGCCACCAGGTCAACACCTCCGGCCACTGCCTGCGCCAGTTGCGCTTGAAGATCGATGGCCTCGGGGGTGGTCCGAGCACCCGTGAGAGTACCGATGACCGACGCAGACAGTCCAGCCGCCTCGGCGATAGCGGCGATCATCGACACGGTCGTCGTTTTGCCATTTGTGCCAGTCACACCAACTACCGTCAATTTTTGACTCGGATTGTCGTGAAAGGCGGCGGCAATCGGTGCCATGGCAGCACGGCTGCTCTCCACTACTATCTGGGGCAGCTCGAATGGGCTAGGCCGCTCAACCACCACAGCCGCAGCTCCAGCAGCCATCGCACTCTCGATGTGATCGTGCCCGTCAGAGCTTTCACCTGGCACGGCGAAGAAGAGCGAGCCCTCAACGACCTGGCGGCTATCAAAGAACAGGCCAGCGATATCAGGATTGTCGCCAAGCTCGGTCCCGGGCAGGCAATCGACAACTGCTGCTAGATCACGAAGTTGCATCGTCGGCGATGGTGTCAGACCCGCTGGCGGGATCAGCTATCGGCGGCGTAGTCGCAGCGTCCTTCTCGGCCTTTCGTTCGGCCCGAGCCGCCTTCTTCGCCTCGGATGCGGCCCGCTCTGCCTCTTCTTCTGCCGCAATCGCGGCCCGTTCCTGTGCTTGCTCCTCGGCCTTCGCCGCCGCCGCCTCAGCAGCTGCTCGTGCTTCGGCCTCAGCCTGCTCGCGCACGAGCCTTTCGCGCTCGGTCTCGCTTCGCACCCGCTCTCCGTCGTCTCCCGTTTCGATGCCGACGTCGACAGATGTGACTAGTGACGGCGGCACGCGAAGGTGCTGCAACGCATACCTAGAGAGTTTCGCAAACAGCGGAGCTGCTGCCGCTCCGCCCGAAATTTCGCTCTCATAACCCTGTGGCTCGTCGATAACCACAAGGATCGATACCGCAGGATCGTCAGCTGGCAAGAACCCGCCGAACGTAGCGACGTAGTGAAAACGACCAAGCTCATCCTGGTAACCGCCACCAGGTTGCGGTTTCCACGATGTTCCGGTCTTTCCCGCAGTGGGATACCCAGGGATCGCAGCGGCGCGACCAGTGCCGGACTGGACCACCGACTCCATCATGGTCACCAACTTCTGCGCAGTGGATTCTGCGATGACTCGCCGGCTTGGTTCGTACGGCGGTTGGCGGAGCTCGCCGTTCGGACCCGTCGTGCCAAGCACCAACTTGGGCGGCACATACACCCCACCATTTGCGATGATGTTGAACGACTGGAGAATCTGCAACGGGGTTGCGGCAATACCTTGACCAATCGAGATACTCGGAAGTGACGTGCCCGACCAGGTATCGACCTCACGAAGTAGTCCCTTTTCTTCATAGGGGAACCGGAGCGTCGACGTATTCCCAAAGCCAAAATCCGACAACGTGTCGTGCAGGCCCTGCTCACCTAGCCGCTCGGCCCACTGGATGGTGCCAATGTTGGACGACTCTCGCATGATGTCGACCGGCGTCCACCACTGCGTGTCGTGGTAGTGGTCGTCGGTAAAGGCTTTGTCGTAGATGACCTTCTCGTACGCAACGTCCATGGCCGTGTCGAGACTGCCAAGACCCGCCTCGAAGACACCAGCGAAAGTAACCGGTTTGAGGACCGAGCCGGGCTCGTAGATCCAACTCAGTGCCCGGTTCTCTCCAGTGATCACCACATCACCATCGTCGGTGCGCGAAGCCGAGGCCATCGACAAGATCTCGCCGGACGACGGCTCCATGATGATGACCACACCACCGTCGGCTCGGGTATCGACAACTTGTTGTTGCAAAAGACGCTCGGTCTCAAACTGCAGTGTTCGGTCGAGACTGATCTGCACATCGGCCCCCGGGACTGCGTCCTCTAACTCGTAGACGCCACCAGGAATCGCGGTGCCATCCTTCGCGCGTTCGAACAACAGCTGGCCCGGAACCCCTCGTAGCTCGTCGCCGAACTCAAGCTCCAAACCGCTCACGCCACGATGGTCAGTGTCGACTCGGCCTAGCACGCTCCGGGCAAACTCATTGCCAAGTGGGTTATAGCGGGCGGCTTCCTCGTAGCTGTAGATGCCCGACAATTCGAGTTCCTCGATCGCCGCGGCGACCTCGGTCGTCACCTGACGAGCAACATAGGCAAACTGGCTTCCCTCTCGTCGGAAACGCTGTTCAAGAACGGCCGCCTCGACGCCAACAAGCGGGGCGAGGCTCCGTGCGGTGTTCGCCGGGTCGACGATGAGCCGAGGGTCGGCTGCGATAGTGGGTGTAGGCAACGACACAGCGAGGGCGACGCCAGAGCGATCGAGAATGCGGCCCCGACCGCCAGCGATCTCCACCGAGCGAATTCGTTGCGACTCGCCATAGTTGAGGTACTCCTCGGTGCCGAACGCTTGCACCTGAACCAGGCGAAACATCAAGCCCCCGCCGGCGAGTGCGAAGATGACGATGAGCACCAAGATCCGTCGTGGATGCAGCCGCGGGGCTGCCCGTTTGCTGCGTGGTCGCGGCGCCGGTCGCTTCGCTCGTGCACTTTTTGCGGTCGCCGATGATCGGGATCGCGCCGGCGAACGGGGGCTCGATTTCTGCCCGCTAGTTGGGCGCGACCGCGTACTGGTCATTCAGATGCTCCGAAGGGATTCGGCCCAGGCAGGGGCACCTTGGTCGTGGGGTCGTCGGGCACAACCGCGGCGAGATAAGGACGGTTATCGGGTGTCACCATGCCGAGCCGCACTTGCGCCTCGGAAAGAATCCGCTGCGGTGCTTCGAGCTTCGCCACCTCGAGCGAGAGCCGGTTTTGGGTCTCGCTATTTTCAGCGATGTCGCGCCCGAGCTGATCCTTTTCGACTTGGTACTGCACAACACCCGTCTGCACGACGACCGAGCCCAGAAGCGCACCGAACAACGCAACGAACGCAAAAACTCCGAGCAGGCCAAGCGACCACACTCGAGGAGAATCGACGGCTTGCACCGCAACTCGTCTTGTGCGCTTGCGTTGTGTCTTCGGTGATTCCCCGTCGTTGGAGAGTTTTCTGGCCGTCGCTGTCGAGGAACGACTCATGACGCCACCGCAATTCTTTCGATAGCTCGTAGACGGGCACTGCCCGCCCTGCGGTTCTCGTCGGCCTCGCCGGTCGAAGGCTTCTTCGACCCGTTCCACAACAACGCGAACTCTGCATTGTTGAGAGGTACCGGCGATCGGTGGTCGTCGACATCCACGAGGTCGCGAAAGACCTGTTTCACGATCCGGTCTTCGCCAGAGTGATAGGCCAGCACCGCACCGCGACCGCCGACGCAAAGCCGTTCGAGGGCGGCGTCCAGCGCCCCTTGCAGAATATCGAGTTCGTTGTTGACTTCGATTCGGAGCGCCTGAAATGTGCGCTTCGATGGATCACCACGACGCTTATCTCTTGCCGGCGTTGCGTCGCGCACGATATCGGCGAGCTGTGCTGTGGTTTCCACTGGCCGCTGCGCAATAATCGACCTGGCGATTCGCACAGCATGCTTTTCGTCGCCGTAGGACCGAAGGATGTCGACAAGATCGCGTTCGGAAGCTTGGTTTACCACATCGGCTGCGGTTCGACCGCTACCTTGATCCATGCGCATGTCGAGCGGACCGTCGGTGCGGTAACTGAAGCCGCGCTGTCCCGTGTCGATCTGGTGCGACGAAACGCCAAGATCGAAGAGAAAGCCCGAAATTTCGGCGTGGCCGAGCTCGTCGAGTTTGGTGCCAAGTGTGTCGAACCTGGCTTTCACCGCTGTCGCTCTCTCCCCGTAAGGCTCGAGTTGGTGCCGTGCAGCGGTCAAAGCTTCGTCGTCTTGGTCGATGCCAACTACCGCGAGATCGGGATTGCTAGCAAGCAGCGCAGCCGCATGACCTGCACCGCCAAGCGTTGCGTCAACGACGACACCCGGCGGAACGTCGGCGAAGATCGCAAGGATCTCCTCGACCATCACGGGAATGTGCTGGAACGTCATGGTATGCACCGGACACCCGCAGTCGACATGGCTCAGCGCAGGCAAACGAATTCGTCTAGCGAATTCGTCGGCCGCAACCGTGTACCAATGTTTCACCCTGTGGTGAAACAATCGAAACACAGCTCGGCCATCGGCAGTCCTCCGACCAGCAGACGCACGCTGGGTTTTCTCTCCCAAACGAGCTAGATGGTAAGCGGGCGGAGTAGGGGCCTTCCATCGTGCCAATCGGAAGACTGCCGATGAACGAGCAATGTTTTTCTGTGGGGTCTTTGGGGTGATTCTCCTGCGTTAGGGCTTGGACAGTGAACGGGTGAACGGGTGAACGGTTGTTGGGTTAGGCGGCCGGCGGTGGGGTCATATCCCCATTCCGCTCTCGAGAAGTTCCATCAGGTCGGCCGTCGATTCGTCGGAGTCGGCTTCCCATGCTTCTTTGTCCCAGATTTCGACTCGGTCCATCGCTCCGACGAGAACGACTTCGCGCTGCAAATTCGCGAAGTTCAACAAGTTCTCCGGAACGAGAATCCGCCCCTGGGCGTCGGGATTGATCTGGGCGGATTCCGAGGTCATCTTTCGCAGGTCCTTGTGACCCTGCCGGGTGTCGCCCGATCTCGCCTGTTCGACGATCCGTTGCAGATACGCGTGGTACTCGTCCTCGGTCCACAGAGCCAGACACCGACCGAAGCCCGGAGACAGGTAGGTCTCGACGCCCTCGAGCTGGTGTCGAATCTTTGACGGGAGAACAAGCCGCCCCTTTTTGTCCAACGTGTGATGGAACGTCCCAACAAAGATCATCGTGTGTGGACTCCTTCGTTGGGTTACTCGAGGCGGATGGGACTTCGTGCGGATCGGGCAGCGACGTTATGAGGCGGAGCCCCGTCAACACTCCCGTTGGTTTCTGAGCAGTGTTGCCACCAGAAAGTGAGCGGAAGTGAGGACTGAGGGTGTTCTCGTTCTCCATAATGACCCACTTTATGGCTTTTCGCCCCACCATGTCAATCACTCTCACCACAATTTCCTTATCCTCCCCATCAGCCACTACAAACACAGAGGCAACTTTTGTAACAGTAGTGACATGGAATGGCGTTTCAACGGGGTAAACACACCGCCGCGCAAACCCGTGCGTTCTAGACTCGGGCAATGGAATCTCTAGAGACTTCTGCCGATGCACGTTTTCTCGAAGCAGCGATCGATGAGGCAAGAGCCGGCCTGGCCGAAGGTGGCATCCCGATTGGTTCGGTTTTGGTCATCGACGGCGAAATTGTGGGGCGCGGCCACAACCGAAGAGTGCAGAAATCGAGTCCGATTCTCCACGCAGAAATGGATGCGCTCGAAAACGCTGGCCGACTGACGGCGAACGAGTACCGGCGTTCAACGCTCTATTCAACGTTGTCACCCTGCGACATGTGCAGCGGCTCGGTTTTGCTGTTTGGGATTCCGCGGGTGGTGATTGGCGAGAACACCACGTTTGTCGGCCCTGAGGAGTATGTCGCAGAGCGAGGCGTGCGTCTGACGGTGATGCACAATGAGGCGTGCATCGAACTGATGCGCTCGTTTATTGCCGAGCGCCCAGAACTCTGGAATGAGGACATCGCCGTATAGGCGAGGAAACACAGCCGTATAGGCGAGGAAACACAGCCGTATAGGCGAGAAAACACCGCCGAGTAGGGGCCATCTGGCCCATTGTCGGTGCGTCACCGCCCGCTCTACTCTCGTGCTTGTCGCCCCCACGATCACCGAGATGATGACTATGCGCAACAACAATCGAAAGAACACCAATCCGCCCGATGATCCAGAGGACATCGCCTATTGGGCGATTCCCAGTGCGCTCGACGAAACGCCGGCCGAACCGTCGTCGAGGTTTTTTATCCCGCCTACTTCACCGCCAGCATCGATGCCGGCGATACCGTCTGGTCCGCTGTTTACCGAGTCGGCGAGCGAATGGGTCGAAGCGACACCTTCGGCCGAAGTGCGAGATTTTCCGGTCGCAGCGAAGTCGACGACGCCCTATCGCCCCGACCTTCCTCAGCCCGGAGCGGTCATCGACCTCACGAGCCGTACGCCGCATCTCTACGACGAGCTCTACGCCCTGTCGAGCGACGAAGCCAGTGAGGGCATCGAGGCCACCCTGCAGTCGACCGCCACCATTGACCTAACCGAACGTCTCGGAGCAATGGCCAACGTCGGCCCCGACCAACTTCCTGTCGATCTGCGACAAGCGCTACGAACAGCAACCAGCCCCGTCGGCGGCCTGCCGCGGCTCGACAGCAGCCCTGTCGCTGGGAGTTCACTTTCAAGCTCATTCGACGGCAAAAGCGCAAACAACGAGGGATCCGACCACGGCGGTAGCCGCCCCAGTCCCCCGGGTACCCCTCACTCCCCTTCGATGATCAGCATCGATGTCCTCGGAGTCGCTCCGGTAGAACTGAGCGGATTGTTTACTGACATTCTTTCGGACAACGGTTTCAAAGTCAGCGCTGTTAGTCCGACCTCAACGGTTCTCACCCGAAGTGCCGGAACGATCACTATCGACCTAGTTGCCGATTCTGCAGGATGCATCATCGAGGTTGAAGACTGCCCCGTGGCCGCGATTCATCGCCTGGTACTTTCCGGACTGCTGCAAATCGGCTTTGAGCTAGTCGGTACCCGCGATCGCGAAACCGTGCTTCGGCACAGCGGACGTCAATCGATGATTCGACTCGTCACCATCTGACAATCGCCTAGCTAGCACCGAGCGGGTGCAGGGTGCAGGGTGCAGGGTGCAGGGTGCAGGGTGCAGGGTGCGCTAGTGGACGTTCGGAATTTCAGCGCCGACGGTGGTCGAATCGCCATGACCAGTGTGCACCACGGTCGACTCGTCCAGCACCAACAACTTCTTCGTGATGCTTTCGACCAGCAGCTGATGGCTACTAAACGACCTTCCGGTAGCTCCGGGGCCGCCGTTAAACAACGTGTCACCGCTAAAAACCGTTCGTTCGGATGCCACATGGAGGCTGACGCCACCCGGTGAATGACCTGGTGTATGAAGCACCTCGATCTCGACGCCTCCGACGGTGAGCTTCTCGCCGTCGCTCAACTCGTTGTCAACCCGACGATCGGGGTACACCACTTCCCAGAGCATCGTGTCGTCGGGATGCAGCAAAATCGGCGCACCCGTTTCCGCCGCTAGTTCGGCGGCGGCGTTGATGTGGTCGTTATGTGCGTGGGTACACACGATGCCCTTCACCGTCCGGCCTGCGACACCCTCGATGATCGCACGATGGTCGTGCGCAGCATCGACAACCAACACCTCGCGGTCGTCGCCAACCAACCAAATGTTGTTGTCGACATCAAAGTCGTCGCCGTCGAGCGAAAACACTCCAGAGGTGATGATCCGGTCGATCCGTGTCGCCATTAGAGCACCACAACCGAACGAAGAACTTCGCCAGCTTCCATACGGTGGAACGCCTCTTCGACGTCTTCAAGCGCAATAGTTTCGGAGACAAACCGTTCGAGATCGAGTCGCCCCTGCAAATAGAGGTCGATCAGCATCGGGAAGTCCCGGCTCGGCAAACAGTCGCCGTACCACGACGACTTGAGCGAACCACCGCGACCAAACACGTCGATGAGGGGGAGCTCGATCTTCATCTCGGGGTTGGGCACCCCAACAAGAACGACGGTGCCCGCAAGATCACGGGCATAAAATGCCTGCTCGTAGGTCGATGGAAGCCCGACAGCTTCGATAGCAACATCGACGCCGTTGCCGTCGGTAAGTTCCTTGATGGCCTCGACAACGTCGCCGCTCGAGGCGTTGATGGTGTGGGTCGCACCGAACTCCTTTGCCCAGGCCAACTTCTTATCGTCGAGGTCGACAGCGATGATGGTGCTGGCGCCCGCAAGGTGCGCTCCTGCAATGGCTGCGTCGCCTACACCGCCGCAGCCAAAGACGGCTACCGAGTCGCCACGCCCGACATTGCCGGTATTCATCGCCGCGCCGAGGCCAGCCATGACGCCACAACCGATAAGGCCCGCAACCTCGGGGCTCGCGTCGGGGCTGACTTTGGTGCACTGGCCTGCAGCGACCAGCGTCTTTTCGGCGAACGCGCCGATACCGAGCGCCGGACTGAGCTCTTGGCCGTCGAGGGTCATCTTCTGGGTCGCGTTGTGTGTGTTGAAACACAGGTGCGGGCGACCCCGGTTGCAAGAGCGGCAATCGCCACACACCGCACGCCAATTCAAAATAACAAAGTCACCAGGGGCTACCGAGGTGACATCGTCGCCAACAGACTCGACGATGCCCGACGCTTCGTGCCCCAGTAGAAACGGGAACTCGTCGTTGATCGCACCCTCGCGATAGTGCAGGTCGGTGTGGCAAACACCACAGGCCTGGATCTTGACTACTGCTTCACCCGGCCCGGGGTCAGGTATGTCGATCGTTTCAATGGTGACTGGTTCGCCCTTGGCTTTTGCCACGACTGCTCGAACTTGCTGAGGCATCTGCATTTCTCCCGTACCGTGTGAAGTGCATGCAGACTAGACGAAACCCGCCTCAACCAGATTGATTGAGAGTGATCTTTACCGTCTGGCCACCCCAACCATTCACCAGGTCGCGGCCTTCAATCGTCAGTTCGATGACGTTGCTCGGGATCTCCACCCCAGAGAGCGACCGTGTGAACGGCTGTTCGTTCTGATGGTCGTGGTCCAACTCTCGAATGCCGAGCACCTCGCCCGTATCTGACAAGATCCGCCAAGCATCTGCGTACCGTTCGGGTGTGTCGTAGGGAGAGCTCACGGTGACGTCGAAGGTGTACGGTCCGGCACCCTGCTGAGAGAACTCGACCGCGACTATGTTGGGGAACTCTCGATCGACGTCGCCGTCTTCACCCGCAGCGTTGGTGGCCGTACCAGCTGACGCAGTGGCCCCGTCACCCGCCGTGTCGTCGGTGTTGCTTGCATCGCCGGTATCGCCGGTTTCAACTGCACCTGGAGTGTCGGGGTCTGTCCCAGCCGGTTCTTGGTCCGAGCTTGACGAACAGGCACCAGCGAGAAGAACCGTTCCGAGGAACGCGCCAACGCCAACTATCAATCTCACAAACATTCTCATGTCGCAAACCTTCTTGACTCGGGAATTCTCGTCGGGGTCCGTCGCATTATGGCCTATCAGTCTTGTTCGAAATATTCAGCGCAGTCGTCGCGACGTTGAGCTTCATTCAGGTCGTTGCGGTGACCAGTTCGTATCAGCACCTCGCATTCGACCGGATGAAGCTCGTCGTGGTCAATGTGATTGGAAGGATCTCGCGGATCACCGAGCTGGCGAAGCTCAAAGTGCAGATGCGGCCCGGTTGAATGGCCAGTCGAGCCGACCCAACCAATGACATCTCCCCTAGCGACCTGCTGGCCGGGAACCACATTTACTTGACTCTGGTGGGCGTAGAGCGTTCCCCACTGTTCGCCGTGATCAATGACAACGACGTTGCCGTACCCGCCGCGTAGCTCTGCCATAACCACAACCCCTGCCGCTGCGGCAAAGATCTGATCGCCGGAGTCTCCGCCGTAGTCAAGGCCGTTATGCATTCGAACATTTCCCCAGATGGGGTGCATGCGGGGGCCGAAGCCAGAGCTGATCTCCGCCGCCAACAGCGGTGAATGAAGCCGCGGAGGCGGACCTGAAGGTTGATTCGCTTGGGCACGAATAAGCGCCGCGGAAGCCGAATCGGAATCCTGCTCGAGTGCGTTGAGACGTTGTTCGTAGTCGGTACGACGGGTTTGTACCTCGGCGAGCTGTCGACGGCGCTCGTCTTCCTCGGCACTGGCCTGCTCGAGTAGAAGAGCTATCTCGACATTGCGAGCCGCGATCTCACGCTCGTAGCCCTCAACCTGACGGAGAGCTTCGTTCGCCAACTTCTCGTTGGCTTCCTTGTCGCCCACGAGTTCGTCTACTCGCACCTCGAGGTGTTCGATATTGGTAATCGTCATCTCTTGATCGTCGAGAGCGACGTGGGCGTACTTTCGTACGCTCTCTACCTCATCGATCGATCCGGCGTTCAGCACCGTCGACAAAATGTCCTCGTTCGAACCACTGCCACCGATAAACGCCTCGACCGCTTGCCGCTTCAGACGGGCAATTTCGTCTGCCAGTTCGGCCTTCACCCGCTCGAGCTCGTCTTCGGCAGCGACTCGAGCATCTACGGCCTCGGTACGCGCATCTCGTGCGACGCCGAGTTCGAGTTCTGTCCAGGCCAGCATCCCTTCAGCACGAGCTACCCGACCGTTGATTTGGTCAAGCCGAGCACTAGCGATCTCCCACAACGCCAACGCTTCAGCTTCGTCGCCGACCGCCTCGTCGTAGAGTGCCTGGAGGCGAAGAAGTTCTTGAATCGAAAGTTTTGGACGGGTATCTATTGGTTGCACCACGCCGTCGCCTGCAGCGTCAGCATCAGCATCAGCGTTTTCGGCGCCCGGCACCGGTTCGCCTTCGGCCGCTTTCAGCGTCGGTTCGCCCTCAGCCGGAGGAAGGTTGCCTGCCTCATCGTCCGACGGTTCGGGAGCCACGGTCGTAGCCGGCGCTGGTTCCTCTGCCTGGTTGTTCTTTTTCTTCTTCTTTGCCGGTTCGCCAGGCGCTTCAGGCGTGCTCTCTTCTGGAGCTGGCGCGTCGTCTTGGCCATAGGCCGGGGTAGGCGCGACCGTCGCTGACATCGCCAAAAGGAACACCAGCACAACGGCGGTTACAAGGACTCGGAATGGGCGCGGCAGAGGCACCGGTACCAATCGGCTGCTTGGCGTTCCATATGACCCGTTTGGCCCAGTTTTCGCCTCTTCAGCTACCCCGGAAAGCGCTGACCAGCCATGTCAGGCTTCAGCGTTACACGTCAAGCTTGGTCGAGACTGCGAAGGCGGACCCCACGATGCCTACCGCGACGCCGATCGCCAGAACCCATAGGCTCCGGTTGATCAGCTCAGCATTGTTGACCTTCAGACCCTCAAGGAGAGCGAGACTCTGGGACCTGCTAAAGCCATCGATTACCCAATTTCGCACGCCCCACATGGCCAACACCGCGAATCCGGCGCCGATGAGACCGTGTACGAGGCCTTCGAGCATGAACGGCAGCCGAATGAACCAGTTGCTCGCTCCCACCAGCTTCATCACTTCAATTTCCTGTCGACGCGCGCCAATA
Organism: uncultured Acidimicrobiales bacterium; assembly: GCA_938015295.1. Taxonomy (GTDB): domain Bacteria; phylum Actinomycetota; class Acidimicrobiia; order Acidimicrobiales; family SHLQ01; genus CALLQB01. Next base: position 74,603 of record CALLQB010000072.1, read on the forward strand.
GCGACCACAATCGTGTTCAAAATCAGCAGCGCAGAAGCAATGAGAAGCGCTATCGAGACCCATAACAACCCGTTACTGATGCGGTTTGCCTGCAGCTGGATGTCCTTGATCGCTTCGCTGGCAAAAACGACGTCGCGAACACCTGGCTGATTTCGAAACTGCGAACCGAGCTCGACCACAACGTCGGCATCGGGATCGGTGGGAACCACCCGGTACGAGGGCGGAAGATCGCTTGCTTCAACAGCCTCAATGAGTTCTGGCGAATCGGCGAACATCTCGCGAAACTCTTCGAACGCTTCCTCTTGAGAAACGTACGTCGAGCTCGCGACCGCCGGGCTCTCCTCGATAGAGCGGCGAATCGCTGCGTCCTGATCGGCGTCAGCCTCGGGGTTCATCCACACGACAAATTCGATGCCGCCCTCCCACCGTTGGGTCGCGTTTGCAACGCCATCGCGGGCAAGCAGCGAACTACCGAACAACGCCAGAGAAATAGAAATCGTGAGAATCGCTGCGATAGTGAGAGAGATCCGACGAACAAGGTTCGTGCCGGTCTCCTTGAGCATGTAGCTGATCTTGAGTGCCATGTTCGTGTCCTACTCGTAGACGCCCTGCGCCTGGTCGCGAACGATGGTGCCCTTATCGAGCTCCACCACCCGCCGACGCATCGTGTCGACGATGCCGCGATCGTGGGTGGCCATAACCACCGTGGTGCCGGTGCGATTGATGCGATCAAGAAGCCGCATAATGCCGACCGATGTGGTTGGGTCAAGGTTGCCGGTTGGTTCGTCGGCCAGCAGAATCAGCGGCCGGTTGACGAATGCTCGGGCGATCGAAACGCGCTGCTGTTCGCCGCCACTGAGTTGGGTGGGAAAGCTATCGACCTTGTCGGCAAGGCCAACCAGTTCAAGGATCGCTGGAACCTGTTTGGTAATGACCGATCGGGGCCGCCCGATCACCTCAAGTGCGAACGCGACGTTCTCGGCAACCGTGCGCTTTTCGAGCAGTTTGAAGTCTTGGAATATGCAGCCGATGTTGCGACGAAGGTACGGGACCTTCCAACTACTGAGCTGCCCAATATCTTTGCCTGCCACAAAGATGCGACCATCGCTGGGGTCCTCTTCTTTATTCAGCAGGCGGATAAAGGTCGACTTGCCGGATCCTGACGGGCCGACCAGGAAGACAAATTCACCCTTCCCGATGTCGATGTTGGCATTTTGGAGCGCGGCGGTGTTGGTGCCGCCTTTGTAGCTCTTGGAAACATTCTCGAGTTTGATCATGAACCGGGGAAGATGTCGGTGGGAACCATCGCGTTGGCGATGACAAGGAGATAACAGGTCAAGGGATTGCCGGAGCAGTCCCGGAGAGTTGCGTTTTGTTGCGTAGCGCTGGGGTTGAGGCTCGCGTCCGCACCGAACCTGAGGAAAACGCTAGCAGCGCGGCGACAAAAGCGACGGGCAGACAGGCTACAAACCTACGGATTTGGCGCCGGCTTCATCGGTGGCTGTCTTCACGACACATCACCGTCGATGTTGCTTGCCCGGTTCCACCGCAGGTAGGCCTCCATGAACGGTTCGATATCGCCACCGAGAACGTTGTCAACCTGCCCGGTCTCGAACTCCGACCGCAGGTCTTTCACCATCTGGTACGGCTGAAGCACATACGACCGAATTTGGCTCCCGAAGCCGACGTTCTTTGCCTCGCCGGCAATTTGGGCGAGATCATCTTGGCGTTGTTTCCGTTCAAGATCGAGAAGCTTCGCTGCCAGCATCTGCATGGCACGGTCCTTGTTTTGGTGCTGGCTTCGTTCGTTCTGACACGAGGTCACCACCCCTGTCGGAACATGGGTTATTCGCACCGCAGAGTCGGTGACATTGACGTGCTGTCCGCCGGCACCCGAAGACCGGTAGGTATCGATGCGCAGGTCTTTTTCGTCGATATCGACCTCGTCGGTGACTTCATCGAAGAACGGCACCACCTGCAGCGAAGCGAACGCGGTTTGTCGCTTCGCCTCTTTGTTAAAAGGCGAAATACGAACGAGCCGGTGGACGCCGTGCTCGCTTTGCATAAGCCCGTAGGCGTGGCGGCCACGCAGAATGAATTCGACCGAGGAAAGTCCGGCCTCGGTGCCTTCGGACACCGAGTCGATTTCGATGGTGAACCCCCGGCGTTCGGCCCAACGCGTGTACATGCGCATCAGCATTTCCGCCCAGTCCTGGGCGTCGGTGCCACCCTCGCCCGACTGGATGTGACACACCGCGTCCTTCTCGTCGTATTCACCGGAAAAAAGCGACCGCATTTCAAGTTCGGCAAACGTCGCCTCGATGGCAACAATCGCGTCGGTTATCTCCGGTTCGAGAGATTCGTCCAGCTCTTCCCTAGCCATCTCGTACAGCGTTTCGACATCGCTGATGTCGCTTTCTAGCGCCTCGAATTGCGCAAGATCGTCGGTGAGCGCCGACAATTCGGTCTGTACCTTGCGGGCGGCATCGGCATCGTCCCAAAGGTCGGGCCGACCCATCTCGGTTTCGAGTTGGGGCAGGCGGGTTCGCAGCTCGTCAATTGTCAGGTACACCCGTGCTTCGTCTCGGCGTCGGTTGAGCGCGCCGAGTGCGTCAGTGAAATCCTGCATAACGGTTTGTTTCTACTTCTTGCCGTGGCAGTGTTTGAACTTGTCGCCGCTGCCGCACGGGCACGGGTCGTTACGACCGGCTTTTTCGAACTCGGTGAGCTTCACCGGCGCCTTTTTGGCCGTCTGGTTTTCCTCGATGATCTTCGGAGCGCCATCGACTTCTGGCGTGGCGGTTCCTGAAGCTCGGCTCGCCGTCTCTGCCTGAGCATCAGGAGCTGACTCTTCAACGTCGACGGCTTGTTCGGCCGCGGTTGGGGCCGGCTCTTCGTTCACGTTGACCTGCACATGCATGATGTATTTAACGAAGTCTTGGGCGATACCGGTCATCATGTGACCAAACATTTCGAAGCCTTCCCGTTGCCATTCGCTGGCCGGGTCCTTCTGGCCCATCGCACGAAGGTGGATACCCTCGCGTAGGTAATCCATCTCGTAGAGATGCTCACGCCAGCGCTGATCGATAATCTGCAGCATCACTTGACGCTCGACCTGGCGCATGATCTCCGGCGTGATTTCTTCTTCTCGAGCCTCGTAATGAGCGGTGGCCTCGGCGACCAGCACCTCATACAACGCATCGGTCGTAGGCTGCGCTTCGAGGGATTCTTCGGTCTGATCGGTCGGCCAGTAGGTGGCAACCTCAGTAGCGAGTGTGTCGAGGTCCCAGTCGTCGGTGTGATCCGACACCGCATGGCTGGCAACCAAGGCATCGACTGCTTCGCCGAGGTATTCAAAGGCCTCAGCGCGCAGATCGGCGCCTTCGAGAATCTGATCGCGACGCTTGTAGATGACCTTGCGCTGCTCGTTCATTACCTCGTCGTATTTCAGAACGTTCTTGCGAACTTCTGCGTTCTTTTGTTCGACGGTTGTTTGCGCCCGCTCGATGGCCTTGCTGACCATCTTGGCTTCGATCGCCTCGTCTTCGGGAAGCGCCCGACCCATTACCCAGTCCATTGCACCGGTGGCGAACAGCCGCATCAGGTCGTCTTCGAGCGACAAGTAGAAACGACTTTCGCCGGGATCGCCCTGACGTCCGGAGCGACCACGAAGCTGGTTGTCGATGCGACGCGAATCGTGCCGTTCGGTGGCGAGCACGTAGAGCCCGCCCAGTTCACGAACTTTGTCGCCCTCGGTTCGACATGCCGCCTCAAATTTGGCGAATTCGATCTCGAACAGTTCTTGACCCTCGTCGCTTTCAAGCTCGAGGCCAGCACCTTCGACCTCGCGCTCGGCCATCTTCTCCGCGTTACCGCCAAGCACGATGTCGACGCCACGGCCGGCCATGTTCGTGGCTACGGTTACCGAGCCGACGCGTCCGGCCTGCGCTACAACCTCGGCTTCGCGGGTGTGTTGCTTGGCGTTCAGGACATTGTGCGGAATTCCTCGCTGCTCGAGAACCCGCGACAGCTTCTCTGAGTTCTCGACCGACACGGTGCCGACGAGCACCGGTTGCCCTTTGGCGTGACGATCGGAGAGATCATCGATAATTGCCTGGAATTTGGCGTCTTCTGACTTGTAGATGAGATCGCCCTCGTCGACCCGGGCCAACGGCTTGTTGGTGGGGATCGGAACGACTTGAAGGTTATAGGTATTCGCGAACTCGGAGGCTTCGGTTTCTGCGGTACCGGTCATGCCAGCGAGTTTGTCGTACAGCCGGAAGTAGTTCTGCAGCGTCACGGTGGCGAGGGTCTGGTTCTCCTCTTTGATCGCCACACCCTCTTTCGCTTCAACAGCCTGGTGGAGGCCTTCAGACCAACGCCGACCATCGAGCACACGCCCGGTGAACTCGTCGACAATCTTTACCTCACCGTCTTTGATGATGTAGTCCTTGTCGCGCCGGTAGAGCTCCTTGGCCCGCAATGACTGCTGCAGGTGATGCACCAGATTCGACGAAACCGAGTCATAGAGATTGTCGATTCCGAGCGCGGCCTCAACCGAATGAATGCCCTCTTCGGTCGGCGCAACGATGCGCTTTTCTTCGTCGACGTCGTAGTCGATGTCGCGGCGCAGCCCTCGGGCGATGCTGGCAAACTGGTAGTAGGTCTGGGCTGCTTCGGCGAGGCGACCAGAAATGATGAGCGGGGTTCGTGCTTCATCGATGAGAATTGAATCGATTTCGTCAACGATGCAGTAGTTATGCCCCCGCTGTGCCTTTCGCTCAAGCGACATCGCCATGTTGTCGCGGAGATAATCGAAGCCAAGCTCGTTGTTGGTTCCGTAGGTGATGTCACAGGCATACATCTCGCGCTTGTGGGCGGTGTCGCGGTTTCCGGGAACGATGAGGCCCACGGAAAGGCCCAACCAGCGGTGCACCTCGCCCATCCACTCGGAGTCACGCGTTGCGAGATAGTCGTTCACCGTGACGACGTGAACTCCCTTGCCTCCCACGCCATTGAGGTAGACCGGCAGCAGCGAGGTGAGCGTCTTACCCTCACCGGTTTTCATTTCGGCAACCCAACCCAAATGGAGTGCGGCGCCGCCCATCAGCTGCACGGGGTAGTGACGTTGCCCGAGCACACGCGATGCTGCCTCGCGAACAACAGCGAAACTCTCGACCAGCAGGTCGTCGAGCGGTTCGCCATTTTGGTGCCGTTGCTGAAACTCGGCAGTTTTGGCCCGGAGCGCATCATCGGAGAGAGCTTGAGTTGCGGATTCGAGCGCGTCGATATCGGGGACTAACGCTTGAAGAGCCCGCAGCTTTTTGCCGTCGCCGGTGCGGAGAATTTTATCGAAGATTCCCATAGAACTCTTGAAGTGTATGCGCCGCCGGCGGGCTTGAGACGGTCAGGCGTGTCGTAGCTCAGAACCCCGAGGTTTGGTATAGGCAATCGCGGCGCCATGCACCCGATCGACACCAACGCAACGCAGCGCCGCTGCCGCCGACTTGAGGGTTGCGCCAGTGGTGATGACGTCGTCGACAACCAGCACTGAACCAGCGCGACAACGGACGGCAACGAAGGCATCTCGCCGCTCGCGTTCACGTGCGGTCAACCCAGTCTGCGATCTTGCTGATCGTGCAACCGGAGCACGCAACAAGGGTTTCGCCGGAATAGCCAGACGTCGGCCGACACGCCGTCCGAGCAACTCTGCGTGGTCGAAACCGCGCTTGCGACGGCGTCGCGCCGTGGTCGGGATCCACGTAACGAGGTCGACTTCAGATGTCACTTGCTGAGCGATAGCCGCCGAAAACCAGGCCAGCGACTGCCGGTTGTTGCGGTATTTCAGCGAGGACACCAAAGCTCGGCCGGCTCCTTCAAAGGAGATCGCGGCGACACACGAATCGAGACCAGCGGGACAGGCAATGTTGCCTGGGTGTTGCAGCAACCCGACGCACGAGAGGCATGGCGATGCACCTGGACGGGCGCATACGGCGCAACCGCCTGAAAGAAGACCTGACAACATAGACGCAAGGTACTGCCGACCACTGACAGGCCGGTGAAAGATCAGGCAGGCTGCAGGTTTACCCCGCGAAGAGGCTCATACCTTGTCTGCCCAACAGCTGCTCCGGTAATAAGTCGTACTCCAGCGTCAGACGCCACTTCGATGGCGTTTTCATGAAAGCCACCTTCAACAAGAACCGAGGCACCCAGAGTCGACGCCAACGACACCGGTCCGTCGGCAAGCAGTCGCGTCGGGTTGTCGCGACCGATGAAAAACCCGGTGGTGTCGGCGCCGACCCGAACGATCGTCGAGCCGACCACATCAGCGTCGTCGTTGGCCGCAAGCTGGTAATCCCATACCCGTTCGATCGATACCCCAACCGAGCGCATGGGTTCGAGGAGGTCCTGTACCACTGCATACATCTCTGGACCGCCGGGTCCGGTCAACGCCAAGGTGAGACGTTCGGGATCGCGCAGCTCTGCCATAACCGACTCAACCACCTTCGGCGTGGTGTTCGACGAACGAAGCACCGACAACGGAAGTTCAAGATGGAGGTCGTCCCAACCGGGGTACGGCTGATCAAGCAAGGTAGCTACTGACTCGATGCCCACAAGAAGTCGATCGAGGACGCTGCTTCCCGGGTGGCTGAAGAAATCGGTTCTTCGGCGGCGTTCGGAACACAGCACCATACGGCCGACAACCTTTGAGCCCGTCGGGCTACCGACATCCAGCAAAGGGCTCAGTGCAATGTCAACCCCGGCATCGGCATCGACTTCGAGACTTGAAGGTGCGGGGGCACCGAGCACCTGCACCGGCTCGGCGGTCCACTTCGCTTGGGAGACCGCTCGTTCGCTCGACTGCACCAGCTGTTGCGCATCGTTGCCGGGACGACCGATAGCTGCCCCAACGATGCACGGAGGCGCGGTCACGCTCGAACCGGGCAACGCTCCTTGAATGCGGTGGGCGACGCTACGAGGTATTGCCTCATCTGCAGTGACTCCCCACATCACGATACTCACCGACCAGTTGCGAATTCCGACATGGTCATAGCGGCGCACTACCGATCGGCAGTGTTCAGCCAACTGAGCGATCCGACGTTCGGAGCGTCGCATTCCCGCTGCGGTCTTCAACTCTGGTGGGTCGGCGGGAACGACCTGCAGAACCGCGACCGCCTCAGCCGATGAACTTTTGGCGAGAAGGTCCGACACAACAGCAAGAAGGTCGCCCTCGCTCCATCGTTCGATCTCGGGCCAAGGCGCAGTCTCGGATCGGTGGAGACGAAGGATGCGACTGGAGATCGTGGTTACCGGCATGCTCCTTCATCGAAGCATTGGTGAAAATACTTGAGAAAAATTTGATCCGAATGGACCATATGGATGATCCGTTCCGCCCAGAACGACCTTTTCTCAGCAACTCGTGCCCGCAAGACCCGCTTCGGCTATTCGATTAGGGTGTTCGCAAAAATCTGCCAAGCAAGCACACTTTTGGCCACCAGGCTCAACACGATGTACACCGTCTCGCCGCGAAGGTAGTCGGCCCATTTTCCTTTGCCGCGGTACTGCAACCACTGGTTCAGCGCAAAGGTGTTGAAGAAGAAAAACAGACTGAAGATGATGCCGTACACAAACGTCGGCGGCCCCTCGGCGCCCTCCCGACTGACGTTCACCCAGATGTAGGCGGCGATCGCGATCCACGGACCGATTCCAGCGATGCAACCAAACCAGAACGGGGTCCACCACGTCTTGCGATCAGGTGCGTTTGCCATCTCCATCAGCCAGCCAAACAGGATCATCGAGGCGTTCACAAAGCCGAGACCGACGAGCGCTGCGAGGTCGGTGATACCGGTGACGAGCGCAATCAACAAAATCATGAGCGTTGACGAAATCGCGTACTCAACCCACCGGAACCGGTTGCGGCCTCGGCGAAGCTCAGACTTGTATCCGCTATAGCCAATCGGCGAGGCGATCAAGAGGTGAAAGAAGGCCGACAGCAGCAGAAACGATGCGGTCGCCCACGCAAGCGGAACCCCGAACACTGAGTTGAGCGTGCCTTCGGCCAAGGGCGTTCCGGGCGGTCCGTTGAGCCCAAAGGTTGAGACCTCGAGCTCGAAATCGTTGCCAAGAACAACCATGAGCACACCCGAAACTGCGTGGAATACTCCCATGATCACGTTGAACCGCCGCAGTTTTCCGAGGCGTTCGTCCGACGCCTCGACTGTCTGGCGACCGAAATCGATTGTCGTTTGGCTGACAAGGTCTTGCACGTTCGTTTCCGGCGCTTTCTTCGGGACTTTCGGGGAGGACTGAGACTGTGGCAGGTCGCAACCGCAGCCTCTTGAACGTAACTCGCCTGGTCCCCGCCACGGTGTTTCAAACCACCGAAATTTTGCGCTTATTCGCTGTCTTGACTTCGAGACCTCGCTGTCGTCGCTGTGTCTTCCAGTGTCCTTTAGTGTCTTCCAGGATCTTCGCGGTCGGGTCTTCGCGGCCAGGTCTTCGCTGTCAGGTCTTCGCGGTCGGGTCCTCCCCATTCCCACGAAAAAATTGTTCATTCCTGCAAAAATTTCCGAGGGATTCGTCGAGCGCCGTTCGATAGATAGACGAACGGCGCGCTCAACAGAGCGTTCACCGGAGAAAGAACGGCGACAACTGGGGTTCACGATGACACGTCGACGCGGACGATTCGCGTCTTGGCACACGCAGCAAACGAGTACACCGGTGGCCTCGGCTCAGCCGTCGCCACATGGTGCGGCGGGAACATCTCCCCGCGCCGCGGCCGGGTCGAGGGTCGCTCCGAAGACCTTCGACCCGGTTAAGGACACCAACAGCATGCGGGTCGTGCATGTGCGTGCAGACCCCTCCCCCGGCGGCGGATCCCAGGGGGTGGCTTCACGACGAAGCCACCCCCGCAGATCCTCGCTCGCCTGAGCACCGGGTCGCGGACACCACGATGTCGGATTTCAGGAGAGCCCAGCGTCACCGTGCAACGTTGGCGACCGACCAACAGGAGGCGCTGGCCAACCTCTACGACCTTCATTTTCGTCGGCTTCGCGCCTTCGTTCTTCGGCGCTGCGGCTGCATGCAGGTCGCAGACGACATTACCGCTCTCACGTTCGAGGCCGCAGCAAGCCGTCTTCTACGCTGTCGCGACGACGAACTCACGCTTGCGTGGCTTACCACCGTCGCCAAACGCCGCTTGGTCGACCACTGGCGCGACCGTACCCGGCGCGAGGTCATTGAACAGCGACTTGAAGGCCAGGCGAGAATGCATCTTGACGCCGCCGTTGGCTCGGTCGCCGAGACATCACACGAACTAACCGAGGCGCTTGCACTCATTCCCGAGCGTCAACAACGGGCATTGTTTTACCGGTACGTCGCTGGCCTCTCTATCGCCGAGGTGAGCGACGAACTGACGATCAGCTACAAAGCAGCCGAATCGCTTCTTGCCCGGTCTCGCATCGGCCTTTCCGACGAGTACTTTCGGCAACTCGACGACAACCTGACAGACACCGACGCAACACGGTCGATCGCCTAGCCAATTTCACGCTGTGTGGTCGAGCGGGAATCATCCCACCCGACCAGCACACCAGTGCTCACGAAGTACTATCTGACAGCGGGTCTAGTAGCGGTAGTGATCAGGTTTGTACGGGCCGTCCTTGGGAATGCCCAGGTAGTCGGCCTGGTCCTGGCTGAGTTCGGTGAGGTGGATACCCAGCGCATCAAGATGCAGTCGGGCGACCTTCTCGTCGAGGATCTTTGGAAGAACAACGACCTCGGTGCCGTAGGACTCTGCGTTGGCATGTAGTTCGATCTGAGCCAACACCTGGTTCGTGAAGCTTGCGCTCATGACGAAACTTGGATGACCGGTGGCGTTTCCGAGGTTGAGGAGTCGGCCTTCGGAAAGGACGATGACCGAATGACCGTCGGGGAACACGTACTCATCGACCTGCGGCTTGATGTTGACGTGTTGTACGTCGCTCATCTTTTTCAGTCCGGCCATATCGATCTCGTTGTCGAAGTGACCAATGTTGCCAACGATGGCCTGGTGCTTCATCTTGGCCATGTGTTCGGCGAGAATGATGTCCTTGTTGCCAGTCGAGGTGATGAAGAAGTCGGCGGTGTCGACGACCTCTTCGAGCCGCACGACCTGATAGCCCTGCATTGCGGCCTGGAGTGCGTTGATGGGGTCGACCTCGGTCACAACAACACGAGCGCCTTGCCCGCGGAGTGACTCTGCGCAGCCTTTGCCAACGTCACCGAAGCCGAGAACACAGGCTGTCTTGCCACCGATCATGGTGTCGGTGCCGCGGTTGATGCCGTCGATCAGGCTGTGACGGGTTCCGTAGAAGTTGTCGAACTTGCTCTTGGTGACGGCGTCGTTGACGTTGATTGCGGGGAAGAGCAGTTCGCCGGCGTCGCGCATTTGGTAGAGACGGTGCACACCGGTGGTTGTCTCCTCCGACACGCCGCGAAGTTGCGCGCTGACACGATGCCATGTCTGTGGGTCTTCTTCGTAGATTTCCTTCAGTCGGGCGAGGAAGAAGTGCATTTCTTCGGGGTCGTCGTCGGTGGGGTCAGGCACACCGCCAGCTTTTTCGAATTCAAGTCCCTTGTGGACCATCATCGTCGCGTCGCCACCGTCATCGAGGATGAGGTTGGCACCCGAGGAGCCGTCGTCGCCCGGCCACAGCAGGATCTGGCTCGTCGCCCACCAGTACTCTTCGAGTGTTTCACCCTTCCAGGCAAACACCGGCACACCCTTAGGGTTCTCGACGGATCCTTCCGGACCGACGGCAACACCAGCGGCGGCATGGTCCTGGGTCGAAAAGATGTTGCACGATGCCCAACGCACCTTGGCGCCGAGAGCGGTGAGTGTTTCGATAAGCACCGCTGTTTGGATCGTCATGTGAAGCGAACCGGCGATGCGGGCGCCTGCAAGGGGCTGGCTGTCGGTGAACTCACCGCGAAGAGCCATCAGTCCCGGCATTTCGTGCTCGGCCAAGGAAATTTCTTTGCGTCCGAATGGGGACGTAGATAGGTCGGCGACTTTGAAGTCGTTACTCATGAAGTTGCGCTTTCTTTCGGGGAACGCCTCGGAACGGGCGCGGTAAACAGTCGAAAAGGGCTGGGGTCACCTGACACCACATCGCAACAGCCCGACTTGCAGTATACGGCTGTGCGGCCACGAGTCGGGCGCTCAGCTACAACTTCTGCCCGTGACTTACGCCTCGAAGGTCGGCGAGATCCCGTCGGCGTCGGCTTTTGCCACGAGACGTGCCGCTTCGGCCTCGTCGACGGTTTCGGCGTCGTCGATCAACATGACGGGGATGCCGTCTTTGATGCTGTAGCGACGCTTTAGGCGTGGGTTGTAGAGCGAGCTTTCGTCTTCGAAGTACAGCAACGGCCCCTTGTCCTCGGGGCAGGCAAGGATTTCGAGCAAACGACTATCAAGCGACATGCCGCAATGTTAGCAAGCCCAAACCCCCCAAGAGTCGTCGCGACAGCCCGTTCTGTTAGCGCAAAGCGACACAATACAGTCAGCCCACAACAAAATTTCGGGGGCAGCAAACCGTTCTGTTAACGCAAAGCGACACAAAACAGTCAGCCCACAACAAAATTTCGGGGTGAGGGGATTAAAAGAGGGCTTGTACCTCGGCTACTTTGGCGGCGACTGCTGCGTCGTCGCCTGCTTCGAGATTGAGACGAAGCAGTGGCTCGGTGTTGGACGCTCGAAGGTTGAACCACCAGTCGCCGAAATCGACAGTGAGGCCGTCGAGGCGGCTCTGGTCGGCACCCGGGTACGCGGCAGACACCTTTTCGATCGTGGCGGCCGCGTCGTCAACCTTGGTGTTGATCTCGCCTGAAGCTGAGTACCGGTCGAGCGGCGCAACCAATTCACTAAGCTTGAGACCGGTGTCGCACATCGCCTCGAGAATGAACATCGACGCGATGAGACCAGAGTCTGCGCGCCAGTTGTCGGCGAAGTAATAATGACCTGAGTGTTCACCAGCGAACGCCGCGTCGTGGGTAGCCATCTCGGCCTTGATGTAGCTGTGCCCCACCTTGGTGGTGATGGCTTTGCCGCCACCCTCGGCAACAACTTCGGGAACCGACTTCGAACAGATCAGGTTGTGCAGGATCGTACTTCCTGGCTTCTTCTCAAGGATTCGTTTTGCGACAAGCGCAGTGGTGAGCGAGCCCGAAACTGGCTGGCCGGTTTCGTCGACAAGGAACACGCGGTCGGCGTCGCCGTCGAAAGCTAGACCGACATCGGCACCGACCTCGAGCACACGGGCGATGAGGTCAGCTTGATTTTCAGGCTGGATTGGATCGGCAGGGTGATTGGGGAACGTACCGTCAAGCTCGGGGTACATGATCTCGATGTCGACATCGATCGTTTCGAACACGGCCGGGGCAACAAGGCCACCCATACCATTCGCGGTATCGGCAACAATCTTCAGGCCCGTGAGTTTGCTCGTATCGACAAAGGAACGGACATGGTCGGCGAACGCGCTCAACATTTCACGCTCCGTCCTCCGGCCGCGGATGGCGACCTCGGGAAGGCCAGTGGCAGCCATTTCCTTGATCTCGGCCAGGCCAGTATCGGCGCCAATCGGTGCTGCATGCGACCGACTCATCTTGATGCCGTTGTACTCGGCCGGGTTGTGCGACGCCGTGAACACCGCACCGGGGATGCCTAGATTGCCCGAGGCGAAATACATCATGTCGGTGCTAGCAAGACCGATCATGATCACATCGACACCCTGGCCCATGACGCCGTCGGCGAACGCCTCCGAGTATTCCTCGCCCGTCGGGCGCATGTCGCGTGCGATGACCACCTGGGCCGTGCCCTCGGTATCAGCAAGAAAGCGTGCGTAGCCGGCACCGATTGCTCGGGATGCCTCAGCATCGAGTTGGTCGCCTGCGAGTCCGCGAATGTCGTATGCCTTGAAAATTGCGTCGAGATCAGCCATGGGTTGAAGCCTATTCGGGTAGTGGTCCGCTGCCTCAGGACCATCGTCTGAGACACCAATTCGTCACTCCATCGGCCAAATTTGGGGTCCTCCAAGCGTTTGCACACGCGGCACCGAAATCCATTCGACATCAAGGGCAGCGGCCGACCACGCTCCCCTGCCCGCAAGCGTCATCAACCCTTCGCCCGATTCGCTGCCAGCCGTTGGGTCAAACACTGTGGCCCGGCCGGTCTGGAGGTCGAATCTCACGCGAACAGCGAGCCGCGACGCCGTCCACGCACCCGGCGCCCTGCGTCGCACTATTTCGCACGCAGTTGGGCGAGACAGCGACAGTCGAACCTCGACGAACCGTTGGCCGATGTCAGCAACAACAGCGAGATTGAGTCGGCGGTCGACTAGCCGCTCGAGGCCGGACATGAGCTCGTACGTGCGTTCGCCGCCATTCGATGCCATCTCGAGGCTCACGATGTCGTTCGCACAACGCACAAGCGTCTGCAGCCGACCGATCGAGACAGCGACAGTGCGGCGCTGAGCTAGCGGGTCAACGCTCTGTATGCGGGCAACCCCACCAGCGACGCTGTTTGCAAGATGCCCGTCGATCCAACCGCCGATAGTCGGAAGCGGAAACTCTTCGAAACCAACCCGGTCGGCATAACCAACGCCGCCGCGAAAGAACGTGGCCACGAACCTCGAGCCGGTCTTGCCCTCGAGGCCCTGAAAGATTCCCACCAACCATTCATCGCCATCGCCGTCGACCCAAAACGCTCCGCCACCGCTGTCGCCCGGCCGGCCGATACCCGCAAGCTCCTTTGCACAGAACTTGTTCGGTTCGCCGAACCCCCAGCCCTCGCTGAGATAGGGGCACGGGTATCGCGCAACCACGATTTCACCCGATCGCAGCATCGCGGTCTGGTGTCCCTCGCCAAGGCCGGTCTTTCCGAAACCTCGGACAGTCAGGTTCTTCGACTCGATCCACCTCGTTGGGTTGCTACGTGCGCTATCTGGAACAGTGGTCATTACCTCGACCGGCGTCGCATCGGCACTGGCGATAGTCGAGTCGAGCCTCAGCAGCACCATGTCGGTTGACCCCGGTACCGAATACTCCGACGCTTCGACCGTTGCGCGCGGATTTTGCTTGTCGACGCCGACCGAAACGGTGACGACTTTGGCAAGCGGATAGAACCGGTCTGGGCGCTCCCAGTCGATAAACCCAAATCGTGTCGCCATCGATTCGCCGAACTTTTCGGCGTACTCCGGCCTGGCATCTGCGGCGTCGAGACAGTGCAGGGCCGACAGCACCAGATCGGGGGCGACGAGCACGCCCGTGCAATTGCCGATCCACACCGACGCTCGAATCGACGCCACATCGGCCGCCTCCTCCCCTCGTTCGATTGCCCCGGCAGGGTTCGACAGAACCAGCACAGAACCAGCCACGAGAAGAACCGCCACAAGCCCAGCCAGCCAGCCCGCCAGCAGAAAATGTCGACCTCGACTTTGGTTGCCAACCGCCACGATGTGTTCCGTCCGCCCTGCTCCGCCATCTCGCCGGTGCGCGCAGGGTCGCCAAAGAGCAACTGCTGGTTGTGCAGCTCTTTCGGGTCCGCCGACCGGAAAAACCGGACAGAACCTCTGTCCGTTTCACCTACATTTTGTGTGCTTGTGTACCTCTATCGAATGAGAGGGAGCGAAACCCTCGCAAGTAACAAGCGTTGTCAAACGCCCGAGCGTGGAAGCCGAGCGATCTATTGCGGCAGAATCGTTGATGACGACGACGGTTGCCCGAACCTGGTTCCAGGACCCGGCAAATCGATCGTCGAAGGGTCGAGGTCGTACACGCCTCGCGCCGCCCATCGCCGAACCCTGAACAAGTCGGCAACCAAACGCCGGGTGTCGGCGACAAGCCGCACGGTCGAACGTTCCGAATTCTCTACGGTAACGGGTACCTCATGCAGCGAGAGTCGATACCGCTCGACGAGATGAAAGATTTCGACGTCGAAGGCGAAACCGTCGACCCGCCCCAACCCGAACACCATCCGGGCAACGTCAGACCGGAACGCCTTGAGGCCACACTGGGTATCGCGATAATGACCGAGCAGAAGCGCGTGCGTGGCGAGGTTCACCAACCGGCCGCCGATCTCTCGAAGGCGACCCGCTTGGGCAAGCGTGGTCGTCGCCACGTGTTTGCGGTTGCCCACCACCACATCCCAACCGTTCTCGATCTCGACCACGAAGTTCTCAAGGAGTCGAGGCTGATAGGCCAGATCGGCGTCGAGGAACGCAATCGTGCGACCGGTTGCCGACAACACACCAGCGCGCACCGCGCCACCCTTCCCCTGGTTCTTTATCAGCTTCACCACGACCGCGCCCGAAGCCTCTGCGATGTCGGCGGTGGCGTCGCCCGAACCGTCGTCGACCACCACAATCTCGACGCCGTTCGGGTCAAGATGATCAAGCTGTTCGTGAATGGTTCGAATGGTTCCGGCAATCCGGTCGGCTTCGCGGTAGGCGGGCACGACAACGGTGAGCCGGTAACCGCCGGGTGGCGTTGCCCGGTTCGCTGGAGAACTTTGTTCGTTCCGCACGACCCGCAGAAGCAGGAACCGGTACGCCATTGCGCGCACCACTGCTGCGGCAGCAATAGCGATGATCTTGGACAACAGATGTCGGTCGCCAAGAACCGACAGCATGGCCATGTCGACAAGACCAGCAAGCATCGCGACAACGACAAAGAGTCCGGGATAGTGCATCCAACGCACGAACGGATCGCGACGCATCCAGATGAGGCGGTGCAGCGCATACGAGACTGCCGCCGAAGTGATCAGCGCCACCAGATCGGACAACACAAGGCCTGAGCCCGACGTTCGCAAAAGGACGTACAGCCCGGCGTCGACTGCGGTCGCCGCTACACCTCCGAGGGCAAACCAACGAAGTCCGGTGCGACCGAGGAGCGGAAGAGTCCGATCAGTATTCATGGGTTGGGTCGTCGGAGTCAGCCTCGCTGCCCGACGGCCAATCATCGTCTCGAGCCTCGGACTCGTCAGCCGAAGTAAACGGATCCACTCCACGGCTCGGCCCGACCTCATCGACGGCGATGTCGGGAAGACCGTCGGCCTCAAACTCGGCTTGGACACGCGCCAGCGCGTCGCGATATCCAGCAGCGTACGCGTCCTCGTCGACCACAGCGCCCGAGGAGGCACCGATGCCAGCGCCGACCGCCGCGCCTGTCGGCACTCCGGCGCGGCCAGTATCGCCGGTGTCGCCAGTGCTTGCTGGACCTTCGAGATCAACCCCTGCGGTAAGCCACGATGCGACCGGATCGAACAGCGGGGCATCGGGGCGGCTGTCGCGCCGCGAGAGCAGCACAAGTCCGACAACACCGAGAGCCGTTAGCAGCCACGATAGGTACTCGACCCAAGTGTGGCCGTAACTCAACGTCACCTCGGTGCTCGTCGGCACCACAACCATCAGGTTCGGCGTCACTCTGAACGGACCTTCAGCACCATTGGCTTTCCAGTTCGGGAAGTACGACGCCTTTACCAGCACCGGGCTACCAACCTGGTCGACATCGAACGAAATGGTATTGGTTGACGCCACGATATTTGAGACCTGCACCGCAGCGACCGGTTCACGCACAAGATCAGCTGATGGCACCACACCACCCCAGCGCTTCGGCGGCTCTGCTTCGCCCTCGGCCAGTGGCGGGCCGACGACCTCGATCATGTCGATCCGCTGCCACTCGTCGGGCCCGTCGGCAGCGAGGAAGACATCCTGGTTCGAAGGCTGCTGGAAGAATTCGACGCCGACGTCGAGCCATTCGTCCTGTGCAGGCCCGACGTTGGTCATGACAGCCGGTGCGAAACCAAGCGGGCTCACCAACTCCGATCCGGCGACACCAAACGCAACCCAAGGCCCGCTCGTGGCAAGTTCCGCCAGATCGGGATGTGCCCGCGCTGCGTTGACCGCCAGATCGCTGAATGCCAGGTAGTACTTGACGCCATAGAGCTGCAGATGATCGACACCAAGGTTGATATCGAAATCGCTGTAGGGCAGATCTCGTTGGGCACGTGAGTTGCTTTCGCCCAACTCTGATTGCATGAGGAAGTGATACGGAACGCTCGCCGACGACTCAAAGTACAGCCCTTCCATCGAGCCAATGCAGCCATCGGTAAAGTGCGGCAACAACATCGGTGCCATCGTCGTGCCATACCGGTTGAGTTCGCTCGAAAACTCCCACAACGATCGGCCACAACCCTGCTGTTGACCAATGCCGTCCATATCGACCATCAGCTGCCGGAACTCGGCCCAGCCGCCGCCGCTCGCGTCGCCGGTCTTTGCTTGGTACCCCGAGAAGTTCCAATCCGACCAGCCCGGCACGTATGACCGATCGGTGGTTTCCAGGGGACCCCACGAGTAGACGCCGTTTCCGTCGCGAGACCCGCCGGGAAGCGCTCCGAGCGGCAGGCCGAGAGCTACAAATATGGCCAGGAAGGTCATCAGTGCGCCAGAGGCTCGGAATGCTCTTCGCACCACCGAGTCTGTCGAAATCCCTTGGGCGATCATGCGAAGAAGCAACGCGATGCCTAGCCCGGCGAGGAGGTACACACTGAGGTAATAGAACGGCAACAGACGCGCATTCCAGAGCCGGCTCTGGGGCGCGAAGCGGAATCCGGCAGCGCCAACCGCGGCTGCAAGCGCGAGCACCACGCCAAGGCGGTTCCGACTGATAATCGACAGCACAAGACCCACCAGCCCAACGATGAATACCAGTTGGAACGGTGGACTATTGAGCAGCGTGTCGGCCGGGTTGAGGTTGTTTCGGCTGAAGAGATAGTTGGTGTAGGTCGTCAGCTTTTCCCAACCCATGTCATTGAGAAGTTCGCGACGAAGCAAGAATGGCCCGAGCCAAAACGCCGACAGCAACACACCGCAGACCCCAATGCCCACCGAGTTCAGGGTTTGTCGGCGACCTACGCGGACGGTCAGCATGATGATTGCGACCACGGCTGCGAACGCTGCCGGGATCAGATGGCAAAGAAGGGTGACTGCATAGAGCACCGTGGCCCACCCACGGTTCCGCCCCGTGTCGAGCGCCCGTTGAAACATCCCCAAGAACACAAGCGACAAACTAAGGCTGATCGAAAAGGCGAACTCCCCCGCCATCGTCGACGCAGCGTTACCGCCATAAATGTTGAACGACCGGTCGAAGATAAACGGCAGCGTCGCCACCGCTAGCAGTGGTGGAATCGGGAACGGCATGTTTGACAGACGTCCGAGCGCCCACCCAGAAATCGGCATCGTGACCAGGCCGCTAACCGCGACGATTTTGAAGGCCACGCCATACGGGACGCCGATGGCCAGCACCGCAAGAATGGTGACCACAACTGCCACTGCGTGCGATCGTGCACCTTCGAGAAGTCCGCGGCGATCGGCGATCGTAACGATGCCAGCAAGAGCGATCAGTACCAGCACTGACAGGACAGGATGCAGCCCGACGTTGAGAGCGACGATCACCAACGACGGCAGCACCATATAGAACTGGTAGGCGGGAAACCCTGCGTACCAATCGGGGGTCCATCCCGACAGGCGAAGGTTCGGCAGCAGTTCGTCGCGCAGGAAAGCTGGGCCCCAGACGTGGGCACCCATGTCGCCGCCGGTTGGCAGCGTGTCTTTCAGCAAGAGTCCCGGGTGCATCTCGACGAGTACAAAAATTGCCGAAGCTGCGACGATCAGAAACGAGACGACCCCTTCGAGAGTCGGCGGGTTGGCAAACAGGCCAGCCGGGTTGCGGTCGGGTGTGCCGGGATCGTCGCCCGCCGGGTTGTGATCGACTGGCTCTATGCCAACGTCGACAGGATCCTCGACGTCGGGAAGATCGCCGATACCGCTTGGCGGTTCGGGCGTGGCAGACGACGGAGGAGAAGTTGTCGATGACATGAGCCGATTCAGTTTCGCACCGGGAAGAGGAGTTGCGGTGGCGCGCCTCCCCGCATCGTAGCGATGTGGCCGGCTAACGACGTCGGTTCTGGTCTGCTACGACCGAGATTTCTTCGAGAACCTCGCCAAGCGCGGCGGGGACTCCGTCGGCTTCCCAGAAGCGACGGTCACATTTTGAACACGACGACAGTCGTCGCGTGGCCTCGCCAATCTTGAGATCGATTGAGACGAGGCGTCCACCACATTTACAGTTGTTTCCCGACATCTTTCCCGACATGGTGCTGCTCCTCAAGTGTGCGACAGGACTGGGTGGAGTCCAATCGGCAACCGAGGTCCAGCAGCGAGCAGTCGACCACAGGAAGGGCCGGACGGCCCACGACATCTGGGTGAAACGGCAGGTCCGGCGACCCGAAGGGTGCGTTTACAACAACACGAGCGCTACAACGGTGACTGCGTTAAAGCCCATATGCGTGAAGATTGCGGGGCCGAGGCGTCCGAAGTACTTGAACACCGCGCCAACAATCATGCCGAACATCAGCAGAGCCGGGAACTGCAGCACCTGAAAGTGTGTGAGCGCGAAAAGAAGCGATGCGATGATCCACGCCGGCCAAAAGCCGATCCAACGATCGAGGTTGTGCTGCACGAATCCGCGGAAGAACAGTTCTTCAACGACGGGTGCGCCGACCACGACCATCAACCCAAGCACGATCAGGTCGAACGGATCGTTCGCTCGGTCGGTAATTGCACGCGCGGCCTCGCTCACGTCTTGTTCACCAATGAATTGAAACACGATGAAATACAACGCTGGAACCGCCAACAGTTGTGCGCCGATACCGATTGCAAGACCGGTCGGCACGTCGGCGGCCGTAAACCGGGCGAGACAATCGTTCACCAGGCCGCGGCCAAACAGTCGGCTCACCAAAATCGGAGCCCCCGCCAGTCCAATCCATAACGGGATCTGCAACAGGCCGCTAAGCGACAACGGTGGAAAACGGACCTCGAGGGGAACCCCAGCTTGGCTCTGCGCCAGAGCGCGACCGATAGCTGCGCCTTCCGCAGTGCTGTCGTAGCCGCTCAATACCGCCAGGCCGACGGTGCCGCTCAGCAAGATCCCGACGATCAGACCAACAAACGCGGCACCGATAGCGAACGCCGGGGTGTACCCCGGGTCACTTGCATCTTGGGTGTTTCCGGGGTCTGGCGTGTCACCACCGCTGGCCGCGGTCAGTGTTCTAGCTCGCTTGTTGCAGCGGACCTGGCAACGCGCCAGCAGTTCGGGCCGGTGCCGCATGTCGCTGGTCTTCAAGTGTCCAGCCCTTGGGCACGACCATGGCGTCCGCATGGCGGAGGCAGATGTCGTGTGTCATGGGATGACCATCGATGTGCAGGTGCTCAACCCACACCGTCGCCGTTTCGTACTGGTACGAGAGTGTGGCGGCAGCGAGATTGTCGCAGGTGGGTTTTGCGCAGTGCCGGGACATGTCAGGCAATCTACCGAGATTCCGACGCAAAGCGGCGGATAGCACACGACCAGCAAATCAAGCCGATTCGCGGCCCCAAGCGGTGCTGGTCGCCCTACGATGGTTCTATGGCAGATAATCCCCTTCAACAGCCTGACTCCGGCGAGCGCCCTAAAGGGGCCCGCGCCGACCAAGGTTGGCCCCGTTGGGCAATGTGGCTTCTCGGCGGAATCGTCGTTGGCCTCATCGCACTTTCACTTCTGAACCCCGCTTCGAACGCTACAGAAATCACCTACAGCGAGTTCGTCGAATACGTCGAGGACGGCTTCGTCAAAGAGGTCGTCATCAACTCCCAGACCGGCTTCATCGAAGGCGAATATTCCGAAGCCTTCGAAGGCAACGAGTCTGGCAGCGATACCTTCGTGACCACCGGGAACGATGAGTTCAGCGATATCGACCGCGACCTCTTTGTAGAAAAGAACGTCGCGTATCGTTTCGTGAACCCGCAACCCGGCTTCCTGGCGTCGTGGCTTCCACTTCTATTGCCTATTAGCCTCCTCATTTTGTTCTTCTGGTGGATGCAACGCCGGGCGCAAGGCCAGATGGGCGGCATAATGTCGATCGGCCGTTCGAAAGCCAAGACCTACTCAACCGAACGTCCGGGCACCACGTTCGAAGACGTTGCCGGCTACGCCGGCGTCAAAGAGGAGATCAACGAGGTCGTCGACTTTCTCAAGAACCCGGGCCGTTTCGCTGAAATTGGTGCCCGGAGCCCCAAGGGCATCTTGTTGGTCGGTCCTCCAGGAACCGGTAAAACCCTCATCGCTAGAGCGGTCGCCGGCGAAGCTGGTGTCCCCTTTCTTTCGGTTACCGGCTCTGACTTCATGGAAATGTTCGTCGGCGTCGGCGCAAGCCGAGTTCGTGACCTTTTCGACTCCGCCCGCAAAATGGGCAAAGCAATAATTTTCGTCGATGAGATCGACTCGATCGGCCGCAAACGGGGCGCCGGTCTTGGCGGCGGACACGACGAACGCGAGCAGACACTCAACCAAATGCTCTCGGAGATGGACGGCTTTGAGGCCCACGAAGGCATCGTGATGATCGCCGCGACCAACCGTCCCGACATTCTCGATCCAGCCCTGCTGCGCCCGGGCCGCTTCGACCGGCAGGTCATCGTGCCCCTTCCCGAGCTCGACGATCGCCGCCAAATCCTCGACGTGCATGTGCGAGGGCGCAAGATCGACAGCGATGTCGATCTCGACCTCGTTGCCCGAGGCACGCCGGGTATGAGCGGCGCCGATCTCGCAAACCTGGTCAACGAAGCTGCACTTCACGCGGTGCGGGGCGGCGACAACGTCATCCGGGCAAGCCATTTTGACTCAGCGCGCGACCGGGTCCTGATGGGCGCCAAACGCGAATCCACCGCATTGTCGGAGTCCGAGAAGGAAGCGGTGGCCTACCACGAGTCGGGCCACGCCCTGTGCGCAGCGCTGCTTCCCACCGCCGATCCGCTGCACAAGGTCACCATCATTCCGTCGGGAATGGCACTCGGTGTGACCATGCAGCTGCCCGAAGAGGAGCGACACATCTACCGCCAGGACTACATCGAAGATCGTCTTGTCGTCATGCTTGGCGGCCGTATGGCCGAGGAGCTTGTCTTCGGTATTGGGTCAACTGGCGCCAACGACGATCTCGTTCGCGGCACAGAGATGGCCACCAAGATGGTCCGCGAATGGGGCATGAGCGAAGTCATTGGCCCCATGGCTTGGGGCTCGCAGGGACAGGTTTTTCTCGGCGACGAAATGATGAGCACCAAGGACTACAGCGACGACACTGCGCGGGTTATCGACAAAGAGATCCAACGGATTCTTCGCGATCAAGAGACCCGTTGCCGCGAGCTACTCACCGAGAACCGCAACGCACTCGACCTGCTGGCTCGTCAACTACTTGAACACGAGACCATCAGCGGCGCCGAAGTAGACCGTCTTATCGACGTCGCCAACGCACCCGGACCAGGGTCGACGACGAGCGACACCGACGACACGGGTCTTGTCGCCAACACCGGCGCTGCCGTGCTTGGTGTGGGTGCCGACACTCCTGAATCGTCCTCGTAGAAACTCAACGCACAACACCAAGGCTGTCCGTATGGACCGACTCGTTCTTGCCGTCGTCATCATCGCCGTAGCGCTTGCCATTGCCTGGTTCGCGAAACGGCGGGCTCCCGATGCACCGGTTCGCACCGGCCATAGTGTGCCCGACCAGCTCGACCGCGACGACTTCAGCGAGCCCGACAAAGACTGGCTGGTTGCGGTCTTTACCGACGCCGGATGCTCCTCGTGCGCAAAGGCGATCGATGTCGCCGCAGCTCTCGAAAGCAAGGCGGTTGCTGTGCAGACCGTTGAACTCTCGTCGGCACGTCGGCTACACGAGCGCTACGCCATCGATGCGGTGCCCACGACCTGCGTCGTCGACGCGTCGGGCGTTGTGCGGGCGTCGTTTCTCGGGCCGCCAAGGGCAGCCGACCTGTGGGCTGCGGTCGCCGATCTTCGCGAGGACTAGCGGCGTCGGCCCGTTTAGAAGCCGATGCCGTTGGTTTCGACCGCAAGGGTTGAAGAATCAGGCAACCCCATCGCCATAGAAATCGACGACAGACTGATGATCTGGCGTCCCACCACGATTGGGCTCGTCGCCTCGAAGATCACTGTTTCGTTTGCGGCAGCACCAAGCGTGTCGAAGGTGATTGTCCGTCGACCGCCGGTGCGAATTTCGATTGGCTCGCCGCCGGAGCGACGTCGACCCTCGGCATCGAGGATCGTCACGTCAACGCGGGCGATCGTTTCAAACGATGGGTTGAGAATCGCTACCGATGATTCGGCGTCGTCTTCTACCACCAGCGGGGCGTGCACTAGCCACCTTGTAGCGGCGAGGGGCGACCCGATCATCGTCGCTACCCCTTCGACAATGGCTTCGTCGCCGGTGGCCAGCGAGGTATAGGAAACCTCTGCGGTCACCGGTACACCGTTCGCGGACCGAACGATGATTGAGTAGTCGACCTCCTCAGCAAGCAGCTCCTGGAGCCGCGGTTCTGTGCTGAGGTCGAGTCGCTGGCGGTGCAGCGGCGGCAACGGGACCTCAAAGGCCGGAATCGGACGGTCGTCGGCGAAACGAAGTTCGATGTCGACCTCGGCACGTTCGTCCGACGGGTTGTAGACCACGATTTCGGTCAGGCGACTGGCCGAAGCTTTCACGATTGGCAGGTAGGTCACAAGAGCCGAACCAGGTGTGCCGGTGGTCGAGGTCAGGCCGGAGCCCCGGTCACGTTCAGTACGAATCACCACCCGTTCGGCGATGACGCGCCCGGCATTAACGTCGATGGTCGCTGCCGCAGTTTGAGCCTGTGTTACCTCGGTGGTGACATCAAATGCTTTGAACGAACGGCCTGGCACGACCACCGATTCGAATACTGCAGGGATTCGTCGACCGGTGTCGGCGGTAAACGCCAACTGAGCAACAGCGTCCTCGGGGAACGGGTTGAACAACACGATGCTCTCGGCGGTTCCCTGGAGCGTTTCGCCTGCCGGAAACTCCCACAGAGAAGAGCTGGTCGATGCGCACGGCGCGGTGTCGCTGCCCAGTTCGGAGCCGACCTTATGCTCGACAAGAACACCGCCGCCGTCGATCTCGACCATCACTGACCCGATTTCTTCGGTCGGCGGCACATCGAAGCGTTGGCCGGCCGCAAGTTCGACCTCGAGTGCTTCGGGCTCGGACCGATCGGCGGTAGCTGCGGAGTAGGCAACAATCCTGACCTGCCGGGTTTCGCGAGTGGTGTTCACGACCAGGATGTTGTGGCTCGTCACCACCGGAAGATCGGCGCTACCTGGGGGAACTCCTGCCACACAGAACCAGGTGGCCGAAGCCGAGTCGTCGGGTCGCAGCGAGGAGGCGGTGCGCGCACCGGTCACAAGATCGGGTTCGGCGGTCGGCCGGCCTTGATCAACAAAGAGTCCAATGATGATGAGCGCCGGAAGACAGATGAGCGCTGGCCAACGAAACCCGGTCATGCGGCCACCTCGATCTGGTTGGCCGGTGCGCTACGCGCCAGTTCGCGCTCGGCTCTCGAACGGAACAGCAACAAAAGAGCGATGACTACCAGCCAACCACCGACCTGCAGGAGGCGCACAACAAGTGACAGGGGGCTCCGCTCGTAGGTAAGAACCGCGTCGCCTCCGGTCTCTGGGCGAAAGCTCGTCGCCCAACCAAAGGCGGTTTCGCTTGATGCGGCGACCCCGCCAACCTCGAGCCGCCACCGCCCGGTTGGCGCGGCCGCGACGTAGACAACGTGATCTGACTCGACGCGCCCGGCGAAGGTCGCGAAGCCAGTTCGTTCGAGCAGCACCGGGTTCTGGGGACGGGGCTGCGTCGAGTCGATGACGAGGCCATCGGCGCGCGCTGGAAAGAATGCGTCGTTTTCATAGACCTGAACGGCTCGGTTTACCGTCGAGATCCGGCGCACATCGAGTTGGGCTGCGAAGGCAGCGTCGAGCCTTTCGGGCACCTCGAAGACCTCATCAGCGAACGGTGCTGGGGCGCTGCGTTCGACAACGACGACGTAGCGAATTCCCAGCGGAGCGAGGTCGTAACCGAGTCGACTCGAGTCGCCGTCGACAGCCGCCTCGATAGCTTGTCGGATGAGACGAGTAGCGCCATCAACACGGCCGACCCACTGGTCGGTGATGTCCACTCCCCCGCTATCGGTGGTGAAGAACGCCATCTCGTCATCAAGCGGGACACCAGCGCCGGGAAGCACCCGCGGGTCGCCAACCCACAGCACCCGATAGGCACCTTCAGGGGGCTGGTTGATGCCAGCGGCAAATTGTTCTTCCGTGACGACCGTGTCGAAGAACGACAGTTGCGCATCGATGTCGGCGCGGGCCATGTTCCAGCGGCCATCGGTCGCGTTGGCCACCAGCGGTACCGCACCAACGGCGATGCCAAGCGCGGCAACCACCGTGAGGATCTGACGCCACCCAAAGTTGTGGAGCTGCAGATCGGTTTCGAAAGCAATGACACCGAGGCCGCAGGCCATTGCGATACCGACAGCAGCAACCGGGAGCAAAAGCTCAGCCGCTGGCAACGGTAAAGGAAGTAGCCCATATTCGCCGACCCATACGAGACCCCACGCCCCGAGAGCAACGCCCCAGGCCCGAATGCCCCACACGAGGCGCCAAGAGCGGCCGATGATGAGCACAAACGCAGCCGACGCCGTAAGGGCGACCAGTAGTCCCGCCATTTGGAATTGTCCGGTATCGAACAGCAAGATCTGGCGAAGCGACAGCGCACCGACGTCAGACGAACCAGCGGCGACCACCGGCGCCCACTGCGACCTTGGTAAGGTGACGCCGAGAAACCACGGCAAGTTCAAGGCAAGACCGATGCCGGCGGCGGGCACAAAGATCGACACCATCCGTGCAGTGCCTTGCAGTGAGCCGGCAAGTAAGGCACCGACGACGAGGCCTCCGAGCATCACTGCGGCAACGATCCAAATCGGCGGCACGAACGCACCGACAACACCAAGGAACAGCCCCAGTCGAAGAATCTGCGCCGTTGGCCGCGTGCCTGATTGAGCGACCCGGAACGGTGCCGAGCCATGGGCGCGACCGAGGTGAAGGGCAAGCCACGGGGCCGCCGCATACCCGAGCAGGCCGTACCAGGAACCTTCCGAAAGGCTGTTGAAACCCACGGGAATAGAGAGGTATACCGTTGCGGTAGCCACACGAGCCCACAGCGACCCGCTCGAGCGAAACACCGAGAACGCGCCGAACACGCCAACAGGGATAGCAGCCAGGATCACCAGCTTCCGCAGGACCCCCATCGCTCCGAGGAACAGGTAACCAACCATGGCGAGCAGTGCGTAGCCGAACGGCGGGCTGTCGTCGGTTCCGAGTCCGGTCGACCACCAACCGCTCCACCATTCGCCGAGGAGGTCGCCAGGTGAAGAGTCGAACCGGGCGAGCTGGCCGACCGCGGCGATGTCGCTGGTGATCAGCTGTCGGCTGCCGAAGAGAAAGACCACGCCAAGCACACCCGCGGCCAGCGCCGGAACTCGCACGCTCGACTTGCGCAACGATTCGGAAAGCGCCGCCGCAGAGTCTCGCTGATCGCTGCCGATTCGTGCGGCAATCGCTTGCGATAGCCAGAAACTTCCGCCTCGTTGCAGCTCGCGGAAATCACCGTCGGAAAGCTGTCTGAACTCGGCGAGGTCTTTGCGTCGACGCATGATCGGCCCAAACCGGGCCAGGTTCCACGTCCACGCACCAAAGAGGGCGCGAAGTCGACCGACGCGACCGGTCACAAGTGCAGCGACGGCCTGCATGAGCGTGAGCAGGATCGCCTGCGGGATGACACGTGCAGTGCGGAAACCGCCATAGCCCGAAAGCACGGTGCGTAGCCGGTGTCGGCTCTTCAGCCGCTGATCGGCGTCGTTGCCGAGACGTTCGTCGAGAACGCCTCGGTGACGGGCCACAGCATTCGGCACGACCACGACTCGAGCACCCGCCGCTTGCGCCCGCCAACACAAATCAAGGTCGTCGCCGTAGAACGACATGCCTGCGTCGTAGCCGCCGATGGTTTCGTACAAGTCGGCCCGGATAAGCAGGCAGCTGCTCGCGACCGAAAAGACGTCGGCAACGCCGTCGTATTGCTCCTGGTCGAGATCGCCCTGCTCGGCCAGTGGCACCGGCGTAGCAAACTTGTCGGTCGCAAAGCCCACGCTTTGAATGACTCGTGGCTCGTCCCAGTCGACCAGCTTTGGTCCGACCACGCCCGCCTGAGAACGAATCGACTCGTTGACCAGGATCTGCACTGACCGCGGGTTGAGCGCCACATCGTCGTGGCAGAGCAACAGCATGCTCGCCTTTTGTTGAAAGGCATCGAGGCCAGCCTGCACAGCGGCGCCGAAGCCCTTAGCTCCGGGTGCCCGCACGACCTGTACTTTGTCGAGTTGCGCAGCGATGGTTTGCTCGGCTGCGGCAAAGGTAGCTTCGTCGCCCGACAGAACAACAAGCACGCCGAACCGGTCATAACTCTGCGCCTCGAGACTCGCTAGGCACTCGGCGAACCAAGCGCCAGGTTCGTGCGCGACAACCACGGCGAGCACCGACGGCCGGGGGCGCTGCTTCGAGCGGCGCTCGTGAGTGTTGGTATCCGGTGCCACGACCTCCTGAGGCTAGTGTGGCTGGAGTGGTTTGTTCATGTCGGGAACCCGAACGCTTAGCCAGCACCACTGTTCGGCTACTCTGACAGGACGTCTGTTGGCGTTCGTGCTCACGACGCCACTGCACCTTCAACCCCCGCTTCCACCTCAACCTGCGTGTTGAGGACACCCGAAACGTATGACCAAAGCACCCTTCGACATGCATGAAAACCAAGGCGGGATGGGTCGCAGAACCATCGAATCCCGCGGGAAGTGCTGCTGATGCGGGCGTATGTCACCGGCGCTGCCGGTTTCGTCGGCCGCCATCTCGCTGAGCACCTCACCGCCCATGGCGACTCGGTCATCAGCGCCGACCGCCTCACCGACGGCGTCGACATCACCGATGCACTTTCAATCGTCGACCATATGGCGCGAGCGCGACCCGATGTTGTCTTCCATCTCGCGGGTCAGGCCGACGTCGGCGGATCATGGGACACCCCAACAGAAACGTTCAACATCAACCTCAACGGAACACTCAATGTTCTCGAAGCGGCACGACGATGCGACGTCCGACGAGTTATTGCAGTCACGAGCGCCGACATTTATGGCCGAGTCACCACCGATCAGCTTCCGCTTGACGAAGACGCTGCGCTCCGGCCCGTCAGCCCCTACGCAGCGAGCAAAGCGGCCGCCGACATGGCGTGCTTGCAAGCGTTTCTCGGCTACGGACAAGATGTGGTGCGAGTGCGGGCGTTCAATCACCTCGGCCCGGGCCAAAGCACCAGGTTTGTCGGTTCAGCCATCGCGCATCGGGTCGCAACCAACGAGCGTTCGGGTGAAACGAAGGTCATTGTCGGCGACCTCACACCGCGGCGCGACTTCACCGACGTTCGCGACGTTGCCCGGGCCTACCGGCTCCTCGCCGATCGTGGCGTGGCCGGAGACGTCTACAACATTTGTTCGGGTGAAGATCACTCCATCCAAGAGTTGGCAGACCAACTTCTGACCCTCGCAAGCCACCACATGAGCCTCGAGATCGATCCGGATCTTCTGCGGCCCGTCGACCTCCCGATTCTTCGCGGGTCGGCGGCAAAACTCTCCCAGGTAACTGGGTGGGTGCCCGAGATTTCGCTATCGCAAACCCTCGCCGACCTTTTGGCGTGGCATCGTTCGGAGACCTAAGTCATGGCAAAGAAAGCACTCATCACCGGTATCACCGGTCAGGACGGCAGTTATCTGGCCGAACTTCTGCTCGAAAAGGGCTACGACGTCGTCGGTATGGTTCGCCGGAGCAGCACCGTCAACTTCGAACGCATCGCCCACATCCAAGATCAGGTGCAGTTCGCCCCCGGCGATCTTCTCGACGAAGTCTCGATGATTCATGTCCTTCGCGAACATCAGCCTGACGAGGTCTACAACCTGGCAGCACAGTCGTTCGTGCAGACGTCGTTTGGGCAGCCAGTGCTGACCGGCGAGACGACCGCGCTGGGCGTCACCCGCCTTCTCGATGCGCTACGTCTGGTGTCGCCCGACGCCCGCTTTTACCAGGCCAGCAGCAGCGAAATGTTCGGCAAGGTGCACGAGGTTCCCCAGACCGAAACCACGCCGTTTCATCCACGCAGCCCCTACGGCGTCGCCAAGGTCTACGGCCACTGGATCACGCTTAACTACCGCGAGAGCTACGACATGCACGCCTCTTCGGGCATGCTGTTCAACCACGAGAGCCCGCGTCGGGGCATGGAGTTCGTGACCCGCAAGATCAGCCATACCGCGGCCCAGATCAGCCTTGGCATGGCAACCGAACTTCGGCTCGGCAACCTCGATGCCCGACGCGATTGGGGCTTCGCTGGCGACTACGTCGAGGCAATGTGGCAAATGCTGCAGCTCGATGAGCCCGACGACTTCGTTATCTGTACCGGCGAAACCCATGAAGTACGAGAGTTCGCGAAGCTGGCCTTCGAGGTAGTCAACCTCAACTACGAGGATTACGTGGTTATCGACGAAGCGTTCTTCCGCCCCGCAGAAGTCGACCTTCTGGTAGGCGATGCCAGTAAGGCCGAGAAGATTTTGGGCTGGAAACCAAAGACCTCGTTCGAGGAACTGGTGAGAATTATGGTCGAAGCCGATCTCGATCTGCTCGAAGGCCGCTTGCGGTCGCTGAAGTAAGCAAGATGGCAGAACCCACCGACAGTACTGGCCCAGTTGTTGTCATATCCGGTGGTGTTGGAGCTGCTCGAATGCTGCGGGGTCTCCAGCAGGTCGTCGACGCTGCTGATCTTGTCGCCGTGGTGAACACCGGCGACGACCTGATCCTTCACGGCCTACATATCAGCCCCGATCTCGACACCATCACCTACACCCTTGCCGATCAGGTGAACCCCGAAACAGGTTGGGGGCTTGCTGGCGAAAGTTGGCAGGCGATGACCAGTCTCGAACGGTACGGAGGCGTCAGTTGGTTCCGTCTCGGCGACCTGGACCTCGGTACACATCTCTATCGCACCCAGCGCCTCAACGATGGCGCAACTCTCAGCGAGGTCACCACCGAGGTCGCGGCCGCTTGGGATCTGCCGCTCACCATGTTGCCGATGTCGAACGACCGGGTCGAAACCCGAGTCACGCTCGAACAGCACCACGACGAGCCAGGCGGCACCGAGATCAGCTTTCAGGAATACTTTGTACAACGGCAACATTCGGTGCCGGTTCGGTCGGTGCGATTCGCCGGTGCCAGCGACGCCTCCCCTGCTCCCGGGGTACTCGAGGCGCTCCGCACCGCAAAGCGTATTGTCATCGCCCCATCGAATCCACTGGTCAGTATCGACCCGGTCTTGGCGGTACCAGGAATTCGACAAGCTATCGAAGCCCGGAGAGACGATGTCATCGCAATCTCGCCGATCATTGCGGGTGCTGCGCTAAAGGGGCCCGCCGACCGGCTGTTGATCGAACTAGGCCATGAGGCCAGCGTCGCCGGCGTCGCCGCGCTTTATAAAGATCTTGCTCGTGTCCTCATCATCGACACCGCCGATACAGATGCCATCGGCCAGGTACAGGCTGCCGGAATGCAGGCAATAGCCACCGAGTCGATTATGAAGACACCAGCTATCGCCAAGTCGCTCGCCCAAACGGTCCTGGAGGCCTAACCAGTGGAACCACTCACCATCATCCCGGTTGTTGGCATCGGCGAAATCGTCGCCGAATCCGATCTTGCCCAGATCATCGCCGATGCTGCCGATCTTCACGACGGCGATGTTCTCGTCGTCACGCAGAAGATTGTGTCGAAGGCCGAGAACATGATGGTCGACATCGACCCAAACAACCCGTTGAGCCACAAACCACTTGTCGAGCGGGAGTCGGTGCGAATTCTGCGTCGCCGAGGCGAGCTCATCATCAGCCAAACCAAACATGGCTTTGTGTGCGCAAACGCTGGTATCGACCTATCGAATGTCGATCGTGGTCAGGCAGCGTTGCTGCCCGAAGACAGCGACCGATCTGCACGACGGATCCGCGACGGCATCCGCGGCAAGGCAGGCTACGACGTCGCCGTCATTATCTCTGACACTTTCGGCCGGCCGTGGCGTCGGGGGCTCACCGACGTCGCAATCGGCTCAGCCGGTATTGCTCCTATCGCCGACCTGCGTGGCACGCCCGACAGCAACGGCCGAGAACTCATGGTCACCGAGGTTTGTTTGGTCGACGAGATCACCGCAGCAGCCGAGCTGGTCATGGGCAAAAGTGAAGGCATCCCGGTAGCTATCGTGCGCGGGATCGATCCAGCATGGCTGGGCGACGACTTCGGCAATGTCGGCGATACGATCGTCCGCGATCCGGCTGACGACCTGTTTCGCTAAACGAAAGCGAACTTCGCTCTACGCGATTTTCTGGCTTCGCCAGGTATCTTCACAAGCCTGATCAACACCGAGTTTTGCCGACCACCCAAGCTCGTCTAACGCCCGCGACGGATCGGCGACTGACGCTGCAACGTCGCCTGGGCGACGATCGACGATGTCGTACGCAATCGTTCGGCCCGATGCTCGCTCGGCTGCGGCAATGAGTTCGAGCACCGACACACCCGAACCTAGTCCGAGGTTGTACGCATCGAACCCCGACCGGTCCACCAGAGAGCCAAGCGCTGCGACGTGGCCTGACGCCAAGTCCATCACATGAATGTAGTCACGCACGCCGGTGCCATCGACGGTGTCGTAGTCGTTGCCAAAGACCAACACCTTGTCGATATCGCCCTTCGCAGCAGCCATGACCGATGGCATCAGGTTGTTCGGCTTACCTTTGGGGGCTTCAGAGATCTGCCCGCTTGGATGCGCGCCGACCGGGTTGAAATACCGGAGGGCCAAGATCGACCAGCGGTCGTCGGAAATCGCCGTATCGCGAAGAATCTGTTCGGCCATCAGCTTGGTTTGGCCGTAGGGGTTCGTGGCACTCAGCGGAGCCGACTCAGGGATTGGCACCTCTTTGGCGTCGCCGTACACGGTGGCAGACGAAGAAAATACGAAGTGCCAAACCTCGGCTTCGGCCATCGCGTCGAGCAACGTCACGAGGCCGCCAATGTTGTTGGCGTAATAGCTCAGGGGCTTTTCGACCGACTCGCCGACTGCCTTCAGCGCCGCCATATGGATCACGGCGCTGATGTCGTGCCCAGTGAGCACGTCGACCATCTTTGCCCGGTCGGTGACGTCGGCTTCGATGAACGTCAATGACTTTCCGGTCGCGCCTTCGATCGCCGCGATACTGTCGCTCGAGCTGTTGACGAAGTTGTCGACAACTACAACCTCATGGCCAGCGTTGAGCAAATCGACAGCGACGTGACTACCGATGTAGCCAGCACCGCCTGTGAGAAGAACGCGTTGCGACGGAGACGATTTGGGGGACATCTTCTCATTCTACTGGCTTCGCTCTTCTAGACCGACAGGGTCGAGAGAGGGCGGAGCAGGGGTTCTACTCTTCGGTGTCTTCGGTGTCTTCGGTGTCTTCGACGACCGGGTCGAGAAGCGAGTTCGGCACGATGGTGTTTGGAATACCACGATCAGGGCTCGCCGCATCGAGCTGAGCGAGTCGGTCGCCGGGCGGCGGCGGGATATCGGCGCCGAGTGGAGCAAGGGCGATGGTGTATGCCTCACGGTTGCCTTCGAAGATGAAATCACCAATGCTCGAACTGACGATTTCGGACGGGCCCGCCTCGATGTTGTTGGCGTCGTACCGGGCAACCTGCAATACGGCTTCTTCGCCGCCGCAATCGGCACCGTTGGCCAGTTCGGTACCGCTCGGAAGCACCATCTTGGTGTCGTCGTCATCGAGGTCAACAAGCATTGCGTCGAAGAAGACGTCAAGCGTCGCGCCGTCGCCGGTGACCGCAGAGGAGAACGGGTGGATGTGCAACAGGCCGTCGCTGTGCGAATGGATGCCACGCGGGTCGTAGTCGCTAGTAAATGACGGCAGGAATGACTCGGTGCGACAGTCATACACCGCGTACGCCGAGTGCCAGTGGTCCTGCAATGTCGGCGCCTCAGCGCTGGCGTCGCGTGTCGACCGGGCGTACGTCACAAGCAGCACGCCCAGGATCACAACCATTGCCATTGCGACCGGAAAACCGAGGTCACGCTTCTCGCTCGACCCGGACGATTGTCCGGCTCGTGCTGCCCGCGCGACCTTCTTTGAAGAGGAAGCCTTACCCATAGATTGACCACGCTACCGTCGCTACACACCGAAAGGGGTGGCGGGCAGCAGATTCCGTGTAGCGCTGATGTGTCACAGTTTTCCCCGGCCTTCGATCAGCTCGCTAAACAAGGCGCTGTACTGCTCGGCGACACCGAACGGCGAGATCCACGTCTCGACAAAACTACGGCCAGCTGCGCCGGCGCTGCTGCGCATTTCGGCGCTTTCGACCAGCGCAACGAGCCCAGCGGTAAACGCCGGCTGGTCATCGGGCTCAACGGCAACACCGCACCCTGTCGAGTCGATAAGGTTCGCGAGTTCAGTACCTGCGTCGACGCTCGCAAGCACCGGCCGCGCCGCCGCAAGAATCGAATAGAACTTCGATGGCACGCTGCTGTGCGCCAGACCGCGCTTTAGCGGAACAAGGTGTACGTCGGCTGCGGCCAGGACCTCACCAAGACGCTCGACCGGCTGGTAGTCGATAAACCGCACGTTGGGAAGATGTGCAGCCTGCCGCTCGAGGTCGGGTCGAGCGGAGCCGTTGCCATTGATGACAAACACCACATCGGTGCGGTCGACAAAGCTCTCCGCAGCACCTAAAGCAAGTTCGAGCGACTGCGAGAACCCAACGTTGCCGGCGTACATCACCACGAGCTTGCCGGCGAGACCGAATTCTGTGCGATACGAGTTGGAAGTATCGCCTGGCGACGTAACCGCGATGGCTTCGGTATCGACAAAGTTGGGGATCACTCGCACCTTGCTGCGGTGCTGGTCTCCCACCTTCTGGCCAACGTTGTCGGCCAGATCGTTGCTCAGAACGGTGACCGCGTCGGCAAGGCCATACAGGTGTTTCTCCATGCGTTCGAAGAACCCGATGACCTTCGGCCCTTTGAGCACACCCAACTCGACAGCTACGTCGGGGAACAC
Source organism: uncultured Acidimicrobiales bacterium (assembly GCA_938015295.1). Lineage (GTDB taxonomy): Bacteria > Actinomycetota > Acidimicrobiia > Acidimicrobiales > SHLQ01 > CALLQB01. Next base: position 108,760 of record CALLQB010000072.1, read on the forward strand.
GTCTTGAATGTTAAAAACGAACGGCACGTTGCGACGCTTCGCCGATGTCCAGCCCGCGTAGCCAAGGGTAAGCGGAGGCGACATCGCCAAAACCGCATCGGCGGCGAAGGTCGACCCGGTCCCGTAGCCGGCAGCCAGCGTGGTAAACCCGCCGAACGCCAACGCTCGAGCCGGAATGTTGCCCTTGTCGGCCGGGAATGGATGCAGCCGTCGAATCTGACCCCAAGCAGTCTTTTCGAGCCGGGCAACCTTGCCGCCCCAGCCGTCTTCGATTCGCGTCTCGCGGTACCACGGCAACGAAGTGACAATCTCCATCTCGTGTCCAAGTTCGGCAAAGCCGCCGACAATGGCGGTCATCACCGAACCGGTCGGTGCGTAATCCGGAGCGAAGTGGGGGACAAAAATTTGCAGCTTCATGGTGCGAGCGCCTGTCGGTACACATCCTCAAGCACTGCGCCCGCCAGCTCCCACGCATACGCCGTTGCCTGACGTCGGCCGGCCTCTGCAACCTTGTCACGTTCGGGGATGTTCTTCGTTCGGTTGATAATCGCGTCGACCCACGAATCGACGTTTCCTGGCGGCACCAAGGTGATCGCGTCGCCGCCCACCTCCGGGACAGCGGTTGCATCGGCAGCGATCACGGGGCAACCAAGGGCCATGGCTTCGAGCACGGGAATTCCGAACCCTTCAAATCGGCTCGGAAACAGCAGCGCTTCGGCGTGCGCAACCAGCAGTTCAAGAATTTGCCGCTCGACGCGACCTAACCGCCAGACGAGCGGCTCGAGAGCGAGTTCGGTGATCAGGTCGTCGACCGAAGCATCAGCTTGGCCGCTGCCACCAGTCAGCACGAGGCGGACCGAACAGCCAGCGTCGCGAGCTCCGGCGACGGCACGAAGAGCGGTGGCATGGTCCTTGTGATGGTGGGTGATCGCTGGGTAGACGAAATAGGGTTCGGGTTCGTTGATGAGTGCTGCAACTGCGGCGGGCACAGCCGGGTCGTTAACCTCGAGCAGTGTCGGCAAGTCGTAGCCCGCTGAGACGGTGACAACCTTCTCGGGCGCGGTGTTGAACCGGCTTTTGATGTCACTCCCGACGAAGTCACTCGGCACAACAATGACCTCGGCGCGGGCCACCGACCGCGGGATGGCAGCACCAAGATACGACCGCTTCACCAAGCTGAAGTTTTCGGGCATCGCCAGAGGTTGCAGGTCGTGCAGGGTGAGAACTGACGGAACCGGCCGTAACGCCGGAATGGTGCCGCCGACGTGGTGCAACAGGGAAATTCCCAGCTCGCGCGTGCGTCGACGAAGCCACGTCGTCTCGTACCAAACCCGCAGCGGCCTGTTCGAGCCATCGATTTCGGCGACCTCGACGTTACACAACTCGCACAGTTCTGGATGGGCGTCGACAAAGGGCCGAAGAACAAACAGCGTAAACGTCAGCCCGTCGGGCTGGCGATCGAGAAGCGACTGGGTGGTTCGTACCGCGTATTCTTCAGTACCGCCAACCACACCAGGCACGCACCACAGAAGATTGATTCCAATGGCGCTCACAGCAGCTCAGCATAGGCAGAGAGCGTGAGATCCGCGGTTCGCTTCCAGGTATACGTTGCTGCTCGACGACTGGCTTCGCGCACCATGGCGTTGACGTCCGCGCCGCCCGCCAGCACGTCGGACAGTGCGTTTGCTATGGCGTCGACGTTCGTTGGGTCGACCCCTACCCCGCCGCCACCGGCGACCAGTTCTTCGGTGGCTGTGCCAAGGGAGGTGATCACCGGCGCCCCCTGTGCCATGGCTTCAAGCACCGGTAGGCCGAATCCTTCGAAGAGCGACGGATAGGCAAAGGCCGACGCGCCGCCGTAGAGCGCGACCAGATCTGAGCGCGACACAAACCCCAACATCTTTGCCCGGTCGCCGAGCGGAGCAATCGCTGTAGCGATGTCCTCTTGCCAGCCCGTTGGGCCAACAATTGCCAGGGTCACGTCCGGTGGTGCCGAAGCGCTGAACGCCTCGATAAGCCGACCTAGGTTCTTGCGCGGCTCGAGCGTGCCGACCGACAACACGTACCGTCCAGGCAGCGCGAACCGAACCTTGACCTGTTCGACTTCGTTGGGCGGGGCCTTCGCCTGGTCGACGCCCCACGGGATAACCCGGATCGAACGAGAATCAACACCGGACCGTTCGACATCGTCGGCGGTTGCCTGCGATGGCACAAGGGTCAATTGCGCCCGTTCAATCGTGCGCTGAAAGCACCGCTCGAAGAACCGGACTCCGTGGCTGGTGAAAAGGTCGCGATGGTGCACCCAGGCGAGGTCGTGCTGGGTAACGACCAACGGTTTCTTTGTCGACGGGACGATCCCGCCCGTGGCGTGGACCACGTCGACGTCGCGCACGAAACGATCAAGCGGCGGCCACGGCCCTCGACTCCATGCCTGATAGAGCAGCTGACGGGGAAAGGGCAGATGGTGAACGTCGACCGGCACGCGGTAGGCGGGTTCGGGTGCGTCCTTGTGACGGGCAGCGATGCCGGTCGCAACAACGTCGGGGCGGCCCGCAAAGGCTCGCAGCAGGTCAATAGTTGCGCCTGCGGTGCCTCCGGGCACCGCGTGCCAACACTGCTCGACCACAAGACCGGCACGACACGGCTGGTCGCTTGACGACTCCGTTCCAAACATTGGCTTGAGTCTGGCATGCCTGAGGCCTAGTAGAGTCGACCCGCATGTCGGATTATTGGCGCAAGCAACGTGTTCTCGTTACGGGTGGAGCCGGGTTCCTCGGACAGGCGGTTGTCGCCCGACTGCACGCCGAGGGGTGCGCGGACGTCGTCGTTCCACGAAGCAAAGACCATGATCTCCGGGAGGCCGGCGCGGCGAATGCCCTTCTCGTGTCGCAAGCACCCGACATCGTGATTCATCTCGCGGCACGAGTCGGCGGCATCGGCGCCAACATGGCCCGACCGGCCGACCTCTACCTCGACAATCTGCTCCTAGGCACCAACATCATCGAGGCTGCTCGACTCGCCGGCACCGCAAAAACCGTAATCGTCGGCACCATCTGTTCGTACCCGAAGTTCACACCGGTACCGTTCACCGAAGACTCGCTGTGGACGGGGTATCCCGAAGAAACCAACGCCCCCTATGGCGTGGCAAAGCTCGCTCAGCTCGTGCATCTCCAAGCCAATCGGGCCCAGTACGGCCAGCGAGGCATCTACCTGATGCCGACAAACCTGTATGGGCCCGGCGACAAGTTCCATCCGGCGGTGTCTCACGTGATCCCGGCACTCATCAAGAAGTGTGTCGAAGCCCGAGACCGGGGCGACGCGACGATCACGGTTTGGGGCACCGGGGCAGCCAGTCGAGAATTTCTCTATGTCGACGATGCCGCTCGCGGAATCGTGGCAGCCAGCGAGAACTACGACGACGCCGAACCGGTCAACCTCGGCGCCCACGAAGAAACACCGATCCGGGCGCTGGTCGAGACCATCGCTGAATTGGTGGGATTCGAAGGCGAACTCGAATGGGACCGGACAAAACCCGATGGGCAGCCGCGTCGTTGTGTCGATACTACGCGGGCGCGCGAATCCTTCGGGTTCACGGCTACGACCACCCTCACCGACGGCCTGCGAGCCACGATCGACTGGTACGAAGCCAACATCGAGGCCGCCGAGGCGGCCACGATTTAGAGGTTCTCGATACCCAGGCTCTGGAAGTATTCGGCGGTGCGCTGAAGGCCTTCGCGGAGCTGGACCTTTGGCTCCCACCCGAGCAGCTCGCGCGCCTTGGTAATATCTGGCTTGCGTTGGGCCGGATCGTCGACCGGCAGGTTCTGGTACACAACCTCAGACTCGATGTTGAGGACTTCTAGCACCAGTTCGGCAAGCTCAGAGATAGTGAACTCACCAGGGTTGCCAATGTTGATTGGTCCGATCTGCTCGGAATCGAGTAGCGCAAGAAAGCCGCGAACTTCGTCCTCGACGTAACAGAAGCTGCGGGTCTGGCTGCCATCGCCGTAGATGGTGATCGGCTCGCCGCGCAAAGCTTGCACGATAAAGTTCGAGACAACCCGGCCATCGCGTGCGCGCATGCGAGGACCGTAGGTGTTGAAGATTCGCACAATACGTACCGGCACGTTGTGGTAGCGGTGGTACGCCATCGTCATCGCTTCAGAGAACCGCTTCGCTTCGTCGTACACACCACGGGGACCGACCGGGTTCACATGGCCCCAGTACTCTTCGGTCTGCGGATGGACCTGCGGATCGCCGTACACCTCGCTGGTGGACGCGATCATGAACTTCGCGCCCTTCGCGGTCGCAAGTCCGAGACTGTTGTGGGTGCCGAGGCTGCCCACTTTCAGCGTCTGAATCGGCTTTTCAAGATAATCGATAGGTGATGCTGGGCTCGCAAAGTGCATGACGATATCGACATCGCCGGGAACCCAGATGTACTCGCTCACATCGTGGTTGACGTAGGTGAACTGGTCGTTGCCGAACAGGTGAGCGATGTTGTCGACGCTTCCGGTGATGAGGTTGTCGATCGCAACGACCTCGTCGCCTCGGGCGATAAGTGCATCACAAAGGTGTGATCCTAGAAAGCCTGCGCCGCCGGTGATTACTACACGTGCCATTAGTTGCGACCAATCCCTTGGTAGGTGAAGCCTCGACGACGCACTGCGCCACGGTCGAGGATGTTGCGGCTATCTACAATGCTTTTCTGATTGACGAGCTCGGCGATCTTGTCGAGATCAAGCCACTTGAACTCATCCCACTCAGTGAGCACGGTGATCACGTCGGCGCCTTCGCTTGCGGCGTAGGCGTCGGCGACTACTTCAAGCCCGTCCATGTCGTGCGAGCTGACCGCTGGGTCGAACGCTTTGACGGTCGCTCCACGGTCGATGAGGCGTTTGATGACTTCGAGTGCAGGCGACTCTCGCAAGTCGTCGGTGCCTGCTTTGAACGTGAGGCCGAAGGCGCCGATGACGGCACCGGCGAGCTCACCGCCCGCCGCGGCCTCGATCTTGTCGACGACTCGTCCGAACTGATCATCGTTCACTTCGATCACGCCACGCAGCAGGCTGAAGTCGTACCCAGCGTCCTCGGCTATGCGAGTGAGCGCACGGGTATCTTTCGGGAAACACGAGCCTCCCCAGCCGGGGCCAGGGCGCAGAAACTGATGACCAATGCGTTTGTCATAACCCATGCCCAACATGACGTCATTCACGTCAGCCCCGACGGCTTCACAAACCGCGGCGACAGCGTTGACAAACGACAGCTTTGTCGCAAGGAAGGCGTTACTTGCGTACTTGGTAGTTTCGGCCGACGCCGGATCGGTTACAAGAATCGGTGCGCGAACGCCGAGAAAGAGCGACGCAACGCGTGTGGCGGCCTGTTGGTCGTCGGCGCCTATCACCACTCGATCGGGGTTCAGGAAGTCGGCGACTGCCGAGCCTTCCCGAAGAAACTCGGGGTTGGACACCACGGGACAGTCGGTTCGTCCCAACGCCTGCTCCACGAGCCGGGTGGACCCGACGGGTACGGTCGACTTGTTGACGACAACCGTGCCACGACCAAGGTGCGGCGAGATCTCGGCGGCAGCCGCTTCGATATAGCTCAGGTCGGCAGATCCGTCTGGCATCTGCGGAGTCGGAACACAGAGGTAGACGAAATCTCGACCTTCGACCGCATGTGCTGAGCCGAGAACGAAGTTGAGGTTGCCCGCTTCCATCGCCTCTTGGACAATCGCTTCCAAGCCATCTTCGTGGATAGGGATCTTGCCCGCCTTCAGCATGTCGACCTTGACCGGGTCGATGTCGGCACACAACACGTCGTGGCCGAGGGAGGCGAAACACGCACCGGTGGTGAGTCCGACGTATCCCGTGCCGATGACCGCAATTCGGCTCGTCAGTTCAGGGGCGTTGACGGTTGCTTGATCCATGTCGGGGGGAAGCTCCATGCTCAGTGATCGGGGTCGTGCGGTTGCGACCCATAGTAAACAAAAACCGCTCTGCGTGGTAGATGGATTTGGGATTTATTCCCAGCGTGAGAAAAAGTGCCGAGCGTCACTCGCAAGCCGTCCCGCTTGGCACCTGACCGCGCACAACTTCGGAGGTCGTGGTGGTTGAAAGCACCTCACTGGGGCCATCGGTTGTCGCTGGACTTGGCGGAAGCGTCGTCGTGGAAACCGTGGTCTCTGGCGCGCCAGCATCGCCGGTCTCGCTGGTCTCTCCGGTCTCTCCAGGGACAGCCGGAAGTGTCGTTGAGACATCGGGGACAGACACAAAAAGTTCGCTGATCTCCGCAGGCGGCCGAGGGAGAAGACGAACAGTGTTGTAATCGGCCCCCACAACAAGTTCTATCGACGCTGATTCCCCGCTTTTGAGGCCGACACCCGGAAGGCTGCCGAGGTACCTGGCGAGAAGCTCGGCCGACGCCTGCGAGTCATTTGTGAAGCGAATGACCGTTTCGGAGTCCGCTTCGACCTGCCCGCTGTTGACCACATCGAAACCCCGAGCGCGGAGACTATCGACAGCGTCGGCGACCTGCTGCGGTTCGCCGGACCCCTGCGCGACAATGATCTTGATGTCTGCTGGATGGACATCGCCGGGAGCAAGCCCACGAAACACATCGAGGACCGGCTGGGCGGTCTGGGGCATCAGCCGCAGGATTTCGATCCGCGGTATCTCTGGCTCAGCGACCTCGGCAGTGTCGCCGGCTTCACCGGTCTCGCCGGATTCGGCGGTGTCTTGTTGTCTTGGCGCCGGAGCGGCACCAGTTTCGACCGAATCGAACTTCACCGGCAGCTCATAGCGGGCCAGCGAATCGGGATCGAACTCGCGAAACGCTGTGCCGATGTTCAACAAGTCACGAATCGACAACTCGTCATCGATCGAAATGCTGCTTCCGTCGTCGGTCACCGCGCTGACAAGCCGTTCGATCTCCAGTGGGTTGCGGCCCGTACGGGAAACAACCTGATCGAGAGCGAGAATCATGAAGTCGCGCTGGCGCGCACCCCGATCAAGATCGGTCCGACTGTCGACAGACACCCACTGGCCATCGATGAACTCTTGATACTTGCGACTTCTGACGTAGCCGAGCGCCTCGCTACCCGTCAACGAGACACAACCGGCCTCGGGGATCGACAACCCCGAGCTGCGATCTCGAGCCGGGTTCTGGAAATAGATTGGCACACCACCAATCGTGTCAACCACAGCAGCGAACCCGGCGAAGTCGACTTGCATGTAGTGGTGAATATCGACATCAAAGTAGGAAGTGACCGTTTCGACCAACAGCGATGGCCCGCCACGAGACAACGCTGCGTTGATCTTTTCTTCTTTGAAACCGGGAATCGGTACCCAAAGGTCTCGCGGAATCGAAAGAATCGCGGCTCTACCGGTCTCCGGGTCGAGTCGAACCAACATGATCGTGTCGGCCCGAGATCGCTTCGCCTCAGACTCGAGGTCGCGCCCTGCGGTCACCGGATTGTTCTCGTCGAGCCTCGCTGCGCTGTCGGAGCCGACGAGAAGAAAGTTCAACGGTTCGCCTGCGGCAGGCGGTTCGGCAAGGGTGTTCTGCCCGGCCGCAAAATCGATCCGCGGGATTGACCGAGCCGTCTCGCTCACGCGCTGCAACGACCACGCCGCGATCAAGCACGCGGCAATCACCGCCAGGTTCCCCAACATAAGGAGGCGTTGCGGCCATGTGCGGCGCAAGAGTACCGGAGGGCCGTGTTCCACGAGGAGTAACGCTAGCAGCGGCGCTACCCACTTTGGTTCCACCTAGTGTTCGATCAATCGGTGGGCCTACCGTTGTTCTATGACGCGACCCGCCTCTTCGCCACAAGCCACCACCGACTACTGCCGGCTCGTTTGGGCAGATGGCGAGATGCTCGACCTCGCTGACGCACGCGTCTCTCCGCTCGATCACAGTGTGCTGGTCGGCGACGGCGTGTTCGAAACCTGCAAAATCATCGACCGAACGCCGTTTGCCCTAAGTCGGCATCTTCAACGGTTACGCTTTTCGGCCACCAGTCTCGGCATCGAACCGCCGACGAGCGACATCGTCGGCAAAGCTGCCCTTGCAGTGATCGACGCAAACAGCGACGCTGGACACTGCCCGACCCGCCTGCGCATCACGGTCACGAGTGGCTCGGGGCCACTCGGTTCGGCACGGGGCGTCGAGAACGCGAAACTGTTCATCGCCGCTGCAGTGACCCCTCACCCGGTAGGCCCCGCCGACATCATCACGGTGCCGTGGGCGCGAAACGACAAAGGGGCCCTAGTCGGTCTCAAAACCACCTCCTACGCCGAAAACGTCATGGCGATCGAACGGGCCCACGCCGAAGGCGCCACCGAAGCGTTGTTTCCTAACACCGTCGGAAATCTCTGCGAAGGCACTGGTTCCAACGTTTTTGTCATCCTCGATGACCAGCTTGTCACCCCTCCCCTTTCGGCAGGCTGTCTGGCAGGAATCACCCGCCAACTCGTGTTGGATACAACGACCGCGGTCGAACGCGACATCACGATGGAAGAATTCTTGGCTGCCAATGAGGCATTCCTCACCTCGAGCACGCGAGACGTCATGCCCATCAGCACGGTCGATGGGAACGCTCTACCAACGGTCGACGGCCCACTGACACAACAAGCACGACTCGCGTTCGCTGCGCTGGTCGAGGAAACGCTCGACCCCCGCTAGTCGAGCACTACGGCGACGCCGGACGCACGTGATGCACGTCGCCAGCATGAACGGTTGTGGTCGTACCGGCCGTGTCGACGACGAGTCGCCCGTCGCCGTCAATCCCGGTGGCGACACCTTCGAACGACATACCGTCGACCCGGTCGACGCGCACCGCTTGACCGATGGTTGCGCAACCAGCGCGATATGCGTCGAGCAACGCGGCGGCTCCGCTGTCGCTGCGAAGGGTGGTCAACCAAGCATCGAAGCGAGCCGAGACGGCAGCAAGAATTTGATCGCGACTAGCCAGCTGCTTGAGTTCGTCGGCGGGAGCGCCTGGCCGAACCTCGGCCAGAAGCTCGTCGAGCGAGACCGCTCCCGGCGGGGCGGTAAGTAGGTTCATCCCTAGACCTGCTGCGGCTCCGACGATCTCGCCGTCGACGACCACGGTCTCCACCAACATTCCGGCAAGCTTTCGGTCGTCGACCAGCACATCGTTTGGCCACTTGAGGGCCGCGGTCGTTCCCCCGGTGGACCTCACCGCGTCGAGAGCTGCAAGGCCGAAAGCCAGCGGCACCAACGGGTGCACATCGGCCACCTGAAGGAGAAACGACACCAGAAGCGCTTCGCCCGGTTCAGCCTCCCACGTCCGGTCTAGCCGTCCGCGTCCGCTCGATTGAAAATCTGCAGCGAGCACCGTGATCGACCAATCACCTGCCCGAGCTCGAGCCACGAGATCCGAATTTGTTGAGCCGGTCGAGGCCACCACCATCGTTCGGCTCGTACCGAACCGAGGTTCCGGTGGATGAACTGCGTCAGGGTTCGCCCCTTTGGTCACCATTCGAGTAATTCTAGGAGCATGTTCTCAAAGGTCTTAGTAGCCAACCGTGGTGAAATCGCTGTCCGTGTAATCCGTGCATGCAAGGAGATGGGGGTCGGCACGGTGGCCGTCTACTCCGACCTTGACCGCGACGCACTGCACGTGCGACTCGCCGACGAGGCCTACAGTCTCGGAGGCCAAACGGCTGCCGAGAGCTACCTTAATGTCGACGCAATTCTTGACGTCATTGAACAAAGCGGGGCCGAAGCAGTGCACCCCGGCTACGGATTCTTCTCAGAGAACGCCGACTTTGCCCGATCGATCACCGATCGCGGGGTTACCTTCATTGGACCTCCCCCGACGGCAATTGAGGTGATGGGCGACAAGATCAGCGCTCGCGAAGCGGCCGAGAAGGAGGGCGTCTCTGGCGTACCCGGCAGCACCGAGCTCGTGACCTCGGCTGCGCAGGTCGAAGCGTTCGGTTCTGAATACGGCTGGCCGGTAGCGATTAAGGCCGCATACGGCGGTGGCGGTCGAGGCATGAAAGTGGTCGCTTCAGCTGCTGAAGCAGCCGACGCCATCGAGTCTGCGCAACGCGAATCGCTTGCGTATTTCGGGCGAGACGAAATTTACCTCGAGCGGTACCTCACCAAGCCCCGCCATATCGAGATTCAGGTTCTTGCCGACAGCCACGGCAACTGTGTCTACCTCGGCGATCGCGATTGCTCGGCGCAACGCCGTCATCAAAAGCTCATCGAAGAAGCTCCGGCGCCCGACCTGCCCGCTGACATCCGAGTCGCGATGGGCGAGGCAGCCGTGAAGGTCGCAAAAGGTTGCGGGTACATCAACGCAGGAACCGTCGAGTTCCTCTACGAGGACGGAGCGTTCTTCTACCTTGAGATGAACACCCGCCTCCAGGTCGAACATCCGGTCACCGAGCTAGTCACCGGCACCGACCTGGTCGCCGAACAAATTCGCATCGCCAGTGGCGAAGAGTTGGGTTACAGCCAAGACGATGTGACCATCACCGGTCACTCGATCGAAGTGCGACTCAACGCCGAGGATCCGGCCGGCGGAGCGTTCCTCCCCTCCCCCGGCAAAATCGAAACCCTTCTTGTGCCCGACGGCTACGGCGTCCGATTCGACGGCGGTTATCAAGCGGGCGACGAGATCAGCCAGTTCTACGACAACCTCATCGGCAAGCTCATCGTTTGGGGCGCCGACCGTCCAACGGCGATCGCCCGCATGCTGCGAGCGCTTGACGAGCTCGAGATCACCGGCGTCGCCACAACCGTGCCCGCAGATATCGCGATCCTTGAGCACCCTGACTTCGCGGCAGCTACCCACTCGACAAAATGGGTCGAAGAGGTGCTCGACCTCAGCGAGGTAGGCGCAACCGTAGCGCCAGCGGGCGACAGCGACGCCGTTGACGAACCGAAGGTTCGCCGCGACCTCGACGTCGAGGTAAACGGCAAACGTTTCTCGGTGAGCATGTGGGTTCCCGAAAGTGCGCAAGCGGCAAGCGGCGGTGCTCCGCGGGTCAAGCGGTCAGCACCGAAGAAGGCCGTATCTGCAGCCGGTTCGGGTCAGGTTGCGGCGCCAATGCAGGGCACCATCATCAAGATCGAGGTCGCCGTCGGCGACGCTGTGGAGCAGGGCGCGACAGTCTGTGTGCTCGAAGCGATGAAGATGGAAAACAATGTGTCAGCCGACAAAACCGGAACCGTTTCCGCAGTAAACGTCGCCGTGGGCGATTCGGTGGGTGGCGGCGATGTTCTCGTCGTCATCGACTAAACGACAGCGGGACGGCAGCTTGTAGCTCTGCTGCCTCTGCAACCCCTGCTACCCCTGGTACCCATGCTACCTCTGCTACCTCTGCGCCGGAAACGGCTACTCGGCCGCTTCAGCAAGTACTTCGGAGAGTGTCGGGTGCACGAACAAGCTCTCGACGATGTCATTGACGGTGAGACCGGCATTGACCGCAAGCGCCAAGATCGAGATCAGTTCAGCGGCATGGCGCCCAACGATCGAACCTCCCAGGATGACCCCGGTGGCTGGGTCGGACACCATCTTGACGAAACCGCGCGGGTCGTCGTTTATCAGCGCCTTGGCCGAAACCGAGAACGGCACTTTGGTGACCCGAATCTTACGACCTTCGGCAAACGCGTCTGCTTCGGCAAGGCCGACGTCGGCGATCTCTGGTTCGGTGAAGATCGCCGAGGCCGCTTTGTCGTAGTCGAGGTGCCGGTGCGGAAGGTCGTGCATACCCATCGCATGCTCGGCGATTTTGCGGCCCTGCATCGATGCCACCGACGAGAGCGGCAAACGGCCCGAAAGGTCACCGGCGGCATAGATATGCGGGACACTCGAACGGCAATGGTGATCGACATTGATGTAGCCGCCGTCGGTTGCGATGCCGACGTTTTCGAGTGCAAGCAATTCTGAGTTCGGGATCGAGCCAATCGCCAACAGGGCATGGCTTCCGTCGGCGACGCGGCCATCCTCGGAATACACCCTCACGCCTTCGTCAGTCCGCTCAAGCCCGGTTGCGCGTGCGCCTTTCATCAAGTTCACACCACGCCGCAGGAAGTCCTCTTCAAGAGCGTACGCAACCTCTGCGTCCTTGCCCGGCAGCACCTGCTGGCGGCTGACCAGCAACGTCACCTCGCTGCCGAACGACCGGAACATGTGCACAAATTCCACACCAGTGACACCAGACCCGACCACCACGATGTGTGACGGCAGTTCCTTCGGCGGGTAAGCATCGCGGGTGGTGAGGATCCGGTCACCGTCGACCGGGGCCCATTCTGGAATGCGTGGGCGACTGCCCGTGCACAACACGATGTAGTCGGCGAAGATGTCTTCCTCGCCCTCATCGGTGACCGCGCGCACGGTGTGTTCGTCAACGATCGAACCAATGCCGTCGATCAGTCGCACCTGCTGGCTGGCGAGAACTTTTGTGGTGGTGTTGGTCAGCTTTGCTTCGATGCCCGCAAGCCGTTCTCCGAGGTTGCCAAGGTCGATGTGGGGCGAAACTTCTTCGAGTCCCATCCCTTTCGACCTAGCCAGGAACGAAAGAGCTCCACCTGTGGCGATCATTGCTTTCGACGGAATGCAGTCCCAGAGGTGCGCAGCGCCGCCAAAGACATCTCGTTCAATAAGAACAATTTCGGCGCCAAGGCGCGCGCCGTAGGTGGCAGCGCTATGGCCTGCGGGTCCGCCACCGATGATCACAATTCGTGTTGTCACAGTTGCGGAGTCTATCGCAGAAAAATTACGCCTCGATCGAAATCGAGGAGATGACCTCGTTCGCCAGGGGAACCAGTACAGCGCGGCGACGGTGGCTACCAATCACCACATACAGGCAAAATGCTCGCCCGTTTTCGGCGAAGAATATCTGGGTACCAGCCTGCCCACTGATGGTGCGTTGCAGCGTGTTGGGTTGCACGTCGTTAACTCCCAGCGCCTGAGGAAGGCGGTTACGACGAAAGAGTTCGGTCGATGCGGAGGCCTGGTCGTACTCGAGCAGACACACAAGCACACCTCCGGCTCCCATCGCCTCGACGGCGCCACTGCCAAAGTCGCCGCGGTCGGCAGGAAGGCGAAAGTTGCCAGCGTGGACAACTAACGGTTGAAACGGCCGTTCGAAATCGTCGACCGATTGTGTTGAGAGGCTTCGCTCGCGAACCGCAACTTCGGAGTTTGGCGGAGCAGCCCCAGAAAATTCAGCGTCCCAGCCCTTGGGCAGGTCAAGCGAAACGCCGTGGGCCGCCAGATGGTGACTCATGAAACCAGAACTCCTGCGACAGCCGCACCGCTGACGACCGCTGTTAGTGCGAGAGACCAGCGCGCCACGAGATCGGCTTTGGGCGCCAAACCAGACAAACGCTGATGAAAGGACCGAAGGGCAACCGGGCTAGTGATGCGACGACCGGTCAGCACGACGCTGCCGCGCACAAGGCCGAAGGCCAGACCTATGGCGAGCCCGGCCAACGGAGACGCCGACAACAACGCTGCCAGGAGCAACAGATGCACGGTAGCTGTGGTGATAATCGTGACGATGCCAAGGCCCAACTGGTAGCCGAAGCCCGATCCGTACACCCAGCCCCGATACTCATCGAGCCACGCCTCGTTCACCTGCCGGTGCACCGAAGGCAGACGCATCGAGAAGCGATTGGTTTCACTTGCGAGCGCAACGAGTGCTCCGGCGCCCAGCACGACGAGACGAACCGATGCGGGCGCCCATCCAACCAGCAACCAGCCGAGTGCCGCGGCGATCAAACCAATAGTTGCGCCACCTGCCGCGCCACCAAGGGCGTGCGCGATCACCGTAACCCTCCAGCTACTCTTTCGACTCCGCTCGCCGAGCGGATGGATGCTTGAAAGCATCGACTCTCCTCAGGGCGACCAGGTCGACCGGATTGCTGCTGCCACGGCCAACATGACACCGAGTGTCAGAATCAAAACACTCACTCGGCACCTGCGCCGGGATACAGGCTTGGATCGCCAGGTTCAATGCCGGCCCGCTGCAGTTCCTCGTCGGTGTCTGCCATCCGTTCAGGTCCCGATCGACCAGTTCCACGACTTCGCGCAGCCCTTTCGCTCTTTCCTTCAGCCCGCAGACCGGCGTCAGCCACTGCTTGGCGGAGCAGGTTCGCCACTTGTTCCCACGTCGCTGCCGCACCTTCGCCCACCACCCGGCCAGCAGCCGAATCGATCATGATGAAATACGGCGAGACGGGAACCTCGTAGTCGAGCCACGCATCGCTACTCATCACGGTCCGCACGCCCTTGGGAGCGAGCGCACGAATGGAAGCTTCGCTCTCCATCTCGGGCCCCTTTGCAACGATTACCAGTTCGGCCTCAAGCCCTTCGACGTAACGCTGCGAAGGGTCGGCAAAGGCTTCCCAGAAGCCAGCACAGGTCAGGCAACCGCTAGAGAGAAACGCCAGAAGCGTGAGGCCCTCGGTACCCACCACGCCGATCTTGGCCGGACCGCCGTCCGCGGTGACGCCGACGATGTCGACCGGGCCGGTAGTCGACGCACGAGGTGCTGCCACTCCGGGCCGCGTGCGAAGGTCGAGGGTGGTGGATTGCCCGGCGTCTGCGTCGTCGAGGTCTCTGTCATCGGGGTCGAGGCTCACGCCGAGGTCATGGAGAGCCCGGAGGACTTCAGCATGGCTGCGTAACAACCCGGCGACCAGCACGGTCAACAAACCAACCACAAAACTCAAAAGAATCACTAACGCGGTCATGGAACCACCACGTCGCGACAGCCGAGGCTCGACGCCCCTTCGTTGTTGTTATCGAGCGCCGTGATACAGACGGTGTGGGCACCGGGACTAACGTCGACACCAAAGAAGTACCCATGGTTAGCTCCGTGCGCAGGAAACGCCGACTCGACGTCCTGGCGGGCGATACCGGCGGTCATCTGACCAGCGAGATTGCCATCGATGACCAATTCGACGTCGATAGGGCCGAGGGTGTCTTGATCGAGCGCCCAGCCCGACACCTCGAGTCGCCCGCTAAGCACCGTGACGTTGTCGATTCCACCGGTGGGAAGCGACGACGTGACGTTGAGGGTTTCGCAGCCGAGAGTACGAGTGCGGCCAGGGCCGACGTCGCGAGCTCGCACACATATTTCGTGGCTGCCGGCCGGAACCGGGACGACCTCGGAGAACCCGTGCAGGTTGCCATAACCCGGGTACACCCGGCCGATGTCGCGGCGTCGCTTACCTGCTTGGACCGACTTTACCGTGACGCCATCAATGCGAATGTCGACTTGTGCGGGCCCGTCGAGGTCTGGATCGATTGCCCACCCCTTCACCGCGACACCACCCGGCACTTGCTGCACAAAATCGAGTGACCCAAACGGCGAACCGGTTCGCAGAGTCGCCGTGGCACAACCCAGCAGCGTCGAGCCACGTCCGGCTTTGCGGTTCATCGCATACACACAGATCTGGCTGCCGTCGGTGGCTTCGATCTCCACATCGAAGCCGTGGCGTGTGCCGAAGTTGGGATGTTCTTCGGCGACGTCTTTTCGCACCCGGCGGGCCTTGATCTTGCGCACGAAGGTACCGTCGACCGAAATTTTGAGGTTGACCGGACCTGCAACATCAGGATCGATCGCCCAGCCGACAACGCGAACGAGACCCGGCCCGCCGTGGACTGATTCGAGCATGCCGAACGGTTTGTGGCCGGCAAAGACAACCTGCTCGCAGCCAATTGACCGCAACCGACCGCCGTCGACCACCGAGGCACAAACGACCGTGCGACCGTTAGGGGTTTTGACGACGCCGTCGAACCACCGTACGGCTGCTCCCGAAGGTTCAGTGCGGCCCACGTCGGCCGCCGACTTGTTCGCGACGACGTCGGCGAAGAGCGAGGTTCCGGCCGAGAGCCGCACCTCATTGGGAGCGCTCGCCAGCACCCAGCCGACGAGGCGAAAACCACCCGGGGCAAGCTCGACCGACTCGAGCGACCCGACGGGGTCTCCTGGGTCGAGTTGCAGACACGCAGCGTTGTGAAAGCGGGTGTTCGAGTCGGTGCGAACAGTTGTGCTGCAGCTCGAGTCGAGCTCCCATGGCAGAGCGCAGGTAACGACCCGGCACACGATCGGGCCGAGGCACGCGACGTCCTGGTTGCATTGCCCATACCGAAATCCTGTGCAGCCCGCTTTGCGGTTACCGCAGCTGCCGTTCGCACAGCCACAGGGGGTTCCGGAGCACGAACCTGAGCACACGCCGCTTGGTCCGCACCCGCAATCACCACACGGGGCATTGCAATCGAGGTAATACCGTGGCGCGGGTCCGGCCGGGGTGCCGCAGTAGCCTGATCCGTCGGCCTTCCACCATCCGCCGTACAGGGTGCCGGGCGGGCAGCCATTTGTCCCGTTGATCGTGCAACAGAACTCGGTATAGCCATCGCAGCATTGTGAGCCGCACTGACAGGACGAACCGTTGCAGTTACAGATAGCTGCGTAGGCCGTGCCGGGGCGCAGCACGAAATCGGTTGGAGCGGCAACCACAGCCGAGCCGACCAACGCTGAGCGACGGAGAAATCCTCGACGACTTGACCGGCGTTCGATCGCTGAAGCAGCGCGGTTGACCAGCCGGGTGCTAGGCGCAAGAGAACTCATAGGCGACGGACCTCAAAGGTGGCGATGTCGGGGTTTGGACTGGGCGGAGCGAGGGCTCGAGGAAGAGCGGTGAAGGCGAGAAACAGTAGCGCTGTCGCGAGCACTACTAGCGCCACAAACGCACTACCTGCCGCGGGCTGCTCGCCAAGCTCGCTCAGGAGGTCTTGGGCGGGCCAGATAACCGCCGCAAAACCAACAAGACTCGCAAAAATATTGACCGATGTGTGAATAATCGAGGGCGGTGTCGTCGATGAGCCAAAACAACCGCACGACGCAAGATCGTCGCCTGCGCTGCGCCGTAGGAGTTCGGAGATCGCGGCAAAGAGCAGGTAGGCCGCCGCTACCACTGCAGCAACAGCGCGGCCGGCGATCAACACCCCAGCGACTCCTAAGGCCATTTCGCCGACGCCGAGCAACCGAACAGCAACCGACGGGGCCGGCACCCGCAGCGCACGAAGGACGTCTTCGGCCGATTCCGGTGAGATCACCTTTAGCGCGCCGCTCAACACAAGGATGAGCGAAATGGCATACAGCGGACCAGACATTTGCTTCAAAACGTACAACCACCGTCACCCCCACGGGTGCACCCAACCGGCCGCTAGTCTGATCTCTGTGACCGGAAACCGCGCGCTTGTTGTTTCAGCTGAGCCACTCGGCGATGCAATGGCTGGGCCTGCCATCCGCGTGCGGGCCATTGAGAGCGTACTTATCGCTGCAGGCCACCGGGTTGTCGCTGCCGATCTCACCACCGCACCTGCGGTCGACCTTTCGATGATCGACGTCGCTGTGGTGCAGGGAGCCAGCCTTGGAGGTCTTCCCGAACTCGCTGGTAGCGACATTCCTATCGTCGTCGACCTGTACGACCCGTTTCATCTCGAGGCGCTCCATCGCGGTGCCCACGACATGGTGCGACGTCTCGATTTGCTCGAAGGCAGTCTTGGGACCTTGGCGGATCAGATCGCTCGCGGCGATTTTTTCTTGTGCGCATCGCGCACCCAACGCCACTTGTGGTTGGGACATTTGGCGAGCGCCGGGCGTCTCAATCCGGCCACCCACGCGCAAGATGCTTCGTTTCACCGCCTGATTTCTTTGGCCCCGTTCGGCGTCGACGACATGCCGTTCATGCCAGAAGGGCGAATTGTCGATCACGTTCCGGCGGCCACCGGTAGCCCAATCTTACTTTGGGCAGGTGGCATTCACGATTGGCTCGACCCGCTAACGGTCATCGAAGCAATGCCAAAGATTCGGACGACTTTTCCTACGGCACAGTTGGTGTTGCTCGGCGGCCGGCATCCCAACAATGCGCTTGAGCCAATGGCGATGGTAGGCAAAGCCAAACACCTGGCCACCGACCTCGGACTACTCGGCACGGGTGTCATTGTGCATGAGCAGTGGGTTGCAAACGCCGACCGCGCCGACCTGCTCGGTGGCGCTGATCTCGGCGTGCTCGCGCAACACGACCACGCCGAAACCGAGTTCGCCTTTCGCACCCGACTACTCGACCATCTTTGGGCTGGCCTTCCCACCGTCTCGACGATGGGCGATGAACTCAGCCGCGAATTGGCCGTTCACGGCGCAGCGCGGATCGTGCCGCCAGGCGACGCTGAGGCGTTCGCCGACGCGTGTGTCGCAGTGCTTGGCGATGACCTCAATCAGCGGACACGAGAGCTCACTCGGCAACGAGCAGCGCATCACGGGTGGACTGAGGCACTCGCTCCCCTTGTCGCTTTCGTCGATTCGCCGCAGATGGCTCCCGACCGCGCTGATCCAGCTTGCGCACGACTGATTAGGGATCTCGGGGCCACCTCGCATCGCGACCAGACAACCGTAATCGCCCGAGCGCAACGCCATCTCGATGTAGGCGGCGCAAAACAGTTGGCGGAGAAGTCGGTCGACGCGGCCAAACATCGAATCGCCGGGTTCCGTGGACGCTGAAACGGGCGGCCTTCGGGTGGTCGTGGTGAACCACAATGGCGGAACGCTACTTGCACGCTGTGTCGACCACGTGCTCGGGGTCGAGTGGTCAGGCCGCTTCGAGCTTGTGATCGTCGACAACGCTTCCACCGACGGTTCGCTCGACGTTTTTGAAGGACACCACCATGGGTCGGGGCGCACTCCACAGATCATCGCGCTCGACTCCAACACGGGCTTTGGCGCCAACAACGAGGCCCTCGCCGATCTCGATGGAATCGATTGGGTTGCGTTGGTGAACCCCGACGCGTTTGTCCCGTCGAGTTTCGCCGTCGATCTCGTCGCTGCGTTTACGGGCCCCACGGTTGGCGCCGTCTCGCCGAAGATTGTCTTCGACGACCTTTTTATCTCGCTACACATCAACGCTGACGCGAAACACAACGTCCGACTGACTCGCGTTGAGGTCGACGGCCACGATGTTACGGACCGCACGCATGTGACCGGCCGCGACGCCGCCCGGCTGCCAACCCCTCTGGGGTCGCAGTGGCACCTCGGCGACCATGCCGAGGTCATGGTTCCTGTGTCTGAAGCAGCCGACCGCCCGGCAGGCAAAGAGAACCCGCCCTCGAGCGCGACGCTGTTCCTCACCGCCAGTACACGCGGTGCGGTTGTTGCACGAGCACAATCCGGGGCACCGGTGGCCGCTTCAGTCAGCGGCGACGAATCGGCGGTCGTGGTGCCTCTTCCGTCTGGATCATCAGCACAAACACAGCGCATACAAAACGCTGGTTCGTGGGTCGATACCACCGGCCTCGGCGGCAACCGGGGGTTTCTCGAACCCGACGATCCCGGCTCGCCGTTCAGCGAACCCACCGAGGTGTTCGCGTGGTGTGGGGCAGCGGTGATGCTGCGCGCCGACTATCTGCGCGACGTCGGACTGTTCGAACCTGACTTCTTCTTGTACTACGAAGACACCGATCTTTCATGGCGTGGACAAAGCCGCGGCTGGACGTACCGCTACGAACCAAGCGTCACCGTGCGGCATCGCCACTCGGCCTCTACTGGTCAAGGGTCGGCGACCACCGACATCTTCCAACAACGCAACCGGTTGCGGTTACTCGCTCGCAACGCGTCACTGCCGGTTGTCGCTCGCGGCGTCGTACACAGCGTTGGCGCAGCCGGCAAGATTGGCGTTCGCAAGCTGACCTCTTCGACGTCGCCGGGCTCGAAGGGCGACAGCACCTTGTTCGGTCGACGAGCGCGCGGCATCGTTGCGGCGGCGACCGATCTACCGGGCTCCTTTGCGGCCCGCCGAACGCTGTCGAAGCAACGTCAGATCGACCGGTCCGAAGTCGAGGCCAAGCTGCAAAACGCTCGACGTCGGTAGTCGTCGGTCAGGCTGCCACCACCGGCCTGCGCTGGGCCGTAGACTCCGCAGTAGTGCAAATCTCGTACCTTTCCGCCCGTCCTGACGTGTTCTTTGAGACCCTCGAACACGTACGCGGTCTCATGCCCTGGATCGACGACGTCGTGGTCGTGGTTCCTGAGCGGCTCAAGTCGGTGTTCGAACAGCGCGACCCCGACAATGCGCTCACCGTTCTTACCGACGAAGAACTTCTGCCAGACATTGCTCTCGATTCGCTCGATCACGCTCGCCGCAACTTCGCGCTCCGTGCGGCGATGGTGCGCCACGATGCGATCGCAACGGAATTCATCATGGCCGACGACGACTACCGGCCGCTCGACACGATCCCGGTCTCACTTTTTCGTGACGACAGTGGCCGACATCGCCGATATTCGTTTTATCAACTGCGCACGTGGCGCGGCGCCGACACACCTTTCGACGATTCGCAGTTGCATTCGCTTCTCGTGTTGCAGCAGCTTGGCCTCGACAACCCTCTGGCATTTGCCTCGCACATGCCCCAGATGATTCGACGCGACCTCTACCGAGAAGTCGTCGATAGGGTTGCGAAGGCCGCCGAGAAGTATCCGCTGTGCGAATGGTCGATCTACGCGAACTTCGGAGCGCATATCTCGCCGGAAAATTTCGGTGAGCCAGAACCCTTTCGCACGTTGGCGTGGCCGCAGTATCCCTCTGAGTGGCCTCGACAGGTCGTACCGACGCAGTACTTGTTTGAGAACTTTCATCCAGAGCTCTACGAACCTAACGGCCTCTTCGCTTCGCTTCCGACCTCTGCAACCACTGCCGAGATCACCCGTGAGCATGCGCTCGAAAAGGCAGTGCGCTGGCACCTCCTCGAACGATCGGTGAATCGGCTTGAGTTTCCCGACGACATCGACAATCCCTGGATCCAGAACTCGCCGGTTCGGCGGGCTGCCTTTGGCGCGGCACGCGCGGCCAAGAAGCTGATCGACTACACACACCTCGACGATCTCTCGGCTCTTTCTGAGCTTACCGAGCGTGTTCGACGCGTCGAGTCCCGACTCGACCCTCAGAACTGACAACACCGACATGGCCGATTCGGACGAACCTGCGGGCGCGCCGATGCTCCCGTGGACGGTGGTGGCGTTGGTCGTCGTCGCCGGTGCAATTCTGCGGGTGGTTGCCGATTCGCCGCTGTGGCTCGACGAGGCGCTGTCGGTCCATATCTCCCAGGTCTCGGCGCTCGAAGACGCCCTCCGTCAAGACGGCCATCCTCCGCTGTACTACCTCATACTCGGCTGGTGGATCGACCTGTTCGGCGACGGCGACCGAACAGTTCGGGTACTCTCCGCACTGTTTTCGCTCGCCACCCTTCCTTTTGCGTACCTCCAAGGCCGACGAATCGGAGATGAACGCCTAGCTCGAATCGCGGTGATCGTTCTGGCGTCGCTGCCGTTTGCGATCCGCTACGCGAACGAGACGCGCATGTATGCGCTTGCCACCCTGCTTGCCTTTGCGGGGTGGTGGTTGTTCGACAACGCTCGAAAGCAGCCGACGGTCGAGCGTCTCGCTGCGGTTGCCGTGGTCACCTGCCTGTTGCTCTACACGCACTACTGGGCGATGTGGCTACTTGGTGCGGTCGGCTTCTGGCTGCTTCTCGCCGCAGCCGACAAAGTCACAGGATTCAACCGCACCGCTGCGCGTCGCTTGGTGGCGACCCTGCTTGTTGGGGGCGTGCCCTTTCTTGCCTGGGTGCCAGCGTTGCTCGACCAGGCGGCAAACACCGGCACGCCATGGGCGGAGCCCGATCGTCCAACGACCGATCTTGTGCGACTGATCTTCGAACTCGGCGGCGGTCTACGAAGCGAAGCACAGCTGTTGGGGATGGTGATGCTCGGCCTGGTGCTGGTCGGGCTCTTCGGGTCGCGTTCGGCAGGCGAGCTCAGATTCGGACGTTTGGCCGCCGCGGCGACCGAGCCAGCGGCCGTTGCAGGTTTGGCGCTTTTGTTGGGTGGCGTGATGGGGTTTGCTTCGGGATCGGTCTTTCAGCCGCGGTACTTCGCGGTGCTTCTACCGTTCTTTGTCATTCTGCTGTCACTTGGGTTACACAACCTTCGCGGCCGGGTGTTCTTCATCGTCTTTGCTGCGGTCGTGGTTGTTGGTTTTGCCACCAGCGCCGTCGAAGCACGCACGAAACGCAGCCAAGGACTCGAGGTCGCCCTGGTACTCAACGAGCAAGCTGCGGCGGGCGATGTGGTTGTGTGGTGCCCCGACCAGCTCGGTCCGTCGACCAGCAGATATCTCACGGCGCCTACGACCAACTGGGTATTCCCGACCAAAGCCCAACCTCGGCGGGTGAATTGGCGCGACTACGAGGAACGAAACCGTTCGGCCGACCCGGTAGCGTTTGCTGCCGAGGCCCTCGCCTTCAGCGCAGAAGGCACTACTGGCAGCAGCGAGAATACCGTGTGGTTGATCATGGCCACCACGTACCGGACCTATGAGGGCAAGTGCGAAGGGCTCCTGGAAACATTCGCCTCACAACGCCGGGCGGAGTTGCTAGTGCGTGGCAGTTCGGATGTTTTCGAGCCAGCCACCCTCTACCGGTTCGCGCCGTGACCCGAGCTTCTACCACGTTGCGCCGCGCCAAAGTTGGCAATGCGGTGCGGCAGGCCGCGCCGAGCTGGATCGCCACACGGGTACTGGTGGCCGTTGGTTTCGTTGTCGCTACTGCACTGGCCGATTCGCCGAAGCCGCTGACGCTCGAACAAGGCCTGCTGTCGTGGGATGCCGATTGGTACCGCTCGATTGCCGACCAGGGGTACGAAGGGGCACCCGATCTTGCGATCCGCTTCTTTCCGGCCCTTCCGCTACTCGGCCGCTGGGGGTCGTGGCTAACCGGTGGAAGGTCTGACATCAGTCTGGTGGTCATCACCAGCGTTGTTTCGCTCGCTGCCGGCGCCGCATTATTCGAGCTGGCCCGAACCGAGCTCGGTGACATCGTGGCTGGCCGAGCCGTGTGGGTCTTCGCCTTGTTTCCGACCGCCTTTGTTCTTGTTGCGCCGTACACCGAGTCGCTGTTGGTGTT
>CALLQB010000073.1 GCA_938015295.1 uncultured Acidimicrobiales bacterium
GTACGTCGCCCAGCTGGCGCGCACAATGGTCAACGGCGACTCACAGGCCGAGCTGTTGTACGACCTCGGCGACGGAGTGAAGACACGTGAGCCGGCTGTGATCGTTTCGGGCACAGGTTCGCCCGACGCCGAGGTTCCGACCTTTGAGACGGTTGAGACGGTTGAGACGGTTGAGATAAGGGTCGAGGGCACCGAAACCATCGTCGACGGCGACGTCGTGTCCATCGTCATTCACAACGTGCTCGACCTAGCAGACCTCACAGACCTCTCCGTGCCGAGCGGGGCCCCTGCGCTCCATGGTTCGTGGGACGCCATCGACGGCAATGTCACCCTCGCCCGCATCCGGTAGACGACGGCAGTGGACAACATCGAGGTCCGTCTCGCAACGGTTGACGACGCACAGTCAGTCGGTCACTTGCTGCACGAATTCAACACCGAGTTCGACGTAGCGTCACCCGGCTCCGACGTGCTGGCCACGAGGCTTCGCACGCTGCTGGCCGACGCATCGACCTTTGCCCTGCTCGCTGGCACTCCGGCAGTGGGGGTAGCGCTGATAACGCTGCGAACCAATGTCTGGTACGACGGGCCGGTTGCGCTTCTCGATGAGCTGTACGTTGTGCCCGATCTTCGCAATGGCGGGATTGGCGCAACCCTGATTAACGCGCTCCTGCGTCACGCCGCCTCTCGAGGTGTGTCGATGATCGAGATCAACGTCGACGAGGGCGACACTGCTGCCCAACGGTTCTACGAACGCCACGGGTTTTCGTCTACCGAACCAGGCGACGACGAACGAGCCTTCTACTTCTTTCGGGAACTCGACGGCCTGCAGACAACATCGCTTCCACAATCGAACTGACGTTCGATCGAACCTGTCACACCCCCTCCCTAGCTTAGAGTTCATGGCCAAACCCGGCACCTCACCGCAAACGATCGCTCGCATCTCCGCCGATGTCGAAGCGTTCGCTGATGTCGACATTTCGGTTGCCACTGGGCCCGTGGTGCAAGACCTTCTGCGCCGAGTTGCCGCACTCCGGTCGTGGATTTCGGGTACCGAGTCGCTGCTTGTCACCCGAGCTGAAGTTCTCGCGACGCCACCACCGGCACCCCGTCGGCCGAGCCGACCTACGGCGGACAATCCCGACGCACCCACACTCGAACCCGACTCACCCATGGCCAACCCACCCGCCGACGCTACCGGTGAGCCAGCAGGCCCCTCAGCGCAAGACATCCTTACCCGCCAAGCCAAAGCATCCAACGCCCAAGCACGTCGACTCCGTCGGCGGGCCGAGCTTCTGCAACAGCTCACAGCCTTCCATCAGGCGCTCCTAGCCAACCTCATCACCCCCGAACACGTCGATGCCATCGTCGACCTGCTGCGCAACTCATGCGGCACCGAACACGCCGACTTCATCGCCCTCGCCCACACAACCCAACTTCACGAGATAGCCGCCGAGCAGACGGTCGATACCTTCAAGCAAACAATCAAACAGCTGCTGCACACACTCAGAAAAGAAACGCCCGACCAAGCCCTTGCGCGGCAAATCGCCCAAACCTTCCTCAACATGTGGACCAACCGCGACGGCATGCTCGTGGTCAACGGCGAGTTCGACCCCGAGGCAGGCAACTACCTTCGAGCCTTTCTCGACGACGCTGCCAGCAGCCTCTTCACCGCCCACGCCAACAAACAGCTCCACATACCCGACAACGTCGCCAACAAAGCAGGCTGGCTGCGCGCCCAAGCGCTCCTTCAGCACCTCACGGGGACCTCTAGCGGTTCGGCCGCCCCGTCGGGCGATGCCGCATCGAAGCCCTCAGCACACGGCGCTGATTCACCTGCACTTCGTCCGCCGGCTCCGGCAACGACTCTCGTTCTCTACGCCGACCTGCTCAAGCTCACCGACCGACTTTGGGAATCGACTGGCGAGGCCTGCGGCCACTTCGCCGACGGCACACCTGTCGGAGCACGAACCATTCGCCGCCTTGCCTGCGACGCCGGTGTTATGCCGCTCATTCTCGATGGCAACGGGCAGCCGCTCGATGCCGGCCTCCACGTGCGAACCGCCAACCGCAGCCAACGGCGAGCGCTCCAGAAGATGTACCCCACCTGCATGTTCTGCGACACGCCTTTCAACTGGTGCCAGATACATCACTTCTGGCACTGGGTCGACAACGGCCCAACCGATCTCTGGAATATGGGCCCGGTGTGCTCGCACCATCATCACCAGATTCACGACCACCAACACACCATCCGCCAGAACGCCGACGGCACGCTAACTCTGCGCGCTCCCGACGGTTCGGCGCTCGCGACCACCCAGGTGACGCATCCAAGGCCACCGGCCGACGTCAACATCACTACCACTAGCTATTCCAGCGCAACTCAAGCCGACCCCGAGTCCCGTGGCAGCCGCCGAGGCAAGTCTTCGAAGCTCGAGCCAGATGCGTCCACGACGCCGCCGGTTCGCCCCGAAACCGTTCCATGGATCCACGACCCCGAGAACCAGCAACACACCCAACAACCAACCCGTGCTCCCGATCCAGCACTGTTTTGATTACGTGAGGGATTCAATCCGCGAACATGCGCCTCTTTTTGCCCCCCGGCCGGGCAAAGCCTTGGGTAGAATTTACAAAATCAGCAGATCGAGTCGGGGCAGCTCACCGCGAGTTCCGGTACACCGACACGTCGTGACGGTGTACCTGTTTCCGCTTGCGATTCTGGTTGGGCAGCGCACGAAGATCATCGACAATCGGCTGGATCTTGTCAGCCCATTCGGCGTCGTCGAGTTCCCACAACGACGACCAGTCTCGACGCTCGATTGCGGCCGCCCGATCACTCGGCGTTTCGCTAAACAAATGTTTGCTGGCCTCGACTTCGGTGAGAAACACCAGGCCATGGCCGGCAATACGACCCGCCAAGATGTTCGACCGGTCCCAGCCCCGACCTAGGGCAGGGCGCATCCGAAAGGCGATGTCTGCAACATCGTTGCTGTCGACTCGAGGCGTCGATGCCACCACGAAGAAAAGGCCGCCCGGTTTCAGCACCCGAACGACTTCGTCATACAAGGCTTGCTGATCGCCAACGACGTGCACCGCCCAGACGGCAAGCACAGCATCGTGAGAATCGGCGGCAACCGGAAGCTTCGAGGCGTCGCCCTCGACAAGAACGCCCGGCAGTCGATTGTCGGCGAGGTTGAGCATTGGGCGGCTCAGGTCGATACCGGTAACGGTATGGCCGTCGTCGCTTAGCGGTTTGGCGACAGCGCCGGTGCCCACGCAGATCTCGAGCACTCGACTGCCCGGATCAAGAAACATCCCAAGCGCCTTGGCGATCTGTCTGCCGCGTTCGAGACCGCCTCGGGTCTCTTCGTATCGGTGGGCGATGCGGTCGAAAGGAATGGAGCTCACGACGGCATTCTTGCACTCCAGCTATGGAGGCGGCGATCGACTACAGCGATTCTTGTGGTGACCTCACCAGTTCGGTTCGACGAGATCGCAGCATGACAACGGTGGCGCGCTAGGTCACGACTTCGTGTGAACGGAGGGGACGGGTCGGCGGCGTTGCGAGGACCCAGAACACCGTCCCGAAGGCCGCAGCAAGCGCAACGATGGTAAAGCCAAGCCGGTAGTTGCCAGTCTGGTCGGCGAGGCTTCCGGCCACCAGGGGCCCGGTCATCGAACCAATCGTGATGATGATCGACGACCAGCCCATAATCCGAGCAAAATCAGTGGCGCCAAAGTAGTCGGCCCGGATCGCCTGCATCTGCGGCCCCCTCACGCCCCAAGCAAGGCCGTGCAGAACTACGAATGCTCCAATCGCTGCCCAGTGATCAACCCAGGTAAGGAGTAGTAGCGCCATAGCGTGCATACACATCGCCACGCCAGCGATAAGTCGTTTGTTGAACCGGTCACCCAAAAATCCGCCTAGTACCGTGCCAAGCAGCTGAAACGCTGGCACGATGCCGGCCAGTACCGCAGCCTTGCCTGCTGTAAAGTCTCGGTCTTCGGTGAGGTAGAGGGCCAGATGTGCCATCGACGCTGACACCACCAGCAATGCTGATCCGTGGCCCAGCGAGATCATCCAGAATGCCCGAGTGCGGAACGCCTCGCTGGCGGTGAAGTGTCGATCGCTCACCCCTTCTGCCCGCCGTTCGGTGCCCGGCACCGACGAAGCATCGATGCCGTCTACGGGTTCTCCGCTCGCTTCCCGGTCTTGGCCGGTGATCCCCGACGCCAACCAGGCGGCACCTGACAACACGATGCCGGCCAGCGCTGTTGTCCATCGCCAACCAAAGAGGTTGTAGCCGGCCACAATGACGGGAGCCGCAAACCCACCGAGCGCAAATCCCATCGTTTGCAGAGAGAGCGCTCGTGCCCGTTTTCGCTCGAACCAACTGACAGTGGCTGTCGAGATCGTGAGGAAGCCGGTCATCGCCACACCGATGGCGGCAAACAGCATCACCGCCAGGAATTGGCGTTGCGTTTGTACCTGCGACAAGCCAAGAAAGCCCACCAGGCCAATAACCGACCCGATGCGCATCACCTGGGTGATGCCAAACCTTTCAAGCGCTCGGCCTTGGGCGGGCGATAGCAACGCCGCTTCGGCTCGGGTTGCGGCGAACGCCACCGAGAAGAACGTCTTTGACCAACCGAATCGAGTTCGCAGTTCTACGGCCAAGTTGCCGTAGCCCTGCACCCAGATCAACGATTGCAGCGCCCAGACAACCGAGCTAGTGCCGACGACCTTCCAGCCAGTAAAGATCTTTCGCCCTGATCGAGCGCCTCGAGGAGCCCAGGGCATTTACGCAACCCTACTTGCCACGAGCCGCTTGATCAGCGGGCGCCGACAAGCACGGCTATGGAGCATGATGTATGGGCAGCCCGTTCGGTCTGCGTGTGAACGTACCAGCGGGCGAGACACCACACGAAGCGCTGATTCGTGAAGCGGCGGTCGCCTGGTTATTGCTCATCGTGGGCATTCGCTCCGAGCGTCCGCCGCATCTCGAGCTCATTAGAGCAGGGGTTCGCAGGCAACGTTTCGACCTTGCCCGAAACCACGAAGCCGCACCGTTCATACAGCGAAATTGCAGACAGGTTCTCGGTAACGACCCACAAGATGATGTCTTTAGCCTGCCGCGATACTGCCCAGTCAACTGCTGCGTCGATCAGTCGCTTCCCCACGCCTTGGCCTCGGGCCTCGGGTCGAACCCACATGCCAACCAACATTGGCTGTTCGTTGTGTTCGGTGTAGCCAATTCCGGCGGTTCCCACGACGGCTCCATCAATCTCGTCGACGAGCGTGATACCGGGTCGACCATCGAAGCCCGACACTCGGCGCCGCCATGTGCGGTCGTCAAAGGCCACCTCCCGCTCGTACGTCGAGCCAAAGGCGCCCGGGTCGGCCAAGAGCGCTTCGAGCCGAATACTTCGGTACGCCTCCACGTCGTCACCGGAATCGGCAGAAAGCACACGTACAACCATCCCGTAACCCTACGACCATCCGGTCGATCGCTCCTCCCAATTTTCCGCTCCCACCCCCACCCCCACCCCCACCCCCACCCCGAAATTTTCTTCTACGGCGACCTCCAGCGTCGCTTTGCAACAACAGAAGCGGGACCCAAACGAACTGATGTTGTGAAATGACCATCAGTGGGTAGTCGGGGTGAAAATTTCGGGTTGGCTGCAGTAGCTTCGTCTCGACCTCGCCTGCTTCGGAGCCCGTCATGCAACCAGGACCCCGCAATCCGTTTCTCGCCAACTCGAGTAACCCCATTGGCCACGGCCGAAGCGACCAACAGGACAACGTTCCGTGGCGCGGCCCTGAAGGACCGACTGAAGTCCTTCCCGACGACGCCATCCAGTACCAATGGACGGGCGCCGGAAACTTCGGGCAGTTGATATCTGACGTGTACCCCGACGGCAAACGGGTGCTCTGGAACAACGGCCGGTACCGGATGTACAAACTCGACTACGACACGCTCGAAATTCTCAGCACGCTGCAGTTTGGCGAAGAAGCCGACCCTCCCGTCGACGAGATGATCGAACTCACCAACGGACTCGATGACCTTGACGGGTGGCCCGCTATCGAGCATGCCATTGGCATCTCGATGCGGTTCCTCACCGGACTCGACGGTGTCTATTCACTAATCGATAACACGAACACGTTGTTCCTGGGACGCAAAGACCATGCCGTGGCCTACGTCGAAGCCGACCCGAACGACCGCTCGTCGGCCATCCTCGAGCGTGACCGATGGGAGAGGCCCGACCACATCGACGGGTTCTTTGTGGGCATGGGCATGACCTTCGATGGCCGTCTTGTCCTGACCACCGATCATGGCTGGGTCATCTGCCTTGCTCGAGACTTCAGCGACTACGAAGCAATCCAACTTCCACGAGCAGCAGCAGAAGCCGCCGACTACTGCGCCATGCGACTCGAAGAACGAGGGAACACCGGCTATGGCTGGCTTCGTACCTCGATGTGCATCGACGAACACAACGCCATTTACACCTCGTCGAACGACCACCATCACAAGGTGATCTGGACGGGCGAGAAACTTTCGCTCGACGAAGCCGATGGCGCCTGGTCGATGCCGTACCGAAACGGTGGTGGATGTGGATCTGGCACCACCCCGTCGCTGATGGGCTTTGGCCCCGACGAAGACCGGTTTGTGGTCTTTGGCGATGGCGACTCGGTCGTCAACATCACCTACGCCTGGCGAGACGAGATCCCCGACGACTGGCAGCAGCTGCCCAATGCCCCCGACCGTCGGATCGCCGGCATCGGCCCAGCAAATATGGGCAACCCTGACATCGAGGAAATCAAGACTGAACAGTCCATCACCGTGTCTGGCTATGGGGCGATGACGGTGAACAACGAACCCGCATCAATCCCCGATGGCTTCCCGGCCCAAGCGGCTCGCATGTTGTGTTTCCAACTGCCGCACAAACCCGAATACACGCCGTACGGGCTGCACAAGTACGAGTGGGATCCAGTCGCCCGAAAGCTACAGCAAGCATGGGTCAACATCGAGGTGTCGTCGCCCAACTCGGTGCCGTTCGTGTCGCAAGAATCCGACATCGTCTATACGTGCGGTATCCGTGACGGAAAGTTCAGCATCGAAGGCCTCGACTGGACCACGGGCGAGTCGAAGTTTCACTACGTTCTTGGCGGGGCAAAGTTCAACACGCTCGGTGCCGGCATCACCCTCGACGAAGAAGGACGGCTCCTGTTCGGCAACATCTTTGGCAAAACCCGAATTCTTCGCGACCCGGGCGTAAGTCAAACCGCTGGCTAACCGCGCAGACGCCTACTTCTCGACCTCGGCCGTCTGAATCTCGAACCCCAGCTTCTCGCCCACCAGGGCCCGCATCAGGTCGTACTGCTCGGCGTAAAACGTTGGGCGGCCTGGGGGCCGTTTCACAACCTCGGGTTCGTTGACCGTTTCGTTCTCCAAGAACTGCCCGCGGGTGAGATCGATGTCGACGCCACCGACTCGGTTCCACCAGTGGTAGCCAATGTGCTCGCCGTCGCGATCGACAGTCGCCAGTAACAAGTCGCCGCCGAGCAGGTCGTGAAGCGTAAGTGCAGCCACGGCGCAGTGACCCCGGCTCGGATTGTCGGTCGACCAGAACGGCAAGTCGTCCTCCGAGCAAAGTTTGCGCGAGTACGAGGCACGAAATGCGTCTTCGATTGCCGACAACGTCAGTGGCTCCATGAGCGCCGATGCTACTTTGAACCCATGCCAGAGGTCGCTGCCATGGGGCCGACCCCATGAAGGGAGCCAAAAATGGCGAAGCGTGAAGCTCCGGTAGTTCAGGTCGAGCAGGGTTCATTGCGCGGATCGTGGAAGGCGAAAGAATCGGTCGCCGTGTTCAAGGGGGTGCCATTTGCCGCACCTCCCGTGGGCGACCTTCGATGGCGGCCGCCACAACCTGCTGCCTCGTGGACCGGTGTGCGCGATGCCCTCAAGGACGGGCCAATGGCCATCCAGCGTGCGGCCGACCTCGAGTTGTTCATGGACGCTCTTCTCGATGGTCAAGGTTGGAGCAAACCGAGGGTCAAGCTGGTCAAAACGCTCATCGAGAAGATGCCGCAGCCAAAGCAGAGCGAAGATTGCCTCTACCTCTCGGTGCGGTCGCCCAACCCTTCGCCCGAGGCCAAGCTTCCGGTCATGGTGTGGATCCATGGAGGCGACCACCAAGACGGCAGCGGATCTGACGTGTACTACAACGCCACGGCGCTGCCCTCACGTGGAGTTGTGACGGTGTGCATCAACTACCGACTTGGCGTGATGGGCTACCTAGCTCACCCCGAACTTGTCGAGGAATCAAACGAAGGCATCGCTGGCAACTACGGCACGATGGACCAGATCGCCGCCCTGGAATGGGTGCGGGACAACATCGCCGCCTTTGGTGGAGACTGCGACAACGTCACGATCTTTGGCGAATCGGCAGGTGGCGAATCGGTCATCCACATGATGACGTCGCCGCAAGCACGAGGACTGTTTCATCGAGCTGTGGCTCAGAGTCCGGCCAACAGCGGACAGATGATCCATCTCGACAAGAAGCTCGAATTCCTCGAGAGCGGGCTCGACTTGGGTACGCAGTTTGCGGCAGCACTCGGCATCGACGGCTCCGAGCAATTGCCTCGACTTCGAGCACTGTCGAGCGATGAGCTCTACCAAGTCGCGCGAGCCGATCGACACCTCGGCAACCACTTCCCCGTTGTCGACGGCCACATTCTTCCCGAGTCGCCATTCGCCGC
>CALLQB010000074.1 GCA_938015295.1 uncultured Acidimicrobiales bacterium
GCCTCGCTCGCTTTGTCCTTCGCCTTGTCGGCGGAGCTGTCACTGGCCACGTGGGGTGGTCCCTTCTCGAAGGTCCCCCGCTGATTAACGCTTTGGCTGTTCTAGACCCGCAACATTTCCGAGTGTTTGCTTACTAGGAGATCGTTGGTGGGGGTAACAGATTCGAACGTTGATGTTGTTTTGGGGGAACCGAAGTGTTGCGTCGGTCACTTACATGACGGCGAACCGGACGATTTGTCGCGGAAACTTCTACCCTGAGGTGCGCTTTTTCACTTCTCGACCACAATGATCTACGCAGTGTGAGAATGTGGTGACGCTCCGTGATGGTAGAGCCCGTCCTGGGGTTGGTACTGGTTGTTGGAACTGGTTGTTGGAACTAGGTGTTGCTGCTCGATCTAGGAGTTCGGATAGGCGGATCTCTGCAGCCGAGCGGCCGCAGTGTGACCATAGTCTCATCTCGTGCTGCGTGCCTTGTGGATTCTCCGGTAGCCTTCCAGGTGGGCGGATACCCCGCAGATGTCTGCGCGGACCGATTCTCATCGCCGAAACGTTCAGGTTCACACGTGCTCAAAAATCGTTCGCAAACGCCCACCACAGCGTTGTTTTTTGTCCTCCTATGTCTTGTTGCGGCGCTCTTTGTGCCGGTCACCGACGCGGAGGCGCAAGCAGAGGTGTTTTCGCCTTGGGGTCGCCTCGATAGCGTCACCGCCGGACCTAGTTCGATCACGGTGCGCGGTTGGGCCGTCGACGGCGACACCACCAAACCGATCAAGGTTCGCGTGACCGTCGATGGCAAAGCGGTAAAGACCAAACTCGCCAACGCGAATCGGGCCGACGCCGAACCCATTCACAACCGAGGGCCAAAACACGGGTATGTGGTTCGCGTGAAGGCATCTGCTGGCACGCACGAGGTGTGTGTCGACGGTATTAACGCCGGAAAGACTGGTGTGACCCGCAATATCGATTGTGCGCGAGTAAGTGTCGAGAAACGAACCGCGAACAACGTTGCGCGACCGTTCGGTGGCGTCGACCGGATCCTGAGCGACGGTGCAGAGGCCGAACTGGTTGGCTGGGCGATCGATCCCGATACTAAGAAGCCGATCTCGGTCGATGTGTACGTCGACGGCGAGTATGTGAAGAGCACCAAGGCGCGCCGCAAACGAAATGACATCAACCGTTCCTACGACATGGGTAAGCGACACGGCTTCAAGCTGCGCGTCGACCTCGGTCCCGGAACTCATGAGATCTGTGCCCACGCGATCAATGATGGTGAGGGCCTCAACCAGAAGCTCGGGTGTGGCACTGCAGTAGTTCGCGGCGATGTCTCTCGCGGTGGCCCAGGCGTGGTCGTGACACCAACAGGCATCGTCACCCCAGTGCTCGAAACCCACAACGACGGCTGGACAGTCTGGACCCCTTGCGTACGTACGGCTCGTATTACCAAGGGAACTTTCATCGCTGGCGCACAGGTTGTCATCGATCCTGGGCACGGCGGTCGCGAATCAGGTTCAGTGGGCTACAACAACCTGTACGAAAAGACCCTCAACCTGGCCATCGCTACCCGCGTCGAAGCAATCCTTGAGGCGCGCGGAATCAGTGCGGTGCTCACCCGTACTACCGACGTCCGCTTGCCGTTGCGCACCAGAGCCGAAATAGCGAATGCACTTCGGCCCGACATCTTTGTGTCGATCCATCACAACGGCGGCGCGGTTCGCCCACAGAGCACACCGGGCACCGAGATCTTTTACCAATCGGGCAGCGACGAGTCGCGACGAGCCGGTGGCATCTTGTTCGAGGAAATCTCAGGGGCGCTTAACAAGTACGACATCACTTGGGTGGGAACCGTTCGAAACGGCGTCAGCGCTCGCCTCAAGGAGAATGGCGAAAACCTCTACGGCATCCACCGTTACACGCCCACCATCCCTTCGGTGATTACCGAAGCCGGCTACCTCAGCAACCGCGCCGAGGCCGAACTGTTCGCCCGCGACGACGTTCGCGACACCGAAGCAGTGGCAATTGTCGACGGCATTGAACGTTGGCTCGAAACCAGCGACGCCGGCAGCGGCTACCTGTCAGAGTTCGTCGACGGCGGATCAACCGGAACCGGTGGCACCGACGACTGCACCGACCCAACCCTGCAATAAGCCCCAACCCGAAATTTTGTTGTGGGGTTACCTCGCGCGGTCGTTTTGCGTGAACAGAAGTTTTGGCCCGATGTTCTGTTGTTGCAGCCTTACCGTTTGTGGTGGGTTTGGGTGAAAATTTCGTTGAGGGCTTACCCTTCCGTTTATGATCTGACGGCTCGTCACATTCTTCTCTTTCGTCTCTTTCGTCTCTTTCGTCTCTTTCTTTTTTTTCTCTTCGCAGCACCTAGGTAGGCCAATGCGCGGCATCATCAGCTACGGCGGGTACGTCCCGTACCGTCGACTCGACCGTTCTGAAATCACCGCAGTGATGGGCAGCGGTGGTGGCGCCGGAACCCGCAGTGTCGCCTCGTTCGACGAAGACACCACCACCATGGGCGTCGAAGCCGGCCGTCTCGCACTGGCAGGCAGCGAAACCACACCCGACAAGCTGTTCTTCTCCTCGGTCAGCCCGACGTACTTCGACCGCACCAACGCAACGGGGGTGCATGCGGCCCTCCGTTTGCCGCTCGGCACCTCAGCGGTCGACATGCTCGGGTCGCAACGCTCGGCCATCGGCGCCCTCGACGCAGCGCTCGATAGCAGCAGCACCGCCCTAGTCATTGCAGCCGACATGCGAACCGGTCGACCCACAAGCGGCGACGAGACAGCAGGGGGCGACGGCGCCTCAGCGTTACTTGTTGGATCGGGCGACGACGTCATTGCTGAAGACCTCGGCGGCGCCGTCGCAACCGCCGAGTTCGTCGACCGATGGCGCGAACCGGGCGACGCCACGTCGAAGCTGTGGGAAGAACGTTTCGGCGAGGTCGTCTACGGCCAGCTAGCGGCCCGAGCATGGGCTGACGCACTCGACAGCTGCGGTCTTCAAAACTCCGACGTTTCGATCGCTGCCGTCACCGGCCTGCACGGTCGGGCGATTACGCGAACAGCCTCGAAGCTTGGCGTCGAGTCGGTGGCTGATGACCTCACAGCCGTCATTGGCAATACCGGAGCAGCGCACCCCGGCCTCCTGCTTGCGTCGATGCTCGACACCGCCAATCCTGGCGACATTGTTGCGCTGGTTACCTATGCCGATGGTGTGCAGGTGCGGTTCTTTCGGGCCACCGACGCCATCGCCGGGCATGCGTCCAAGCGCCCAGTAGCGGCACAAATCGCCAACGCCGGGTCGGTTCCCTATGCCAAGTTTCTTTCATGGCGCGGCATTCTCGAAGTCGAACCACCTCGGCGGCCAGAACCCGACCGGCCGAGTTCATCGGCTGCGTACCGAAACGAAGACTGGAAATTCGGACTCGTCGCCTCGCGTGATCAGGAGTCGGCCGAGATGTTCCTCCCGCCGTCGCGGGTGTCGCCCGACGGTGGCATCGATCAGATGGACCGCATAGCAATGGCTGACGCGGTAGGCACGATCTCGGCGTTCACTATCGACAAGCTGGTGTACTCGCCAAGCCCACCAGTCGTGTTCGGCATCATTGACTTTGATGGCGGAGGCAGACTGCCTATCGAGATTGCTGATGTCGACGCCGACGAGGTGAAGGTCGGCGACAAGGTCGAGATGACGTTCCGCCGTCTGTATGTCGGCGACGGCATCAGCAACTATTTCTGGAAAGCACGGCCCCTCCGCTAACGCCGCTAGCCGCCGCCTGACGAACACAGAGACGAGAAGACGAGAACATGGGTTCACACGGAATCAAAGACCAAGTCGCAATCATCGGTATGGGATGCATCCCCTTTCGTGAACATTGGGACGCCAGCCTCGACGACCTGCTTATCGACGCAGCAGCGCTGACCTTCGAGTCGGCTGGCCTGGCGAAGGACGATGTCGACGCCTACTGGTTTGGCACATCGCAATCTGCCGCATCAGGTCTCGCGTTGTCGATGCCGCTCAAGATTGAAGGCAAACCGGTTACTCGAGTCGAAAACTACTGTGCGACCGGCTCAGAAGCGCTTCGCCAAGCCTGCTATGCGGTTGCCAGCGGTGCCTACGACGTCGCTATGGCAATCGGTGCCGAGAAGGTAAAGGACGGCGGCTACCAGGGGCTTAACGCGTTTCCGATCCCGCACGATGGCACCAAACGCAGCCTCACAGCCGCAGGTATGTACAGCCTCATCCTCCCTGCGTATGCACAGAAGCACGGAGTTGATGAGGACGAGCTTCGGATGGTGGTCGCAAAGATCGCCGAGAAGAACCACTACAACGGTGCCCGTAACCCGCTGGCGCAGTTCCGGCGCGAAACCTCTGCCGAACTGATCTGCTCGATGGCAGCGGTGGCAGGTCGCCTCAGCGTCTTTGACTGCGCAGGGGTGGCCGACGGTGCCGCCGCGGCGATCGTTGTGCGAGCCGAAGACGCCCACAAGTACTGTGCAGACCCGCTCTATGTGAAGGCGCTGGCCTTTGTCTCGGGCACCGGGTCGGGTGTCACCGACCCAAACTACGATTTCACCAGCTTGCCCGAGTGCAAGATGGCCGCCGACGATGCCTACGCCCAAGCGGGGATCACCGACCCACGGTCCGAGATCGCCATGGCGGAGGTGCACGATTGCTTCACGCCGACCGAACTGCTGCTTATGGAAGACCTCGGTTTCAGCGAACCAGGGCAGGCATGGTCAGACATTCTCGAGGGCACCTTCAATCTCGACGGCGCTTTGCCGGTGAACCCCGACGGCGGCCTCAAGGCCTTTGGCCATCCAGTCGGCGCATCAGGCTTGCGCATGCACTACGAACTCTGGTTGCAGCTGCGAGGCAAAGCCCACGAAGAACGCCAAATCGACCTCTCGGCACGCGAACGCAAACTGGGTCTCGTGCACAATCTTGGCGGCTATCCCGGCGAGATGGTTGGCTTCGTTAGCATCCTCGGAACCGAAGTCGACTGAAATAGTCGCCGCGGAGTCGCTACCATCAGGTCGTGGTATCCCCCGTAAATGCTTCCACCGGCAAGGGAATTAACTTCTCGCTGTTCGGCTTTCCCGTCACCATCGACTTCAGCTTTTTTATGATCGGGCTGTTGATCGGCTTCCAGGCCGGCGACATCAAATGGGTGGCCATGTTCCTGCTGGTCATCGCCGTATCGGTATTGGTACACGAGCTCGGCCATGCCTTTGCCGCCCGCGCACTCGGCGCTCGGCCGACGATCCGCCTGCACTTTATGGGCGGCGTCACCATGTTTTCGCCGCCAACACCGCCTACTCGTTTGCAGTCGATTGGGGTGAGCCTCGCCGGACCCTTTGCCGGGTTCGCTTTGGGCATCATCGTGCTGCTCGCCCGTCAGGCAGTTGAAGATCCAGTCGCCGGAAGTCTTGCGGACAATGCGTGGCGGTTCCTGCTCCTGATCAACATTGGTTGGGGCGCGGTAAACCTTGCTCCTGTTCTGCCGCTCGATGGCGGACATGTCATGGAGAACCTGCTTCCGGGTAACGATCTGCAACGTCGACGCATCGCCTCGATGGTGTCTGTCGTGGTCGGCGGAGCGCTTGCCCTGTTCTTCTGGCGGCAACAAAGCGACTATCGCATCGCCGCCTTTCTCTTTGGTTTGTTCGCCGTGCAGAACGTCAGCGGAATCTCGGCGACGTCGAAAAAGACAACACAGAAGTGGGACGATCGCGACGAACTCGAGTCTTCGATCAAGGCGTTGAACAGCGGCAGCACCACCGCTCTTGGCGACCTCGAGCGTTTAGCCGGTGAGTCCGCCGACCCCGTCGTGCAAAAGTTTGCCAAAATGCTGGTTATCGAACGTCTCGTCACGACCGGCCAGGTCGCTGAAGGCCGTCAACGTCTCGACGACCTTCCCGGCCAGGTGCACCCGGCCCTCTACGGACTCGTCGCGTTATACGAAGGGTCGCCGTCGGCAATCGAACAGATCGAAGATGCCATGCGGGCCGAGCCAACACCGGCCGCCGCTCGGGTGCTCGCGTTGGGGTACGTCGGTGCAGGCCGGGTCCAAGAGATTCCCGCTGTTCTCGGCGCTGGCCCGCCCAGCTACCGTCAGCCAGAGGTGCTCAGGTCGGTACAACACACACTGCACGGCAAAGGGTTCTACGAACCAGGCGTGCAAGTCGGCGAATTACACATCGCCAGCTTGCCGAGCGCTGACGGCCAGGTGTTCTACAACACCGCGTGTGGGTGGGCTCGCCTCAACAACACCGAACGGGCCTACAACCGACTCGACACGGCAATCGAGCGGGGCTGGAACGACCGCGAAACGCTCGATACCGACCCCGACTTTGCTCCGTACCGGCACCAGGTCGAATTCGGTGCTTTGCGAGGAAAGATCGGCCGCTAAGTTTCTCTCTTTTCGGAAACGCCCGCTCGGCGATATAGCGTCTGCTCTTTCGCTGGCAAAAGGGAGATAGTCGTGGACTTTGACACGTTGGAAGTTCGGGTCGAGGGGGTGACCGCGTCGATTCAACTGAATCGTCCAGAGAAGCTCAACCCGTTGAGTTCTCACACGTTGAAGGAGTTGGCAGCCGCAGCGCGCTACATCGACACCCAACCCGAGGTCAAGGTTGTGACCGTGTCGGGCGCTGGCCGAGTGTTTAGCGCGGGCGCCGACGTCTCGGCGTTTGCCTCCGATGCCGCAGCGGCCGACCCGCACGGCGATGGCGACGCCGGACGCCGAATGGCCAACGCCCTCGAAGAGATGAACGCCGTCGCAGTCGCCAAAATCCACGGCTGGTGTGTAGGCGGCGGACTTGTCGTAGCCGCAGCGTGCGACATCCGCATAGCCGCCGACGATGCCATGTTCAGCATTCCCGAAGTCGATCTAGGTATTCCTCTCGCCTGGGGTGGTATTCCGCGCTTGGTTCGCGAAATTGGTCCGGCGCTCACCAAAGAACTCGTCATGACCTGTCGGCCGTTCGATGCCGGTGAAGGCAAGGCGGCAGGCTTTCTCAATCGTGTCGTTCCGGCCGGTCAACTCGACGCCGAGGTCGACGAGTTGGTTGCCACACTTGCCAGCAAGCCTCGATATGCGCTGCTGGCAACCAAGGTGCACACCAACGCGGTGACCAACCAGATGGTGGGTGCTGGCAGGTCGTGGTCTGACGCTGACGGACTGATGGCTGGTCTTCGCGACAAAGAGGGCCGCGAGAGTGCTCAGCGCTACCTCGACAACATGAAGAAGACCACCTAGCTGCCAGATGGTGACAGCGGGGGAGGGGTGCTAAACATCCGACATGTCCGAAACTTTCTCCGCTCTCCTTCTTAGCAAAGACGAATCTGGTGACGAGCCGGTGTTCTCTGCCAACCTCACCGATGTAGATGTGGCCGACCTTCCTGATGGCGATGTCACCGTCGACGTCGAGTACTCGACCATTAACTACAAAGATGGTTTGGCCATCACGAATACCTCGCCCATCGTGCGCACCTGGCCGATGATTCCGGGCGTTGACTTTGCCGGAACGGTTAGCTCGAGCGACAACAGCGGCTTTGCGGTTGGCGATCGTGTTGTTCTCAATGGCTGGGAGGTGGGCGAGAAGCATTGGGGTGGTCTCGGCCAAAAGGCTCGGGTTGATGCTGGTTGGCTGACGCCGCTCGACGATGGCATTTCGACCCGCACCGCAGCGGCAATCGGCACAGCTGGCTACACCTCGATGCTTTGTGTGATGGCGCTCGAAGCTCACGACATCACCCCTGCGTCGGGTCCGATCGTGGTCACCGGCGCCGCCGGCGGCGTTGGGTCAACGGCGGTCGCGATTTTGGCCAAGCTCGGTTACGAGGTCGTGGCATCAACGGGCAGGCCCGAGGAGAGCGACTACCTCACGGCGCTTGGCGCCAGCGAGATCATCAATCGCGACGAACTTTCGGGTCCGGCACGTCCGCTGAACAAGACACGGTTTGCCGGTGGTGTTGATGCTGTCGGGAGTCACACGCTCGCCAACGTGTTGTCGATGACCCAAAACGACGGTTGTGTCGCAGCGTGTGGCCTGGCCCAGGGTATGGATCTTCCCGGATCGGTGGCGCCGTTCATTCTTCGTGGGGTCACCCTCGCCGGCATCAACTCGGTCACCGTCTCGCAAGACAAACGCAAGGTTGCCTGGCAACGACTCGCCGCCGATCTCGACCCCACAAAGCTCGAGTCGATGACCACCGAGGTGGCCTTGGCCGACGTCATGGGTGTCGCAAACGACATCGTCGAGGGCAAGGTGCGAGGCCGCGTCGTCGTCGACGTGAATGCCTAAGCCCAGCAGCTCATGTATCAGCTCCTCGACGGATTACGAGTTATTGAAGGTTCAGCGTTTGTGGCGGCACCGTCAGGTGGGATGACGCTCGCTCAGCTTGGAGCCGAGGTCATCCGTTTCGACGCGATCGGCGGCGGTATCGACTACAAACGTTGGCCGCTGTCGGGCGGCGGCGATTCGATCTACTGGGCGAGCCTCAACAAGGCAAAGAAGTCGATCGCGGTCGATATGCGGTCGCCAGAAGGTCGCGAGTTGCTTACCGCGATGATCACGCTGCCTGGTCCTGAAGGTGGGATCTTCCTGTCGAACTTCCCGGCCCGTGGCTGGATGTCCTACGACGCGCTTCGCGAGGCGCGCGACGATCTGATCATGGTGAACCTCACCGGCAACGCCGACGGTTCGACTGCGCTCGATTACACGGTGAATTGCGCCGTTGGTTATCCCGACGCAACCGGCCCGGTGGGCTCCGACGAGCCCATCAATCACGTGTTGCCAGCGTGGGATCTGCTGGCCGGCCAGCAGGCTGCGCTCGGCGTGTTGGCCGCTGAACGGCACCGCACCCGAACCGGCCAAGGGCAGCTTGTGTCGTTGTCGCTCGCCGACATTGCGCTTATGGCCGTGTCGAACCTTGGCCACGTGGCTGAGGCGCAGATCAACAACGACGAGCGGCCGCGATACGGCAACGATCTGTACGGTGCGTACGGCCATGATTTCGCGACCAACGATGGCCGCCGAGTGATGGTGGCCGGCATTACGTCTCGGCAATGGTCAAGCCTGCTCGAGGCGACGGGCACCGAGGAGGCGGTCGCAGCTTTGGCGACCCGCGGCAGCTTTGACTTCGCGATCGAGGGCGACCGGTTTGCCGCTCGCGACGAGCTCACCGAGATCTTCGCTCCATGGTTTTCGGGCCGCTCGCTGTCGAGTGTTGCCCAAGAACTCGATGACAAGGGAGTTTGTTGGGGCCCGTATCAGAGCTTCTCCCAACTGGTTGCCGAGGATCACCGATGTTCAACACAAAATCCGATGTTTGAGACCGTCGATCATCCGCAACTTGGTCCGTTTCTTATGAACGGTACTGCCCTCAACTTCTCTGAACTCGAGCGGCTACCGGTTGGACGTGCGCCGGTGCTTGGTGAACATACCGACGAGATTCTGAGCACCGTGCTTGGCTTGGGCGATGGCGAGATCGCTCGACTCCACGATGCCGGTGTGGTCGCAGGGCCGGACTCCGGCTCCTAGGACGCCTAGCCCCAATGGCATTCTTCCTCATGTTCTCGATCCCACTTGTGATCGCTGCTGCTGGAGTGGCCCTCGGATGGTATTTTTCGCAGCGTGGCCGGCGCTGAACTCCTCCTCATTTTCGCGTTTCCGGTGCTGCTCGCGGTGCCTGTTGTGGCTGTGCGGTTTCTTGGCAGCAAGATGGTGGCCAAATCCGGCGCCGACCGCAGCATTGCGGTACCCATAGCCGACGCGCAGAGCGGCGTGTTCCCAAATGTGTGTGCCAAAACAGGTCGAAAGTCGACCGGTGTCGCCGAGGAGCGCACCGACTCGTTCGACACCCGTTGGGTCTTGCTCGTGCTCGCCGGGCCGGTCGGCATCGTCGCCCTTGGCATCATTTGGGCGCGCAGCAACCGGTCGGCAACCGCGGTCGATGTGCCCCTCAGCGAACAAGCCTTCGATCAGATTCAGCAATCGATCTCGCGCAACAACGTCACCGCGGGACTCGCTGGTGTTTCTGTGCTCACCTTTGCGGTGTTGGCAGCGATCGGCATAGCGACGGTTTGGCTTGTGCTTCTGGCTGCAGTTTCGCTGCTCGCGTTAGCGGCCTGGATTGTTGCGGCAACAACCGCCAAGCTCGCTCGGGTGCGGCTGCGACTCGATGAGCCGCACCGGCTCGTGCATCTCGACGGGGTCCACCCCGACTTTGTCGCCGCAGTGCAGAAGAAGGCCCGCGCCGAGGGCCGAATGTAGCGACCGGCTGTCGTTAGGATTCGGCGGCTTCGGCAGCGATTTCGGTGCCCCGTGAACGCAGTTCGTACTTGAGGACCTTGCCACTCGCATTGAGCGGCAACGCATCGACGAACTGAAAGAAACGCGGAACCTTGTAGTTGGCCATTTCTTCGCGGCACCACTTGCGAAGGTCATCTTCGGTGAGGTCGACGCCCGTCGCGGGAACCACCCAAGCCATCGCGACTTCGCCTAGTCGTTTGTCGGGCACTCCGACGACCGCCGCTGCGGCGACCGCGTCGTGCGAGCACAAGAAGTTCTCGATTTCGGCGGGATAGGCATTGAAGCCGCCAACGATGAACATGTCCTTCTTGCGGTCGGTGATGTCGAGGTAGCCACGTTTGTCCATCACACCGATATCGCCGGTGTGCAACCAGCCGTCTGCATCGATGGCCTCGGCGGTCTGTTCGGGGTCGTCGAGGTAGCCGACCATGACGTTGTAGCCGCGAATCACGATCTCGCCAGGCTCGCCACGTTCGACTTCGTTGCCCTCGTCATCGACAACCAGAACCTCGACATCGTCGATTGCTCGACCCGAGGTGGTGGCGATAGTGCGGGCGTCGTCGTCGTGGCGGCACATGGTGGCCATGCCTGATGATTCGGTG
Organism: uncultured Acidimicrobiales bacterium; assembly: GCA_938015295.1. GTDB lineage: Bacteria > Actinomycetota > Acidimicrobiia > Acidimicrobiales > SHLQ01 > CALLQB01. The sequence continues at coordinate 10,931 of CALLQB010000074.1, forward strand.
AGCCCGTAGCCGGTGACCACGGTTTCGAAGCCGAGCCGTTCGCGCATTTGGGTGATCATCTCGACGGGGATTGCTGCTGCGCCGGTGACCGCTAGGCGCAGGCTCGACAGGTCGAAGCTATCGAGGTCGGGGTGGTTGAGGATCGTCTGGTAGATGGCGGGCGGTCCAGGCAGCATCGACACTTGTTCTTCGGGGATCCTCCGCATCACCGAAGGAACATCGAACACTGCATGGGGGATCATTGTTGCCCCCTTCAGTAGGCACGCCAAGATGCCGGCGTTGAATCCGAACGAATGAAAGAAGGGGTTGACGATGAGGTAGCGGTCGCCGTGTTCGAGGCCAATGACGTCGGACCAAGCGAGGTAGGCCTTGGCGATCGCGGCGTGCGAAAGCATTGCTCCCTTCGGAGCGCCTGTGGTGCCCGAGGTGAACATGATGTGGCAAAGGTCGTCGCCAGAAACGGCGTCGGTACGTTCTTGTCGAACGGCGTCGTCGACGGTGTCGCCACGGGCGATGAAATCGGCAAACGAGATGGTGTTCGGTGCGGTTTCGCCTCGCAGAACAACAATTTCTTCGAGGGTTTCATCGGCGCCCGCCTCGCGCAGCAGCTCGACATAGTTGGTATCGAGAAAGTCGGTGACGGTGAAAAGAAAGCGCGCGTTGCTACGACTGAGCACGAAGCCGGCCTCGCGGCCTTTAAACCTCGTGTTGATCGGGACGACAACGCCGCCGACCATGTGCGCACCAAGGGCGGCGACCACCCATTCAGAGATATTTGGCGCCCAAACAGCAATTCGATCGCCAGGTTCGAGACCTGTGGCGAGTAGCGCACGAGCGGCTTTGTTGATGTGAGAGGCCAGGTCTCGGAAGTTGAGGCGAAGATCGCCCTCGACCAACGCTTCTGCTTCAGGCCACGTTTCGGCGGCAGCAAGAACGATGTCGGGGATCGTGGTCCGGGGATCACTCATGATCCAGAAACCTTAGTGGGAAACGCCGACAGGCTGGTTAGGCGGGCCGATCGGCGGTGTTGCGCAGCCGGGCCGATTCTGACTCTGCATTTGCGACCTGCAGGCGCAGCGCAACGACGATCGAACGGGTGATGTCGCGGGCGGTGACGATGAAATACATCGCCCAGGCAAGCACACCGAGGAATTTGGCGGCATCTTCGAGTACCAAGCTCACGTCCTTTGAGCCGACACCAACCTGGTCGACGACCAGCGACGCGGCAAACGCACCACCTGCGCACACCAGCAATTGGTAGTTGGTTCGGTGCAGTTCGTTACGTTCGCTGATGACCCACCACCAGGTGAGAACCAGGTACAGCAGATAAAACGATGCCTTCGGGGCGCCGAGCGCGTTGGTTACCACGCTGTGGAGCTGAAACAGGTCATCGAGGAGCAGCAGCGTCGAGAGGATTGCGCCGCCACGCAGCATGCTTGCGGCGCCGTGGCGTCCGCCGAGCCAACTTACCCAGGCGCCAGCAACCGCAGCCGCTGTGGCGGTCGTCCATGCAAGGATGCCGAGGTTGGAAACCAGCCCGGTGTACCACGGTTGTCCGCCGGCGTAACTGGGGTCGAGAAGAAGCAGTTCATACGGAATGACGTTCTGCATGACAAGCACAAGCAGCATGATGAGCGCGGCCAACCAGACCGCTCCCAGGGGGATCAACGGCTTGATTTGTTCCGATATCGGCCTCGGCGCGCGACGTTCTGCCACATCTAGGTAATCGGCACTAGCAAGCCGCTTCTTGATGGTCTGCACAAAATAGACCGCTGCAACAGTGTGGCTGCAGAGAAGCTACGATCAGCCGCAATGAAGCGACTTACTGAGTTCAGCCACGGCGCTGGTTGAGGCTGCAAACTCGCCCCTGGCGAGCTGGCGCACGTTGTGCGCCGCCTCACTCCGAGCGACAATCCTGCTCTGCTCGTTGGCGCGCAGAGCGGTGATGACGCGGCCGTGTGGAAGTTGGACGATGACCGGGCGCTTGTGGTTACCACCGATTTCATTACACCGGTTGTCGACGACGCGCGGGTTTGGGGCAAGGTGGCCGCGGCAAATGCGGTGTCTGATGTGTACGCCATGGGTGGCACACCGTTTCTCGCGCTGAACCTGGTTGCCTGGAACACCGAAGAACTCAACAACGATCTGCTGGCCGAAGTTCTGTTGGGCGCCGAAGACATTGGCCGCGAGGCGGGTTTTGTTATCGCTGGTGGGCACACCGTCGATGACCCAGAACCGAAGTTTGGGCTTGCGGTCGTAGGCGACGTGCATCCCGACCGGATTCTCACCAACGATGGGCTTCGTCGCGACGATGTCCTCATCTTGACCAAACCACTCGGTATCGGTGTTGTCACTACTGCGATCAAACGCGACATCGCGCCGGCCGAGGTGGTCGAGCGGGCACTTGCTTCGATGGTTCAGCTCAACAACGTTGCTTCGAAGGTGGCCCTTGCAAGCGGGGCGACCGGCTGTACCGATGTCACCGGGTTCGGTCTGCTTGGTCATCTTGGCCGGATGGCACTTGAGTCAGCGGTGAACATCACCATCAACGTCGCGGCTGTTCCGCTGATCGACGGCGCCAGGGAGCTGGCCGAAGCCGGGTCGGTGCCCGGCGGTACCGGACGAAACTTGGGCTGGATCTCGTCGCAGATCGACCAGGGCACCACCGACGATCTGGATGTGACCCTTTTGGCCGATGCACAGACGTCGGGCGGCCTCGTCTTTGGCGTCGCTGAGGATCAGGTCGACGCTGCACTTGCGGCGCTTGTGGTCTCGGGTCATGAAGCGGCGGCGATCGGCTCGGTCACCTCGGGCGCCGGCATGATGCACCTGCGCTGAGTCGAGTTCGTTCGGCCGCCAGCGGGTTGGTACGTTGCAACGTACCAACAGATCTTTTGGGGGACTTGTGACCGATACCGAAGCCGAAACTCCACTTCTTTTTCCTGGAGCGGTTGCCGAACGCACGCCGGATAAACCGGCCATCATCATGGCGGGAAGCGGCGAACAGCTGACGTACGGCGAACTTGACGCCATGGCCAACCGCATCTCGCGGATGTTTCGCGCCGAGGGCCTCGAAGCGGGCGACCATGTGGCCTTCTGCCTCGAAAACAGCCTGCATTACCTGCCGCTTGCCTGGGGCTGCCACTACGCGGGCTTGTACTACACGGCGATTTCTAGCCGTCTACAGACCGACGAGATGGCCTACATCATCGAAAATTCGGGATCGCAGGCGTTCATTACCTCGCCATATAAGGCTGATCAGGCGGCTGAGCTGGCAAGCCAGATGCAAAACGTGCGCATCCGTTTGTCGATCGGTGGAGCGGTCGATGGCTACGAGGACCTCTTCGAGACGATTGACGGGTACTCCTCAGAGCCGCTCGACGGCCGTGTTGAAGGCCAGGACATGTTGTATTCGTCGGGCACCACAGGCCGCCCGAAAGGCATCAAGGTGCCGCTTACTGGTCTTGCGTTGGGCAACGCTCCCGGGTTGTTGACCTTGGCCCAAATGTTGTTTGGCGCCACTGAAGACGCGATCTACCTTTCGCCGGCACCGATGTATCACGCGGCGCCGCTTCGCTTTTGCCTGTCGTTTCAGCGCATGGGGGCAACGGTGGTCGCTATGGAACGATTCGACCCCGAAGAAGCGCTGGCTGCCATCGAGAAGTACGGCATCACCTCGAGCCAGTGGGTGCCAACGATGTTCGTTCGCATGCTCAAGCTCGACGACGAGACCCGGGCGAAGTACGACGTTTCGAGCCTGCAGCACGCGGTGCATGCGGCGGCACCTTGCCCAATCGAAGTAAAGGAGAAGATGATCGACTGGTGGGGGCCGGTGCTTCACGAGTATTACGCCGGCACCGAGGGAAATGGGCTTACCTATCTCAACTCGATCGATTGGCTCGCCCATAAGGGGTCGGTGGGTAAGCCGTTGCTTGGCGAGCTGCACATCCTTGACGATGATGGCCAACCGGTACCGGTCGGCGAGGAAGGCGGCGTGTTCTTCTCGGGCGCCGGAGAGTTTGAATATCACGGCGATAAGGACAAGACCGAGTCGTCGCGGATGGGAGATAAGTCGACCCTTGGCGATATCGGACGGGTCGACGAAGACGGGTTTTTGTATCTCACCGATCGCAAGGCCTACATGATCATTTCGGGGGGCGTGAACATCTATCCCCAAGAAGCCGAGAACGCGCTGACGATGCATCCAAAGGTGTTCGACGTAGCGGTGATTGGCGTTCCCAACGACGACTTTGGCGAGGAGGTCAAAGCGGTTGTCCAGCCAGTCGACATGGCGGCGGCCGGCCCTGAACTTGAGCGCGAACTCATTGCGTTCTGTCGCGACCAGTTAGCCGACGTTAAGTGTCCTCGTTCGGTCGACTTTCGCGAGGAATTGCCGCGACATCCAACCGGAAAGCTCTACAAACGTCTTTTGAAAGACGAGTACTGGAAGGCTGCAGGCCGCGTCATCTGAGTTCGTCGGACTGCCGACGTTACGAACCCGATAGTCGCGGCCGCCACCGGCTGCGCCGCGCTGCGCCGTCATCGCCGGCGTCCATCGAGGTGTCGGAGGCCGCAGCGATGTTGTCAGTGGCGGCTTTGGTAGACGTGGAAACCTTTTCGGCTTTCGCGCTCTTGGCCCGGTTCGCGCGTTTCGCCCGTTTCGCGCGTTTCGCCGAGGCCTTGTCGACCGGGTTCACCGCAGGCTCGAAGGTGCGGTTGATTCGTACCCAGAAGTCGCCTTCGTGTCGCAGGGGCGTGTGGGCGGCGACCAGTTCGTCGGCTTTTGTGGTGTCGAGGTCGACGGCTAGCCGAGCGGTTCGGAGCAACGCCTGACAATCGGGTTTGGTGGTTCGAAGCAGGAGCGCCGCCTGATCGGTGTTGCATCCTTCGCCGGCCACGAGCGACAGAGCTGCGACGGCGTCGCCTGGCGCCTCAAACAAACCAAGGGCGATCGCTGTCCTTGCGTCGTCGGTGTCATCGGTATCGTCGACTAGTTGGTCGTCGGCGAAGTCACCGGGAAGGTCGCTTCGAACGTCTTCGCACGCCGAGATTACTCGGCCGAGCATCCAGGATCCGAAGGGCGGATCGTCGTTACTGGCCTGCACCTCGGCGTAGGAGTCGACGTAGATGTCAAACAGGAGGTTGTCCATCAACTCTGCAGTGCCGAGGCAGTTGTAGGCGACGCGGCGAAGCGGTGGATCGTGAAGCTGCAGAAGCGAGACGAACGAGGTGTAGTCGCCGTCGCGGCTTTTGGCGATGAGGTCGGCTTCGTTGGATGCGCCAACAAGTACCGACCATCCGCCATTTGACGCCGGTGCAGTCGGTGGAGCCGGTGGAGTAGTCATGTCTTCGGTATCGGCACAACAACGCTGATGCCTTTACCTGATGATTTTGCTCAAGCAATCGGTGGGTAGGCCGACACAGGTGAAGTGAACTTTGCACAGCCTTCCACCGACCTTGCGGGTCGGGTAGCTCGCGATAGCCGTGAGAACCGGGTCGCGTTTCGCCCTGAGGATCGAGATCTCATCGGCCGATTGCCGTTTGCGTCGTTGCGGTATTTCGACGCGGTAGCGAGAAATGTGACGGGCGTGCACCTGGCAGCAACAGAAAATGTGACGGGCGTGCACCTGGCAACAACGGAAGATGTGACGGGCGCGCACCTGGCAACAACAGCGAATGTGAGTACTCGTTGGCCGGTTCGGGCCTTTGAGCTTTGGGGCCGAACCGCTCGCATGAGTTCTTCCGAGCGCCATATCGCGAGTTGCGCAGTGATTTCGCTCGACTATGTGATGCCGAGTCTTGTTCTGGCGAGGTCTTCCGCGTCTTGTGAACTGACAGTTTCGGGTGCTGACGAGCGATTCACCGACACCGTGTTGCAACAGCCCTTTACGGGTCAGCTCGACCAACTGGCTGCGGGCGAACAACTGCTGTTCGCTGAGCGATTCGTAACACTTGCCGTGGGGCCAGAGGCCTCGGGAGGCCTGCGGGCTCTTGCCGAAAGATGCTGGTCGTTTGTCGAGGCGATACCAGCGGGCACGTTGCTGGCGATGCCGCGGTGTGCAGATCTACAGCTCGATCCGCTTCACCCCTAGGGCGCCGCTACCAAGCGTCACGCTGTGGTGGCGCGATGGCCGAAAAAGATTTCCGAAAAGTTCGCGACTAATGATGTCGGCCAAACGTCCTCTATGTGTGCCCGGCAGCGCTGCCGGGTGCGACAAACCAGTCTGGTGAGCGTTTCCGCAAATCCCCCCTCCAACACCAGGCAGGAATCCCCCCAAAAAAGCAATACCGCAATACCGCAAGTCAATCCCCCCAGAATACGCAAGTGGTGTCGATCAACCCGCCAGATCGGCACCACCTTGCGTTTTGCGCTGTTTTCGTAGGAGTGCCTCGAAAGCGTTGCCCTTGAAAGCGTTGCCCTCGCATTACCTTCGCCGCTGTTAGCGACGGGGTAGACCCGAGCTACTCCTGCTCGTCGGCTGCATCGGCCGTGTCTTCGGCGGGTGCGTCTTGGGCAGGTGCGTCTTCGGCATAGTCGTCGCTGGCCGCTGCATCCTCGCTAGATGCTGCCTCTTCGGTCTTCTCGGCTTCGGCTGGCGCTGCGTCTTCTTCAGCCGCTGGCTCGGCCTCTGGCTCTGCGTCGGCTGCCTCTGCCTCGGCTTCGGCTGGCGCTGCCTCTTCGGTCTTTTCGGCTTTCGCCGGCTCTGCGAGGGGGTCGGCTTTTACTGCAGCCAGTGCGGCAACAGCGTCGCGATAGGCGGCTTCGGCGGCTGCCTTGTCTTCTGCCGATGCGCCCGAATCCTTCTCAAGTTTGGTGACGGCTGCCGCAGCGTCCTTCTTGGTGCGCTCGGCTTTCGCGATGGCTTTGGCCGCCTTGGTGTCCGCCTCGGTCGCCAGCAAGTGCTGGTTGAACAATTCGAGGGAAATCAGGGTCTCTTCGTCAAGGGCAGTTTGATCACTCACGCTGCACATCATTACATCCGCCAATCCTCGGTTCACTACTCGCGCTACGAATCTCCTTGTCGTACGCTCATGTCGTGACCGACACCTTTCCTCGACAGAACGCCCGCACCCGCCGCTTCACGAGCGGGGCTCCTCGAAACTTCACCGTTGCTGCAGATGGCTCGAGTGTGCTGTTCGTTCGGTCGAACGCCGGCGACGATGCTGTCAACGCCCTGTGGAGTCTCGATGCGGTGACAGGTATCGAACGGCGGGTGGTCGACCCACGAACCCTCGACGGCCCCGACGCCGAGCTCACCGATGCCGAGAAGGCACGGCGCGAGCGGGCGCGCGAGGCGGGTGGCGGCATCGTCACCTACGACGCGACCGCCGACGGCTCGAAGGCGTGCTTCGTTCTTAGTGGCCGACTGTTTGTGGTCGACACCGCATCGGGCAAGGTCGACGAGCTTGCGACCCCGGCCGATGCGTTCGACCCACATTTCGATGCGGTCGGCGAACAGGTTGCCTATGTCAGCGGCCCGAACCTTCGGGTCTCTAGTTCAGCCGGCGACCGGCTCGTTATTGGGCCGGGCGACGATGATGCAGACACCGTTAGTTGGGGATCAGCAGAGTTTGTTGCCGCGGAAGAAATGGGACGCAGCCGGGGGTTCTGGTGGAGCAACGACGCGCAACGCCTGCTGGTAGCGCGGGTTGACACCGCACCGATCGAACAGTGGCACATTGCGGCGCCGGTCGATCCTGGTTCGGCTCCCCGGTCCATTCGGTATCCACAGGCCGGAACCGCAAATGCGGTTGTCGATCTGGCGATCGTGGGTCTCGACGGTTCGCTGGTCGAGATCGATTGGCGGCAGAACCAGTACGAGTATCTTGCGATGGCGGCCTGGGGTTCGGCCGAGCATCCGTGGGTTGTTGTGCAGACTCGCGATCAGCGCACGTTGGCGGTGTATCGAATCGACGCCGCAACCGGAGCTACCGAACTGCTTCACTCGCAAACCGACGATGCCTGGGTTGAACTGGTGAGTGGCGTCCCGCGGTTCAGTAAAGGACGCCTACTCACGACAGCGCTTGTCGACGACACGGTGTCGTTGGCTATCGACGGCGAGGTCTTTACCCCGCCGGGTCTCCAAGTGAGGCGGGTGCTTCGGGCGGGCGCCGACGATGTGGTGGTTGCGGGCGGCGAAGACGCAACCGAGCAACACTTGTTTCGTATCACCTACAGCGGCGAAGTCGATCAGCTCACCAGCGAACCGGGCATCCACTCGGGAGTCTTCGGACCAGCGGCCTCGGTTCGCCTCAGTTCGACGCTGGCATCGGCGGGGTCGATCGCCACGTTCGTAGCCGGCGACAGCGACACTCGCATCGTCATCGAGTCGCTGCGAGAAACTCCAGTTATCGAACCCAACGTTTCGTTCGAAGTGCTCACCGAACGAAACCTCAACGTTGCGGTGGTCTTGCCGCGTGGTCAACACGAGCCGGGCTCGCTGCCGGTGCTACTCGACCCCTACGGCGGCCCACATGCGCTTCGAGTGCAGAAATCGCAGGCGGCGATGTTGGCCTCGCAATGGTTTGCCGATCAGGGATTCGCCGTGGTGATAACCGATGGCCGTGGCACGCCCGGCCGCGGGCCAGCCTGGGAGCGCGAGGTACACCACGACCTTGCGAGCGGTGTACTCAACGATCAGGTCGATGCCCTTCACGCCGCAGCCGAACGGTACCCCGAGCTCGATCTCGACCGGGTTGGCATCCGTGGTTGGTCGTTCGGTGGCTTCCTCGCCGCCCTCGCGGTTATCCAGCGCCCCGATGTGTTCCACGCTGCGGTTGCTGGTGCGCCGGTTACCGAATGGCGCCTCTACGACACGCACTACACCGAACGGTACTTGGGAAACCCCAGCGACGACCCGGCGCCGTATGACCGAAGTTCTCTGCTGCCTCTTGCACCCCAACTCACCAGGCCGCTGCTGTTGATTCACGGTCTGGCCGACGACAACGTCGTGGCCGCTCATACGTTGCAGCTCTCTCGCGCGTTGCTCGAAGCTGGTCGCCCCCATCAAGTGTTGCCACTGTCGGGCGTCACCCACATGACGCCCCAGGAAGAGGTGGCCGAGAACCTGCTTGTGTTGCAGGTCGATTTCCTCAACGACGCTCTTCGCCACCCAACACCGTAATTTCGGTGGCCTTGAGCGAGGCCCAACATTGGGTGCCGGGCGCAAGTCGCAGATCGGTTACCGCTCCCGGCGTGACGAGCGCGCTGGCGTTGACATCGCCCAACAGGTGTACCCGGATTCGGCCGCCCAGATCGGTGAGCGACCCAATCGATGCCGGCCAAACATTTCGGGCGCTGCCCTGGGGTTGGACTCTGTGCAGGGTGATGGCCGATGGTTGAAACGACAGATGTACGGGTCCCGAAGCCGGGGTGGCGGTAATCAAGACGGCGCCGGTTGCGAGATGCACCTCGGTGCCTGTTGCGGCGCCGGCCACCAGATTGGTTCCGAGAAGGTCGGCTGCGAACGACGACCCGGGTGATGCGGCAACCTCGGCTGGGGTACCCGCCTGGATGGTACGACCAGCGTCGAGCACCACAAGTTGTTGGGCTAGTACCCGCGCCTCGATCGGGTCATGGGTGACCATAATCGTCACCGTCTGCGGCGTGAGATGGTCGAGTAACGCACGGTGTAGCGAGGAGCGTGTTTCGACGTCGACCGCGCCGAATGCTTCGTCGAGCAAAAGAACATCGGGTTGCGACACCATGGCGCGGGCAAGCGCGACGCGTGCCTGCTGACCGCCCGAGAGCGTCGATGGTCTTCGTTCGGCGAGCGCCGTGAGGTCGAAGGCTTCAAGCAACGGCTGGATGGCTTTGCCGCGAGCCGCGGACGTTTCGCCTCGTGCTTCGAGCGGAAAGCTGATGTTTCGCGCCACGGTGAGGTGGTCGAACAAACGGAAGTCCTGAAAGACCATGCCGACCGAACGTCGCTCGGGCTGCCAGGAGGTCCGCCCGTCGTCCCAGACCTGGTTGTTGACGGTGAGGCTGCCCGAGCGGAGCTGCAAAAGACCAGCGATGAGGCGCAGTACGGTGCTCTTGCCCGAACCGTTGGGGCCAATCAGGGCAACGGGTTGGCCAGGCATGGCAGAAATTGCCACGTCGATAGCGAAGGCCTCGGCGGTTCCTGCAGTGGTGCTGCCATGGAGGTGAAGGCTCATTGTGGCAACCACCTCTTGCGGGTTACCAGCAGCACGCCGAGCGAAAGAGCAACAAGTACAAGGCTCAGCGCTATCGCCGCATCGGGGTCGCTTTCGAGCGCAAGGAAAATTTCGAGAGGCAACGTTCGAGTGCGGCCCGAGCGGTTGCCAGCAAACGTGATGGTTGCGCCAAATTCGCCGAGCGCTCGGGCCCACGACAACGCAACCCCGGCGACGACCGATTCCTTTATTTGCGGAAGCGTGACCTTGCGCATGACGAAGCTGGGTGAGGCGCCGAGGGTCGAGGCCGCTTCTTCGAGGCCGAGGTCGGCGTCGCGCAGCGCTGCTTCGACGGTGACAACAAAGAAGGGGAGTGCCACAAACGAAGCCGCGATGACGGCTGCCGATGTGGTGCCGAGGAGGGTCACGCCAAACCAGTCATCGAGAAGTGAGCCGATCAACCCGCGCCGGCCGAGCGCAAAGAGCAGGGCGGTGCCGCCGACCACGGGCGGCAAGACCATCGGCAGCAGGACGAGTGCCCGGGCTACCGGTTTGCCGCGAAAGTCCATCCGGGCGAGCACCCACGCGAGGGGGAACCCGAGCGCGACCACCACAAGGGTTGCGATGCTGCTGACGATGAGCGAGAGACGAAGGGCGGTGAGAGCCGACGTGCTGGTCAGTAGCTCGCCCAGGCGACCCCAGGGCGCTCGGCCGACCAACCCGAGCAGGGGCAGCACAAGCAGGAGCAGCCCTAGCGCAGCGACCGCTGCCACAAGCTTCGGTGTGCGGGTCATGGGCGCTCGAAGCCCCAACGCTCAAGGATCTGTTGGCCCGGCTCAGAAAGCACAAAGGCAACGAATGCCTCTGCCCTGGCCTGCATGGCGGGTTCGGTATCGCCGCTGCTCAGTGTGGCGATGGGATAGTCGGTCGAGAACTGGTCGAGTCCAACGATTGGCACGCTCGCAACGGTGCCGTCGACGGTAGCGCGTTGGGCGTCGGTGGCGTAGACAAAGCCGGCATCTACTTCGCCGAGCTCGACCTTGCTCAGCACTGCTCGAACATTGGACTCCTCGGTTGCGGGGGTGACTCGAAGGGCCAACATTTTTTGGGCCTCGGCGGTGAGGCGGCCGCAGGGCACATCGACCGAGCATTGCGCTACCGAACTGGCCCGGTAACGCTCGAGCATCGCAAGTTCCGACGACGCAGAGGCGAGTTCGGCAGGGTCATCGGATGGAACCACCAACGCGAGACGGTTGCGGGTGAAGATGCGCGGCGCTGGGGCCAGACCGACGTCGACGACGCGTTGCATCACCTCGGTGTTCGCCGACGCAAAGATATTCGCCGGGGTTCCTTCGATGATGCCGCTAGCCAGCGTGGTGCTACCGGCCACTACCAGCTCGATGGCGATCGTCGACGGCCGCTCGTTCTCGAAGGTGTCGATGAGTTCTTCGAACGCTGGCTCGAGCGAGCTTGCGGCGTGCACGACTAGCGTGTCGGCATCGCTTGGCGATCCACACGCGGCAACAAGTGAGGCGATGATCAGCGCGCAAGCGAAGATCCGGTAGCTGAGGTTCACCGGTCGGGGCGCTCGATGATGACGTTGGTGGCTTTGACTGCAGCGACGGCGAGGACCCCCGGCTCAAGGCCAAGGTCTCTCACCGCTTCGGCGGAGATGAGCGACACGATGCGGTTGGGGCCCGACTGCAGCTCGACCTGGGCCATCACTTTGTCGGTGGTAACCCGGGTTACCAAGCCGACAAACCGGTTTCGGGCCGATAGCTCTGAAGCCGAGTCGCCCTGCTCGTCTTCGGCTCGTGCCACGGCAAACCGAGCCAGTTCGTCGCCGGCAATACGTCGTTGTCCGCCGGTTGTTCGGGTTGTTGCTATTTGGCCATCGTCGGCCCAACGGCGAAGGGCGTCGACGCCAACGCCGAGCACCGCTGCGGCTTCACCTAGTCGAAAGTCCTGCATATTGAAGTTTGGGCCAGAAACCTCGCCTGAAACAACTTCGAAGAGCTTAAACCTCGCAGATGCAAGATTTGCCTAGATTTTCTTCTTCTTTTCGCAGCTTTTCTTGGCGGTGTCCTTGCCCTTGCCGCCGTCGCAGATATCTTTGCCAGCTCCACCGACCAACGAGTCGACGCCGGTGCCCCCGCACAAGCGGTCTTTGCCGCGCCCACCATTGATGGTGTCGTCGCCGCCGAGTCCGACAATGACGTCGTTGCCGCTGGTGCCTATCAGTTTGTCGCTGGCAGCGGTGCCGATGATCGTCGCCACCTTGCCGCCACATTTCACGGTAGTTGCGCCGGTCTTGCCCACGATGCTGGTAACCCAGTCGCTGGTCGTTGGTGAGGTGACGTTGTGGAAGTAGTGGATGTATTCGCCATTGGCCGGGGTGCAGAGCGCGGAATCTGACGTAATCGTGATGCGGCTCGCAAGGCCTACCACCGTGGGCACACCCTTCACGAAGGTAATGAGGGGAGCGCCAAAGTCGCCACACGACTTTGCGTGGCTAGCCGCATCGCCTTCGCTCATGATGATGTCGGCGAGGGGGGCCGTGGCCGGGTTGGGGTCGCCCGGCTTGTCGAGAACGATGGTGAAGATCTCTGAGGTTCGTGCCTGGCTGGCGAAGCCGGCAGTGCCTTTGCGAAGAGCGCCACCGTCGTCGCCGTTGTCGGTGGTGGGCCCGTAGCCGTACACCTGCGCCGCCCTGCGAGAGTCGGTGAGGCTGGCGCCACCCACCGCAGCCGGTCGCCGCGTCGATGGCGCGTCGAGCTTAAACAGTGCCATCTCGTAGGCGTGTTCGGCCCAAATGTCATCAATCTTGGGATGCATCCGAGTTTCGGTGACCGTCCGAAGTTCGAAGTTGCCCTTCTTGAGCTTGCGAACGTTCGTTGCACCGAGGCTGACGGTCACTGTGTCGGTTGCTGCGACCTCAGCGCAGCCAGAATGGCCGAGCACCCAAGTTGGGCTGACGAGCACGCCGTGGCATTCGGCCTTTGCGTTGCCACTGGCATCGAACACGGTGAGCAACGCCATAAAGTTTGCCGTGCCAGGCTTCACGCCGCCGATCGAACCGGTGATCTGCACAGCAGGTTCGTCATCGATCGGAAGTGCTGCTCCCGTGGAGGCGAACCCGACAAGTGAGGCGACAAGGCCGGCGACAACAACGATCGCCGCCCGGCGACGCAGGCTTGTTGGGGACGCAGAGCGGCCTCGGGGATTCGTGCTCGTGCTGCTCATGATCAATTTCCTACCTGTTAGCCCGCAGTCCGCCTTCGCTCGGCTGCACCATCCGACCTTTACACACTCGCCTCGCAAAGCCCGGCCACTAGTAGAACAACGAACACTCTCCGTCTGCAACTTGGCCACCTATAGTGAAACCCATGCAGATAGCCATCGCACTCTTCGATCGATTTACCGCGCTTGATGCCGTTGGCCCCTACGAGGTGCTGCAACGGCTGCCCGGAGCCTCGGTGACCTTTGTGGCCGAGAAGCGGGGCGAGGTGCGCACCGACAACGGGTTTCTTGGCGTAACCGCCGATGCCGTGTTCTCCGAAGTCCCCTCTCCCGATGTGGTCGTGGTGCCCGGGGGCATCGGTACCTCGAAGCTGCGAGAGCCCGGCGCCATCCACGAGTGGGTTACCAACGCGCATCAGACGTCGACCTTTACCACCTCGGTCTGTACCGGGGCGGAAGTACTCGCAGTGGCCGGTCTGCTCGACGGGCTCAAGGCGACCACACACTGGTCGTCGTACGAAGTGCTCGAGAAGATGGGTGCGATGCCCACTGGTCAGCGGGTTGTCGAGAACCTCGGCGAACGCATCATCACCGCCGCTGGCGTGTCGTCGGGCATCGACATGGCGTTGCGGCTCAGCGAGCTGCTCGTGGACGAAACGGCAGCAAAGGCTATGCAGCTGATGATCGAATACGATCCTGAGCCGCCATTTGATGCCGGCTCGGTAGAAAAAGCAGGCGACGAGGTCATGACCCGTTTGCTCGAGTACTTGGTCGACAAAACCTGACCGATAGCCAGGAGCTACAACTCAGCGACCAGCTGATCGACAGCCACCGGCTTCGCGAGCACCCCGAGTTGCAGCAAGGTGGCCGCGGCATCTTCGATGATGTCGCGGTCGAACGTTTCGTTGCCAGCCCAGCTGGTGGCGCCGAACCATTCGGCGGCCACGGTCGGGTCGAGATGGTGATGTTTCGACACTGCGCTTGCTGCTTCGGTCACCGGCAGTGCTTCGAACGTCTTTGCCCAGGTTGCGGCCACGGCCAGCACGGCTCGAACCTCGTCGGCTCGTTCGGCGAGCACGTCGTTTCGCACGGCGATGGTGAACGACGGCCATGGCGTGGGTTGCATACCAGTCCGGGTGAAGTCGCCGGCCTCAACAAGAGGTGAGGTCATGAACCGGTCCCACAGAAAGATCTCGGAGTCGCCGGCGAGCAGGCTCTCGCGGGCACCGCCGATGGTGCCGACAACGACAAACGATTCCTCGGTGGGCTGGGGAAGCCCGAGTCGATCGGCCAAGACAAACGCCATCAGGTGCGAGCCTGATCCAAAACGTGAGATCGCAAACCGGTGGTCGGACGTGATCTGTGTCTCGTCGTCGATTGGTCCAGCAGCAGCGGTATGCACTCCCCATTGCAGGGGCGACGTTGTGTAGAGCCGCACGATGCGAGACGGATTACCCTCGGCAATAGCTTTGATCGTGCCGTCGGTGAGCGCTACCGCAATGTCGAGTTCGTCCTCGGCGAGCGCAGCCATCATCTGGCCGGTGCCGCTCTTTTGATCGCGCCAATCGAGGTCGGTTCCGGTGCGATGAAACGAACCGGTTGCATTTGCGAGATGCCAGGGGAGATTGAAGTGTTCGGGGACGCCACCGACAACGAGAGATTTCACTCGATCAGGCTACTTGGCGCGCATCTCCACTGGGGGAGCGAGCGGTACGAGCGACAACGCGAGAAGCGTGTAGAGCACATCGGCGCTCGCCCGAAACGTCAGGTGCGAGTCGATAAGCATGAGCACCGCGGTGGCGAAGAAGCCGACAAAGGCGCCTGTTGCTGCGGCCGACAACCATTTGTCTGATCGACGTACCCGGCGCCAGGTTGCCCGAAGCGAAGTGACCTGGAAGGCAACGACGGCGAACAAGAGCAACACGCCGCCGATCCAAAGCATGGCCAAGTAGCCGCTTTCGATAAAGACTGTGCCGGTGATGTTGTTGGTATCGAGCTTTGACGTTTCGGGTCTGACACTCCAGATCCAGTTGTCGTCGGTGGCCAGTTCGGGCAAGAAGAAGCTTTGGAGGTTGGCCACCCGGTCGGCCCAGCTGCGTGGGAGCTGGTTGAACCCCTCGAATTCTTCGAGTCGCTTGGCCACCACGGGCCAGAGCGGAACGAGAGCGAGGCCGCCAATGAACGGAATGAGGCCGAGATAGTACGTGCGCCTGATGACAAGGAGGCAGATAATCACGGCGCAGGCCATCGCGATAATGGTCGACATTTGTGCCGTGGCAAGGCCGGCCAGCCCGAGGAGTGCTGTAGCGGCGCCTGCGATCAAGGTCGAGGGGTGACGCCAGCTTCTGAGCCCATTGGATTGCAACGAATGAAAGAGCAGCGACATTGCGACGGCGAACAGACTCGACAGGTACATACCCAGAAGAATCGCGTTGCCGATCGTCGAGGTGGTCTTGCCGATGAAGAAGTGTTCGGTGACTTCCCAGCCAAGGTCGAGGAACAGTTCGTTGACCCTGGCGGTCGCAGCTGTTTGCACGAGCGCGATTAAGGCGACGATGGCGCCCGTTGTCAGCATGGTTAGTAGGGCGAGCCGGACGTGTTTGGTCGAGCGGACGGCGATGCGGATAACGAGGTAGAGGGCGAAGTATTTGGGAAACACCAGTAGCTGACCAATGCCGTCGGTGGTGAGTGGCCGTCCGCGCCAGAGGTTGAGTAACACCGGCGACACCGATCCGGCGAACGCGACCACAGCAAACGCAATGTCGACAGTGCACAGCCGGATTCGAACGCTGCGTCCAGACAGGAACAGCACTGCCAGTCGAAGTCCCACTGCAGCTACGACGGCGAACAGCACCAACTCGTGGGCCCGAAACCCTGGGACGAAGGTGCCTCGCTCCTGTGCGGCGAGCAGCGGTGTTGTCACCAGCACCGCAAAGACGCCGAGCATTGGGTTCCGTGCGATCGCCAGCACGACAAGAAGCCCGACCAACGCAAAAATTGCCAGCGAGCCAATCAGCGCAAGGCCCAGGCCCAGAAGAACCGCCACCCCGACCAGCCCGACACCAATGGCTGTCGCGTCGCGGCTGGGCACGCCAGGTGTTGGAAGCTGAAGCGTTGCTGCCACCGAAGTCAGTCGACGATGAGTGGCGTCGAGCGCCGAAGGAGCACGATTGCTGCCCCGGCGAGGACAAAGCCGCCAAGAAGGCCGAGCGCTGCGGTGCGGATCGGCCTTGGTTCGACCGGGTCATCGGTGACCCAGGCGGTGGACGCAGCTTCGGCGTAGATAAGGACCTCACCTCGTTGTAGCTGTCGCCAGACGTCGACGTGGATTGCGAGTTCTTTCAAGATGCGGTCGTAGTCGGCCTCGGCATCCTCTTGAGCGTCGAGATCGCCGGCAGCGGTCGCCGATTTTAGCCGGTCACGCACCTCGTCCTTTTCTTCTTCGAGTTCTTCGAAGTCAGCCTTGTTTTCGGCAAAGCCGGGTATGTCGTCGAGATCGGTTCGCACCGACGCGATGTAAGCGTCGACGAAGTCCTGGGTGAGCTTGCGGGCGCGGTCTCGATCTTCGTCGAGAATGTTGAAGCGAAGGACTGTGCTCTCGTCGTTGACGCCGATGCTGACGTTATCGACGGTGAGACGGTCGACGATGGCTTGTGCGGTGGTGTCGTTGGCCGCCGCGACCTTTTCGGCCAGCGCACGGTCTTGGGCCCGCAGCTCTTGGGAGGCAAGAAGCCGGTCGGTGACCGCAAACTCAGGGTTATCGACGGTGTGGTAAACATCGGCTTCGCCCTGGTAGAGCTCGGTGCGGGTGGAAGCGACAGCGAAGCCAATCAGCGCTGGGAGGAGAACCAGCGCAGCAAGGAGCAGCACCATCGACCGGGTGGGGAGACGCCAGACACTGGCAGATTCGGTCATATCTCACGAGAGTACCCACTCTCGGGAGCCTGTCGAGGGACAGGCCCTTTCTAGGTCCGTTCGACCTAGAAAGGGATTTTTAGGTGTCGAGCGCGGTGCGAGCGGTTCTGGCTGCCTCGAGATCGGCGTTGGCGGCCACCAGTTGATCGCGGCTTTCTTGCACCAGCTCGGGTTTGGCGTTATTAACGTAGCCCTCGTTGCTGAGGCGGCCTTCGAGGTTCTTGATGTTGCCTTCGAGATCGGCGATGACCTTGTCGAGGCGTTCGGCCTCGGCGCCAAGGTCGACCTCTTCGACAAGGTCGGAGACGATGACCTGTGATCCTTCGAACGCAATCGAGCTCGATACCTGAGGCAGTTCGCCGCTGCTGCTGGCAACGGTGCCGACGTTGGCCAGGGTTTCGATCATGCCGCCGGCGGCATCGATGAGGTTTTGTATCGCTTCGTCGACGTGCACGGTGATCTTTTGTTTCGGTTTCACCGCCCGAGCTGCCCGAAGGCGACGGATCTCGGTGGCGAGTTCGTGTGCTCGACCGAAGGTTTTCGCGGCATCGGTGTCAATGAGCGACGCGTCGACCACTGGCCACGTTGCAACGATGGCGAGCTCGGAGGCTGGGAGCTCGAGGCCGGCTATGTTGCCGACCTTCGCTGCGCTGACCGCTGGCCAAAGAGCCTCGGTGATGAACGGGCAGACCGGATGCATGACACGAAGAATTGCGTCGAGCACCGAACCGAGCACGACCTGCTGGCTCGGAGTGACGGCGAGCGTTGGTTTGATGGCTTCGAGATAGTTGTCGCAGAAGTCGTTCCACACGAAGTGATAGAGCGTGTCGGCGTAGACGTTGAACTGGTAGTTATCGACTGCAGCGTCGAGGGTGGTGATGGTCTCGGCCAGTCGCGACACAATCCATTTGTCGACGAACGTGGTCGTGGGGGCCGCCATGTCGACGGCCTCGGCCGACGCCTGTGCGCCTTCGAGGTTGCCCAGCGCGAACCGGGTGGCGTTCCAGACCTTGTTGGCAAAGTTGCGACCCACGTCGAACTTAGGCGAGCTGTTGCGGCCGAGAGGGATCTCGGCGGTGGGTTCAGCGATACCGGCGGCGATGCCGTAGTTGCTGACCATCTGTCTGCCATCGCCTGCCGGCGAATCCTGGATCGGCGCGGCAACGGTATGTCCCGCAGAGGTCGTGATGTAGGTCGGGGTGAACGCCTCGCCGGTATGCGGGCAAATGATGTCGACCGGCATCCGCACATCCTGGGTTTCGGTGGACATCTGCACAAGGCTGAACCGCATCGCATCGGCGCCGTGGCTGTGGATTATGTCGCGAGGGTCGACACCGTTGCCGAGGCTCTTCGACATCTTCTGGCCGTGGCCGTCCTGTACGAAGGTGTTGATGTAGACGTCGGTAAACGGCACTTGACCGTCGAGGAAGTAGCGGTTGAACATCACCATGCGGCTCACCCAGAGGGTGATGATTTCGCGTGCAGTCACCAGGACCGAGGTGGGGTTGAACGTGTCGAGTAGCCCGGCGGTGTCGGGGTAATCCTCGGGCCATGGCCAGCCCATGGTCGACATCGGCCAGAGGCCCGACGAGAACCACGTGTCGAGCACATCGGGGTCACGCACAAAGCCATCGGCTTCGATTGCGGCGACCAACTGCGGCTCGTCCATCGACTGGTCGGCACGGGGGAGCCGCCCGAGCGAGCTCGCCGGGGGGACGCTGATGCTTTCTTCGATCTCGTCGACCGTTACTCGCCGGGCAAGATGTGCGGCGCCCGCGGCGACCCATGCGCTGTCGACGGGCTGGGCGACATCGACCTCGACACCGTCGAGCGCTGCAAGTACCTCGGGGGTTGCCACGTCGTTGGCGACCAGGCGGTTCCAGACCGGAATCTGGTGACCCCACCAGAGCTGGCGGCTGATGCACCAGTCGCGGATGTTTTCGTGCCACGTCTGATAGGTGCGGGCGTAGCGTTTCGGTTGGAACTGCAGGTCGCCGTCACCGTTTGCGTCGCCTCGGGGAGAAACTCCCTCTGGCATCGAGTCGGTCTGGTCGGACGATTGGGCACGAAGCGCCGAACCACGCAGGCGGTCGTCGGTGACCGCGACATACCACTGGTCGGACAACCATGGCTCGATCGGCACGTGGCTGCGGTAGCTGTGGCCCACCGAGTGCGAGTAGTCGATGACCCGATCGAGCAGTCCGTTGGTTTCGAACCACGCAACGATGGCCGTGCGGGCGTCTTCGCGGCTCAGGCCAACAAACTGCTGGGCTTCATCGCTGACGTCGTCCCAGCCGTACTGGTCGGTGATGCCGCCGTCGGGGCCCATGATGTTGATAACCGGCAGGTCGTGGCGAAGACCGATGTCCCAGTCGTTGGGATCGTGCGCTGGAGTTACCTTGAGGAAGCCGCTAGCGATTTGGGCTTTGGCGTCACCGTCGGGGTCTGCCATCACCACATAGTCGTCCTCAACGATAGGAATCGTGCGGCCGACGATCGGCAGGATGACCTCTTTGCCTCGCACTGCTTCGGCAAGCGGATCGTTGGGGTTTACCGCCACGGCGGTGTCGCCGAGCATGGTTTCGGGGCGGGTGGTGGCGACCGTGACATGGCCAGAGCCGTCGGCGAGCGGGTAGTTGAGGTACCACATGTGCCCTTCGACATCTTCCATCTCGACCTCGTCGTCGGCCAGGGCGGTGCGCGTTACGGGGTCCCAGTTGACGAGACGTTTGCCCCGGTAGATCAGGCCATCGCGAAAGAGTACGAAGAAGGCGTGGCGCACGGCGGTGGCGCACATGTCGTCCATGGTGAACCGGGTGCGGTCGTAGTCGCAGCTTGCGCCCATCGACTGCAGTTGGTCGAGGATGGTGGCCTCGTATTCGTCTTTCCACTCTTGGGTTTTTTCGACGAATGCCTCGCGTCCCATCTCGAGCCGCTTGGTGCCTTGCGCCAGAAGGCGTTTTTCGACGACGGTCTGCGTGGCGATTCCTGCATGGTCGGTGCCGGGCATCCAAAGTGTGGGGTAGCCCTTCATGCGGTGGTAGCGGACAAGCACGTCTTGCAGCGTGTTGTTGAGCGCATGGCCGAGATGCAGCGCTGCGGTGACGTTGGGCGGCGGGATAACTACCGAGTAGGTGCCATCGGGTGCCGGCGCGGTGGGGTCGGCCGCATAGGCGTTGGCGGCTTCCCAGCGGGCGAGCACCTCGGGTTCGGCCTCGGCTGGGGCGTAGGTTTTGGCGAGTTCGTTCGGGGTGGAGCTTGGCGCAGACATTGCAAAGCAGGCTACCGCTGCGGGGCCAGCCGACGAGCACCGGATAGCCACGCAGTACCTTTGGCCGGAGCTGCTCTACGCTTGGCGGGTGACATCGAACCCGGCTAGCGCAAACACAACTCAGCTCTGCTCCATCTTGGGGATTGCGCGGCCGGTGTTGTTGGCACCGATGGCGAAGATCGCCGGCGGCCGGTTGGCTGCTGCGGTGTCTTCGGCTGGCGGCTTCGGCGTCGTCGGCGGCGGCTACGGCGACCCCGAGTGGCTGGCCGGTGAGATGATGCACGTAGATGCGGCAAACGTAGGCAATGTTGGTATTGGGCTTATCACCTGGAACATGGGTCCCGACGCCGTCACCAACGCGCTGAGCTACAAACCGCACGCCCTGTGGTTGTCGTTTGGCGATCCAACGCCGTACATCGACGAGATCCACGCTGCTGGTGCGGTCGCGATCTGCCAGGTAGGCACCGTCGCCGAGGCGGTTGCCGCAGCGGGGGCGGGCGCTGATGTTCTTGTTGCGCAGGGGAGCGAGGCCGGTGGACACGGTCGTCCTGGTCGCACGCTCTTTGGGTTGCTCCCAGCGATCGCTGCTGCTTGCCCATCGATTCCGCTTGTCGCTGCCGGGGGCATCACCGATCAGGCCGGCCTCGACGCAGCGAAGGCACTTGGCGCAAGCGGCGTAGCGTTAGGAACTGCGCTGTACGCCACCGAAGAAGCCAATGATGCGCCTGAAGCGAAACAGCGGCTGGTCGATTCGATCGGTGACGATACGGTGCACAGTGTCGTGTACGACCTGATCCGTGGACCCGTTTGGCCCGAGGGCTACACCGGTCGGTCGATCCGCACGACGCTGACCGACCAGTGGGCTGGCCGCGAAGATGAGCTACGCGAGGTGGTCGAGCCGTTGATTGCGCAACATCAAAAGGCGGCCGCCGAGGCAGACATGTCGATCCGTGTGGTGTGGGCCGGCGAAGGACTCGATGCAATCACCGCTGTCGAACCGGCCCGAAACGTCGTCGCACGATTCGCCCCAGTTACACCGGGTTGACTGGATTGACTGGATTGACTGGTTTGATCACCTTGTTGCCGCCTGCTCGGCGCGCGTGATCGAAGCCCGACCGGGCATGGGCCAACAACTCGACGACGGTTTCGTTAGGGCGGGCGGGCACGACGCCAGCGCTCATTGTGAGCGCAGGAAGATGCGGGTTTTGGCGATCGGCAACCGTGGCTCGTACGTCTTCGAGGTTCTGCACGAACGTTTCGAGAGGGGTCTGCTGGGCAGAGACAGTGAGGAGGAATTCGCCGTCAGAGCGAGTGCCGATCACCGTGTGCGGAGGCAGCAGACCGAGTAGGAGGCTGGCCAGCCAGCGGTGTGCGTAGTCGCTAACGACTCGAGCTTCGTTAACACCTCCCGTGGCGTCGAGTTCGGTGAAGCCGTCGATGCTGACCCACGCAACCGATTGGCCTCGGCGGTCGCCAAGGTTTCGGGCGATGAGCCGCTCGACGTCGGCGACTGCGGGCAGCGAGGTGGTGGGGTCGACGTGTTCGCGCCATGCTTCGGCCGAGGAGCGCTGAAGGGCGATATGCATAGCGGCGCGTGCGGCAAATGCTTCGAGAACGATGACTGCGGTGTCGGTAGGTGGGTCGTTGTTTGGGCCGGTTGCGTGCAACACGCCAAGGATGCCACCCTGCGCGGTGAGGGGAACCGAGACGGCTGACACTGCAGCTGCGACTCTTGACGACAGGTGGCGGCAGCTTTCGGGGTCGGACGTGGTGGCGGTAACTACCGTCTGGCCGAGTGAGGCTGCCATGGCATCCCAGGGCGAGTTGACGGTTACGGGAAGCACGATCTTTCGGCTGGCCGCAGCGAGTTGGAGCGTGTCGTCGAGTGGGTCGATGACGTGTAGTTCGACGAGGTCGGCGAGTTCGACCGATGCGAGACCCTCGCCAAGGATCGTGATGACCTGGGTTTCGCTGGTGGCGTTGCTTAGCTGCTCGTCGATGGTGCTGAAGAGTTCGCGGAACCGTTGGTCGTGGTCGATCGCCGATTGTGATTCGACGGTTTCACTCCACAGTTCGGCGCGGCGAGAGGCGAGTGGCCAGGCAACAAACCTGACGAGCAGCAGCCCACCGACCGTGACGACCAATAACCCGGTGACCATCAGGGCGAGTGTGTCGGAGAGATCGTTTAGGAGGTAGTGGCGCGCGAGGCCGGCGATCACCGCGGTGATCGCGAGTAACACCAACACAAGCAGAGTCGCCCGCGCTGGCGACCGGAGTGTTGCCGGAAGCGCCATGGGTTCCAATCGGCCTACAACCGCTGGGTTTGATACAGCTGAGCTGGGCAATCTGTTTGGGTGTGGTTTGGAGATTTGAGCTTTGTGGGGGGTCATAGCTATTTTTCGCTTGCTTTTTGACTACTGATCGGTAAGTTACTCATAGGTAACTTCATTTTTCAGGCTTATCGGTATTTCCAAAAAGTCTAGATGAGCGTGAAGGTCACCCCAGTACCTGCCGATTAGAAGAACACAAGCCTTCCGAAAGAGACACCCCACTCATGGCTGAATTTTCCCTCGAACTGAACGAAGACCAACTGCAACTGCAGAAGTGGATTCACGAATTCGGTGTCGATGTCATCCGTCCTGCCGCAGAAGAGTGGGACGAGCGCGAAGAGTTTCCGTGGCCCATCGTTGAAGAGGCCGCCAAAATTGGGCTGTACAGCTGGGAATTCATGGCTGAGATGATGATGAACGACCCCAGCGGTCTTTCGATGGTCACCGCCATCGAAGAACTATTTTGGGCCGATGCCGGTATCGGCATGGCCATCATGGGCTCGGGCCTCGCCGCTGCTGGCATTGCAGCCTCGGGTACCCCCGAGCAGGTCATGGAATGGGTTCCGCAGTGCTACGGCACCGCCGACAAGATCCAAACCGGCGCCTTCGCAGCCAGTGAGCCTGACGCCGGTTCTGACGTAGGCGGCTACCGCCTCTCCGCGAAGTACGACGAAGCCGCCGACGAGTGGGTGCTCAACGGCACCAAAGCATGGATCACCAACGGTGGTATGGCCGACATTCACGTTGTCGTGGCCGTTGTAGCTCCCGAGCTCAAGTCGAAGGGCCACGCCAGTTTCATCGTGCCGCCCAACACCCCAGGCCTCAGCCAAGGCCAGAAGTACAAGAAACATGGCATTCGGGCCAGTCACACCGCCGAGGTAGTCCTCGACGAAGTTCGTGTTCCGGGAGCCTGCCTGCTCGGCGGCAAGGAGAAGCTCGATGAGCGCCTCGCCCGAGTTCGCGAAGGTAAGAAGGGTAACTCGCAGGCTGCCATGCAGACCTTCGAGGCGACCCGTCCCGCCGTTGGTGCGCAGGCACTCGGTGTTGCCCGGGCCGCCTACGAGTACTCGCTGCAGTACGCGAAAGAGCGCGAAGCCTTTGGCCGTCCCATCATCATGAACCAGGCCATCGCGTTCATGCTGGCCGACATGGCTACCGAGATCGATGCCTCACGCTTGCTCATTCAGCGCGCTGCTTGGCTCGGCAAGAACGGCAAGTTCGAGAACGCCGAAGGCTCTATGGCCAAGATGAAGGCCGGTCGCACCGCCACGTGGGTAACCGAACGCGCCATCCAGATCCTCGGCGGCTACGGCTACACCCGCGAATACCCGGTCGAGCGTTGGCACCGAGATGCCAAGATTCACGACATCTTCGAAGGCACCGAGCAGATCCAGCAGCTGGTAATCAGCCGTGCGATCTCGGGTCTGCGCATCGAGTAGCAGTTCCGGTTGCAATTGCAGCGATCTTGAACAAAGAGAATCAAGCCGTCGTCCTACCGGGGCGGCGGCTTTCTCTTTGCCCGAAATCAGATTTGTCCCTAGTTTCGCTGGCATTGTCCCTACTATGACGTCGATACGGAAGAAGCGGCTCGGATACTGGGAAGCTCACGGTTTCGGAACTGCTCGATGAGTATCTGGCCCACAGGGGTCCGTCGTGGTCGCTGTCGTCTCAACGCGACTACGCCCGCCGAGCCGCACGAATCAAGACCGATGCCATCGCCCAAAGGCGTGTTGCTCGGGTGACGGTGGTCGAGGTCGAGGTCGATCGATGGTATTTGCCGATGCACGACGGTGTTGGTCCGTCGCAGATTCGAAAAACTTATCGTTGGTCCCTGCGCCACACCAGAAAGTCACGGACGAAACGCGGTCGCCGGCGGGTTTCGCCAACGTGACTCGAACGCGCCAGGTTGTAGTCCTTCTCGCCGCCGCTGGTTTGTTGGCCGCCGCCTGTGGTTCAACGGCTGCTACGGAGTTGGTCGAGCCGAGCCGCAAGGCCGGAGTCAATGTTTCGGTTGCTGACGTAGCGTTATCCGACGTTGTCTTCGACACCTTCGACGGCGGGTCGATAACTCTGGAAGAGGCGAGCGCATCTCGAATCGAAGGCCTGCTCGATGCCATTCCGCCGCTCGACGAGCCTCGGTATGAGCCGGGCGCCACCACCAACGATATCGCCGAGGACGACTTGGTGATCGGTGTCGTTGCGAGCGACGGGTCGGCGTGGGCCTACCCGCATCGAATCTTGAATCTCCACGAGATCGTGAACGACGAATTCGACGGTGTGCCGGTGCTGGTGACCTATTGCCCGCTATGTCGAAGTGGTGTCGTGTTCGATCGCCGAATTGACGATCTTCGCCACGACGGTGTTCTTACGTTCGGCAATTCGAGTGCCTTGTACGAGAACGACCTGGTGCTCGTCGACCGACAGACCAACAGCTATTGGTGGCAGCTCGCCGGACGAAGCATTGTCGGCGACCTGTCGGGAGCCGAACTAGATGTCCTGCCGTCGGTCACCACCACCTGGGGCCAGTGGTTGACGGATCATCCGCAGACTCAGGTGTTGTCGCATGACCAGGGATTTGGGCGTGACTACACGAGAGATTCATTCACCAACTACGCCCAGCGAGTCGATGCCCAGAACGTTCCTTTTCCGGTCGGCCCGGGCGCTTTCGATGATGACCGGTTGTCGCCCAGCACCCGAGTGATCGGGTTCGAGGCCACGATCGATGGCGAGCTGGTGCCGCACGCCGTTGCGGTGCTGGCCAATGAGCCGGTCGAGGTAGTGGTCCGTGCTGACCCAACCCTGGTCGTACGGCTCGATGGCAATGGCGGGGGAGAAGTTGTGGCGCAACGGGTCGAGAACGACGGAACCGTGTCCGAAGTCGCGCACCCGAGTCGGTCGGCCTTCTGGTTTGCCTACGTTGCGATCCATGAGGGTTCGACGGTCGAACTTGTTGGGCCACCACGCTGACGAGCTCAGCGAGCGGGCCGAGCCTGGCAGCGCCGACACCAGTATGTGCTGCGTTCGGTACGGTCGCCGGCCGCCGCGTACTTGATTGCGTCGGAACACCGTAGGCAACCCATACGAAACCGGTCGTACACAAAGTGGTCGTCCCGCACGGTGTCCGGTGTGGTCTTGCGAAACCGGCGACTCCGGTTAGTTACGAGTTGCTGGTGTGCGATCGACCACAACTCGTGAAGCTGCTCGTCGGTCAGTTCAGAAACCGGGGTGAACGGATGAACACCAGCCAGGAACGCCACCTCGCTTTTGAACACGTTGCCGACCCCGGCGGCGACCGACTGATCGAGCAATGCCTCGGCGAGGAGCTTCGAGCCAGCAAAAGCACGGGTTCGCTCCACGACGATAGCGAGGTCGACCTCATCCTCGCTGAGGTCTGGTCCGAGGTTGGCGAGCACCGACGGTTCGCTGCCGCGGACGAAGGTCTCGATCGTCGGGGCGGAGAAGCACAGCGCCGTGCCCGCTTCGGTCGAAATACGAATACGTAGCTTAGGGCTTCGGGGCACGCTCGCTCCAGACCGAAGAACCCGCCAAGTACCGCTCATCCCAAGGTGGGTGCGCAACGTAAGGTTTTTGTCGAACTCGATCAGCAGGTGCTTACCGACCGAATGGACCCGCTCGATGTGTTGGCCAGCGCGGGGCCGATGGCCGCGAAGCATACGAAACCAGATGTCGGTGACTTCTTGGCCATCGAGTACCGGCGCAAGCGTGGCAGCAGCGCGGCGAAGCGTGTCGCCCTCAGGCATTGGGTGTGGTGGTCGCAAGGGGTGCAAGGAGCATGATTCGAGCCTAAGTTGCTTCCCGACCACGCGCGACGTCGAACCAAAGGCAGCGGCTAGTTGGTGCAGAGGGCCGTAGTCTGGCGGCTTGAGCTGGATACCCCTGAAGAACATTTCGAAGTCAAACGTGGTTCGCCAAGTTCGATGGTGCGCTGATGGTGATCTCGCACGACCGCCAGTTTCTCAATGCGGTGTGCAACAAGATCGTCGATGTTGAGAACAACCGGCTGTACGAGTACGAGGGCAGCTTCGGCGACTGTTCCAGAAGAAGCAGATGGCCATCAAGTCGTTGCAGCGTGAGTTCGCCCACGAAGCCGAGCTGTTGGCGTTTGAATCCGAGGCGATCTCGAATCGAAAGCAGTTAGCCAAGAACCCGAGCAAGGCGTTGCGGCGCAAGCTGGCCAACATCAGGCGCAGCGGCAAGCCTCGCCCGGTGGACCAGAGCGT
>CALLQB010000075.1 GCA_938015295.1 uncultured Acidimicrobiales bacterium
CGGCACCTCGGCGTGCGATATCTGTGGGCTTTGTCGCTAGTTCTCTTCTGAGGGTTGCCCTGGTTTCAGCGGCACAGCTTCTGGGGTTCTGTTGCTGCATCCGATGCCGCCCCACAGGGTGACCTGTGCGTCGATAGGCAACATGGGTCTTCCCGAAAACGCTTGATTGACTTGTTCTGGTGATGTGAACACTGTGTCGAGCTTCCGGAGAAGCAGCGAGTCGTTTCGCCCTGCGTTGACGATGACCGCGTCATAAATCGATTCGGCCGGGAACCGCTGCAAGTATTCAATCACCTCAGACGCATCTCCGGTAGCACCAACGGAGAGCAGCTCGAGCGAGCCGTCTTCTAATCGCAGCAGCGCGGCAGTCGCTTCAGCGTTGTTTTCCTCGTGGGTGAGCGCCTTGCTTTCGCTGCCACTAGCGCGGTTCTCAACTCCGTCCGCTTGCCTGTTCTGAGAAATGCGCCTCTGGTTCTCGGCTCTCTTTGCCTGAGTCGCTGCGTAGCCGGCCAACAAGCCCGTGAGCTCCTCTCTGACCGCGTCTTCCCCGGACGCTTGAGTTCTAGTGTTGAAGTATTTGGCAGGGGACACGTCGAGGCGGATAGCAGCGTCACTGAATGTCATGGACTCCGTCGATGCTGACTGTACGACCGCCCAGGGCATCGGCTCGATGAACGACACTCGCACCTGGAACCAGGCTCGCTCATCGATCGACAACTGGTCGACCAGCATCGTCAGGACGGCCCTCCGCAGCTGACGCGCATATTCGTAAGCCGCCAGAGGCTCCGGTCCGCAGTTGTTGAACATCCCGTCAACCAACGGATCCCACGTTGAGAAGGTCGACGGTATCCCGGCATTTTGTGAATCCTCCGAGATACTCGCCGGGGACCCCGGAATGTTGCTAGCGCAGGCGGTCAACAAAACGGCGACCACCGAACACAATGCGCCGATCCGCCTCCTGATCCCCATAGGCCTGAGAGTACCCGCCAAAGAGCAACGGTCGATCGCGAAGCCGTGGCCATAATGTGCGCGTTATGTGCAGGCCATCCCACTACACGCTCCATAAGATTCAGCCCGCCGACACGCTGAAACCGCAAAGAACGGCACGTACTTCTTGCTCAGCAGCTCATGGGACACAAGCACAAGGCCGTTCGCTCGAAGTAGTGGCAAAACCAAACCTCGATGATACCATCTGATATCACGGAGGCTAGCGGTGACTGACATTCTCATCAGAGACGTACCCGACGAGGTACTCGCAGCAATCGACGCCAAAGCGAAACAGGTCGGCCTGTCGCGCACCGAATACCTGCGCCGCGCCCTGGAACGAGAACGAACACAAGCCAACGGGCCCGTCGATATCGACCAGCTCGCAAAGCTGGCAGCGCTCACCCAAGACCTCGATGACGAAGTGGTAATGGGTGACGCCTGGTCATGACGACCTGGCTCATCGACAAGTCCGCAATCAGTCGACTACACCTCGCTGACAACGCAGCCCAATGGGCAGAACGAATCGAACGAGGACTCGTTCGCATCAGCACCGTTACCCGACTCGAGGTCGGGTACTCCGCACGCTCCGGACAAGACCACCGAACAGTGCTTTACTTCCCACCGATTGCGTCAATGCCGGTCGAGTACCTCACACCAAAAATCGAGGACCGGGCTGTCGAGGTCCAATCAGCCCTCGCTTCAGCCGGCCAACACCGAGCGCCTTCGATCCCCGATCTCCTCATTGGAGCCATCGCCGAGCTCGCAGACCTCACCGTCCTACACATCGACAAGGTCTTCGACCTGATCGCAGAGATCACCGGCCAACCGGTTGAGCGCCTCGCCCTGAAGTGACATCGCGACCCGAACAAGCGAAACACTCAACCAACGCCCAACTTGGAAGCGGACAAGAACCGCTCGGTTGATGACCGCTCGATAACGCGCATGCCGGTCGTGAAAGACCCACCGAAGGACGGCACCTCGGCCCAGCGGCGCAACGCCGGCGCCGCCGGGAAACTTCCTAACCAGAACAGTGAGTTTCCTGTCACTATTAGTGTCATGGCCACAACGTCAAACACCGAACGCATTCGAGATCAACAGGCGGCCGGCACCTACATACCAACTCCGAGTGGACCCGTTGGCGCGACCGTGGTTGCAGCAGGAGCGCTCTTTGGCGCACTGCTCACCGCAAGCTCGGTCCTCGGATCAGCCCTCTGGGCACGGCCAATCATCGAACGAATAAAGAGCGAGAACAGCGGAGACCTCGACTTCCCCGGTTGGTACGACCACCCGACTGCCGAGGAAGAAATATGCCGCCTGCCCTACGACTGCTTTGCCGGCGACGCCCTCTACTTCGCCGGGCTGTGGACAGCGATCGGCATTGTGTTACTGATCACTGGTCTCGTCACGACCCTCACCCTGAAATCTCGGTGGAAGCCGCATTTGCTCACCGGAGCAGCAATCGTGGGCGCTCTACTTGCAGCGCCATACATCTTCTTTGCCGAGGTAATCGACGTAGTCTCGCAGATCACCGAATAGCGCTCCGAGGTCCACCACTCCATCGGCCAACGGCAAATCGGGCACTCACTAGCTTGTCCGAAAACCGCCAGACCTGAGGCAGACGACCGTTGACAATAGTGGCATGGACAAAACCACCTTTCAGCTGCGCCCAATCTTGCCGTCTACAGCCGACCGGCTCCGCGAGGAAGGCGGCCCGGTATATGTCGCCGACTCGACACCTGGGTTTCCTTGTCGACAATGCCTCCGCGATGCCGACATTGGCGACGAGCTCATCCTTGTTTCACACGACCCCTTTTCGGCCGACTCGCCGTATCGATCGGCGAGTCCAATCTTCCTTCACCGATATCCGTGCGAACCTGCCGACGAGTCAGAACTTCCACTGCAACTGACCCGGCGCCAGCTGTCGGTCAGATCGTACGACACTAGCGAAATGATGCTCGACGCCGCTGTTATCGATGGCCAGGACCTCAACGACACGCTCGGCCGATTCTTTCGAGCGGCCGAAACTGCAAGGGTTCGTATTCACAACGCCAGCCGTGGGTGCTGGGCTACCGACGTCGAGCGAAAGCACGATTTGCACTCGTAGCGCTAACTTCTTTCACTTTTCTGGCGATTTCGCCGATCAACCCAAGGAATGGCCCTCGCAACAACTCCGTCCTCCGCTGCCGCTCAAGCATCGAACACCGTCGACCAGCGCACACTCGTCGACCGTCGGGCGAGCTTCTCGTACGGCGACAACTTTGCCCCGGTGTGGACGCCCCTTTCACCCGAATTCTCCTGCGCCGCAAACAGCGTGTCGCTGCTGATGCCCTACATCGAGCCCTACTTCGTGAAGTCGGTTCGGCACTTCCTACCCGAACTCGAAGGCGAACTCGCCGACACCACGCGGGCGTATCTGAAACAGGAGCTCCAACACCACGTTGCTCATCGAGAGTTCAACGACCAGATCGCGTCTCAGTACCGCGGCACGGCCAGGCTCGAACGGATGATGAGACGGACCTACGGCTGGCTACACACAAACCGCAGCGCACACTTCAATCTGGCCTTCGCCGCCAGCTCAGAAACCATCGCCTACTCCGCAGCGCGATGGGCAGCCGAGCGGCGAACCGAACTCTTTACCAACGCCGATCCGGTGGCAGCCACGCTCTTTCTGTGGCACCTCGGCGAAGAAGTCGAACACAAATCTGCGGCCTTCGACGTGTTCAAGGCCGTCGGCGTTTCGAAGCCCCGGTACCTCGCATCGATGCTGCTTTCGATGGTGTTGCTCATGTTCTTCGTTGCCGCCGGAACCACCCTGATGCTCTGGCACGAACGGCGCCTGTTTCATCCGGTGGCACACATCCGGCTGTGGCGTTGGGCTATCCCCTTTGCATTCGAAGTACTGAGCAATATGGCAATGAGCACGCTCAGCAGCCATCACCCCACCGATTTCGCCGACCCGTCGTTCTACGAACTTTGGTTACGCGAGTACGACCCCGAGACGGGCACACTTCCGCTCTGGAACGCACGAGCCTGAAAAGTCTGACTAGCCTGATACCTATGAACCCCCACCTCATTGCCTACCTCGACCCCGGAACCGGAAGCGTCATCGCGCAAGCTCTGGTTGGCGGCATCGCTGGCATTGTGGTGGTGGCAAAGATGGGCGGCCGGAAATTTCTGAGCTTTCTACCTTTCATTGGTAAGCGCTATCGCGACACCGACGTCATCCCCACCGGCGAGCACGCCGCTGAAAGCGATGCGTTCGACGAAGGCGAAGATGCCAACGCAGACGGCGGCGACGCCGAACTTGCAGCGCTGCTCGAAGACGCCACCGACTCCTAAAGCTGTCGGGTCATTCCCTTGAGTAACCCGGCCCAGCCAGACCCCGGATCATTTCGCGACCCCTCGTCGCGAGTGTTCATCGCCGAGGACGAAATCCTTCGTACGCTCGACGAGCAGGGCTGGAACGATTTTGCCGCCGCGGCGAAGGCGCCGTTCTTCACCCAGGCCATCCGCGACAAAAAGATCGTCGGCACAAAGATCGCCGAATCTGTACCCGACGGGCTCCCGCAGTCAGCGGTGAAAGTACTGCGTCACGACAAGATCCCGTTCGTTTCGTACCCCTACGAATGGCCGTTCACCATGCTGCAGGACGCCGCCCTGCTGCATCTCGAACTCGTCCGGTCAGGACTCGACGACGGCATCATCACCAAAGACGGATCGTCGTACAACGTGCAGTGGAATGGCGCCCGGCCGGTGTTTATCGATGCTGGATCCTTCGAACCGCTCCGAAGCGGCGAGCCTTGGTTCGGCTATCGACAGTTCTGCCAACTGTTCCTCTATCCCCTGCTTCTCCAGGCCCACCGCAACCTGCCGTTCCAGCAGTGGTTACGCGGATCGGTCGACGGGATTTCGCCAGCCGACTGTCGAGCAGCACTCCGCCGCCGCGACCTCGCCCGACGTGGCGTGTTCAGCCACGTCTACGTGCAAAGCCGACTCGAGGCGTCACACGCCGACAGCGACGACGTTGCAACCGACCGCCTCAAAGCGTCGGGGTTCACCACCGAGATGGTGGCAAACAATGTCGACAAACTTCACGCGCTGGTCAGCAAACTTCGCTGGAAGCAGGCCAACTCCGAATGGTCGAACTACAGCGAACGCGGCCACTACACCCACGACGACCTGGCTCAAAAGCGAGCCTTCGTTGTCGACGCCGCATCCCAGAAACACCGCACGCTTGTCGTCGATCTCGGCTGCAACGACGGCGAATTTAGCAAAGCGGTGCTCCCCCACGCCGACTACGTGGTGGCCCTCGACAGCGACCCGCTCGTCGTCGACCTGCTCTATCGCCAACTTCGTGACGAAAACGAACGGCGCATCCTCCCGCTCACCATGAACCTGGCCGACCCGTCGCCAGGTCTGGGGTGGCGAGGAAACGAACGCAAAGCCTTCCTCGGACGCCAGCCGGTCGACCTGGCACTGGCCTTGGCTCTTGTGCACCACCTGTCGATCTCGAACAACGTGCCCCTTGCTGAAGTGGTTGCAATGCTGGCCGACCTGGCTGCCGAGGTTGTCGTCGAGTTCCCCGACGCGTCCGACGAAAAAGTCCAGAAACTGCTGCGCAACAAACGAGCCGGCGTGCACGACGGCTACACACGCCACAACTTCGAACAGGCACTCTCCGACCGGTTCGACATCCTCACGTCAGCCGAGCTGCCGTCCGGCACACGGTCGATCTATCACGCCCGGCGCCGCTAGCACCTCGCCTCGCTGCCGCTCACTACACTCGCCGTGCATGAGCACAGCGACCCCAGCAGAACGTTCACCCGAAGCGAATTGGTCGTTTCCAACCGCTATACGGATCGGAGCCGGATGCATTGCTGAGCTCGCTGCAACGTGTGAGACCCACGGCATGCGGCGACCCTTGATCGTCACCGACCCTGGTCTGGCCGAGCTTCCGGTGATGAACGCCGTGCAACAATCGTTCGGTGCCGACGTCGCCGTCTTCACCGGCATCCAACCAAACCCGGTTGGGTCAAACATCGACGACGGTATCGAAGCATTTCGTGCCGGTAACCACGATGGCATCGTGGCCCTCGGCGGCGGTTCGGCCCTCGACTGCGGCAAGGTCATTGCGTTTCAGGCCGGCCAAACCCGACCACTCTGGGACTTCGAAGACATGGGCGACTACTGGACACGAGCCAACGCCCAGGCAATCGCCCCAGTTATCGCCGTGCCCACAACCGCTGGTACCGGCAGCGAAGTTGGCCGCGCCGGTGTGGTGATCAACGAAGATGAACAACGCAAGGTCATCATCTTTCACCCCGCCATGCTGCCGGTGGCGGTGCTGTGCGATCCGGAACTAACCGTGGGATTGCCCGCGGTGCTGACCGTCGGCACAGGCATGGATGCCCTATCGCATTCGCTCGAAGCATTGTGCGCTCCGACGTTTCACCCGATGGCACACGGCATCGGCCTCGAGGGCTGCCGACTGGTACTCGACAACCTCGCTGACGTCGTTGCCGATCCCGAGAATCTGCACGGCCGAACCAACATGATGGCTGCCGCAGCCATGGGTGCCGTCGCATTCTCCAAAGGACTAGGAGCTATGCACGCGCTCTCCCATCCAATCGGAGCGATGTTCAACACCCATCACGG
Organism: uncultured Acidimicrobiales bacterium; assembly: GCA_938015295.1. Lineage (GTDB taxonomy): Bacteria > Actinomycetota > Acidimicrobiia > Acidimicrobiales > SHLQ01 > CALLQB01. The sequence continues at coordinate 6,643 of CALLQB010000075.1, forward strand.
CATGACCAACGCTGTCGTCATGCCGTACGTCCTTTTGGCGAACCGTCGGGCGATCGCACCCACGGTCGCGTCGCTCGCCGACTACGCCGGAATCGAGGGCGGCTTCGATGGCTTCGTCGCCCATATCTTTGCGATGCGCGACGCACTCGGCGTGCCCAATACGTTGATCGAACTTGGCGTCGACCCTACTGCTCGTCAGGCGGTTGCCGAAGCTGCCGCCATCGACCCGTCCGCGGCAACAAATCCGGTGCGCTGTTCTGTCGACTTTGCGGCCGAGGTTTTCTCAGCGAGTTGTACCGGAGCGACCCCAGCAGCGGACTAACTTGGCCAGCATGCGGGGATGGCTACGAAGTATCCGATCGATCATCAACGGCCAAACGCTGGCCATTGCTTTGCTGGCTGTGCTGTCGACATGGACCTGCCGGCAGCTCGAACTTTTTGCCGACTTCCCTCTCACGCTTATGGGCACCACCGTGGTCTTCCCGATCGTCTTTTCGATCGGCGGCGCATACAAACGGCGCGAAGCGGCCCTCGACGATTACGGATCGATCAAAGCCCACGGCAGGGCGATCTACTTTGCTACACGCGACTGGATCGAAGACACCGACCCCGCTCTCCAACATCGCCTCGTCGAGATACTCGGCGACCTCCTCGACGCCTGCCGAACCCTCTTCACCGGTAAGCAATCAGAAATCGACGACAACGAACACGCGGTGTACGACGCGTTCTCCGAACTGTCGCTCTTCATCAACGGTCTGCGGGCCCGTGGACTCCCGTCCGGCGAGGCCTCGCGGTGCAACCAATTCGAATCGAAGATGATGATTGCGTTCGAGAGCATCAAGCACATCGTGCAGTACCGCACGCCGATGACACTTCGGGCGTACAGCAAAGTCTTCATCGTCGCGATTCCTGTGCTCTACGGGCCCTACTTTGCGGCGCAGGCACTTGAGTATTCGCCCGAGCTCGCCTACGTCATGCCGGTGCTACTCAGCGTGGTGCTGGTGAGCCTTGACAATATCCAGGAACACCTCGAAGACCCGTTCGACCAGGTCGGCGAAGACGACGTCATCATCAACGTCGAGAAGTTCGTCGACCGTCTCAACGACGACATCGAGCGCCGACGCTCAGCTATCTGACAATCCGCCAATCAGATCGCACCGGTAGAGTCCCCAGGTGCAGAGGAGCAAGCCCGAGTTCTACGCGGTCGTCGTATGGACCATGGCGGCATCGACCATTCAGGTCTTCATCCTCGCTGCCCTGGCGTCGACCATCATCGACTAGCTCGGTATCAACCGCTTCCAGATCGGTCTGCTCGGTGCGGCCAACACCGCCGCTGGCGCCGTGACGGCTCCGTACATGGGATCGGCCACTGACCGGTTCGGGCCCCGAAAAGCGGTGCTGTACGTTTTGCTCTGGAGCGCATGTGGGCTGCTACTCACCGCCGTCGCCAACTCGTTTCTCCTTCTTATTGCTGCGTCGGTTTTCCTCGGACCTCCCCAGGGCGGCAGCAACCCTGCGACCAACAAGCTCATCGCCGAGGAGATTCCTGTCGGCAGCCGTGGCGTCGTTACCGGGGTCAAACAGTCCGGTGTTCAGCTAGCGGTGGTCTTTAGTGGAGCGCTAATGCCCGGGGCGTCGTCGACGTTTGGCTGGCGATGGGCAGTGGCAGGCGTCGGCGTCTTTACGCTCGCGTTCGCCGCCTATGTGGCGCTGCGGTTCCCCGCCGACGAATCACCGCTCGACCCGTCGGCCAATCGGTCAACAGCCGGCACAGCCGGCACAGCCGCAGCGACAAGCCAAGTGCCCCTCGCTGGCTTTGTGAACCGCATCGCTGTCTACGGTTTCGTTCTCGGCTTTGCCGCCGGTGGCGTCACCCGTTTCATCCCGCTCTTCACCGAAGAAGAGTTGGGATTCTCCGAGACCGAAGCAGGCGCCGTATTCGCGCTTTCGGGGGCATTGGCAATCGTCGCCCGCCTCGGCTGGGGACGGCTCGCCGAACACCGCATCGACGCCGGGCCAGCGCTCATTATCATGGCCCTCGGCAGCGCCGTGACCTGCCTACTTTTGTTTCTCACGCTCACCGTGGGCTCCTGGCTGATCTGGCCCGTAGCCATACTGACGGCGTTCACCCTGTCGGCATGGAACGTCGTAGCAAACCTCGCCGTGATCAAAGACGTGCCCACGAACCAATCGGGCAAAGCTTCCGGGGTCGTGCTGCTCGGATTTCTCAGCGGCCTGTCGTTTGGCGCCCCGGCGATCGGGGCACTCGTCGATGCGACCGGCTCCTACCAACCGGCGTGGGCCGTGCTTGGCGCAGCAGCGCTCGCCGGCGCCGCAGTCATGACGCCTGACCGGAAGAGAAATGGCACCGAGGGCTAGGAGACTCCAGCCCAGCGCATACCATTGAGCAATGGCTACCACCACCGCAAACGGCATCGAAATCGAATACGAAGTTCTCGGATCAGGCGCACCGCTTCTGCTGGTCATGGGCCTTGGTGGCCAACTCACCGACTGGCCGCAGGGTTTCGTCGACCTCCTGGCCGAGCGGTTCACCGTCATTCGTTTCGACAACCGCGACATCGGCCTCAGCACCAAGTTCTCTTGGAACCCGCCATCGCGTTCTGAGGCGCTCAAGAACCGCGTGATGCGCCGGAAGCCCGAAGCCGGCTACCTCATCGCCGATATGGCTGACGATGCCGTCGGCCTTCTCGATGCACTTGGCATCAGCAGCGCTCACGTGGTGGGCATGTCGATGGGCGGCATGATCGCTCAATCCATCGCCATCAACCATCCCGATCGTGCCCTTAGCCTGACGTCGGTCATGTCGAATACTGGTAACCCGAAAGTTGGCGGCATCGACCCGAAGCTGATGGTCCCGCTGGTTCGACGCCCCTCGCCCACCCGCGAAACCGCGATCGACGAGTCAGTCTGGATCTTTGAGCGAGTCGCTGGGCCGCTGTGGAACGAAGAGGTGCATCGCGAGAATCAGGCAAAGAGCCTCGAGCGCAGCTTCAGCCCCGACGGCACCGCGCGACAACTAGCTGCCATCATGGCAAGCCCCGATCGCACTGAGGACCTCGGCCGACTCACCCTGCCGACGCTCGTCGTGCACGGTTTGGTCGATCGACTAGTTGTTCCGTCGGGCGGCATCGCGACCGCCAAGGCGGTGCCCGGGTCGAGGCTGCTGATGTTCCCCGATATGGGCCACGACATCCCCGAGCCACGTTGGGTCGAAATGGTCGACGCAATCGCAGCAAACACCGAGAGGGCTGCTCAACCCGCTTCGGTGTAGCGCCCGGTGCAGCTACTTCACTTCGGCAAAAAAGTCCCGCAACGCGGCCTGCAGCAAGGTTTCGTGTTTTGTGTACGACTGCCGCAGCGCGTTTCCCGGCCAGTCCTTCGGGAGGAGCTTTGCTGGCAGCTGCGGGTCGTGCAGGAGATGACGGACGACCTCGGCTGCGAGCGCAAAGGCCTCGGGCAATTGGTCTCTGCCGACCGATCGACTTCGCCCGAGTGCAACCACAAACGACGACGCGGTGTTCGACCAGCCATTGAGATCCCAAGCGACGCGGGCAAGACCGACCCCGTCGGCGGGATGAGCCGTGCACCGGGTGGCCTGCGCTTCAAGCACTGCCACCGCCTCAGGATTCCGGTCGGGAGGAAGATTACTGGGACGCATCCACACGCCGTCACGAATCTCTGCGAGCCCAAGTGTTGTTGCGGCGGTCCGCAACTCGGCGCGGTCGTCCTTTGCCCTTGCGCCACCAACAATCAACCACTGTTCCCACGACCCGTCCCACGCTGTGTCGGCCACAACGCGACTCTTGTCTTGACGTTGCTGGCGATTCGTCAACGCTCCGGCCAACCCATACCGACCGTTGCGCAAGGTGAGTTCGCCAGCAGCGACCATGCGCGACAACGCAACCCGGGTGGTGCCGGGCGCGATACCGAACAGCACACCCAGTTCGACGAGCAGCTTTCCAGGCAGCTCCGGCGGATGCGTACCGAGAAGCGTGGAAGCGATCAGGCTTCGGCTGTTGAGGGGGCGCCGCTCGGTGCGGCCAGTGCTTTCCATAGCGACCTGTAGTTGGGCCAAACGATGTCGTCGGGCAGGTAACCATCCTCGACAAGGACCTGGTGGAAACGGGGCAGGTTGCGAAACGGCACACCCGAATCGACATGGTGCGCTAGGTGGTAGCCCACACCGAGCGGCACCATCAGCTTCGACAACAGCGATTGTTTGACGTGGTGACTAGTTCGCCGACGATCGTCGCTGCGAGTCATCCCGCCGTGCTCAGAAATCGAGCGGAGACGGTTCATCACCTGGTACACGGTGGCATACGGCAGCACCCACAGCAGCAGGTAGTACTGCGGCTTTCCGGCGAGTGCGAACATCGCCAACACAACGAGTTGCCCAGCAAAGAACCGAAGGCTCAGGTTGAGAAATTCGGGCTTAACAATGCCGGTAAACCGCGGTTTGACGATCCTCCAGAACGAAACACCGGTGGCATCTCGCCGGAGCTTTCGACGAAATGACGCAGGAGCGATGGGGTAAAAGCTGTACAACAAGAAGTCAGGCTCCTTGGGCCCGAACTCATCGCGGTGATGGTTGGCGTGCCCTCGGCGGTAGTGATGGGTGCCAGTGCCAAACGCTAGCCATCCGAGCACGGTGATACCGATGAGGTCGTTCAGCCGGCGACGAGAAAACAGCAACCGGTGCGCACCCTCGTGATGCAGGATGAACATGCGATTCTGTGCAAAGCCCATGAGCGGGATTGCGGCGAGTACCGCCAACCAGTGCTCGAGCCAGATCGCTAGCGCCACGACAAGTGCAGGCAAAGCAACAGCGCTGACCACTGTCGCAGCGTTGGCGAGGTCGGGAATTTTTCGAAGTTCGGCGCGCAGATCGGCTCGTGGTCTGCCGTCGGGCCGCAAGCGATTGCTGCCCGCGAAAACATCAAGTCCGCTTGGTGCCATGCCGCCCGTCGCCCGAGCCACGACCTGATCGTGATCCTGTGATTCAAGGGCCGGTTGGGCAACATCGGTCATAGTGTGATGTTACCTATTCGAAGACACGTGTCAAGCCAAACGTAACGTTGCGAGGAGTTGGCCCAGATCATGCACGACAAAGTCGGCTAGCGGCCGCAACCGCTCATCGTCGCCATACAAAACGGTCACGGCACCTGCGGCATTTCCCGATTCGATATCGGTAAACGAATCGCCAACCATCGCCACGATTTCGGCGGGGTGACCCAGTTGGTCAGCCGCAGCCAGAACCATGCCCGGATCCGGCTTGGCACCGAAACCGCTGTCGTACCCAAGTACGGCATCAAAGAGTTCTGCCCATCCAAGAGCAGCCAATTGTTCGTTCGCAGACTCGGCCGAGTCATTGGTCGCCAGCGCAACCGGTATCCCGAGGCGCCGGAGGTCGCGCACACACTGCTCAGCACCCGGTTCGGCAACGACTCCCCTAGCACCGGCCTCGACAACGGCGGTTTCAAACTCTCTGGGATCGGCCCACGGTTCGATGAGCCGGTCGAGTGTGGCTGCACTCTCGGCAACAAACGGCGAGTCGAGCAGGACCTTCTTGTGAGCAAAGTCGTAGCCGATTGCCGCGGCAAGACCTTTTTGATCGTGCTGCGTCGGACAGACTCGAACAATCGCCTCGAAGGTGGCCATGTCCCATGTCGCGTGAAAGTCGATCAAGGTACCGTCCTTATCGAACACCACCGCGGCGATCGGCTTGTCAACGCGTTCACTCATACGGCGACGCTACTGTGAAAACCATGCCGAACAACGATCCCTTTTCGCCAGCACAGCTTGGCCCGATCACCGTAAAGAACCGGTTCGTCAAAGCCGCAACGTTCGAAGGCATGTCGATCAACAACAAGATGAGCGACGCGCTTATCGAGTATCACCAGGCGGTCGCCGAAGGCGGGGTCGCCATGACAACACTCGCCTACTGCGCGGTGTCGCGCGACGGGCAAGGCGCTCCGAACGAGATCGTTGTCGAGGAAGGAGCGGCTGGCGGGCTGGCACAGTTCGCTGAAGCAATGCACGCCTCGGGCACAAAGGCCTCGATGCAGCTTGGCCACGCCGGACCAGTCGGAAGCGTCGGCGGCAGCAACCGACTCGCCCCCTCAAAGGTATTCGCGCCCCAAGCAATGAAGTCGACCACGCCAGCCACCGTCGAAGACCTGCGACGAATCATCGGCGACCACGCACGTTCCGCAACCATCGCCGCCAATGCAGGCTTTGACGCGGTCGAACTCCACTTTGGACACGGATACCTGGTGAGTTCGTTCCTTTCGCCCAAGCTCAACAAACGCGACGACGATTGGGGTGGTTCGATTGAGAACCGCTCGAGGCTCGCACGCGAAATCGCCGGGGCCGTGAGAGAGGCGGTAGGTACCCGCATTGCGGTAACCGCAAAACTCAACATGGCTGATGGCGTCGACGGTGGGATCTGGCTAGACGAAAGTGTCGCCACCGCCCGTCTTCTCGAACACGACGGCACGCTCGACGCACTCGAGTTGACCGGCGGCAGTTCGTTCGAGAATCCGATGTACCTGTTTCGAGGCGAGGTGCCCGTAGCCGAGATGGCAGCGACGATGCCGAAACCAGTCGGTCTCGCCTTCAAGCTCACGTCGAAGAAGTTCATGAAGGCCTACCCGTTCACCGAGGCCTTCTTTCTCGACTATGCGCGCCAATTCCGCGACGCCCTCGATATGCCGCTCATCCTTCTGGGCGGCATCAACAAACTCGAGACTGTCCACGACGCCATGGCCGAAGGTTTCGAGTTCGTCGCAATGGGACGAGCGCTGTTGCGCCAACCCGACCTCCTCAATCGGTGGCAGCACGGCGAGACCTCAGCATCGCTGTGCATCCACTGCAACAAATGCATGCCCTCGATCTACGCCGGCACCCACTGCGTGCTCGTAGAACCACAAGACCGCCCAGGCCACACAACCTGGCAAAACAGAATCTCGTGACCCCCACCGACACAACGTGTCGCTCTCTGTCACCAGATTTTGAGAAACGCAGAATCTCGTGACCCCCACCGACACATCGTGTCGCTCTCTGTCACGAGATTTTGGGGTGAGGGGTGACATGCGAGGGGTACCGGTGAGGGGTGATCTCGGTGGAATTCGGTGGACCGACGGCTTCGTGCCTGCAACGATCTGGCGATGAGTGACCCCATAACAAGCACTGTTCGATGAGCGATTATTCGATGAGAGACTCGAAGGACTGGACCTGGGTCCTACAACGCCCGTGCTCCGAATGCGGATTCGACGGGCCGAACTTTCTGCGCTCAGACATCGCCTCAACCATTCGAGCCCAGGCAACGCGGCTGGCAGAGCTGGCCCGTTCGCCACTGGTAGCAAGCCGACCGGCAGCCACCACCTGGTCGGCACACGAATACCTCTGCCATGTGCGAGACGTCTACGAGCTCTACGCCTTTCGCCTCGACCTCATGCTCACCGAGGACGACCCGCTCTACCCAAATTGGGATCAGGACGAGACCGCAGCCAACGAGGTGTACAGCGAGCAGGATCTCGGCGAAGCGGTAGAAGCATTAGTGGCAAATGGCCACCGACTGGCCGCGATGTTCGACGGACTAGCAGACGAACAATGGGATCGACCCGGCCGCAGGTCTGACGGCGCAGGCTTTACCGTTGACACCTTTGGCCGTTACCTCGTGCACGACCCGCACCATCACATCTGGGATATCGAGCAGGGCTACGTCGATCTCGAAATCTCGTGACACGAGGCGACACGTAGTGTCGCCGTGTGTCACGAGATTCAGTCGATTTGGAGCTGCTTTGCCAACGACTCGGTGGCTTCAATGAATTCTTCGACCATGTCGAATACCACCTGGGCTGCCGGCTTTGACTTGTTCATGTTGCCGACGATCTGACCAACGAAATAGTTGCTCAGCTGCTCGGCGCCCGAACCCTCTTTGAACGCCGCCCGATCAATACGACTGATCGCCTCGTTGATCAGCACTGGTTGCAACGGCATGCCAAGCGGCATCGGCGTGTCGGGATTCTCCCACTCGTCGGTCCATGCCGACTTCAGCATGCGGGCATGTTTGCCGGTGCGTGATCGCGACCGGATGGTGTCGGAACTGCGGGCCGCAAGGAACTTCTCCTTCACCACCGGATGCGTTTCGGCCTCCTCGGTGGTGAGCCAAACCGAACCGCACCAAACACCTTGTGCGCCCAGCGCCATCGATGCCGCCATCTGACGCCCGCGACCAACGCCGCCTGCACCGAGAACAGGCGTGTCGCCGACCGCGTCGACGATCTCGGGGATAAGCACCATCGTGCCGATTTCGCCCGTATGTCCGCCAGCTTCAGAACCCTGAGCGATGACAAAGTCGACGCCAGCCTGCACATGTCGTTCGGCGTGCACGGCCTTCCCCGCTAGGGCGCCTGTGCGAACACCGGCAGCCTTGCACTTGTCGATCATGTGCCCCGGTGGCGGACCGAGCGCATTCACCACAAGCGCCGTTTTGTGACCCAACGAAATTTCGAGATGCGGGCCAGCCGAGTTCGCCGACAACGGCGCAGCACCATCGGCTTTCAGTGCGAATTGCCCGCGGGTGTCTTCCTCAAGTGGCGGCACGTCGTAGCGCTGAAGAATGTCGTCGACGTACTCGCGGTGCTCGGCCGGGATGAGTTCGTCAATGTCGGAAACGGTGTACCCGCCGTCGCTGTCGCCCGCGTACTTGGCTGGGATGATGATGTCGACCCCGTATGGCTTATCGCCGACCTCTGCTTCGATCCACGCCAGGTCGATCTCGAGCGCAGTAGGCGAATGACCTACCGCCCCCAACACGCCGAGTCCGCCTGCTTTGGTCACGGCCGCAACCACGTCGCGGCAATGACTAAAGGCGAGTATTGGAAACTCGATGTCGAACATATCGGTAATTGCGGTCTTCATTTCGTTTCCCTGGTCTGAGTCGACGGAGATGACGGATCGGTGGTTTGCGACTGCGAAGCCAAACGGTACTTCCGGTAAAGCGGAACCATCACTGCCATGATTCCCGCAAAGAACAGAACGCTTCCAAGAAACGACAACGTGTCGCCGTTGCGAGCTGAAGCAATCGCGAACAACACGCTGCCTACCACCCATAACGCGTACCCCGCCAGTTCCCAGGTTGCGTCGGTGGATGACGGTGCACCTCTGTTACTCGATTCCATACCAGACCTGCCCCTACTCATTGGCTGCTCATTGGCTGCTCGTTGCCTATTCATTGCATGCTCGGTGGCTCGTGTCAGCAGCGAGCCATGTGCCGACGGAACGATATCTCGACGTTTCACTTATCGCTTGCGCTCCTTTTCGCAGCGCCGGTCGACGAACGCAGACCGCTGCCTCCAACGAGCGCCAACAGAACCTCGGATGTGAGCATGCGCTACAGGTACTTGAACTGCTAGACAAAGACGAGTTCATTACCAGCTACGGAGCAGCCTCTTTCATGTCTGATGTTCAGGGTTCAATTCTCGGCAACGCCGTTCTTCGACGCGAAGATCCGACGCTACTTGTCGGCGCCGACAAGTATTACGACGACCTCACCGAAGAGGGCATGGCACACGTGCACTTCGTTCGGTCGGTTGTTGCACACGCCAACATCACGTCGATCGATATCTCCGAGGCCGAAGGCATGCCCGGCGTCGCCGCGGTCTACACCTCCGAGAACCTCGAGGTCGCACCCTATCTGTCCATGCCGTTGCTTCCGCCACCGTTTGCGATGCCACTTCCGGCCAAGGGCAAGGTTCGCTACGTGGGCGACATTGTTGCTGTTGTGGTTGCCGACACCCACTCGCAGGCCATCGACGCTGCGGAACAAATCTTCATCGATTATGACTATCTGCCAGCAGTCATCGACCCACGCGCCGCTCTCGAACCGGACGCACCGCTGCTGTTCGAAGAACTCGGCTCAAACATGTGCTTCGAAACCGGCATCGCCATGGAAGACGGCGACCCCACCGAGGGCGGCCACCATGTCACCGAGCTCACGATGACCAGCCAGCGACTTGCCGGCGTGCCTATCGAAACCAATGGCGCGCTCGCGATTCCTGATGGCGACAAGCTCACCATGTGGATCCCCAGCCAGAACCCCATCGCCGTGCGCGGCGCACTCGCCGGCGTGTTGGGCATGGAGCCAGAGAACCTTCGCGTTGCCGCACCGACCGCCGTCGGCGGCGGCTTCGGACCGAAGGGCGGCGCCTATCCCGAGCACGTTCTCAGCGCAGTGATCGCCCGCAAGCTCGACCGCCCAATCAAGTGGACCGAGCTTCGTAGCGAAGACATGGTCTCGCTGATGCACGGCCGCGCAATGACGATGGACGCAAAGATGGCGTTCGACGCCGAAGGCAAGATCACCGGCTTCGATGTCGACCTCATCGCCGAGTCGGGCGCCTACCCCGCAATCGGGGCGATCCTCACCACCTTCACCCAGACGATGATTCAGGGCGTCTATGACATCCCGGCCATCCGCTACCACGCACGTTCGGTTGTCACGAACACGACGGTCACGGGCGCCTACCGCGGCGCAGGTCGCCCCGAAGCCACACAGCTTCTTGAGCGCATTATCGACAAGGCCGCAGCCGAGATGGGCAAGGATCCAGCCGAACTTCGCCGCATCAACCTCATCGCCGCCGATGCGTTTCCCGTCACCACCTTGGGTGGCGCGAGCTACGACTCGGGCGAATACGAAAAGGCACTCGATGCAGCGCTTGCAGCAGCCGACTACACCGCGATGCGTGCCGAGCAATCGGCTCGCCGCGAAAGTGGCGACGCAAAACAAATCGGTGTGGGCGTCAGCACCTACGTCGAGGTCACTGCTCCTGCAGGCCTTCACGTCGAGTTTGGCGCCATCGAAGTGAACGAAGATGGCACGGTTACCGCCCGTGTCGGCACCAGCGCCCACGGGCAAGGCCACATCACCTCGTTCTCGATGATCATCTCCGACATGCTCGGTGTGCCGATGGATGCGGTCACCTTGCTCCAGTCCGACACCGACGATGTTCCACGTGGTTCCGGAACCATGGGCTCGCGATCCTTGCAGACCGCAGGTTCGGCTCTGCATGTCGCCAGTGAAACCGTGCTCGCAAAAGCGAAGGACCTTGCGGCGCACATGCTTGAAGCCAGCAGCGACGACATCGTGAAAGGCGAAGGTGGACTGCACGTCGCCGGTGTTCCGGCAAATGCTCTCACCTGGGCCCAGCTGTCGGCAGCGGCCAACGACGCCAGCAAACTGCCCGACGGCATGGAACCCGGACTCGCCCACGAACTCGATTTCGACGGTGAGAACGCTACGTTCCCCTTCGGCGCTCACGTTTCGATGGTCGAGGTAGACACCGAGACCGGAGCGGTCACCATGCTTCGCCACGTTGCTGTCGACGACTGTGGCAAGATCCTCAACCCACTTATCGTCGAGGGCCAGCAGCATGGCGGCATCGCCCAGGGTGTAGCGCAAGCATTGTTCGAAGGCATCATGTACGACGACGACGGTAACCCCGTCACCGCCAACCTGATGGACTACGCGATTCCCGCGGCGTCCGAGCTCATCTCGTTCGAAACCTCAAACACCGAGACACCCAGCCCACGCAACCCGCTGGGCGCCAAAGGCATTGGCGAGTCAGGCACTATTGGTTCTACTCCTGCCATCCACAACGCCGTTATCGACGCGGTCGCACACCTTGGAGTTACCCACATCGAGATGCCGCTCACCGCCAACAAGGTATGGAGCGCTATTCAGCAAGCCCGCTAGTTAGGGCTTCAGGGCGACCAACGCCTCGTAGATCAAGGCAAAGAACCCTTCTGCATCCACTTCGGTTATCCAGGTGCAGTTGGGTTCTTGCCGTTTTGCACCCCACCAGTCGACCACGGTCATACCCATCGTGAGCTCAGATTGTGTCTCGACTGCGACGAAGGCCTGTTTACCCGAGTACAGCTCGGGCTTGAGCAGGTAAGCAACGGTAGCTGGATCGTGCAACGGCCCGCCCAGGTCTCCGTACCGGTCGAGGTCGTAGCGCTCATAGAACGACAGCATCGCCTCGGTTTTGTCGCCGACCTCGGTTCCTAAGGCACCAATCGACGCGATCCATTCCTTAGCCATAAGCGCCTCGTGCGTTACGTCGAGCGACATCGTGACAATAGGGACGCCGCTGCGGTAGACGACATCGCTGGCATGCGGATCGACGTACGCGTTGAACTCGGCCGCTGGAGTGATGTTGCCCCCGGCAAAGTACGCGCCGCCCATGATCACTAGTTCGCGTATCTTTGGCGCAATCGCCGGCTCACGAACCAGCGCCATTGCAATGTTGGTCAGCGGACCGACCGGGCAGATGGTGATTTCGCCATCGTCGGCGGCAAGCAAGGTTTCGACTAACCAGTCGACGGCGTGCTGGGGCTGAAGCGACATTGTCGGTTCGCCCCATTCGGGGCCGTCAAGACCGGTTTTGCCATGCACCTCTTCGGCGGTAACTAGGTCTCGAACCATCGGCCGTGAACAGCCAGCAAAAACGGGTGTGTCGGTGCGGCCCGCAAGTTCGCAGATGAGTAGCGCGTTGCGGGTGGTGTAGCTCAAGGGCACATTGCCAGCGACACAGGTGACGCCGACAACGTCGAGCTGGTCAGGCGAACCAAACGCCAGAAGCAACGCCAAGGCGTCGTCCTGACCCGGATCGGTGTCGATGATGATTTTCCGTGCGGCCATAGGGCCACACTATCGACCCTGGCGGCGACATCGCCTTAGAGGCCGTGCAGTTCGGCCAGCCCGATTCCCGATTCGCCTGCAATTGCATACAGCAGAAATACCCGTCCGGCCTCTTCGAAGATCGCTGGGTCGCGGAGCTCGTTTACCCGCCCCGGGGCCACACTGCGCATCGACGCACGGAGTGGACGGTCGGCGCCTTCCCACGAGTGTTCGGGGCGCAATAGCTCGACGGCGTCTGAAGCGGTCCACGACAGCCAGTCTCCACGAAGGTCGATGCTGCTGTGCACGATCCGTTCGGGGGCATCGCCGACCACGGTATAAAAGACGTACAAAGTGTGCCCGCGCACCAGCACTGCAGCGTGCCGCATCTCGCGACTGAAGAGCTTGGGCCCGGCGGTTGCCTCGGCAAGCCCTGGTCCGAGCCGCCAAAATTGCCCGGGCATGGTTAGCGCATATCGGTGCTGTTCGTACGAAAAGGCTCGTAGGTAGGTCGCTGCGATAAGGGTCGGCTGGGCGACGAAATTGATGCCATCGCGAGATGTTGCGACTCGAGTCTGCTGCACCGCCAACGATTCGAGGCCGTGGTAGTACATGACGATTTGTTGGGTCTGGTGGTCGACGTGTACGTCGGGCGAGGCGATATGAGGAGTCGTGATGTCGTCGCGCACCGAGTTCGCCAGCTCGATTCCCAATCGACGCACGTAGAGATCGGTTATCGCCTCGACTTCATCGTCGGTGCACGGTGGCGGTTCGGTAAGAAAATGCGAGTCGGCGAGCTGCAGAGTTCCGCCGTTATGCACGGTGAAGGGCCCGGAAAGGTCGTCGGCGTAGGAAAGCCGGATCGACGAACCCTTGTGGTCTGCGGAGTAGAGGTAGTACTTCCCGAGAGGTTGCTTCACCCAGCTGGGGGTCGCGATGAGCGATGGCCCCTGAATATTATCGCCCAAAAGGGGATGCGTTACCGGGTCAAGCAGTGGTCGGTCGAGGACCCTGGTGGCCCGTAGTGCGGGCGCGTCAGCCATTTGGTCACGTTAGCTGGAGGGTCGGCTCACTCGCACAAACGTCGAAACATGACAAATATTCACACTATCGTTGCTTTTGCGTCGAATCATAAGGTAATGTCATGCATGTTCGAAGTTTGGTCATGCCCCTCTGCGGGAAATGAGATCCCGCAATACGGGAAAGAAAAGGCATTGGCTCGCCGCACGACCACTTCGAGTGTTACCTTCGCCTCTGAGACGAAAGTCACCGCGGCGATCTGTTGCCTACCGTACCCCCATACCAAAGCAGCAGCCGCCTCGTGACTATGTACCTTTCGACAGCCGCTGTCACAGGAGATGAAAGTGCAAGGGAGCACATGGTAGGGGAACAAGTTGCCCACGGCGAAGAACTCATCCGACTAAACGAGGTCTACAAGATCTTCGGACCCCAGCCGAGAGGCCGAGCGTTCGACCTTGCACGTCAAGGTTTGGGGAAGAACGAGGTACAGCGACTATCGGGCCATGTCATGGGCCTCGATAACGTCAATTTTTCGGTCAACAAAGGCGAAATCTTCGTAGTCATGGGCCTGTCAGGTTCGGGCAAGTCAACCGCGATTCGTACCGTGAACAAGCTGCACGACATCACCCACGGCGAAGTCTTCGTCGACGGCGTCGACGTGCAAGAGCTCGCCGGCCCCGACCTGCAGGCCTTTCGCCGCGAAAAGATGGGCATGGTGTTTCAGCACTTTGCGCTGTTCCCCCATCGCAACATCATCGATAACACCGGCTATGGCCTCAAAGTGCAGAAGATGGCCAAACATGAGCGCGACGCCGCATCGATGAAGGCGCTGTCACTCGTGGGCCTTGAAGCGTACGCCGACAGCATGCCCAACCAGCTCTCCGGTGGCATGCAGCAGCGCGTTGGTCTCGCCCGCGCCCTAGCGTCTGATCCCGACATCTTGCTGATGGACGAAGCATTCTCGGCTCTCGATCCGCTCATCCGCCGCCAAATGCAAGACGAGCTGATGGACATTCAGGACGAACTACAAAAGACCATCCTTTTCATTACCCACGATCTCAACGAAGCACTACGAGTCGGCAACCGTGTCTGCATCATGAAAGACGGGGCCGTCGTGCAGATCGGCACGCCTGAAGAAATTCTGACCCAGCCGGCGACCGGCTATGTCGCCGAATTCGTACAAGACGTCGACCAGGGCCGAGTTATCCAAGTGCACGAGATCATGGGCGCACTCGACCCGCTCGACGCGAAACTCAGCCTCGACGACGCGATTAAGGCGCTTGGCAGCCGCCCCGGTGCCTTTGTGGTCGACGAATCCGGAAAGCCAACCGGCCTCCTCACTCGCGACGATGCCACGCGAGCCGAATCGATGGGCTCTAGCGATTTGAGCGCTGCGCTTCGCACCGACTTTGAGGTCACGGCCAAGACCGCAACGCTTAACGAGAACTACCAGGCGGCCGGCCGCGGTCTGCCAATCGCCATCGTCGACGCCAAAGGTGTGCTTGAAGGCACACTCGACCCTCGAGAAATTCTCGAAGAAATGGGTCGCGTCGAAACACTAATCGACGGCTTCGAACGCGAAGTCTTCATGTAAACAGCCGCGTTTCGTGGCCACAGTCAATTACCAACCACCAACTTTCAGAGCGTCTCAAGGGGGACACACCTGATGAGTATTCAGCAACCGATGGGTATTCTTGCGCAAAGCGAGCGACCCGGGTTCTTCGACAATGAGGTATTGGACGAGTTCACCGTTCCATTCGGCGAGTGGGTCGCCCAAATGGTTTTTTGGATCAACTCGAACATGGACCCAATTCTCCAGGCGTTCAAAGCGCCCTTCTCGTTTTTGATGTGGCTCATCGTCGACAACCGCAGCTTCTCGATCCTTACAGTCCCGTGGATCTTCGTCGTGTTGTTCATCGCCCTCATCGCGACGCTCTCGCGTAACATCAAGGTCGGCGCCTCGGTCGCCCTCGCCCTCACGCTTTGTGGGCTACTTGGCCCGCAGCACTGGGACGAAACAGCCAAAACGATTGGCATGATCTTCGTGTCGGTGGTGCTTTGCGCCCTCATCGGCATTCCGCTCGGCATCTTGTCGGGCAGATTTGACTCGGTCTGGAATGTCATTCGTCCGACACTCGACGCCATGCAGGTTGTGCACTCGTTCGTGTACATGCTTCCTGTGGTGTTCTTCTTCGGCATTGGTGAGGTATCGGCAACCATGGTGACGATGGTCTTCGCCATCCCGCCGCTCATTCGCCTCACCAACCTCGGCATTCGCCAGGTACCCGAAGACGTCGTCGAGGCATCCCGAGCCTTTGGTGCGCCCGAACTCCGTGTTCTGACCGATGTGCAGCTCCCCTTGGCTCGCCCAGCGATTATGACCGGACTCAACCAGACACTTCTTCTGAGTATCTCGATGCTCGGCATCGCCGCACTCATGGGCGCCGGCGGCCTCGGCCTCCTCGTGTTCCGGGCAATTAATAACCTCAACACCGGCCTTGCAGCTTCTGCCGGCCTGGCCTTGTTCCTTGTCGCTGTGGTGCTCGACCGCATCAGCCAGCGCGAAGGCGACGAAGACGGACAACTCATCAGCCGCATTCGTCGAGCATGGGGCGCACGCAAGAACCCCGAAGTTCTCCTCGAGAACGCGCCGGTCGCCGCAGCGCCCGTCCGCAAGAAGGCTGTGGTTACGCTCGCTCCGCTCACCGGTGGCGAGAGGACCGGCCTCGCCCTCGGAGCTGTCGGTGGCGTCATCGCTGTCATCTCGGCGTTTCTCACGTGGAACAGCGACGCCGGCTGGATAAGTGGCTATGCCCGTCGTAGCGACGAGAACCTCGTCGGT
The DNA here is from genome assembly GCA_938015295.1 of uncultured Acidimicrobiales bacterium. Classification (GTDB taxonomy): domain Bacteria; phylum Actinomycetota; class Acidimicrobiia; order Acidimicrobiales; family SHLQ01; genus CALLQB01. Next base: position 23,211 of record CALLQB010000075.1, read on the forward strand.
ATGGCGTTCAATGGCATCGACGCCTCTGGCGGCTCGTGGTACGGGTTCACGGTTATTGCCCTTGGGCTCCTCATCCTCGCCAGCGCCATCAACACCATTGTGCAGCCCGGCCGCGGCCCTCGCTTCCTCAGCCCCGAAACGGCGACCATTGCCGGCATCGGCATCTTCCTGTCGAGTTTGTCCTTCTGGCTTGCCGACCCTTCGTACCTGATCCAGACGATCAGTCAAGGGCCGGGGCCGCTCGTTGCGGCGGCAGGTGGCCTTCTTGCCACGGTCGGAGGCACCATGGCGACGTTCGCTGCACCTTACGCACCGAATCGCCCGCTTCCCGACAAAATCGCCTGGTCACGGTTGTTCACTGGGGCAGTTGTTATTGCCTTTGTGGTCATCGGTGGCTTCTCCGGTTGGTCCTTTGACGAGCGAGCCGACGTCATCATCACCCCCGAGATTCAAGAAGAAATCGAACGCCTCAAAGAAGAGGCAGGCGACGACCCTGCACTCCAGGCAGCAAATGCCCAACGCATCTCGAACCTGGCTAACGGCGCACGCCAAGAAGACGTCATCCTCGACGGCTTCAACGGTGACGGCGCCGGTCTCGGCTGGCCGTCGATCATTGCCGGCTTGGCGGGCATGTTGCTCATCATCCCGGGAGCGGGGTTGCTTGGACAAAGCGAAGAACAGCGCCGCTGGGCCTGGAATGTGCTCGTCGCCGGTGTCGGTGTTGGTACCGCCCTCATAGGCGCCAACTGGATCGCGACCATCTCCCGAGTTGCCGACAGTAACTACTTCTCGGGCGTTGGAGCGTTTCTGGTGCTGGTCGCAGGCGTGCTGCTCGTTATGTCAGCCCGCAGCGTGCTTCTCGAGTTCAACCGACGCAAGGTCTACAGCGACACTCCTGCAGCGCCAGTCGTCGAAACCGACGATGTGCTTCGCGACGAACAAGAACTCGCCGGCATCTCAAGCTGACATGTTCTAAACATCCGGTTCGACAGGCCCTGTTCTTCCTTCGAGTGAAGGCCCTGCCATAGGCGGGGTCTTCACTCGTTTTGCCCAAAGTAGTGAAATTCCCGCGAATTCAACAAACAACCGGCATGAGCAGACAGACGCGGTTATATCGGCTAACTTTGATGATTGGTGCGAAATAGGTCACATCGGAGTGATCCGCCACCTCGCACCATAGATATCCCAGGAGGGAATTAACCACTATGAAGAGACGATTTAGCGTATTGCTTACTCTGCTCGCTGCCTTCTCGCTTGTTGCCGCTGCTTGCGGCAGCGACGGCGGAGATGCAGCTAGCGGCGGAGGCGACCTGCCCGGCGAAGGCAAAGAAATCACGATGGCCCGCGCCAACTGGGCATCTGGCTACATCCAAGCCGAGATCTACCGTCAGGTCCTTACCGAGCTTGGCTACACCGTTAGCGATCCTGCTGACCTTGAGCTCTCACCGGACCTTTTCTACAACCAGCTCTCAGAGGGCGAAATCGATCTCTGGACCAACAGCTGGTACCCCGGCCACCTCACCTGGTGGGAAGGCGACCGCGCTGACGGTTCACGCATCGGCGACCACATCGAAAAGGTCTCTGGTCTCTTTGAAGACGCAGGCGTGCAGGGCATGCTCGTAACGAAGAGCTGGGCCGACGCAAATGGTATCACCTCGATGCAGCAGATCAACGACGACCCGGCGCTTGTCGCTGAGCTCGACACCGACGGCAACGGCGTAGGCAACTTCTACGGCTGCCCCGAAGACTGGACCTGCGACGACATCATGACCAGCCAGATCGCGTTCTACGGCTGGGACAACCTTGAGCAGACCCAAGCTGGCTACGACGCCATGTTTGCTGAGGCACTCGACAAGGCCAACGCTGGCGATCCAATGATCATTTACACCTGGACTCCTTCGGCGTACGTCACCGAACTTATTCCTGGCGACAATGTCATGTGGCTCACCATGCACCCAACCGACGTCCTTGACGACTCGAACCCAACTGGCGCAGAGGGTGGCGAAAACCACACCCAGGGCACAGGCTTTGACTCCTTCGGAGCCGATACCTGCACCCAACCGTGCCAGCTTGGCTGGGAAGCCGCTGACATTCAGGTGACCGCAAACAGCGAATGGGCTGCCGACAACCCAGGCGCCGTAGCCATGATGTCAATCATGAAGCCTTCGGTCATCGACATCTCCATCGCCCAGGTCGAACAGGCCAATGGCGACGGATCACAAGACGACGTTGTACGCATCGCCACTGAGTGGATCGAAACCAACCGTTCAATCGTTGACGAATGGGTAGCTGCTGGCCTCGCTGGCTAAACCCATTCTGCTTTCGCAGAAGCAATCACTGTGATTGGTAACCGGGACGGGGCTTCGGCCCCGTCCCGGTGCCGTTTTGCCCGTAGACTTTGTGTATGACCGATTCGATCGATACCGAGACCGACGTCACCTGGCTAAGCGACGATGACCTCGAAACTGTGCGCGGCCGCGTGCCGATGGTGTACGTGGAGGCAATACCGGTTCGACTCGACGAGCTCGGCAAAGTCACCCACATCGGCCTTCTCCTGCGGGCTCGACCCGATGGAACCATTTCTCGAGCCATCGTGAGCGGGCGAGTGTTATGGGGCGAGACCATTCGTCAAGCCCTGAGCCGACACCTCGACAAAGATCTCGGCCCTGCTGCCTTTCCGCGCCTTCCCGCGTCGCCCGTGCCATTCACGGTCGCCGAATACATGCCCGACCCCACAACAACTGGCTTTCACGACCCACGCCAGCACGCCGTGAGCATGGCGTATGTCGTACCCGTACAAGGCGACTGCATGCCATCGCAGAATGCTCTTGATTTCGCCTGGTTGACCTGTGCTGAAGCAGCGGGCATCGACGTCTCTGCGGAAATGTCCGGCGGGCAGGATCGACTTATCTTACTCGCTCTGGCCCATACCGGCAGCCTGCCCTAAAGGGCCTCATACACCGCCGCTGGTAAATACTGCTTGATCGGCGAGCGCTTCAACCTGTCGCAACCGCTCGGCAAGCGTCGATGTTTCGACGGCCAGCGTGCCGCGTAACCCCTCGAGGATGGCGGTGAAGTTGTTGCATTCGGCAACCGCTCGGGCGAGATCGTAGTTGAGAGCGTTTTCGATCGTGGCAATGTCTTGGCTCTCGGGTGCCAACAGACTCCAGTAGGTCTGACGACTGAAGTCGTCGCAGCGTGCCCCTGGCCTCGACGTCTCGTACACCGAGCGGGCATCGTCGCTGGTCACCAGCGGTTCGGTGCCAGCAAGAGCCTGGTAGGCGACCAGCCACCGCAACGATGACTGTTCGACATCGAGTCCATTGTGGGATTCGGTCGGTTCGGGTAATGCTGCGGATACTTGCTCCGTCTCCGCAGCGGCATCGTCGTTGTCGACGGTTCGCAACGCAATCCATGCGGGGCCGATTATCACTGCGACGATGGCAACGAGCACCAACAAGTAGCCACCGAAATGCAGCAACGGGTTCTCGATCGGCTCGTCGAAGAGTTCCTCCTCGACAAACACTTGGGGGCGTGACTGCTGCTCGTAGCGAGCCGCCGCTTCAGCAAGCTCTGCCTGATGCGCCTCGTCTTGCGCTCGACGGTAGAGGTAGTTGTCATAGGCGTGGCGTTGCGTTGGATCGCTAAGAATATTGTGGGCCGTCACGACCCGTTCGAAGAGCGCCCGGTTGCCGCCTGCGTCGGGGTGATGTTTCTTCGACAGGTTCCGGTACGCCGCACGAATGGTCTCTGGCGCAGCGTTCTCGGGAACCTGGAGGACCTCGTAATGGGTGTAGTACCGCACCGCAGCAGGCTAGCTGCCCGCGCCATCGAGGCGAGTTTTGACATGATTGCGGTTGACCCGAAACTCGGCGTCAATCTCCTGCACCTCACAGCTGAACGCGATCGCATACTGCTGCATTGCCTCGGCCATACTGCGTTCGGCAGCGTCGAGAAGAGCGGTAAGGAACCGGGTCTTCTCGGGCGCCGCCCGACCCGGGCCGATGCGGGCGACGATGGCGACAAAGGCATTGCGTTTGTGGCTGTCGGCCACCTGATAAAGGTCGCGAGCTGCTGCTCGGGTACGAACGCCGGTCAGCGGACCAATGCCATCCGCAATGGCAGCGGCGTGGAGATCGTCGACCAGGTCTTGAGGGTCGCAGATCGTCTCAAGGTTGGTCGAGTACTCGATGATGATGTGGGGCACGAACCTCAGTATACGTTCGCGCAGTGCGCCGACCGGACGCCGCGCTACTTCAGTAGCTGCAAGGTATAGAGACCCAAGTTCGTGGCGAAGCCCGGGCCATATTCAAAGGTGTATGACCCATCCGACGGGGCGGTGAAGTTGCCGGTGTGGACGCCGCATCCGGTTGAGTCGAGGAGCACGTCGCGACCATCGCGCACGGTCATCGTGCCACAAAACCCTTCTGCTCGAGCCGAGACCTTTTCTCCTGCCCGCAGAGCGAGCACATAGCGGTCGGTCTCGAACGGGACTGCGATTTCTCCGTTGAAAATCGGGCAGTCGGCACCATTGCGTACCACACGGGTCCGAACCGGCAGCGTCGTTGGTTGGGCTGGCGTTTGCGAGCAACCACCCGCTGCGATTTGCGGTGCCTGACGCTGCGCCGTGCGACTTTCGTCGAACGCCCAAACTCGATACGGGGCTGATGTTGTTCCCTGGTGTTCGATGGTGAGCGTGTAGATCCCCGGATTGAGATACGTCCAAGCTGTGCCGCCACCCGACCGGTACTCGACATCGGTCGAGCACGAAAGTCGTGCGCTCATCTCCTTGCCGCTCTCGGCGACGAGGGCCCATTCGCCACAGTGGGTCTGCACCGCGTAGGCAAATCCGCCGTCGAGGTGATCGAAGGTGTACACGTCGGATGTTCCGGGAGTTGCGACTCCCTCGATAATCGGGCAGGAATTGCTCTTGTCCTTGATAATCCGGGCGTTGTTTGGCATCGTCGCAGGCGCAACGAAGTGCTCGGGACAGACCTTTGTTGGTTTCGCCTCGCACTTGGCGACCTTGTCTTTGCCTCGGCCCCCGACACAAACGTCGCCGAGCCCCGCTCCCCCGTTGATGCGGTCTCGACCAGCGTCGCCAGAAAGCCGGTCGTTGCCGGTACCTCCTTTGATGCGGTCTTTGCCGCGCCCGCCTTCGATGACATCAAATCCCGCTGATCCATCGAGCCGATCGTTGCCAGCGCCACCGTAAATCCAGTCCTCGCCAGGCCCGCCGATGATGGTGTCGTTGCCCCCACGTCCGCAGATAACATCGTTTCCGTCGCCGCCGCGGATGACGTCGTCGCCCGAGGTGCCGATAATGACATCGGCACCGGCAGTCGGCGACTCGCCGAGCTCGAGGCGCACCGTCCCAAACCGGCCGGCGCAAACCGAATTCGAGTCGCTCACCGCGACGTCAGCGAAGCCGAACAGATTGCCGAGTACGGCGACGACAACGACGACAACGGTCTTTTTCGATTTCCCAGCCATGTGAGGGAGGGTACCGAAACCCCGACTCCGGGGCCAGCTGCTACTGGTTCTTCGGCAATTCGTTAAACGGCGTATTCTTGTCGGGTCCGGGCTCTTTGGGAAGACCTAACACCCGCTCGCCGATGATGTTCTTTTGGATCTGGTTGGTCCCACCGTAAATAGATGGTGCCAACGAAAACAGCGCCAGCTCGGAGATCGTGGGATCGGTGCTCGACGACTCGCCGGCCAACATGCCATCGGCTCCAGCGGTAGTGAGGCCAAGCTCGCGAAATGCGTGATGAATCTCTGCGTCGTACAGCTTGGCGATGTTTCCCTCGCCGCCGGTACGTTGGCTCTTTACCCGCGAGCGCTGAATGTTGAGCCGGTTCACCTGCAACATCGTGTAGAGCTTCATCATCTGTTGCCGGAACAACGGATCGTCGGTGCGGCCCAGCTCCTTCGCAAGCGCCGTGTAGCGGCCGTAGAGTTTCATGCCGACGCCGGGAGCCGTGCCACCTGCGCGCTTTTGTTTCGAGAAAGCCACGACATCGCCGCAGATCTTGTCGAACGAGTTTGCTAGGGAGCCTGGGTTGACAGCTGCGAACCCGGCCGAGCCACCACCAATGTGGGCCCGTTCGTACCCCAAGGTGGTGTTTGCTACCCGCCAACCATCGCCGCGATCGCCGAGGAGGGCATCGGCGGCACACCTGGCATTGTCCATAAAGACCTCGCTGAAGAACGACCGACCGGTCATCTCCTTTAGCGGTCGAACGTCGACGCCTGCTTGATCCATCGGCAGGGCGAAGTAGGTCATGCCGCGATGTTTTGGGGCGTCGGGGTCGGTGCGAGCAACCAACATGCCAAGATCAGCAATGTGACCCTGCGAGGTCCACACCTTCTGGCCGGTGAACTGCCATTCGTCGCCGTCTTGTTCGCCTTTCGTCTGCAACCCAGCGAGATCTGATCCGGCGCCTGGCTCGGAGAACAGTTGGCACCACGCCTCTCGCCCATTGAGAATTTGTGGGATATAGCGTTCGATCTGCTCGGGAGTGCCGTGGTCGGCGATCGTCGGAGCCGCAAGCATATAACCGAGACCCGGTGGGGGCCCAACAACGTCTTTGGCAGCAATGGTGCGCATGGCGGCCATCTCCATGGCCTGGCTCCAGCCCTTGCCACCTGCATGTTCAGGGAGGCTCGGATGGGCATACCCAGAGTCAGCCAACAATTGCCACCACTCACCCACCGTCATTGCTGGGTCATAGTTGGCATCAATCCAGGCGCCAATTTCTTCTTCGACCATGGGGTCTCCTTCAACATTGTTCTGACTACCCCAACCTGCAACACAGGTTGGGTACTGCGGGGTGGGTGCTACGACCCTTCGGCGAGATGCGCGAGATCGGCCTTGAGCGTGCGGCGTAACAACTTTCCTGTTTCGTTGTACGGCAACTCGTCGACAACAACAACGTGGTCGGGCGATCTTGACGAACGAAGCTCGCTGGTCACCAGCGATTGCACTTCGGCTTCCGAAAGCGTCGAGCCCTTTGCCAG